>NZ_RCHH01000002.1:0-427048 GCF_003664555.1 Ochrobactrum soli | reverse complement strand
CGCGATAGAGAAGTCGAGGTCGCCGGCCCTGCTTCACGCAGAGCCGTCACATTGCCAGTCGAAGCTGTCATCCAAAAAGCCTCTTTACTGCGTGACCAAAGGGCAGCCGCTTTCCGAAGGCTTCATGTAAGCCTGATCGCCGGGGATGGTTGCCAGCACCTTATAATAATCCCAAGGCGCCTTGCTTTCATCCGGCTTCTTCACTTCCATCAGATACATGTCATAGATCATGCGTCCATTGGCGCCGACCTTGCCGTGACGGGCAAAGACGTCTTCAACCGGCATTTCATGCAGCTTCTTGGCGACGGCTTCGGTTTCATCCGTGCCTGCTTCCTTGATCGCCTTCAGATATTGTGTGACGGCAGAGTAGGTGCCCGCCTGGATCATATTCGGCATACGGCCGGTGCGGTCGAAGAAGCGCTTGCCGAAGGCGCGCGATTCATCGTCGCGATCCCAGTAGAAGCCTTCGGTGAGCGTCAGGCCCTGTGCGGCTTCGAGGCCGAGACCGTGCACTTCCGACAGGGTGAAGAGCAGGGCGGCGAGGCGCTGGCCGCCGGCCACGATGCCGAATTCTGCGGCTTGCTTGATGGTGTTCGACGTGTCGAGACCCGCATTGGCAAGGCCGACAACCTTGGCGCCTGAAGCCTGGGCCTGCAGCAGGAAGGAGGAATAATCCGTGTTGGACAGCGGATGGCGGACGGAACCGAGCACCTTGCCGCCCTTCGATTCCACGAATTTCGTGGTCTGCTCTTCCAGCGAATAGCCGAAGGCGTAATCGGCGGTCAGGAAGAACCAGGTATCGCCGCCCTGCTGCACGAGCGAACCGCCGGTGCCAACCGCAAGCGCGTGGGTGTCATAGGCCCAATGGAAGCCATAAGGCGTGCACTGCTTGCCGGTCAGTTCCGAAGTGGCGGCACCTGTATTGATGGTGATCTTCTTCTTGTCCTTGGACAAGGCCTGTACGGCGAGGCCGACGGACGAGGTCGTCAGTTCCATGATGGAATCGACCTGTTCGGTGTCGTACCACTGGCGCGCGATGTTCGATGCGACGTCCGGTTTGTTCTGATGGTCGGCGGTGATGATTTCAATCGGCGCATCCAGCACCTTGCCGCCGAAATCCTCGGCGGCCATCTTCGCCGCTTCATAAGACCATTTGCCACCGAAATCGGCATAGACGCCCGACTGGTCGTTCAAGATGCCGATCTTGACTTTACCATCGGAAATTTCCGCAGCCGACGCGATGGCGGTTGCAGCCAGCAGTGCTGCCGTTGCGAGTGCAAGACGCTTCATAAAATACTCCTCCCAATAATTCCCTTGACCCCTCGACAAAATCGAACGGTATCCTCCAGAGAAGCGGCCTTTTCCAGACAGGATGACCGACCTCCTCAGATCGATCATCTTTGTGCTTCCGCCCGATATGTTCCTCCATTCGGGTTTTCGATTGGAACGGTAGCATTGACAAATGCGTACAAGAACAACAATTTTTGAACAGCGTCTGTTCATAAATGTACAGATGCCATAGGGAAAATGCGGGCAGACTATAGGGAGCAGTATGTGCGGCAGTTTACATGGGACGATCTGCAATATTTTCTGGCTGTTGCGCGCACGGGGCAGCTCTCCACCGCGGCGCGGCAATTGCGCACCAGCCACGTGACGGTGCTGCGCCGTATCGACCGGCTGGAACAGGCGCTGGCCACCAAATTATTCGAGCGCAACCCGCGTGGTTATCTGCTGACGCCGATGGGCGAACGTCTGGTCGAGCCTGCGGAAATCATGGAACGCGAGGCCATGAAGTTCCAGACCGAAGCCACCGGCAATCTCGCGGCGCTGTCGGGCGTTGTGCGTCTTTCGACGCTTGAGGGTTTCGGCAATTTCTTTCTGGCCGACCGCCTGCCGGTTCTGGCGCAATCCTATCCGAGCCTGTTCGTGGAAGTGGTGACGATCCAGCAGATCATGTCGCTTTCGCGCCGCGAGGCGGAACTGTCGATTACGCTGCATATGCCGCGCAACGGGCCTTATCACAGCGAGAAGCTCACATCCTACCGGTTGTTCATCTATGGCCATCGCGACTATCTGGCCCGGCATCCGCCGATCCGCAGCAGGGACGATTTGGCGCGCCATCCCTTCATCGGCTATATCGAGGACATGGTGTTCACGCCCGGCCTTGATTACATGCGCGAGATCCTGCCGGGCCAGCGCTGCACGTATCAAAGCTCCAGCATTCACGCGCAGCTTGTCGCCACGCAGACCGGCTATGGCCTGTGCGTTCTGCCGTTTTTCATAGCCAGCAAGCATCCCGAACTGGTGCCTGTTCTGCCGCACGAAATGCATCTGGAGCGCGAATACTGGATGAGCTGCCACGTGGATGTCATGGCAGCGCCGCGTATCCGGGTCATCAGCGATTTCATGGTTCGCGCCGTGCGGGACTTCTCAGGTGATTTTCTCGGCGAAAGTCTTTTGCCTGCGGTCAGAGATTGACGCCCGTAAAGGCGATAAAACACGCCACGGCGAGAGCGATGCAACCAAACAAAATAATGGATAGACTGAGCGTGTTCATGGTCCCCCTCCACTTTACGCAACGTAAAGTGGGTATGCGGGGCTTCGACGTTCGAGTCCAGCTGGAATATCTGCCAGTCAGACGAAAGTCGTAGGCGCAAAATGAAAGCCCCGGACGAACCGGGGCTTTGGATTATTTCTGCTTGGCGAGGCCTTGTTCCCGCATCTGGCTCAGTGACATTTTTGGCGAAAGCGCTTCGGGATCGATGCGGATCTCGATCAAGGCGGGCTTGCCGGATTGTTCGCAACGCTCGAAAGCGGCTGCAAAATCGGCTGTCGCTTCGACCGTTTCGCCGTGCAGGCCGTATGCCCGGGCGAGGGCTGCGAAATCGGGATTGGCGAGGCCTGTGCCGGAAACGCGGCCCGGATAGGTGCGCTCCTGATGCATGCGGATGGTGCCGTACATGCCGTTATTGACCACGACGAAAATCGCCTTCGCATTATATTGCGCGGCGGTCGCCAGTTCCTGACCGTTCATGAGGAAGCAGCCATCACCGGCAAAGGCCACGACGGTGCGCTCCGGCGCCGCCAGCTTGGCGGACACGGCAGCGGGAACGCCATAGCCCATGGAACCGTTGGTGGGTGCCAACTGGCTGCGATAGGTGCGGTACTGATAAAATCGATGCGGCCAGGCGGAATAGTTGCCAGCCCCATTGGTGATGATGGCATCGGCTGGCAGATGCGCGCGCAGCCATTCCATGATTTCGCCCATCTGCACCGCGCCCGGTATGACCGGCGTTTTCATGTTGTCGCGATAATCGGCATTGGCCGTCTCAGCCCATGCCTTGCTGCGCGGTGCGGCGATGGGGGCAAGCTTTGATGCAGCGCGGGCAAAGGCCGGCATGCTGGCATTGATCGGCAGATCGGCGTGATAGACGCGGCCCAGTTCTTCGGCACCCGGATGGATGTGGATCAGCTTTTGCTGCGGCACCGGAATGCTGACAAGCTCATAGCCCTGCGTGGTCATTTCGCCAAGCCGCGCGCCGACCACCACGAGAAGGTCGCTGTCGCGCACGCGCTGCGCAAGCTTCGGGCTGATCGATGTGCCCATTTCGCCCGCGTAAAGCGGATGGGTGTTGTCGAACATGTCCTGACAGCGGAACGAAGCCGCCACCGGCAGATGCATGTTTTCAGCGAATGTTTGCAGGTCGCGCACAGCTTGCCTGTCCCAACCGCCACCGCCGACGATCATCAGCGGGCGCTCGGCCTTTTCGATCAGTTGCACCATGTCCTGCAACTGGTCCTGACCCGGATGCATTTCGACCTTCTTATAGGCCGGGGCATCGCTGACGGCGGCATAAGATGTCAGCATATCTTCCGGCAGGGCAATCACCACCGGGCCGGGGCGTCCGTTGACGGCGCGATGAAAGGCCTGACTGACCAGTTCAGGAATGCGGGCGGCATCGTCGATCTGCACCACCCATTTGGCCATCTGGCCGAACATGCGGCGGTAATCGACTTCCTGAAAGGCTTCGCGTTCCACCTGATCGCTGGCCACCTGACCAATGAACAGCAGCATCGGTGTCGAATCCTGAAACGCGGTGTGCACGCCGACAGAGGCATTGGTCGCGCCCGGTCCGCGGGTGACAAAGCAGATGCCGGGCTTACCCGTCAGTTTGCCATGGGCGTCGGCCATATAGGCAGCACCGCCTTCCTGACGGCAGACGATCAGTTCGATTTCATCCTGCACATCGTGAAAAGCGTCGAGCGCGGCGAGATAGCTTTCTCCGGGAACGCAGAAAACACGGTCCACGCCGTGAATGCGCAACGCGTCTACCAATATCTGGCCCCCGTTACGCGTATTGGGTTTGCTGGTCATCTGATGCATTTCCTCACTCTCAAAATGCGGACGATTGTTCGTCTCTTGTTTGGATGGCATGCGATCCGTAGGTTACTGACATAACAGCATAGCCCCCGGCGCGAATACAGACTAAACATGATGACCAAAACGGATGATCTCATGTCGGGAGGACAAGATGGCGCAAGCAAACTCTGGCAAGATTCGTGTCGGCATTGGCGGCTGGGCGTTCGAGCCGTGGGATGAAAGCTTTTATCCCGAAAAACTGGCGAAGAAGCGCCAGCTGGAATACGCATCCAGCAAGATGACCTCGATCGAGATCAACTCCACCTATTACGGCCCGCAAAAGCCGACGACTTTCGCCAAATGGCACGACGAAACACCGGAAGGCTTTGTCTTTTCGCTGAAGGCGCCCCGCTTTTCGACCAATCGCCGCGTGCTGGCGGAAGCGGGCGAAAGCATCGAGCGCTTTCTCACCGGCGGCGTGATGGAGCTGAAGGAGAAGCTTGGCGTCGTCAACTGGCAGTTCATGGGCACGAAGAAATTCGATCCCAAGGATTTCGAGGCCTTCCTGAAACTCCTGCCGAAACGTCTCGATGGGCGCGATCTGCGCCATGCGGTGGAAGTGCGCCACGACAGTTTCAATGTGCCGGAATTTACAGCGCTTCTGCGGGAATATGGCGTTGCGGTGGTTATTGCAGGCGATAGCGCATTTCCGCAATTTGCCGATATGACGGCACCTTTCGCCTATCTGCGCATCATGGGCACCAAGGAAAGCGAGCCGCTTGGCTATAGCGAGGCCGAACTCGACCAGTGGGCGAAGCGGGCAAAAGCGATTGCCGAAGGCCAGAAGCCGGACGGGCTGAAAACCGTCACGCCGCCGGTGGCCGATAATATAGCGCGCGATGTCTATCTCTATGTCATCAGCGGCTATAAGGCGCATAATCCGCACGCGGCCATGGCCTTGATTGATCGGCTGAAATGATGCCTCCTGACGGCTGTTGATTTTCATCTGAGTCGTCCGAGTTCCATCATGCCGCATCTCGATCTTCCCGCCCTTCGCGCCTTCGTCGATACTATTCCGCAGAACTATAAGGGGCCGGGCGGTGTCGTCGCCGTCGTCAAGGATGGCGAAGTTGTCATCAGCCATGCGTGGGGCTTTGCCGATCTGCGCACGCGCCAGCCGATGACGGCGCAAACGCGGATGCCGATCTGTTCGGTCAGCAAGCAATTCACCTGCGGCGTGCTTCTCGACAGCGTGGGCGAGCCGGAAGCGCTGGACGATGCGCTTCGCACTTATCTTGCCGATTTCGTGGGTGAACGCCCGCGCGCGCGGGACCTGTGCAACAACCAGTCGGGCCTGCGTGATTACTGGGCGCTAACAGTGCTGTGCGGCGGCGACCCGGAAGGCGTGTTTCTGGGCGAAGATGCCCAGAAACTGCTGCGCGGCCTGAAAACCACGCATTTTGCGCCGGGCAGCCATTATTCCTACTGCAATGGCAATTTCCGCATTCTGGCCGATCTGATCGAAAGCCATACGGGCCGTTCACTGGTCGAGCTTCTGGCAGCGCGGATTTTCCAACCGGCTGGCATGAAGACGGCGGAACTCATTCCCGATACGGCGCTTTTCACCGAATGCACCGGCTATGAGGGCGATACGGTGCGCGGGTTTCTGCCCGCCACCAACCGCATTCACTGGATGGGCGATGCGGGCATTTGCGCCTCGCTGGACGACATGATCGCCTGGGAAAAGTTCATCGACGCGACACGCGATGACGCGAACGGACTTTATCGCCGTTTGAGCGGACCGCAGACGTTCAACGATGGCGCAGCCGCCCCTTATGGCTTCGGCCTGAAATTCGAAGAGGTGGGCGGCAAGCGGCTGACCGGCCATGGCGGCGCTTTACGCGGTTGGCGCTGCCAGCGCTGGCATTGCGCCGATGAGCGGATTTCCACCATCGCCATGTTCAATTTTGAAGGCGGTGCATCCGATCTTGCAGCGAAGCTGATGAAGCTCGCGCTCGGTGTGTCATCGGCGGAATCGCAACCCGTTGAGGCCGATGCGGGCTGGTTCGGCTCATGGTTAGATGCCGAAACCGGTCTGGTGCTGAGCCTTGACGATGCCGGGCGTGGGCGCATGAAGGCGCGTTTTGGAACCAGCCCGGAAGTGATGGATGTGGTGAGCAAGGATGAAGCGCGTTCATCCACGACGGCTATCCGTCGCGAAGGCGATGTGGTCCATCTCACTCGTGCGGATGAAAATCTCTCCCTCACCATGCATCGTGTGACGGGCGAGGCCAAACGTGACATTCTTGGACGTTTCCGCAGTGAGGAGCTTGGCGCAAGTCTTCTTCTCGTGGCCGAAGGTGGCGCGATTTATGGCGCTTTCGAAGGGTTCCTTGGCAAAAGTGACATGTATCCGCTTTATGCGGTCGGTTCCGATGTCTGGCTTTTGCCGGTACAGCGTTCGATGGATGCGCCGTCGCCGGGCGAATGGAAGCTGGTCTTCCGTCGTGATGACAAGGGCGATATTTTCGCAGTTTCGGTCAGCTGCTGGCTGGCGCGGGCTATTGATTATCTGAAGGTTTTCGACTGAACGAGGAAATTCATGAGCGAGCTCAAGGTCAGAACCCGCGAGACGGGAGCGGTTGCCGCAATGCCGGATGGCCGGTTGCCGGTGATCACCACGCCGACGGGCGGCAAGGTCGAGCTTGTGACGAGCGTCAGCCAGCCGGGCTTCAACCCGCTTGATCTACTCTATGCATCAGTCGCCGCCTGCATGGCGCTGAGCGCGCGGATCGCTGCGGGCAAGCTTGGCCTGCGCGAAAAGCTGGGTGATGTCCGTGTCGAGGTCACAGGCGACAAGACGCATGAAAGCCCGTCGCGGATCGAGCGGTTCCATATTGCGTTTCACTTCGACGGCGATCTTTCAGCCGAAGAGAAACAACACATCGCCGAACTGGCTGAGGAAATCTGCACCGTCAGCAATACGTTGCGCAGCAATCCCGCCTTTGACCTGAAGGTCGAGTAGCAAAAAGCCCGGTCGGAACCGGGCTTTTCCTTGAGGTGGTTGGCTATCAGACCGCTTCGTCGTTCGCGGGCTTTTCCCAGAGGTTCACGCCGCCTTCGACCGCATATTTATCGATCTCTTTCAGCTCGTCTGCCGAGAAGGAGAGATTTTCCAGCGCCTTGACGTTTTCGACAATCTGCTCTGGCGAGCTGGCGCCGATCAGCGCCGAGGTCACGCGTGGATCGCGCAGCACCCAGGCCAGCGCCATCTGAGCGAGGCTCTGTCCGCGCTTCTTGGCGATTTCATTGAGACTGCGGGCGCGCTCGATATTGTCATCGCTCAGATGGACCGGACGCAGCGATTTATTGCCCGGCTGGTTGATGCGCGCATCCGCCGGAATGCCGTTGAGGTAGCGATTGGTCAGCAGACCCTGCGCCAGTGGCGTGAAGGCGATGACCCCTGCGCCGACATCGTCGGTGGCCGACAGAAGATCTTTTTCGATCCAGCGGTTGAACAGGTTGTAGGACGGCTGGTGGATCAAGAGCGGCACGTTGCGCGCAGCGAGGATTTTGGCGATTTCGCGTGTCTTGCCTGCAGAATAGGACGAGATGCCGACATAAAGCGCCTTGCCCTGTTCGACCGCGCTTGCAAGCGCGCCAGCCGTTTCTTCCAGCGGCGTATTGGCGTCAAAACGGTGTGAATAGAAAATATCCACATAGTCGAGGCCGAGGCGCGACAGGCTCTGGTCGAGGCTCGCAAGGATCGCCTTGCGCGAACCGCCGCCGCGCCCATAGGGGCCGGACCACATTTCCCAACCGGCCTTGCTGGAAATGATCAGTTCGTCGCGATAACGACCAAGATCGCTTTTCAGGATCTGGCCGAAATTGCGTTCTGCCGAGCCGGGAGGCGGGCCGTAATTATTGGCAAGATCGAAATGGGTGATGCCAAGATCGAAAGCCTTGAAAAGCATTGCCTTTTGACGGTCGAGCGGAATTCCGTCGCCGAAATTGTGCCAGAGGCCAAGCGAAATGGCAGGCAGGACGAGACCACTGCGCCCGACGCGGCGAAAGGTGGCGTTGTCGTAGCGATCGGAAGCGGCGAGATAGGACATGAAAAACCCTGTCGTGCATGAGGTGCGTTCGGTGCACCTTGTAGGAATTGTCGGAAGGAATCAGGTTTCTTTCCGGCGGCAAGTTAAGCTCAAACGAATTATAGGTCGAGGCCGTGGCGGATTTCTTTCAAAATCCGCACGACTCTTCTCCTTCGTCAGATCACGTTGCGGATGCGTTCCACCCCGAGCTTGATGACGCTTTCCATCGCGGCGCGGGCTTTTTGCGGATCGCGGGAGGCGATGGCGTGGGCAATGCGCAGATGATTGGCCGCACATTCGGCGATGCCTTCATGCGATGCAGCGGGAGAAGAGAGCTGGAAGGACACGGCGAGCGCCGCCTCGATCAGCCCGCTGACCGAGCGCATGAACGGATTTCCTGACATGCGGGCGACCGCGAGGTGAAACTCCAGATCGACCTTGGCGATCGTTTCCGGCGTGTGCTGCGGATTGTCGAACTTGGCGGCGAGCGCATAGAGTTCCACGATTTCGTCGCTGGTGGCACGCTCGGCTGCGGCTGCGGCTGCAGCGGGTTCGAGCGCCATGCGCATTTCGGCCAGATGATCGACGAAGACCTCGTCGAAGCCGGCCTCGAAGCGCCATGTCAGGACATCGGGATCGAAGAAGTTCCAGCTGGCATGGCCCAGGACACGGGTGCCGACCTTGGCCTTGGGTTCGATCAGGCGTTTGGCGGCGAGCGTCTTCATCGCCTCGCGCAGGACCGTGCGGGAAACGCCGAAGCGCAGCGACAATTCGTTGTCGCCGGGCAGGATCGAACCTTCGGGAATGGTGCCCGCGACGATGCCGCGCCCGAGTTCCCCCACGACGACAGCGTGGCTGTTATGCCGCTTGCGTCCGGTTATGGCCGTTTCCAGCAATCCCAATTCAGGCCTCCTTCATGCGTTGACGCGCCAGTCTTAAGTCGGAGAACCACAGGAGTCCTCGTTGCAGAGCGATGAACAGGAACAGCAATATACCGATTGCGATTTTCGTCCACCAGGAAGACAGCGTGCCGTCGAAAACAATATAGGTCTGTATCAGCCCCTGTATCAGAATGCCGACAAATGTTCCCGCAACCAGTCCCGCGCCGCCGGTCAGAAGCGTTCCGCCGATGACCACCGATGCGATGGCATCCAGTTCCACGCCCACCGTCGCCAGCGAATAGCCGGACGAGGTATAGAGCGTATAGACGATACCGGCGAGGCCGGAAAGCACGCCCGACATGGTATAGATGCCGATGGTCGTGCGACCGATGGGAACGCCCATCAGTTCCGCCGATTGCTGATTGCCGCCAAGTGCATAGATGTTTGCACCAAAGCGCGTGCGATGGGCAATAATGCTGCCGACGATGAACACGGCCAGCATAAGCATGGCGATGAACGTCAGCCTGCCGCCGCCCGGCAGCCGGAAATAAAGCCCCTGCAACGTGTCGATGAAGGGGTGTGAGATCGGCACCGATTCCGTCGAGATCAGGAAGGCCGCGCCGCGCGCGAGGAACATGCCGGCCAGCGTCGCGACGAAAGGCGGAATGCCGAGATAATGGATCATCATGCCCATCCACGCGCCAAAAAGCGCGGCGATGGCGAGAACAAGCGCGAATGCGAGCAGAGGATGCACGCCGAGTTTACCCACGAGAACCGCGACGAAAACGCTGGTGAAGGCGATGACCGAGCCGACCGAAAGATCAATGCCGCCGGAAATGATCACGAAGGTCATGCCGACCGCGGCAATGCCGAGAAAGGCATTGTCGGTCAGGAGATTGCCGATCACCCGTGTCGACAGCATGTTCGGGAATTGCACTGCGCAGATCGCATAGGCGATCAGGAAAATCGCCACAGTGGTCAGAAAGGGCAGGTTGCGAAGAATTCTCATTGTCCTGCTCCTTGATGAGTGTGTCGGGTGCCGTTGACGGCGGCGCCCTTGCGCTGCGAGCGCAGGAAGCCGATCAGGTTGACGATGGCCGCCGACTGGAAGGTGAGCACCACGATGATGATGCCAGCCTTGATGATGAGGTTGAATTCCGGCGGAAAGCCCGCCATCAGAATGCCGGTATTGATCGACTGGATGATCAGTGCGCCGAGCAGCGAGGCGGTGATCGAAAAGCGTCCGCCATTGAGCGATGTGCCGCCGATGACGACCGCCAGAATGGCGTCGAGTTCAAGCCACAGACCGGCATTGTTGGCGTCCGCGCCACGAATGTCGGCGGTGGCGATCAGGCCTGCCAGGGCTGCGCCAACGCCGGAAACGGCATAGACGCTGAACAGCAGGAACCGCGCCTTGACGCCCGCCAGCATAGCGGCGCGCCGATTGATACCGGTTGCCTCGATCAGGAAACCGAGCGCGCTGGAGCGCACCGCAATGCCGACGACCAGCCCGGCCAAAAGCCAGATCAGCACCGGAATGGGTATGCCGAGAAACGAGCCGGAGCCGAGCGCGGCGAAGGCGTCATTGTTGAAGGTGAGGATGGCGCCTTCGGTGATAAGCTGGGCGATGCCGCGCCCCGCCACCATCAGGATCAAGGTGGCGATGATCGGCTGGATATCGAAGACGGCGACCAGAAAGCCGTTCCACAGCCCACACAACAGGCCGACACCGAGTGCTGCGGGAATGACGACAGCCAGCGGATAGCCCGCAACGATCAGCGATGCGGCGAAAGCGCCGCTGATCGCCATGACGGCGCCGACCGAAAGGTCGATGCCGCGAGTGGCGATCACCAGCGTCATGCCGACGGCCAGAATGGCGACCGGTGCTGCGCGCACCAGAATGTCGATCAGGCTGCCATAGAGGCGACCGTTCTGGAACGAAATGTCGAGAAAGCCGGGCGAGATGACGGTGTTTGCGGCAAGAATCAGAATGAGGGCTGCGAGCTGCGGCGCCAGTCTTTTGAATTTTCTGGATATGCGGGCAATCATGCTGCAGCTTCCTTCTGGCTTGCAGAAGCAGTTTTCGGACCGGTCTCCGCAATGGCGCGCACGATATTGTCGGCGGTGATTTCTTCACCGTGCAATTCGGCGACATGGCGACGGTCCGACAGAACCACCACGCGATTGGCGACGGCGGCCAGTTCCTCGAATTCGGATGAGATGATGACGAGCGCCATGCCTTGTCCGCAGAGTTCGCCGATGAGTTTCAGGATTTCGGCATGCGCCCCGATGTCAATGCCGCGTGTCGGTTCATCGAGAATCAGCAGGCGGGGATCGGTGGCGAGCCAGCGCGCCAGAATGGCCTTTTGCTGGTTGCCGCCGGATAGAAACTTGATCGGCTTGTGCGGATCGGGCGGACGGATATCGAGCGCCTTGATGTAGCGGTCCGCGAGCGCGGCTTTTTCGCGCGAGGACAGCGGCTTCGACCAGCCGCGTTTGCCTTGCACGGCAAGCGCGATATTTTCCGCCACCGAAAAATCGCCGATGATGCCATCGGTCTTGCGCTCTTCCGGACAGAAGGCGAAGCGCTCTGAAATGGCGGCAACGGGCGAGGGCAGCTTGATCTCCTTGCCATCGACGGTGAGCTGGCCGCTATCGGCTTCATCAACGCCGAACATGAGAAGCGCGGTCTCGGTGCGGCCCGAACCGAGCAAGCCTGCAATGCCCACAGCTTCGCCGGGCTTGATGGCGAGATCGAATGGCGCAACGCTGCCTTTCTTGCCGTAGCCTGCAAAGCGGATCGGCGCGACCGTGTCGTCGCTGACCTCCTCGGTCAGCTGACGGCGCACGGTTTCCTGCAACTGGTGGCCGAGCATCATGGAAATGAGATCGGTGCGCGGCAGTTCCGACAGGTTGCGGCTGCCGACCAGACGGCCATTGCGCAGTACGGTGGCGCAATCGGCAATCGCATAGACCTGATCCAGAAAATGCGTGATGACGATGATGCCGAGTCCTTCGGCCTTCAACTGGCGCAGAACCGTGAACAGCATTTCGACTTCGCGCGCATCAAGGCTGGCGGTCGGCTCGTCAAGGACAAGCACTTTGCCCGACAGATCGACGGCGCGCGCAATCGCGATGATCTGGCGTATGGCCACGGAATAGGCCGACAGCGGCGCGCTGACGTCGATGTCGAGACCATAACGCGCGAGGAGCGCCGTTGTGTCCTTTTCCATGCGCCGACGATCCACGAAGCCGAAGCGGCGCGGCTGGCGACCGAGAAAGACATTTTCGGCGACGGTGAGGTTTTCCAGCAGGTTTACCTCTTGATAGACGGTGCCGATGCCGAGCGTCTGCGCTTCCGCTACGGAGGCAGGCGCAATGGGCTGGCCGTCAAGCAGGATCGACCCGTCAAAGCCATGATAGGCGCCGGTCAATATCTTGATGAGGGTGGATTTGCCCGCACCGTTTTCACCAAGCAAGGCATGGATTTCGCCGCGTTTGAGCGCGAAATCGACATGGTCAAGTGCGGTGACGCCCAGAAAGGATTTGGTGATCGAGCGAGCTTCGAGAAGCGGTATAACCGACGCCGGTTGAGCGCCTGTTTCGGGGCGAGCCATGGCAGTCTTCCGTTTGCGAATTGCAACGATACCCTTCGCCAAAACGGGCCGAAGGGAAACCGGGCCGCCGAAAGCTGGCGGCCCGAATGACACGAAGATTAGTAGCCGAGGCCCTTCTTGGCTTCGTATACGGCCTTCGGATCGTCAGCCTGTGTGTAGAGCTTGGATTCCGTCTGGATCCACTTCGGCGGAACGGTGCCCTTATCCTTGAACGCCTCGATGGCGTCGAAAGCCGGACCGGCCATGTTCGGCGTGAGTTCCACGGTGGCATTGGCTTCGCCATTGGCCATGGCCTGGAAGATATCCGGCACGGAATCGATCGACACGATCTTGATGTCGGTGCCCGGCTTCAGACCGGCTTCCTTGATGGCCTGAATGGCGCCGACGGCCATGTCGTCATTATGGGCATAGACTGCGCAGATATTCTTGCCGCCGCCTTCAGCCTTGATGAAGCTTTCCATGACTTCCTTGCCCTTGGTGCGGGTGAAGTCACCGGTCTGCGAACGGGAAATCTTGATGTTGTCGTGACCCTTGATCGCTTCCTCAAAGCCCTTCTTGCGGTTGATCGCAGGCGACGAACCGGTCGTGCCCTGAAGTTCGACCACATTGCAGGACTTGTCGCCGATATCCTTCACCAGCCAGTCACCGGCAACCTTGCCTTCATGGACCTGATCGGAGGTCACGGCGGTGAGATAGAGATCTTCCGGCGAATCAATCTGGCGGTCGAGCAGGACGACAGGAATTTCAGCTTCCTTGGCTTCCTTGAGGACCGCGTCCCAGCCGGTGGAGACGACCGGGGCGATCAGGATCGCATCGACGCCCTGTGCGATGAAGCCGCGCACGGCCTTGATCTGGTTTTCCTGCTTCTGCTGGGCATCGGCGAATTTCAGCGTATAGCCGCGCTTTTCAGCTTCCTGCTTGGTCAGGGCGGTTTCTGCGGCGCGCCAGCCCGATTCCGAACCGATCTGCGAGAAACCGACAGTCAGCGATGCGGCGGATGCGCTTGAAATCAGTGCGAGCGAAAATGCGGCTGACAGAGCCGCGAGACTGCGTTTCATAATATTTCCTCCCAATAAGGCCCTCCCGGCCTTGAGGGATATGAAGCATATAATATTACTTTATGGCAAGCACCTTTGAAGAAAATTGCGCGATAATCGCCTGCGACAAACAGGCATTTTGATTATTAGAATATTAAAATCAATGAGTTGAATCTTGTGGAGGGTGTTGAAGACTGCAAGCCTGTGTATGTGGGGTCTTCGCTTGCTTGACAAAGGCGGCCTTGGCAAAATAGTCATATTAATAAGGTGAGCCGTCGCAAGGCATGAAAGTGTTTTCAAACGGCCGGTATGGAGTTTCCGCGATTCGTCGCGGTCTGGGAGGTTTAATGTTACGTCTGGTACAGTTCCGCGATGCGGGCGGTGAAACGCGTGTGGCTGCATGCGGTGATGAGGGTGCGGCCCATATCGTCAAAGGCGCTTCGACGACCTATGAACTGGCCTGGGCGGCAATTGGCGCGGGAATCAGCCTTGCAGAGCAGGTGGAGCGCAATGGCAAGGGCGAAGCCGTCGATATCGACGCCGCTCTGGCTGCGGGCCGCGTGGGCCTGCCGATCACCCATTCCGATCCAGCACATCTGATCGTTGCAGGCACGGGCCTCACGCATCTTGGTTCTGCTGATGGTCGCGACAAGATGCACAAGGCTGCGCAGGCTGCCGAAAAGCCGACCGATTCGATGCGCATGTTCCTGATGGGCGTCGAGGGCGGCAAGCCGAAGTCCGGTCAGACGGGCGTGCAGCCGGAATGGTTCTACAAGGGTGACGGTTCTGCGCTCGTCGCCACCGGTGGCGAACTGGTTTCGCCTTCCTTCGCGGAAGATGGTGGCGAAGAGCCGGAACTGGCGGGCATTTATCTGATAGGCCCGAATGGTCAGCCGCATCGTATCGGCTTCTGCCTTGCCAATGAATTTTCCGACCATGTGACCGAAAAGCAGAATTATCTCTGGCTTGCCCATTCCAAGCTGCGTCAGGCATCGCTTGGACCGGAGCTTTATGTGGGCGCACTGCCGGATCATGTCGAAGGCGTTTCGCGCATTCGCCGCGGCAATGACGTGATCTTCGAAAAGCCGTTCCTGTCCGGCGAAGCGAACATGTCGCACACAATAGCCAATCTTGAACATCACCATTTCAAATATGAGCTGTTCCGCCGCCCGGGCGATATTCACGTGCATTTCTTCGGCACGGCGACCCTGTCCTTCTCGGAAGGCGTGAAGACGCAGACCGGCGACCAGTTCGAAATTTCCGCCAAGCCGTTCCGTTATCCGCTGGTCAACAAGCTGGCTCAGGCGACGGCCAAAGACGTTGCCGTGAAAGCGCTTTGAACATGGCTATCCAATCCAACATCGCCTTAGCAATCGTCGGTCTCGGCAAGATCGCGCGCGACCAGCATCTGCCGTCCATCGAGGCGGTGGATGGTATCGCGCTTGCCGCTGTCGCCAGCCGCAATGCCGGACTGGATAGCGTGCCGTCGTTCAACGATATCGAGCAGTTGCTGGCATCCGACGTGGCCATCGATGCCGTGTCGTTGTGCACGCCGCCGCAGGGTCGCTTCGCCCAAGCCTATGCCGCTTTGAAAGCGCGCAAGCATGTGATGCTGGAAAAGCCGCCCGGCGCGACCATTTCCGAGGTGCAGGCGCTGGACCGTCTGGCCAAGGCGGAAGGGTTGTCGCTTTACACCACCTGGCATTCGCGCGAGGCGGCTGCGGTGGAACCGGCCCGCGAGTTTCTCAAAGATGCCGTGATCCGTTCGGTTGCCGTTGCGTGGAAGGAAGACGTGCGCCATTGGCATCCCGGCCAGCAATGGATCTGGGAGCCGGGCGGGCTCGGTGTATTCGATCCGGGCATCAATGCGCTGTCCATCGTGACGCATATTCTGCCGGAACGCTTTTTCCTCACGCAGTCGGACCTCTATTTCCCGGAAAATCGCGCCGCGCCGATAGCGGCTGACCTTCAGTTCCAGACGGAAAGCGGCATCCCGGTTTCGTTTGAGCTGGATTGGCGCCAGACTGGCCCGCAGACCTGGGATATTCGCGTCGAAACCGACAAGGGTACGCTTCAGCTCAGCCATGGCGGCAGTCGCCTGACTATTGCTGGCGATGAAAAAATGGCTGAGCCGGACCGCGAATATCAGCGCCTTTACAAGCATTTTGTGCAATTGATCGGTGAGGGGCGTTCGGATGTCGATCTCGCTCCCCTGACTCATGTGGCCGATGCGTTCCTGTTCGGAAAGCGCCACGCGGTCGAAGCATTTGTAGATTAGGAAACGGGGTCGTTCGCGGCCTCTTACCCAGCAGGACAAAGACATGAACAAGCCCGTCACTCCGAAAACGCCAAAGTTCCGCTCGCGTGCATGGTTCGACAATCCGGACAATGTCGATATGACGGCGCTCTATCTTGAGCGCTACATGAATTATGGCTTGAGCCAGGAAGAATTGCAGTCGGGCCGCCCGATCATCGGCATCGCGCAGACGGGTTCGGACCTGTCGCCCTGCAACCGTCACCATCTGGAACTGGCCAACCGCGTCCGCGAAGGCGTGCGTGAGGCGGGCGGCATCGTCATCGAATTCCCGGTGCATCCGATTCAGGAAACCGGCAAGCGTCCGACCGCCGGTCTCGATCGCAACCTTGCCTATCTCGGCCTCGTGGAAGTGCTTTACGGCTATCCGCTCGACGGCGTCGTTCTGACAATTGGCTGCGACAAGACCACGCCTGCCTGTCTTATGGCTGCGGCGACGGTCAATATTCCGGCGATTGCGCTTTCGGTCGGCCCGATGCTGAACGGATGGTTCCGTGGCGAGCGCACCGGTTCGGGCACCATCGTCTGGAAGGCGCGCGAATTGCTGGCCAAGGGCGAGATCGATTATCAGGGCTTTGTGAAGCTGGTTGCGTCCTCGGCCCCCTCCACCGGCTATTGCAACACGATGGGCACGGCCACGACCATGAACTCTCTGGCCGAAGCGCTCGGCATGCAGCTTCCGGGTTCCGCCGCCATTCCGGCACCTTACCGCGACCGGCAGGAAGTGGCCTATCTGACGGGCCGCCGTATCGTCGAAATGGTCTATGAAGACCTCAAGCCGTCGGATGTTCTGACCAAGGATGCGTTTGTGAACGCGATCCGCGTGAATTCCGCCATTGGCGGTTCGACCAATGCGCCGATCCATCTGAACGCACTCGCCCGCCATGTCGGCGTTGAGCTGACCGTGGACGACTGGCAGAAATATGGCGAGGAAATTCCGCTTCTGGTCAATCTCCAGCCAGCCGGTGAATATCTCGGTGAAGATTATTACCATGCCGGTGGTGTGCCAGCAGTCGTCAACCAGCTGATGGGGCAGGGCCTCATCAACGAGGATGCGCTGACCGTCAACGGCAAGACCATCGGTGAAAACTGCAAGAACGCCACCATTGAAGACAGCAATGTCATCAAGACCTATGACCAGCCGCTGAAGAAACATGCCGGTTTCCGCGTGCTGCGCGGCAATCTGTTCTCGTCTGCGATCATGAAGCTCAGCGTTATTTCGGACGAATTCCGCAATCGCTACCTTTCCGACAGCAAGGACCCGAATGCCTTTGAAGGCAAGGCGGTCGTTTTCGACGGACCGGAGGATTATCATCATCGCATCGACGATCCGTCACTGGAAATCGACGAGCATACGGTTTTGTTCATGCGCGGCGCTGGCCCGATCGGCTATCCGGGCGCTGCGGAAGTCGTCAATATGCGCGCACCGGATTACCTCTTGAAGAAGGGTATCAGCTCGCTGCCATGCATCGGCGACGGTCGCCAGTCGGGTACGTCGGGTTCGCCGTCGATCCTCAATGCTTCGCCGGAAGCGGCGGCTGGCGGCGGTCTGGCCATCTTGCGCACCGGCGACCGCGTGCGCATCGATCTCGGTCGCGGTACGGCGGATATCCTGATCTCGGATGAGGAACTGGCCGAACGCCGCAAGGCTCTGGAAGCCGCTGGCGGCTACAAATATCCGGAAAGCCAGACGCCTTGGCAGGAAATCCAGCGTGCCGTCGTCGGCCAGATGGAAACGGGCGCGGTTCTGGAAAACGCGATCAAGTATCAGGACATCGCGCATACGCGTGGCCTGCCGCGCGACAACCACTAAGGCTTGTTCGGATGGCTCTCGATAAAAAGCCGTTTGCAGCCGTCGCCGACTGGGGCACAACCCGGTTGCGGCTCTGGACGCTGGATGCGGACGGTGCCGTGCTGGGCGAAAGCCGCGGCGATGACGGTCTGCTGCGGGCGAAGGAAGCCGGTTTCGAGCCAACGCTTGAACGGCATCTGGCTACGCTCAGTGCGCCCGACGATCTGCCTGTGGTGATCTGCGGCATGGCCGGATCGCGCACCGGCTGGATCGAAGCGCCCTATATGAGCCTGCCTGCCGGGCTGGACGGCATCGTCAGGGCTGCGGTGCGCGTGCCTGCGCGCCGTCATGTCATCATGCTGCCGGGCGTTGCGCGGCGGGATGAGGCGGCGCCGGACGTGATGCGCGGCGAGGAAACAAAACTGCTCGGCCTCGTGCATCGCGGCACGCGTGATGCGGTGGTCGTCATGCCCGGCACCCACGCCAAATGGGTGCGGATCGCCGATGGTGGTCTTGCCGATTACCGGACTTTCATGACGGGCGAATTGTTCGCGCTTTTGAAAGACAAGTCGGTGCTGGCCGGGGCGCTGGAAGGTGCAGGCGCGGTTGACCCGCACGGCGCGGCTTTCGCGGCAGGTGTGAAGGCCTCGCTCGAAACGCCTGAACTGATCGCCAATGCGCTGTTTTCGGTTCGCGCGGGCTGGCTTGTGCATGACCGCAAGCCGACCGACCAGCTGGCGCGGCTTTCCGGCCTGTTGATCGGGCTGGAAGTTGCAGGCGGACGCACGCTTTATGGCAAGCCGCAGCAGGTGCTGCTTTTGTCCGATGGCATGATGGGTGCGCTTTATGCCAGCGCGCTTGACATTGCCGGGCTGGCCGTCAAGCGCATCGAGGCGGACGAACTGGTGCGCGACGGTCTGTTCATGGCGGCAAGACACGCTTTTGCGGGAGTTTTACAATGAGCGCGCGTGTTGCATGGCCAAAGCTGCGCTATCCGCTGGTCGCGATCCTGCGCGGCATTCGTACCGAAGAAACCGAAGCAATCGTCGAAGCGCTGATTGAGACGGGTTTTGAAGCCATCGAAATCCCGCTCAATTCGCCGGACCCGTTCGTGTCGATTGGCAAGGCTGCAAAGCTTGCACCGGCCAATGTGCTGATCGGTGCGGGCACTGTGTTGAGCGTCGAGGATGTGGACCGGCTGCACGATGTTGGCGGCAGGCTGATGGTCAGCCCCAATGTCGAGCCGGACGTCATTCGCCGCGCAAGCGGCCATGGCATGGTGACGATGCCGGGCGTGTTCACACCGACGGAAGCCTTTTCGGCAATCCGCGCAGGCGCATCGGCACTGAAATTTTTCCCGGCCAGCGTGCTGGGCGCAGATGGGATCAAGGCGGTTTCCGCCGTCTTGCCGAAGGATGTTCCGCTTGGCGCTGTGGGCGGCGTTTCGGAAAGCGATTTCGCAACCTATGTCGCGGCTGGCGTGAGCTGCTTCGGCCTTGGATCGAGCCTTTACAAGGCTGGTTTCACCGTGGCCGATGTGCGCGAGCGCGCCCGGCGCGCTGTGGCTGCATGGGAGGCAGTTGCGGGCTGAAGGAGGCGCGCAATTTGTTAGGGTTTAGGCATTTTTGAAGAGGGGTTAAACCCTTGTTCAGAAATGGACTTGGAGGCATTCCGCAATCTGCAGGCCAACAATTTGGGCGGGGCGCGGGAGTTTGGGAGAACGGCAGGTTTCGAGGCGAAGCCTGTCCCAATTTTTGGGAGTGTAACAATGGCAGGTATGAAAACTCTAACCCTGGCAGTCGCGATGGCCGCGCTTGCCTTCACGGGCATGGCCCGCGCCGAAGACAAGGGTCTTGTGGCGGTTGCCATGCCAACGAAGTCGTCGGCGCGCTGGATCGCCGATGGCGACAACATGGTCAAGGTTCTGAAGGAACGCGGTTATCAGACCGACCTTCAATATGCTGAAGATGATGTGCCGAACCAGCTGGCGCAGATCGAAAACATGGTGACCAAGGGCGCCAAGGTTCTCGTCGTTGCGTCCATCGACGGCACCACGCTGTCCGACGTGCTGGCCAAGGCGCACGACGCAGGCATCAAGGTTATCGCCTATGACCGTCTGATCCGTGACACGCCGAATGTCGATTACTATGCGACCTTCGACAATTTCCAGGTCGGCGTGTTGCAGGCACAGTCGATTGAAAAGGCACTCGACCTGAAGAACAAGCCGGGCCCGTTCAATATCGAACTCTTCGGCGGCTCGCCTGACGATAACAATGCCTACTTCTTCTACAATGGCGCAATGTCCGTGTTCCAGCCTTACATCGACAGCGGCAAGGTTGTGGTCGCCAGCGGCCAGACCGGCATGGACAAGGTTGCAACGCTGCGCTGGGACGGCGCAACGGCTCAGGCCCGTATGGACTCCATCCTGTCCGCTTTCTATTCGGACAAGCGCGTCGATGCAGTTCTGTCGCCTTATGACGGCATCTCCATCGGCATCCTGTCGTCGCTGAAGGGCGTCGGCTATGGCAGCGGCGACATGCCGATGCCGATCGTTTCCGGTCAGGACGCCGAAGTGCCTTCGGTCAAGTCGATCCTCGCCGGTGAACAGACCGCGACGATCTTCAAGGACACCCGCGAACTGGCCAAGGTCACGGTCGATATGGTCGATGCGCTGATGAGCGGCAAGGAACCGGAAGTCAACGACACCAAGACCTATAACAATGGCGTCAAGGTTGTCCCGGCCTACCTGCTCAAGCCGGTGATCGTCGACAAGTCGAACTGGAAAGAAGTCCTGATCGACAGCGGTTACTACAAGGAAGACCAGATCAAGTAATCTGGTCCTGACAGGGCGTGTCGGCGTGCCGTCCAGCACGCCCGACACCGCCCCTTGCATATGCGCGGTTTCGGGCCGAAAATCCGGTAGTTTTCCGGCTTCGTCCGAAACAGCATCGAATTTCTGTAATGCCATTGCCTCAATCCCAGGCTTACCTCAGTTTTGAACTGGGGTAGGCTGCTAGATTGACAGCGTTGTCTTTTTTAGGCTGTGCTTTGAAAGAAGGCTTTCGCCTGTGCGCAATGGCATTCGGAAAACCTGCGGCATCGCGTGAAGCAACCGGAACGGTTCTTCGGATGGGCAGGTTCAACAGGGTTTGGAGCGTCGTGGTCAGCACCCGGAGGGATGCGGGGCGCTCTATCGGGAGTGAGCGATGAATGTAGCCAATCCTGTCCCGCTTGAGGAGCAGGGCGGCCAGCTGAATGCGGCTGGCAAACCTATTCTTGAAATGCGCGGCATCAGCAAATCCTTCGGGGTCGTGAAGGCGTTGAGCGACGTCAATTTCACGGTCATGCCGGGGGAGATTCACGCATTTGTCGGCGAAAACGGCGCGGGCAAATCCACACTCATGAAGGTGCTGTCGGGCGTTTATCCGCATGGCAGCTATGAAGGCTCGATTTTCTTCGACGGGGAAGAACGACAGTTTCGCGACATCAACGATTCCGAAGCGCTCGGCATTGTCATCATCCATCAGGAACTGGCGCTGATCCCACTGATGTCGATTGCGGAAAATATTTTTCTGGTCAATCCACCGGCCAGCCATGGCGTCATCGACCGCAGTGCGGTGCATATGCGCACGCGGGAACTTTTGAAAAAGGTTGGCTTGTCGGAATCGCCCGACACGCTGATCACCGATATCGGCGTCGGCAAGCAGCAGCTGGTGGAAATCGCCAAGGCGCTGTCGAAGCGCGTACGCTTGCTGATCCTCGACGAGCCGACGGCCAGCCTGAACGAGACGGACAGTGCAGCGCTTCTGACGCTCCTGAAAGAGTTTCGCGCGCAAGGCATCACGTCGATCCTGATTTCGCACAAGCTCAATGAAATTCGCGAAGTCGCCGACAAGATCACCGTGCTGCGCGACGGCAAAGCCGTGGCGACGCTCGATTGTCATGCAGGCGAGGTCGAGGAAGACGATATCATCCGCAAGATGGTCGATCGTGATCTGGAAAGTCGCTATCCGAAGCGCGAGCCGAAGATCGGCGATGTGATTATGGAGGTCGACAACTGGTCGGTCTATCATCCGCTGCATCCGGAGCGCCATTCGGTCAAGAACGTGTCGTTCCAGGTCAAGGCGGGCGAAATCGTCGGCATTGCAGGCCTGATGGGCGCGGGCCGCACCGAATTCGCCATGAGCCTGTTCGGGCGCTCCTGGGGCACGAATATCACCGGCGAGGCCCGCATCAATGGCAAGGCTGCGGATATTTCCACGGTGGCGCGGGCGATCAAGTCCGGGCTTGCCTATGTGACCGAGGATCGCAAGAAGCTCGGCCTCGTACTGGGCGAAAACATTTCGCGCAACATATCGCTGGCTAATCTGCGCGGTGTCAGCCCGAAGGGCGTCATCGACGATATTCGCGAAATGAAGGTTGCCGGTGATTATCGCAATCAGATGAGCATCCGCAGCCACAACGTCTTTCAGCAGACGGGCACGCTTTCCGGCGGCAACCAGCAGAAGGTGGTGCTGTCGAAATGGCTGTTCACCGGGCCGGATGTGCTCATCCTCGACGAACCGACGCGCGGCATCGATGTCGGCGCGAAATACGACATTTACACCATCATCAATTCACTGGCGGAGAGCGGCAAGGGCGTGGTCGTCATTTCTTCGGAAATGCCGGAACTGATCGGCATCTGCGACCGCATCGTCGTCATGCATGAAGGCGCTTTCGTCGGCGAAGTCGCCGGCGAGGAAGCCACGCAGGAAAACATCATGCGCGCCATCATGCGGAACAAGGGAAAACGGCAATGAGCGAGACTATCATCGGAAGCAACCAGACCAGTAGTGTGGGGCGTTATCTCAAGAACAATCTGCGCGAATCCGGGATGCTGCTCTCGCTCGTCGCGATCATGATCTTCTTCCAGATCGTCACCGGCGGCGTGCTGATGAAGCCGCTGAACCTGACCAATCTGGTGTTGCAGAACAGCTATATCGTCATCATGGCGCTCGGCATGCTGCTCATCATCGTGACCGGCCATATCGACCTGTCGGTCGGTTCGGTGTGCGGTTTCATCGGCGCGCTGGCCGCGGTGATGATGGTGAAATGGGGCGTGCCTTTCCCGATTGCCGCCATTCTCTGCCTGCTGGTCGGTGGGCTGATCGGCGCGTTGCAGGGTTTCTGGGTCGCCTATTTCAACATACCGTCCTTCATCGTCACACTGGCGGGCATGCTGGTGTTCAAGGGCCTGATGCTGGCCGTGCTCGGCGGCCAGTCGGTCGGTCCGTTCCCGGTCGTGTTCCAGAAACTTTCCTCGGGCTTCATTCCTGAAATCATCGGCACCACCGCGGGCGGCGTCTATCTCACCTCGCTGATCATCGGCGTGCTTCTGGCCGGTTTCATGATCTGGCAGAATGCCAAGTCCCGTGCGCGCCATATCGCCCATGAGGTGGAAACGGAGCCGTTCAGCCTGTTCGTCATCAAGAACATCCTGTTCTTCGCAGCGATTGCCTATCTGTCGCTCTTGATCTCCATGCATCGCGGCCTGCCGAACGTGCTGATCATCATGGCGGTGCTGATTGCAGCCTATGCGTTCCTCACCAACCGCACGGTGATCGGTCGCCAAATCTATGCGGTCGGCGGCAACCGCCATGCGGCCAAGCTCTCCGGTGTGAAGACCGAACGGCTGACCTTCCTTGCCTTCGTCAATATGGGCGTGCTGGCGGCCCTAGCCGGTCTGGTTTTCGCAGCGCGTCTCAATACGGCAACACCCAAGGCCGGTATCGGTTTCGAACTGGACGTGATCGCGGCCTGCTTCATCGGCGGCGCATCGGCCTATGGCGGTGTCGGTCGCGTGACGGGTGCGGTGATCGGCGCGCTGATCATGGGCGTGATGAACAACGGCATGTCGATCCTCGGCATCGGCATCGACTATCAGCAGGTCATCAAGGGGATCGTGCTGCTGGGTGCCGTCTGCATCGACGTCTACAACCAGAAGCGTTGATATTTCGGCTCTGGCGGCCTGCAAATGGCGTTGTTTTGCGCTTCCGGTGCTCACGTACCTTTAAGTACGCTGCGCGCCGGTTCTCAAACTCCACCATTTTCGGCTCGCCATAACCAAAATACGCCTGATGTTTCGCCTTTGCGGGGGCTGGCGAAGCTCGAAACCGCGCCGGAAGCAATTCCGGCGCGGTTTTGTTTTGAGCGCGACGCATGTCCCTCATCCTGAGGTGCGGAGCGAAGCGAAGCATCATCCTGAGCTTGTCGAAGGGTCGAAGCACGAGGGCAGGCGCTGTGGGTTTTCCCTCAGCCCTTCGATCCTTCGACAAGCTCAGGATGAGGAGGGAGGGAAAATGGGTGCGTCACAACTCAGATCGCGGTGCGGCGTGCGTGGTTGAGATAGATCTCGCGCAGGCGCTGGGCGACCGGGCCGGGCTTGCCGGTGCCGATAGTCTTCTCGTCGATCACGGTGATCGGCGTGACGAAAGTACCTGCGCTGGTGAGAAAAGCTTCCTTGGCCGCATAGGCTTCATCGATGGTGAAGAGGCGCTCTTCCAGCTTCATGCCGGTCTCGGCGATCAGTTGCAGCAGCGACAGGCGCGTGCAGCCGGGCAGGATGGCATTGCTGTTGGGGCGTGTGACGACGACATCATCCTCGGTCACGATATAGGCGGTGGACGATGCGCCTTCGGTGACATAGCCGTCCTCGATCATCCAGGCTTCGTCGCAACCGGCATTTTTGGCGATTTCCTTGGCGAGCGCTTGCGGCAGCAGGCACACCGTCTTGATATCGCGGCGCTTCCAGCGCAGGTCGCCCAGCGAGAGTACGCGCGCGCCGGTTTTCAGCGCAGGCTTGTCGAGCAGGTTCGCTGCCTGCGTGAACAGGACCACCGACGGTTTCAGGTCCTTGCCCGGCACGAAATCGCGGTCGCGACCATCGCCACGGGTGATCTGGAGATAGACCATGCCTTCGGTCAGACTGTTGCGGCGCACCAGTTCGCGCTCGATGGCGACGATTTCGTCTTCGCTCAACGGCATCGGAATGCCGATTTCGCCGGTGGAGCGGCGCAGGCGCGTCATATGCGGGCCGCTGTCAATCAGCTTGCCCTCCAGCACGGCGGTCACTTCATAAATGCCGTCGCCGAAGAGAAAACCCCGGTCGAAGATGGAAATGCGGGCATCGCGCGCGGCAACATAGTCACCGTTGACGTAGACAATACGGTTCTCGAGGTCTTCTGCTGAAACGGCCATTTGGGTTTGTCCTGAAAAGAAAGGGCCGCGACGGATGTCGCAGCCCTTTCATAGAGCATTTCCAGCAAAAGTGCGAAGCGGTTTTGCGTAGGATAATGCGTGAAAACAAATGGATAGAGCAGTTCCGACGTTTCCGTAAAATAGAAACGGCTCTATCCACCCGATATTCTCAAGAAACCGTTATTTTCAGGCAGCCTGTCTCGCTGCTTCAATGGCTTCGCTGCGGATTTCTTCCGTCAGTTTCAGGCGCAGTTCGGAAAATTCCGGGCTTGCCTTGATGTGGTAGGAACGCGGATGCGCGATATCGACCGGCGTGATCGATTTGATCTTGCCCGGCCGCGCCGTCATCGTGACCACGCGCGTGGCCATGAAGATCGCCTCTTCAATATCGTGGGTGACGAAGAGCACTGTCTTCTGCTCGCGTTCCCAGATGCCGAGCAGCAATTCCTGCATCAGACCGCGCGTCTGGTTGTCGAGTGCGCCAAACGGCTCGTCGAGCAACAGGATTTTCGGATCATTGGCCAACGCGCGGGCAATGGCTGTGCGCTGCTGCATGCCGCCCGAAAGCTGTTTCGGCCAGTGATTTTCAAAGCCGCGCAGCCCCACCTTGTCGATATAGCTATCGACGATTTCGCGGGCCTCCTTTTCCGGCGTACCCTTTTCGCGCAGGCCGAAGCCGACATTCTGGCGGATGGTGAGCCATGGAAACAGCGTATAGGACTGGAACACCATGCCGCGATCAGCACCCGGTCCGGTAACTGGCTTGCCTTCCAGCGTCACCGTGCCCGTCGTCGGCTTGTCGAGACCGGCGATGATGCGCAGAAGCGTTGACTTGCCGCAGCCCGAAGGGCCGAGAATGGTGACGAAGTCGTTCTTCGGAATGATGAGATCGGTTGCCTGTAGCGCCAGCGTCGGCTTACCGCCGTGCACGCCGGGGAAGGTACGGCTGACGCCCTTAACAACCAGTTTCTGATCGGTCTTGGGAGCCATTACGCGAACCTCCATGCAAAGAGCCAGCGGTTGAAATATTTGAAGGCAAGGTCGGAAATCAGGCCGATCACACCGATGACGATGATGCCGAAAATGATCTGGCCGGTGGCCATCAGCGCCTGACTGTTGATGATCATATAACCGATGCCCGACGATGCGCCGATGAGTTCGGCGACGATCACATAGGTCCACGCCCAGCCGAGCACGAGGCGCAGCGTTTCGGCAATGTCCGGAGCGCTGGCAGGCATAAGCACGCGGCGGATGATGCCGCTGTTCGATGCGCCAAGCGTATAGGCGGCCTCGACCAGATCGCGGCGGGTATTGGCGACGGTGACCGCGATCATGAGGATGATCTGGAACACCGCGCCGATGAAGATGACAAGCAGCTTTTGCGTTTCGCCGATGCCGGACCACAGGATCAAGAGCGGCACGAAAGCTGAAGCCGGCAGATAGCGCGCAAAGGAGACGAAAGGCTCCAGCAGCGCTTCGATGGGCTTATAGGCGCCCATGGCGACACCGAGCGGGATGGCCACGATGCTTGCAAGCACGAAGCCGCCCAGCACGCGCCAGACCGTCATGCCGATATCGGACAGGAAGCCCTGATTGGCAATGAGGTCATAGCCGTCTTTCATCATGGTGATGGGATCGGCGAGGAAGGTTGAGGAGACGAAGCCGCCAAGCGTGGCGATGCCCCAGAACACAAAAAATAGAATGAAAAACAGGATGCCCAGTAAGATCCGGGTCGTGTTGCCTATCGGCTGCAAAGGCTGCATGACATTGTCCGTTCAGTCGCGCGCCCGTCTTCACAGGAAGACGGAAGGGGAGAGGTCGGTCCGGGCGTCGCCGCCCGGAACTGTTGCAGAAACCGATCTTACTTGATGAAGCTCGTATCCACGATGTCATCGAGGTTCGGCTTCGACTTGATCACGCCAGCCTGCAACAGCAGATCAGCCGCTTCGGCGGAGAATGCCTTGAAATCGCCTTCGAAGAACTTGTGATTGGCGGCCTTGTCCTGCCAGCGCAGATATTCGGCAGAAGCACCGAATTCCTTGCCCGACTGCTTCACGTCCTTGCCCATGATTTCATAGGCCTTGTCCTTGTCGGCAGCGATCAGCTCCAGCGCTTCGAAATAGCTGTCGGCAAGCGCCTTGGCAGCTTCCGGGTTCTTTTCGAGGAAGGCAGGCGTGCAGCCAACCGTATCCGTCACAGCCGGATAGTCGAGCGTGGTGGCGAGAATCTTGCCCTTGTCGGGCGCAGCGCGCACGGTCGAGAGATAAGGTTCATAGGTCATGGCGGCGTCATTCTGGCCAGCCACGAATGCCTGTGCTGCCGGTCCCGGCTCCATGTTGACGACCTTCACATCCTTGGTGGTCATGCCGTTTTTGGCGAGCATGAAGGCCAGCAGGAAGTAAGGCGAGGTGCCCGGTGCGGAAGCGGCAATGGTCTTGCCCTTCAGATCGGCGAAGGAATTGACGTCGGCGCGCACGGCAATGCCGTCGGCACCGTAGGACTTGTCCATCTGAAAAATCTGCTTGGACTTCACGCCAGCCGCGTTCCAGACAATCCAGGTTTCAACGGTGGTGGCGGCGCACTGAATGTCACCCGATGCCAGCGCCAGATGGCGGCTTGCCTGCGGAATCTTGTTCAGCGTGACGTCCAGTCCGTGCTTCTTGAAAATGCCCGCTTCCTTGGCGAGCGTCAGCGGGCCAAAACCCGTCCAGCCCGAAAAGCCGATGGAAACGGCAGTCTCGGCCTGAGCGGCGGAAGCAAAAGCGAATGCTGCCAGTGCAACACCTGCAAACCACGATTTCTTCATGAATAGTACCCCTTTTATGTGATTATAAGCCTATACATATCGATCCGAGCAAATTAGCAGGACCGTCCTTCCTGTCCAGAGATGCCGACAAAGATTTCTTTGCGGGCATTTCTGTTGGAAATTATTTAAATCCCTGATCCGATTGCAATAATCGTAATCAGGAACAGGTCTCCCTTACCCTTTATTTCGATAGCGCTCGCCGCAAGACCGTCTAGGACCACCGCATCATGGGAACCCAGATGCGTGAGCCCGGTATCGGACTTGAGTGCAAATTCTCCTTCTGCACAGAAAATAAGCAGCGTTTCGCCCTTGGCCCTGGTTTCCAACGTCGCCGCAGCTTCGTTGCCGGTGATGCGGCGGACGTGATGTGTATAGCGGCCACGCCGGGTCATGACATTGAGGTCGGTGATGACCGAGCCGATCAGCTGCGCCGACGACTGGCTGTCGGCAGCAAAGGCAAAGGGTTCGCTTTCGCGGGTGAGGGTGCTTTTGTGGCCTTCGACATCAAGCACAATGCCGTCGCCCTCGAGCACCGACAAGCTGCGGTCGATGCCGGGAAAGAGGGAAAACGGACCGTCATTTGCGACGCTCGCCATGGAGACGCGCCAGTCGAAATCATCGACGGACGCCCCTTGCGGGTGGATCGCGATCTCGACCGTCACGCCGCCGCCATTTTTCCACGGCATGCGGCGATGATTTTCAGCTTTTAGAAGAGCGACGGCCATTCGACCTCAGTTCCCCAGAATGCCGGGCAGGCGCAGGCCCTGCTTTTTCGCCCAGTCGAGCGCTTCTTCATAGCCCGCATCGGCATGGCGCATGACGCCGGTGGCCGGATCGTTCCACAAGACGCGCTCCAGACGGCGGTTCGCATCTTCCGTGCCGTCGCAGCAAATGACCATGCCCGCATGCTGGCTGAAGCCCATGCCGACGCCGCCGCCGTGATGCAGCGACACCCAGGTCGCGCCCGAAGCGGTGTTGAGGAGGGCGTTGAGCAGCGGCCAGTCGGATACGGCGTCCGAACCGTCCTTCATGGCTTCCGTTTCGCGGTTTGGCGAGGCGACGGAGCCGCTGTCGAGATGGTCGCGACCGATGACGATCGGCGCTTTCAGCTCGCCATTGCGGACCATTTCGTTAAAGGCGAGGCCGAGACGATGGCGATCACCAAGGCCAACCCAGCAAATGCGCGCGGGCAATCCCTGAAAGGCGATGCGGTCACGCGCCATGTCCAGCCATTTGTGCAGGTGCTTGTTGTCGGGCAGCAGTTCCTTCACCTTGGCGTCGGTCTTGTAGATATCTTCCGGGTCACCGGAAAGGGCAGCCCAACGGAATGGGCCGACACCACGGCAGAACAGCGGGCGAATATAGGCAGGGACGAAGCCGGGGAAGGCAAAGGCATTTTCAAGGCCTTCTTCCAGTGCCATCTGACGAATATTGTTGCCATAGTCGAGGGTCGGAATGCCCATGTTCCAGAAGTCGACCATCGCCTGCACATGGAGTTTCATCGAAGCGCGCGCGGCCTTTTCGACGGCTTTCGGGTCGCTTTCCTGTTTCGCGCGCCATTCGGCGACGGTCCAACCGAGCGGCAGATAGCCATGCACCGGGTCATGCGCGGAAGTCTGGTCGGTGACGATATCCGGCTTCACGCCACGCTTGACGAGTTCCGGGAAGATTTCCGCCGCATTGCCGATCAGCGCGATGGACTTTGCCTCGCCTGCCTTGGTCCAGGCTTCGATCTTGGCCAGCGCCTCATCGAGGCTGTCGGTCTTTTCATCGACATAACGGGTGCGGAGGCGGAAATCGGCGCGGGTTTCGTCACATTCCACGGCGAGGCAGCAGGCGCCAGCCATGACCGCCGCTAAGGGCTGCGCGCCGCCCATGCCGCCAAGGCCGCCGGTCAGAATCCACTTGCCGGTGAGGTTGCCGCCAAAATGCTGGCGACCGGCTTCGACAAAGGTTTCGTACGTGCCCTGAACGATGCCCTGCGCGCCGATATAGATCCAAGAACCGGCGGTCATCTGGCCATACATGGCGAGACCCTTCTTATCCAGTTCGTTGAAATGATCCCAGGTCGCCCAATGCGGAACGAGGTTGGAATTGGCGATCAGAACACGCGGCGCATCCTTGTGGGTGCGGAAAACGCCGACCGGCTTGCCGGACTGTACCAGCAGGGTTTCATCTTCATTGAGCGTCTTGAGGGTCGCGACGATGCGATCGAAATCGTCCCATGTGCGGGCCGCGCGGCCAATGCCGCCATAAACCACCAGCTCATGCGGACGCTCGGCCACATCGGGATCGAGATTGTTCATCAGCATGCGCAGCGGCGCTTCGGTCAGCCAGCTCTTGGCGTTGAGTTCGTCTCCGCGCGGCGCTCGGACTTCGCGCTCGTTATGGCGTGGGTTCGACATGGTGTTCTCCTCAGGATTTCAGGTCGTGCGCGAGCTTTTCCAGCCGCTGCAAAAGGGTTTTGAGATGGACGCGCAGCCTGTCCGCCTTGGCCTCGTCATAGGCGAAGGGAACGGCTTCCGTCGCAAGATGGGTCGATTGGGCAAGCTCCATTTGGATGGCGTGGACGCCGGTTTCCGGCTTGCCGTAATGGCGTGTCGTCCAGCCGCCCTTGAACCGGCCATTGAGGATCGACGTGTAACCTTCCGCCTCGCCGGTCACTTCGACGACCGCCGCCTCGATCTTGGGATCGCAGGTCTTGCCCATATCCGTACCGATGTTGAAATCGGGCAATTTGCCTTCAAACAGGAAGGGAATATGCGACCGGATCGAATGGCAATCATAGAGGATGGCGACGCCGTGGATTGCCTTCACACGGCTGATCTCGGCGGCCAGCGCCGCGTGATAGGGGGCGTGAAAGCGGGCGACACGGTCGGCAATGTCGGCTTCGGTCGGCGCTTCTCCATCCTTCCAGATCGACAGCCCGTCAAAGTCGGTTTCCGGGATCAGCGTGGTGGTGTTCTGCCCCGGATAGAGGCTCACACCTTCCGGGTCGCGATTGGCGTCGATGCAATAGCGGTGGAAGGTGGCGCGCACCATGGTCGCGCCGTCGATGAGACCGTCATAAAGCCTGTGAATATGCCAGTCGGTGTCGGCAAGAATTTTGCCATTGTCGTTGAGCCGCGCAAAAATATCCTGCGGCACATCGGTTCCGGTGTGTGGAAGGCCAAGAATGACGGGCGAAGTGCCCTGACGAACTTCGAACGGGCTCATGATCACGCCTCCAGCGCTGGCAGGATGCGGTCCGAAACCGCCCCGGCAAGCGCACCGTCAGCCACCAGCTCGGCGGCATTCTTCAGGTCGTCGGCCATATAGCGGTCGTCCTCCAGTGTCGGCACGCGCCCGCGCAACACGGCGATGACCTTGGCCAGTTCCGGGCTGGTGGTCAGCGGCTCGCGCAGCTCGACGCCGAGTGCGCCGGTCAGCGCCTCGATGCCGATAATGGCATTGAGATTGGCCGTCATCTGCAACAGGCGGCGCGCACCGTGGCAGGCCATGGACACATGGTCTTCCTGATTGGCCGAGGTCGGCGTGGAATCGACCGACGCCGGGTGCGCCATCTGCTTGTTTTCGCTCATCAGCGCGGCGGAGGTGACTTCCGCGATCATGAGGCCGGAATTGAGGCCCGGCTTGCGGGCGAGGAAGGCCGGAAGGCCAAACGACAGCGCCGGATCGACCAGTAGCGCGATACGGCGCTGGGCGATAGCGCCGATTTCGCAGACGGCAAGCGCAATCTGGTCGGCGGCGAAGGCAACCGGTTCGGCGTGGAAATTGCCGCCCGATACGGCACGTCCGTCCGAGAGAACGAGCGGATTGTCGGTAACCGCATTGGCTTCGATTTCCAGCGTGCGGGCTGCCTGCCGCAGAATGTCGAGGCAGGCACCATCGACCTGCGGCTGGCAGCGGATGCAATAGGGGTCCTGCACGCGCTGGTCGCCTTCGAGATGGCTCTGGCGAATGACCGAGCCCTCGAGCAGGCTGCGCAATGCCCGGCCCGCATCGATCTGTCCCTTATGACCGCGCAGCGTATGGATTTCCTCATGGAACGGCGCATCCGATCCCATAGCCGCATCGGTGGACAATGCGCCGGTGATCAGTGCCGTCTGCGCGGCACGATGGGCGCGGAAAAGCCCGGCCAGCGCAAGGGCAGTCGAAGTCTGCGTGCCGTTGATCAGCGCCAGACCTTCCTTGGCGGCAAGCACGACAGGCTTCAGACCGGCCTTTTCCAGTGCTTTTGCGCCGGAGAGGCGCTCGCCCTGATAGAAGGCTTCACCTTCGCCAATCATGGCGGCAGTCATATGCGCCAGCGGTGCAAGGTCGCCTGACGCGCCGACGGAACCCTTTTCGGGGATCATCGGGATCACGCCTTTTGCCAGCATGTCTTCGAGAAGCGTGATGACTTCAAGCCGCACGCCGGATGCGCCACGACCGAGCGAAATCAGCTTCAGCGCCATGATGAGGCGCACGATATTTTCCGGCAAAGCGTCGCCAACGCCGCAGCAATGCGACAGGATCAGGTTGCGCTGAAGCGTGGCGACATCGCCCGCCGCAATGCGGATCGAGGCGAGTTTTCCAAAGCCGGTATTGATGCCGTAAACAGGTTCGTCACCGGCTGCGATTTCGGCAATGCGCGCAGCCGCCTTTTCGACACCGGCATGAAAGGCGGGGTCAATGCGCACGGGAACCGCAACGCGATAGATGGTTTCCAGCGTTTCAAGCGGGACAGAACCAGGCTTGAGGATGATGGTCATGACAGGCTCCGTTGCGGATAGTTAGATATGGCCCTTGAAAACCCGCTTCCACAGCGGGTTGAAGCCAATGCGATAGACGAGTTCGGCGGGGCGCTCGACGTTCCAGATGGCGAGATCGGCGTCCTTGCCGGTTTCGAGCGTTCCGGTCTGGTTGAGAATGCCGAGCGCCCGCGCAGCCTCGCGGGTGACGCCCGCGACGCATTCATCCACCGTCATGCGAAACAGAGTTGCGCCCATATTCATGGTGAGCAGCAGCGAGGTCAGCGGCGATGTGCCGGGATTGTTGTCGGTGGCAAGCGCCATCCTTGTGCCCGCTGCGCGGAAGGCTTCGACTGGCGGCTTCTGGGTTTCGCGGATGAAATAGTAAGCGCCGGGAAGCAGCACGGCGACTGTTCCGGCCTTGGCCATGGCGGCGGCACCATCCGCATCGGTATATTCGAGATGGTCGGCGGAAAGCGCACCATAGGATGCGGCAAGGGCTGCGCCATGAAGATTGGAAAGCTGGTCGGCGTGAAGCTTGACCGGAATGCCATGCGCCTTGGCCGCATCAAACACACGGGCGATTTCATCCGGCAGAAAGGCGATGCCTTCGCAGAAACCATCCACCGCATCGGCCAGTTGTTCAGCTGCGATGGCTGGCAGCATATCGTTGATGACGCGGTCGATATAAGCGGCCTTGTCGCCGTTCATTTCCGGCGGCAAGGCATGGGCGCCAAGGAACGTGGTGCGGATTGCAACGTCGCGTTCTGCACCCAGCCGACGGGCGGCTTTCAGCGACTTGATTTCGCTGTCGCGGTCGAGACCGTAACCGGACTTGACTTCAACCGTGGTGGCGCCTTCGGCAATCAGCGCATCGAGACGGGGCAGGGTTTCACGCACCAGATCGTCTTGGCTGGCCGCGCGCAGGTTCTTGACCGATGAAACAATGCCACCACCGGCGCGGGCAACTTCTTCATAGGAAGCGCCCTGCAAGCGCAGCTCGAATTCATGCGCGCGATTTCCGGCATGGACGAGGTGCGTGTGACAATCGACGAGGCCCGGCGTGATCAGCCGGTTTTCGCAATCGATTCTCTCATAAGACGCATAGTCTTCGGGCAGAGCGGACTGCGGGCCGACATATGCGATCTTGCCGTCCTTAACGGCAAGCGCTGCATTCTCGATGAGGCCAAGGCCGTCCGCGTCTTCCTCCAGCGTCGCAATCCGCGCATTGATAAAAACGATGCCTGAATTCTTGAGCATGAGCGTTTTCTCGCTTCCCCTGTTTTTTGATAATGTATATACATATCAGAGGCGCAGCCAAGAGAAAAAATGCGCGGGAACATTCGAGGAGTTAATTTTCATGTCAGCAGCCAAGTCTGAACAGCGTTTCATCCATGCCGGTCAGGCGCTTCTCGATAATGGCTGGGCTGAGAATGTTCGCATTGGCATTGCCGGTGGAAAGATCACCTCGTTGGAGGCGGATAAAGCGGCGGGAGCTGGGGACGAGCGCCACGCGGCGATCATCGCAGGCGTGCCGAACCTGCACAGCCACGCTTTCCAGTACGGGATGGCGGGGCTTGCCGAAAGGCGCGGGCCGTCTGCCGATTCGTTCTGGAGCTGGCGCGAGATCATGTACAAATTCGCGCTCGCCATGTCGCCCGAACAGGCCGAAGCTGTGGCTCTGCGACTTTACGTCGACATGCTGGAAGCCGGATTTACCCGCGTTGGCGAGTTTCATTATCTGCATCACGACCGCGACGGCACGCCTTACGCCAATCTCTCCGAGATGGCCGACCGCATTGTGGCTGCAGCCAGCGCGGCGGGCATAGGCCTGACGCTGCTTCCGGTTTTCTATGCGCATTCGGGTTTCGGCGGCAGCGCGCCCAATGAAGGCCAGCGCCGTTTCATCAATGATCCGGACCACTTTGCGCGACTGATCGAAGGCTGCAGCCGAGCGCTGGCCAATTTCGACAGCGCAGTTTTGGGCGTTGCGCCGCACAGCCTGCGCGCCGTAACGCCGGATGAACTGGACGTCGTGACGAAGCTTTTGCCCGATGCGCCGGTGCATATCCATGTGGCCGAACAGGTAAAGGAAGTGGAAGACTGCATTGCCTGGGCGGGCAAGCGTCCTGTCGAGTGGCTTCTCGATAATCAGGAGTTGTCCTCGCGCTGGTGCCTCATCCATGCGACCCATATGACCGACGATGAAACCCGGCGCATGGCCGCAGCCGGTGCTATTGCCGGTCTTTGCCCGGTGACGGAAGCCAATCTCGGCGACGGAACCTTCAATGCGACGGTTTTTGCGGAAGCAGGCGGCAAGTTTGGCGTCGGTTCGGATTCCAATGTGCTGATCGGTATTGGCGACGAGTTGCGGCAGCTTGAATATTCGCAGCGCCTCCAACATCGCGCCCGCAATGTGCTGGCCGAAAGCGAAGCCTCCACGGGGCGCGCCTTGTTCGAAGGCGCGGTGCGCGGCGGCAACATCGCGATGGGTCGCGCCGATGACGGGTTGAAGCTTGGCGCGTCGGCGGATTTTGTCGCGCTGGATATGGCGCGGCTGCCTCATGCCAAGGGCGATGCCGTGCTGGATGGCTGGATTTTTGCCGGTCGAGCCCAGGTCAGTGACGTGTGGGTACGCGGCGTGAAACAGGTGGAGGGCGGTCGTCACCGCTTGCGGGATCAGGCGGAGCGTGCTTTTCAGAAAACGATTGGCGAATTGCTCGGCTGAAGAAATTCCTGCAAAAGTGGGAAACAAAGGGGGAATAGCATGGCGGATGACGGTTCAGCGGCAAAAGACGGCCCGGTGCTTTCACTGCATCAGCGTATTTTGGACGATATTGAATCGCGCATCCTGTCTGGAGAGTGGGCGCCGGGGCACCGTATTCCGTTCGAACATGAACTGACCGAGCAATATGGCTGCTCGCGCATGACGGTCAACAAGGCGCTGACTCAGCTTGCCAAGGCCGGTCTGATCGAGCGCAAGCGCAAATCGGGCAGCTTCGTTTCGTTTCCGAGTTCGCAGGCCGCCATTCTAGAAATCCATGATATTCGCGATGAGGTTGCAGCACTTGGCGCGCCCTATCGCTTCGAACTGCTCAAGCGCTGGGACCGTCTGAGCGGGCCAGCCGACGCGCAGAAGATCGATATTCCGCGCCACACGCAGATCATCGATTTGGTCTGCCGTCATCATGCCGGGCAGCGGGTGTTTGCGTTGGAAGAACGCATCATCAATCTGGCCGCCGTGCCGGATGCGGCGGGGGCGGATTTTTCCGAACACTCGCCCGGTCCATGGCTCGTGGCCTGCGTGCCGTGGAGTAGCGCCCAGCACTCCATTCGCGCCATTGCCGCTTCTCCGGAAAATGCCGCATTGCTCGATATTGCGCCGGGCTCGCCCTGTCTGGTGATCGAACGCCAGACCTGGAATGCCGATCTGCCGGTGACGCATGTGCGCTTCACCTATCCCGGCGACAGCCACGCGCTGGTGGCCAGATTCACGCCGTCGCAGGGGTAATTCCAAAAAGAAAAAAGCCGCCGCAGTGGGAGCGGCGGCCAAGAGGCGGCGTGATCGGGGTGGCGATCACACCGCGCGTTTCACTACGCCTTAAGCGGCGCGCTTCAGGGCGTCGCGGATGACCGAAACGATCGTGTCGATCTGTTCCTTTTCCACGATCAGCGGCGGCGACAATGCAATCACATCGCCGGTGACGCGGATCAGCAGACCCTTCTTGAAGCAATCCACGAAGACGTCATAGGCGCGCGCGCCCGGTGCGTCCTTGCGCGACGACAATTCGATGGCGCCGACCAGACCGAGGTTACGGATGTCGGTGACATTCGGCGCGTCCTTCAGCGAGTGCAGCGCTTCCTGCCAATGATCGGCAAGCTGCGCACCACGGGTCAGCAGGCCTTCCTCGGCATAGATTTCCAGCGTTGCGAGACCAGCAGCGGAAGCGACCGGATGGCCGGAATAGGTGTAGCCGTGGAAAAGCTCGATTGCGTTTTCCGGGCCGGTCATCAGGCCGTCATGGACCTTGCGGCTCGCAAAGACCGCGCCCATTGGAATAGCGCCGTTGGTCAGGCCCTTGGCGGTGGTGACGAGATCGGGAATGACGCCGAAATAATCGACCGCGAACGGGGTGCCGAGACGACCGAAACCGGTGATGACCTCATCGAAGATCAGCAGGATGCCGTGCTTGTCGGCGGTGGCGCGGATGCGTTCCAGGTAGCCCTTCGGCGGCAATATGACGCCAGCGGAACCGGACATGGGTTCGACGATGACGGCGGCAATCTTTTCAGCGCCGTGTAGTTGGACCAGACGTTCCAGATCGTCGGCCAGTTCGATGCCATGCGCCGGCAAGCCCTTCGAGAAGGCATTGCGCTCGATATCCAGCGTGTGGCGCATATGGTCGGCGGGAATCTGCGGGAAGACGCGGCGGTTGTTGACCAGCCCACCCACCGAAATGCCGCCGAAACCAACGCCGTGATAGCCTTTTTCGCGACCCAGAACCATGGTGCGGGTGCCCTGACCGATGGCGCGCTGATAGGCGATGGCGATCTTCAGTGCGGTATCGACCGATTCCGAACCGGAATTGGTGAAGAATACGCGATCAAGCTGCGCAGCCGGACCACCCGGCGCAATCGCGGCGAGTTTTTCGGCAAAGTCGAAAGCAACATTGTGGCCCATCTGGAAGGTCGGCGCGAAGTCCATCGTGGAAATCTGGCGCTCAACGGCTTCAGTGATCCGCTTGCGGCCATGACCGGCATTGCAGCACCAAAGACCTGCCGTACCGTCGAGAACCTGATTGCCGTCGGTGTCGGTGTAATACATACCCGAAGCGCTGGCGAGCAGGCGCGGCGCGGCCTTGAACTGCCGATTTGCGGTGAACGGCATCCAGAAGTTTTCAAGGCTGGGCGCGTTGGTTTTGGTGAGCATGGGAACCTCCTATTTTCAGGCAGGAGGACACGCTTTCTTGAAGGCAACAAGCCCTTTTCTTCAAGGATTTAAGCTATTGATTTTATGAGGATGGTTTCAGAAAATTATGCTATATCGAACATGATAAACACAAAGGGGAATGCCCGATGAGCATCGATATCGGCGGAAGGTTACGCTATGTGCGCATGCGGCAGAATCTGTCGCAGCGGGAGCTTGCAAAAAGGGCTGGCGTGACCAACTCGACCATATCGCTGATCGAGGCCAACCAGTCCAATCCGTCGGTCGGCGCTCTCAAGCGTATTCTCGATGGTATTCCCATCGGCATGGCCGAGTTTTTCGCGCTGGAGCCGGATACGCCGCACAAGGTATTCTATCAGGCGGAAGAGCTGGTGGAAATCGGCAAAGGTCCCATTTCCTACCGGCAGGTGGGCGACCATCTGTTTGCGCGCTCGTTGCAGATATTGAAGGAGCGGTATGAACCAGGCTCCGATACGGGCAAGGTGCTGCTGATGCATGAGGGCGAGGAGGGCGGCATCGTCATATCGGGCCGCATCGAAGTGACGGTGGGCAGCGACCGGCGCATATTGGGACCGGGCGACGCCTATTATTTTTCCTCAAAACTGCCGCATCGCTTTCGCTGTATCGGACCGACAGCCTGCGAGGTGGTCAGCGCCTGCACGCCGCCGAGTTTCTGACGGCGCGCAGGCGGGTCTTTTAGTTGTAGCGCGAGATACCGAGATCGTCGGCGCGGATGTCGGGCTTATTGCCGCTGACCAGATCGGCCAGAAGCTTGCCCGAGCCGCAGGACATGGTCCAGCCCAGCGTACCGTGACCGGCATTGATGAACACATTGTCGTAGCGGGTTCCGCCGATGATTGGCGTGGAATCCGGTGTCATCGGGCGCAGGCCCGACCAGAAGGTCGCGGCCTTGAGGTCGCCCCCGGGGAACAGATCGCTGACCGACAGGTCGAGCGTGGCGCGGCGCGCTGCCGGAAGGTCTTTGGTGAAGCCGGACACTTCGGCCATGCCGCCGACACGGATACGGTCGCCGAGGCGCGTGATGGCGATCTTGTAGCTTTCGTCCAGAACCGTCGAGACCGGTGCGCGGCTTTCGTCGATGATCGGTGCGGTGATCGAATAGCCCTTCACCGGATAGATCGGCGCGTTGAGACCCAGCGACTTGATGAGCGCGGGCGTATAGCTGCCGAGCGCAACCACATAGCGGTCGGCTGTCAGAATACCGTCTGACGTTTCCACGCCGGAAACGCGCCCGCCGGATAGAACCAGCGACTTGATATTCACGCCGAAGCGGAATTTTACGCCCATACCTTCGGCAATCTTGGCCAGCGCATTGGTGAATTTGAAGCAGTCGCCGGTTTCATCATGCGGCAGGCGCAGGCCGCCGACGAACTTGTCCTTCACGCGGGCCAGCGCCGGTTCGATTTTCGCGCAGTCGTCGCGGTCGAGAACTTCGAACGGCACGCCGTCCTGACGCAGCACCTCGATATCCTTGCCGATGCCGTCGAGCTGGTATTGCTCGCGGAAAAGCTGCAACGTGCCCTGCATACGCTGGTCATATTCGATGCCGGTATCCTTGCGCAGCTCGACAAGTACATCGCGGCTATATTCTGCCACGCGCACCATGCGGGTCTTGTTGACCTTGTAACGGCTGTCCGTGCAGTTGGCGAGCATCTGCATCAGCCACACATACTGCTTGGGATCGGAAGTCGGGCGAATGACGAGCGGCGCATGTTTCTGGAACAGCCACTTTGCTGCCTTCATCGGAATGCCGGGCGCGCCCCATGGCGAGGCATAACCGGGCGAAACCTGACCGGCATTGGCGAAGCTGGTTTCCAACGCCGGACCTTCCTCGCGGTCGATGACCGTCACTTCATGGCCGAGCTTGGCCAGATAGTAAGCCGTTGTGACGCCAATAACGCCGCTGCCGAGTACGGTAATCTGCATGTTCGCCTCTTATTGTTATGTGTTTTGGCTCGACAGCGCACTATCCACGTAGATACGAGCATAGCGATGACCGAGCGCAGTCAGAATTTCATAAGGGATCGTGTCGCATTGGCTGGCCACGTCTTCCAGCCGCTGGTGCGGGCCGATCAGTTCCACGAGGCTACCGAGCTTGAGCGTGCCTTCCGGCAGCGCGCTTACATCGAGCGTGATGGAATCCATCGAAACGCGCCCGACGATGGGCAGCCGGGTGTCGCCGTAAAAGGCCGAACCCTTGTTGCTGAGCGCGCGGAACCAGCCATCGGCATAGCCCACCGCAATGGTGGCGATCCGCATGGGCGCTTGTGCGATATAGGTGCCGCCATAACCGATGGCCGCGCCCTTATCCACGTCGCGCACCTGAATGACGCGGGCCGACAGTGTCAGTACCGGCACGATAGCGCTTTTGGGGCCGACGCCATAAAGCGCGACACCGGGGCGGGCGAGGTCGAAATAATAGGCTTTGTCGAGAAAGCTGCCGCCCGAATTGGCGAAGGCCACCGGCAGCTTCGGCAGCCGAGCCAGAGCGGCGCGCATGGTCGCAAGCTGGCTTGCATTGGCCGGATTTTCCGGTTCGTCGCCGCTCGCCAGATGGCTGATGATGAAGCGTACGTCAATGCCGTCGAGCAGCGAAAGATTGTCCGCCAGCCGGTCTAGCTCTTTGGCCGAAAGGCCGAGGCGCGACATGCCGGTATCGACCTGCAAAAGTGCTGGCAGTTTCTTGCCGCTGCTGGCTGCGAGTGCGGCCCAGTTTTCCACCTGTTCCAGCGAGTTGAGCACCGGCACGATGCCTTCGCGGGCGCAGGCAGCTTCCGTTCCGGGCTGCAAGCCGTTCAGGACATAAAGTGTGGCGTCGGGGTTCAGGGCGGGCCGCAGCGCGATGGCTTCGCCCAAATGCGCCACAAAGAAGTCGCGGCAACCCGCTTCATAAAAGGCAGGCGCAACGCGATGCGCGCCAAGGCCATAGGCATCGGCTTTGACGACCGCCGCCGCACGGGTCGGCGCGATATGGCGGGCGACGGCAGTATAATTGTGCCGCAAGGCCGCAAGGTCGATGGTCAACACGCCGCCAGCGGCGAGATCGCTTTGCTCTTTCGAAAAATGCATCGACATTTCAACCATATCCATTGCGCAACGGTCATTGCCCTTATCCGCCGAACGCGTTGCCGCATCCCGACAGGGTATCGAAATATATTAATCGAAGACTATTCGAATGTTTTTGCTATCTGTCGCAGATTATGCGAATTTTGGCACATCTTGCGCACGTTTTAGCTTTTCATTCGAAGAATCTGCATGGCCACACTCGACAGTATAGACCGGAACATCATTCGCTGCCTGCGCCGCGACGGGCGCATGACCAACAGTCAGCTTGCCGCCGAGGTGGGGCTGTCACAATCCGCCTGTCTGCGGCGGGTGCAGATTTTGGAAGAGGGCGGTGTCATCCGTGGCTATACGGCCATTGTGGGTTCATCGGGTGGTGACGAACGGCTGGTCGCCATTGTGCGCATCACGCTCGACCGGCAGACGGAAGAATATCTCAACCGCTTTGAAGAGGCGGTGCGCCGTCACCCGGAAGTGCAGGAATGCTATCTGATGACGGGGGATGCAGATTATATTCTGCGCGTTGAAGCCGAGAATGCGGCGGCTTACGAGATCATTCACAAGGAAATCCTGTCGCGCTTGCCGGGCGTGGCGCGCATCCATTCCAGCTTCGCCATTCGCACGGTGCTGCTTTCGAAAGCGCCGTCATCGCGGGCGTAATGTCATTGATTAATGCATCCGCCACGCATCTCCCTCATCCTGAGGTGCGAAGCGAAGCGAAGCCTCGAAGGGCGAGGGCAGGCGCTGTGGCTGTTTTCCCTCGCCCTTCGAGACGCTCTTCTTCGACAGGCTCAGGAGAGGCTCCTCAGGGTGAGGGAAGAAGAGGCGTGGTCGTTTAAAAATCGACCGAGTGCAGGACCGATGCGTCAATGGTGTTGATATCGCGCTTGCCGCAAAGAGCCATGGTGACGTCGAGTTCCTTACGGATGATTTCGAGCGCCAGCGTGACGCCTTCCTTTCCCATGGCGCCGAGGCCATAGAGGAAAGGGCGACCGATGAAGACGCCCTGAGCGCCAAGCGCGCGGGCTTTCAGCACGTCCTGACCGGAGCGGATGCCTCCATCGACATGCACTTCGATCTGATCGCCAACGGCATCGACAATCGGCTTCAGCATGGAGATGGACGACGGCGCGCCGTCGAGCTGGCGACCGCCATGGTTGGACACGATGATGGCATCGGCGCCGGTCTTGGCGGCCATCTTCGCGTCTTCCACATCAAGGATGCCCTTGAGGATCAGCTTGCCGCCCCATTGTTCCTTGATCCAGGCCACGTCGTTCCAGTTCATCTGCGGGTCGAACTGTTCTGCCGTCCAGGAGGACAGCGAGGACAGATCGGTCACGTTCTTGGCGTGGCCGGCAATGTTACGGAAGGTGCGGCGTTGCGTACCCATCATGCCCATGCACCAGCCCGGACGGGTCGCCATCTGCCAGATATGCTTCGGGGTGAACTTCGGCGGGGCGGACAGGCCGTTGCGGATATCCTTGTGGCGCTGGCCGAGAATTTGCAGATCGAGCGTCAGCACTAGAGCCGAGCAGCCTGCCGCCTTGGCGCGACCGATCAGGTTCTTCACGAAGTCGCGGTCCTTCATCACATAAAGCTGGAACCAGAACGGCTTCTTCGTCACCGAGGCAACATCCTCGATGGAGCAGATGCTCATGGTGGAAAGCGTGAAGGGCACGCCGAAAGCTTCCGCAGCCTGTGCGGCCAGCATTTCGCCATCGGCATGCTGCATGCCGGTAAGGCCTGTCGGCGCAAGCGCGACCGGCATGGCCACATCCTGACCGATCATGGTCGTTGCCAGCGAACGGTTGGTCATGTCGACCAGCACGCGCTGGCGAAGCTTGATCTTCTTGAAGTCGTCCTCGTTGGCACGATAGGTCGACTCAGTCCAGGCGCCCGAATCCGCATAATCGAAAAACATTTTCGGGACGCGGCGCTGGGCGAGCCGCTTCAGATCGGCGATTTCAACGATGTTGGACATGACTCTTGCCCCTTGTGGTAAGTTTTCTTGACCAATCGCATGAAGGATCGCGCGACCGAAATCAAGTGCGAAGCTACAAAACACCGACATCAATTGGTCGTCAATTGAAGGGAGCGGCAATTCTGCTTATGCTATTTGCTTCATGGTATGCGTTCGCAGTGCAACAAGGATTTCGAGATGAGCAAGGATGGCAAGGGTTCCAAAACCGGTTTCATCGGCAAAAGCTCAAGTGCTGCCGGTGGCTGGGGCGCTCTGAAAAGCTGCGGCAAGCAGTTGCTTGCCAGTGGTGCGCCTCTGACGGGCGCCCGTGCCTTGCTCAAGGCCAACCAGCCCGATGGTTTTGACTGCCCCGGTTGTGCATGGGGCGATCCGGAACATGGCTCATCCTTCGAATTCTGCGAAAACGGCGTCAAGGCGGTGGCATGGGAGGCGACCGACCGGCGCACCACGCCCGCCTTTTTCCGCGAGCATACGGTTTCGCAATTGCGCAACTGGACCGATTACGATCTGGAAAACACTGGTCGTCTGACGCATCCGCTGCGCTACAATGCGGCGACTGACAAATACGAGGCCGTCGAATGGGATGCTGCGCTCGCCCGCATCGGCGAGCTTCTGCGCGCCTTCGACAACCCCAATCGGGTAGAGTTCTATACGTCGGGTCGGGCCTCCAACGAGGCCGCCTTTCTCTATCAGCTTTTCGTGCGGTCCTATGGCACCAATAATTTCCCTGACTGCTCCAATATGTGCCACGAAGCGAGCGGCGTGGCGCTGAAGCAGTCGGTCGGCGTCGGCAAGGGCACGGTGCTGCTGGAAGATTTCGAACAAGCCGATGCGATTTTTGTCGTCGGGCAAAACCCTGGCACCAATCATCCGCGTATGCTGGGCGATCTTCGCCGCGCTGCCGAACGCGGCGCGCGCATCGTTGTGTTCAATCCGATCCGCGAGCGCGGGCTGGAGCGTTTTGCCGATCCGCAAAACAAGCTTGAAATGCTGCATGGCGGCAGCGAAGCGATAGCCAGCGATTATTTCCAGCCACGTCTGGGCGGCGATCTGGCGGCGTTTCGCGGCATGGCGAAGGCAGTGTTCGCAGCCGATGACGCGGCGCTCGCCGCAGGTGAGCCGTCCATTCTCGACCGGGAATTTCTGAGCGCCCATACCGCCGAGCTCGAAGCCTATCGCACTGCCGTGGATGCGACGACGTGGGAGGAGATCGAGGATCAGTCCGGTCTGTTGCGGCAATCGCTGGAGCGGGCGGCAGAGATTTATATGCAGGCGGAAAAGGTCATCTGCACCTGGGCCATGGGCGTGACCCAGCATCGCCATTCGGTGATCACCATCCGCGAGATCACCAATTTCATGCTGTTGCGCGGCAATATTGGCAGGCCCGGCGCTGGCCTTTGCCCGGTGCGCGGCCATTCCAATGTGCAGGGCGACCGCACGGTCGGCATCAACGAAAATCCGCCGCAGGCATTTCTCGATGCGCTGGAAAAGGAATTCGGTTTCGATGTGCCGCGTGAGCCGGGCCATAACGTCATCGGCGCCATTGGCGCCATGCTGGACGGAACGGCACAGGCCTTTATCGGGCTTGGCGGCAATTTTGCCCGCGCGACGCCAGACAGCCCGATCATCGCGAAAGCACTGTCGAGCCAGCGTCTGACCGTGCATATCGCAACCAAGCTCAATCATTCGCATCTGGTGCCGGGGCAGGAATCCTTCATTCTGCCGTGTCTCGGACGCACCGAAATCGACCTGAATTCCAAGGGCGTGGCGCAGATCGTCACGGTTGAGGATTCCATGAGCATGGTGCACGGATCGGGCGGCATCAATTCGCCAGCCTCGCCGCATTTGCGTTCGGAAGTGGCGATCATTGCGGGCATGGCCAATGCGACGCTCGGTCCCAAGCCCGTCAATTGGCTGGAAATGGCTGATGATTACGACCTGATCCGCGACCGCATTGCGCGGGTGCTGCCTGATTTCTACGATTTTAACAAGCGTGTGCGCGTGCCGCGCGGTTTCCATCTGCGCAATACGGCGCGTGAACTGGAATGGAATACGACGAACGGCAAGGCCACGTTCTGGACCGGCGCGCTGCCCGAGGCCATCGAGCATCAGCAGGCGCGGGGCAAGCCGGGCCGCTATGTGTTGCAGACCTTCCGCAGCCACGACCAGTACAATACCACTATCTACGGCATGGATGACCGTTATCGCGGTGTCTATGGCGAGCGGCAGGTCGTGTTCATGAACCCGCTCGACATGGCGGATATCGGTGTCGAGGCGGGCGACCGCGCCGATATTGTCGGTGAATTCATCGATGGTCTGGAACGGGTCGCGCGCGACTTCCGCTTCGTGCCCTATGATATTCCGCGCGGCTGCATCGCTGGCTATTATCCGGAAATGAATGTGCTGGTGCCGCTTGGCAGCTCCGGCGACGAGAGTTTCACGCCGACCTCGAAATCGGTGATCGTTTCGTTCCGACCGGTTCAACCGGTCGCCGCTTGATGGATGGAACCGCTGCCGACTATATGGCGCTGGTCGAGAGGCTCGTTGCCACTTCGGAAAATCTTTCACCATTTAGCGCGGGCATCATCGCCGCACTGGCGCTGGGCGTTGCCGCCGACAGCCGGACTTTTGCCCGCGCGCTGGGTATCGAGCATGCGCTGGTGCTGCGTGAGGTGAATCTGCTGGGCGCAGACGGTGGCTATATCCGGATTTCGCAACGAGACCCGCGAACCCAGCGCACACGCTACGAACTCAGCCCTGTTGGTCGGCAGCTGGTTGAGAAAATCTAGAACCAATCCGCTTCCAATTTGAACAGTTCTTCGGGTGCTTCCTGCTTGACGCGGCCCTATTGCGCCGAGCGTTTGCAAAAATAGCCAGCGGGAATGGGCGCTTGCGTATTTCATAAAAACATCACTTGCTATTGGTTCTATATAGGTTCTATTATGTCGGATATGAATAGAACCACCTTAATCACATCCATCGAAGAGCGCGGCCTGCACGATCCGCAGCGGACGGGGCCGCTTTATCGCAATCTGGCGCGTATTCTCGGTGAACTGATTGAAGAGGGGAAACTGGCCCCCGCTGTCGGTCTGCCGCCGGAGCGCGACCTGGCCGAGGAGCTTGGGCTGGGGCGCATCACGGTGCGCAATGCCTATAAGGAATTGCTGGCGCAGGGTGCGGTTGAATCAAGGCGCGGCAGCGGTACATTTGTTGCGGAGCGCCCCGTGCGCATCAGCCAGCATTTGTGGCGGCTGACATCGTTTTCGGAAGACATGCTGTCGCGTGGCAAGGAGCCGGGCGCGCGCGTGGTGACGAACCGCCTCGACAAGCCGTCGCCGGATGAAGCCTTTCGGCTCGGCGTCGGCGTGGATACGTCCATTGTACGGCTCGACCGCCTGCGTCTTGCCGATGGCGTGCCGATGGCTTTTGAACGCGCCGTGGTGCCGCGCCATTATCTGGATACGGATCGTGTCGATGAAGCGTCGCTTTATGGCGCGCTGACGCGGCGCGGTTACAAGCCGGTGCGCGCCTTGCAGCGGTTGACCGCCGTGACTCTCGATCCCGGCACCGCGCGCCTTCTCGGCGTGCATCGCGGCGCTCCGGCGCTTTTGATTGAACGCATCTCGCATCTCGATGACGACCGTATCGTCGAATATACCCGCTCGCATTATCGCGCCGACGCCTATGACTTCGTCGCCGAACTGAAAATTGGAGAATGACCATGGTAAGCCAACCATCCCTGATGTTGCAGGAAACCGAGCAATCGCCTGCGGTGGTTGCAACGCTTCTGGAAAAGGAAGCCGGCACGCTGGCCGAGATCGCAAAGATTTTCGCGAAGAATGAACCGGCAGTCATCACCACGGCGGCGCGCGGTTCTTCCGATCATGCGGCGACATTCTTCAAATATCTGATGGAAATCACGCTCGGTATTCCGGTCGCCTCCATCGGGCCTTCGGTTGCTTCGGTCTACGGCTCGAAGCTGAAGCTTGCGCGCGGCGTGCATTTTACCGTTTCACAGTCCGGTGCCAGCCCCGACATCGTGGCAGCACAGGCCGCAGCCAAAAAGGGCGGCGCGACGACGATTGCCGTGGTCAATGTGGTGGACAGCCCCTTGGCGAAAGAGGCGGATCTCGTGCTTGCGCTGAATGCCGGTGAGGAAAAGAGCGTCGCGGCCACAAAGTCCTTCATTGCCGCAGTGGCTGCCCTGTCGGGCGTGGTCGCGGCTGCAAGCGGCGATGCCGATCTGCGCGCCGGTTTAGAGCGTCTGCCGGAAGCGCTTGCCGCAACCCGCCCCGATGGGCGCGAAGCTGTCGAAAACCTTCTTTTCAATGCGCGCTCGCTTTACACGGGCGGTCGCGGCACGGCCTATGCCATCGCGCTGGAAGCCGCCCTGAAGGCCAAGGAAACCGCCAATATTCATGCGGAAGCCTTTTCGCTGGCCGAACTGATGCATGGCCCGATGCGACTGGTGGAGGAAGGTTTCCCGATCATCTCCTTCTTGCCGCGCGACGAGGCTTTCGACACCAATATCGCGGCCTTGAAGCGGTTGCATTCCTTCGGCGCCAGCATCGTGACCTTGTCCGATGCCGAAACGCCGGGCTTCCGTCTGCCATCGGCCAGCACGGGGAGCCCGCATCTTGATCCGCTGGTTTCGCTCATCAATTACTACCGCGTCATTGAAGCGGTTACGCGCCGCAAGGGTTTTGATCCCGACAAGCCGCGCAATCTCAACAAGGTGACGGTGACGGTATGACAAAAAAATCAGCAATAGCCGGTGCGCGGATTTTCGACGGCGAGCGGTTTCACGATCAGTCTGCCCTTGTTTTCAGCGACGGCAAGGTCGAGGCCATTGTACCGGAGGCGGCACTTGGCGAGGCCCATCAGGTCGAGCGCGTGAAGGGTGGCGTCATTGCGCCGGGTTTTATCGATGCGCAGGTCAATGGCGGCGGCGGGCGGATGCTCAACGATCAGCCGACGCCGGAAACCATGTTCGTGATTGCCGAAGGGCATCGCAAATATGGCACCACCAGCCTGCTGCCGACGCTCATTACCGATACGACTGTCGTGCGTGACCGCGCCATTGAGGCGGCCGTTGAAGCGGTGAAAGCCGACAAGGGTGTCGCAGGCCTGCATCTTGAAGGGCCGCATCTGGCGCCTGCACGCAAGGGCGCGCATCTGGCCGAACTGATGCGTCCGGTCGATGACGCCGATATCGCTCTTTATATCCATACGGTCGAACAGATCGGTACATTATTGGTGACCATGGCCGCCGAACAGGTGACGCCGGAACAGGTGCGCCGTTTGAGCGATGCCGGTGTGGTGGTCAGCATTGGCCACAGTGACACGACGGCGGAAGAAGCTTTCAAGCGTTTCGATGCCGGTGCGCGCAGCGTTACCCATCTCTTCAACGCGATGAGCCAGATCGGCCATCGCGCGCCCGGTCTTGCCGGGGCGGCGCTCGACCATCCGGAGATCTGGTGCGGGATCGTTGCCGATGGCCACCATGTTGATCCGATGGCGCTGCGTCTGGCGCTGCGCGCCAAGCGCGGCGACGCGCATCTGTTCTTCGTCACCGACGCTATGGCGCTGGTCGGCTCCAATGCGGAGAGTTTTGAAATCAACGGTCGCGCCGTGCGGCGCGTACCGGGCGGCATCTGCTCCAAGCTGATCCTGTCCGATGGCACCATTGCCGGTTCCGACCTCGACATGGCCTCGGCGGTTCGGTTCGGCGTGGCGGAACTGGAATTGACGCTAGCCGAAGCCCTGCGCATGGCAAGCCTTTATCCGGCCCGTTATTTGCGGCTCGCTGATCGCGGATTGCTGCGCCCCGGCACGCGCATGGATGCGGTGCATCTTGATGACGGGTTGTTCGCGAAAACAACCTGGCGCTCCGGCGTGAAACAGGCAGCCGGGTAAGGGGCAGACAGATGACAGCTATTACCGACCGTTATTTCAACGATCTGATTGCCCGTCTGGCGAGCCTGCGTGACCGCCTGGCCGAACCGATGGAAAAGGCCGCCGACCTGATTGCCACCGCCGCGCGCGCCGACCGTCGGGTCTATGTGTTTGGCACCGGCCATTCTCACATGATGGCGGAAGAGCTGCATTATCGCGCCGGCGGTCTGGCGATCACCGTGCCGATCCTTTGCGGTGCGATCATGCTGCAGGATGGGGCCGTAGCCAGCTCGCATTTCGAGCGTATCGAAGGCGCGGTGCTGCCGATCCTCGACCGCTACGGCATTCAGGAAGGCGATGTGCTGATCGTCGTGTCCAATTCCGGCGTCAATGCCGCGCCAATCGAAGCGGCGCGCTATGCCCGCGAGAAGGGCGCTGCGGTGATCGCAGTCACTTCGGTGACTTATTCCAGCGCGATTGCCAAAGGACGCACGCAGTTGCTTTCGCTGGCCGATGTCGTTCTCGACAATGATGCGCCTGCGGGCGATGCCGTGTTGGAAGTGGAGGGCAGCGCTCTGAAAGTCGGGCCGGTTTCAACGGCACTGGGCGTTACGATCCTGAATGCGATCTTTGCCGATGTTGCGTCCCGCCTCGTGGATGACGGCAGTGCGCCGATCTATCTCAGCGCGAATATGCCGGGTTCCGGTGATGTGAACCGGGAACTTGTCGCGCGGTACAGGGACCGCAATCCGCATCTTTGATCAAATAAGAGCAATCTTTCTTCCAAAGTTGCTTGATAGCGCAATCCGGTCAGTGCATTACGCATTCTGGCATGGCGGAGACCGCATCGTGAACTAGTTTCAAGGCGCGCGCTTTGGCCTGCGCCTTCGAAAACTGAGGAAGTCCGATGCATAATTTTGTCCTGACCGTCACCTGCAAGTCCACCCGCGGCATCGTTGCCGCAATTTCGGGTTACCTTGCGGCTAAGGGTTGCAACATCATTGATAGCGCCCAGTTCGACGATCTCGATACGGGTCGTTTCTTCATGCGCGTCAGCTTCATTTCGGAAGAAGGTGTGGCGCTTGAAACCCTTAGCGAAGGCTTCCAGCCGGTTGCGGCACCATTCGAAATGGATTTCGATTTCCACGACAACGCCAAGCGTACCAAGACGCTTCTGATGGTCTCGCGTTTCGGCCATTGCCTCAACGATCTGCTCTATCGCTGGAAGATCGGCGCGCTGCCGATCGACATTGTCGGCGTGGTGTCGAACCATTTCGATTATCAGAAGGTGGTCGTGAACCACGATATTCCCTTCCATCATGTGGCCGTCACCAAGACCAACAAGCCGGAAGCCGAACAGCGCCTGATGGATATTGTCAACGATACCGGCACGGAACTGGTCGTGCTGGCGCGTTACATGCAGGTTCTGTCCGACCAGCTTTGCAAGCAGATGTCCGGCAAGATCATCAATATCCACCACTCGTTCCTGCCATCTTTCAAGGGGGCGAACCCCTACAAGCAGGCCTATGAGCGTGGCGTGAAGCTGATCGGCGCGACGGCGCATTACGTCACCGCCGATCTCGATGAAGGCCCGATCATCGAGCAGGACGTGGCGCGCATCACCCATGCGCAGAGCGCTGCGGATTACGTCTCCATCGGTCGCGATGTCGAGGCGCAGGTACTGGCCCGCGCAGTCCATGCGCATATCCACCACCGTTCATTCCTCAACGGTAATCGCACGGTCGTCTTCCCGGCGAGCCCGGGGTCGTTCGCTTCCGAGCGTATGGGGTGATATTGCCGCTCTGGCGCCCTGCAAATCGCGTCTTTTTGCGTTTCCGATACTCACGTGCTTCAGTACGTTGCGCGCCGGTTCTCAAAAGCCACGATTTTCGGCTCGCCATAACGACAATCTCGCTAGTCGCCAATACAAATCCAATAAAGAACCCCGCTTTTGCGGGGTTTCTTTTTATCAATATTTGTGAGTGAGTTCTTGGAGTGGATTTTAAGAAAAAATAATATAAAATCTAAAATGTAAATAAATATTAGAGGGTTTTATGAAAAAGTATTCTTTATTTTTCTTTGCATTGTCGACTTTTATCGCTTCAGGATATGCTTATGCCGGACAACAGGCTTCAGTACAGATGGCATCACCTTCGATAAACAACACATCACAACAGGTGTATCGGGTTTCTCAAGCGGTGCCGAAGAAACGGCGCTTCGTTTCAGATCGCAAGCAAGTGCATCATTCTTCGACGCAATATCCCACTCTTGATGCATGCAAGAACAGCGGGTGCCCTGAATCTCATTGCCTCCAGACATGCCATGGGTGGCAGTGTGCAAGTGAGTAGAGAGCCTTCGGCAGTTGAAATAGCAAGCGATGGTGTCAAACCAATCCGCAGCTTGATCCCGGTCCGAAAATACGTAGGACTACAACACAAAAAACCCCGCCGAAGCGGGGTTTTCTTTTGAGCTTATTTCAAGATCAGTCGATGTCGAAGGAAACGCCCTGTGCCAGCGGGAGTGCCTTCGAATAGTTGATGGTGTTGGTTGCGCGGCGCATATAGCCCTTCCACGCATCCGAACCGGACTCACGACCGCCGCCGGTTTCCTTCTCACCGCCGAATGCACCGCCGATTTCGGCGCCCGAAGTGCCGATATTGACGTTGGCGATGCCGCAATCCGAACCTTCAGCCGAAAGGAAACGTTCCGCTTCCTGCAGGTTTAGCGTGAAGATCGAGGACGACAGGCCGGCGCCAACTTCGTTATGGCTCGCCAGAACGTCGTCGAAGTCGGAATATTTCATCACATAAAGGATCGGAGCGAAGGTTTCTTCGAGAACCGGGCCTTCCTGTTTCGGCATTTCGACGATGGCCGGACGCACATAGTAAGCGTTTTCATGGCCGGTATCGACGCGCTCGCCGCCCTGAACCTTACCGCCATGGGCGGAAGCTTCCTTGAGGGCCTTCTGCATGTTGTCGAAGGCAACCTTGTCGATCAGCGGACCGACCAGAGCGGTGGTTTCAAGCGGCGAACCGACGGAAACGCTGGCATAGGCTTTCTGCAGACGTGGGACGAGAGCGTCATAAACGCTTTCATGAACGAACAGGCGACGCAGCGTGGTGCAGCGCTGGCCAGCGGTGCCCATGGCGCCGAAAGCAATTGCGCGCAGTGCCATGTCGAGATCGGCCGACGGGCAGACGATGCCGGCATTGTTGCCGCCGAGTTCGAGGATCGCGCGAGCGAAACGCTTGGCAAGACGCGGGCCGACTTCGCGGCCCATGCGGGTCGAGCCAGTGGCCGAGAGAACCGGAACCTTCGGGCTGTCCACGAGCACTTCGCCGATTTCGCGGTCGCCGAGCAGGACCTGCGAGAGGCCTTCCGGCGCATCGCCGAAACGCTTCAGGGCGCGCTGGAAGATCGCGTCGCAGGCGAGAGCGGTGAGGAGGGTCTTTTCAGACGGCTTCCAGACAACCGAGTTGCCGCAAACGATGGCGAGAGCCGCGTTCCACGACCAGACGGCCACAGGGAAGTTGAAGGCGGAGATGACGCCGACAACACCGAGCGGATGCCAGGTTTCCATCATGCGATGGCCAGCGCGTTCGGTTGCGATGGTAAGGCCGTAAAGCTGGCGCGACAGACCGACGGCGAAATCGCAGATGTCGATCATTTCCTGCACTTCGCCGAGGCCTTCCGAAGTGATCTTGCCAGCTTCGATCGAAACGAGACGGCCCAGATCTTCCTTGGAAGCACGCAGTTCTTCGCCGAGCAGGCGGATCAGTTCGCCGCGCTTCGGCGCCGGAACGTTGCGCCAGACGCGAAAGGCTTCGTCGCCCTTGTCGATGATCTTGGCGGCGTCGTCCTTGTTGTGGGTCTTGACCGATGCGATCTGCTCGCCCGTGACCGGGCTGAAACCGGCAAGGTTGCCTGCGGTGTAAACGGCAGCGTCAACACCGAGCTTGGCGAGAAGCTCTGCGGCTTCCTTCTTCACGTCGACTTTTCTGACAGCGGTGTTCATAGCTTTCCTCTCTATGTCTTAACTTTATTCTGCCGCTTCAAGGCCGCCGAGGCGGGCCTGTACGGCTTCGATGGATTCGCGTTCGATGCGGGCATAATGCTCGAATTCGTTGAGAACCTTGGCGCCAAGGTCTTCTTCAAAACGCTTCTGGTTCGGGCTTTCCACGAATTCCTGCGTGTCGTCATCGCCCAGATTGGACTGGAATATACCGGCTGCACTGACCGGCAGGAAGTCTTCATAGGTCAGCGGGTCGAACTGCACCGCGCCAGCGGCGACGAGAAGCTCGATATCCGTGTTCGGCTTGAAACTTGCAAGCTTCGCGGCATCTTTGACCGAATAGGCGAAGTAGCCGAGACCCGCTTCGCGAATGCCAGCCCAGGTGTCCGGGAAAGCCGCAAAGGTGTCGCTCAGCGCCTTGACGTAAGCGCTTGCATTGGAGCCATCCGGAGCCGGACGGGCAATGGCGCGTGTGTCGTTGAGAAGCTTGTCGTAAAGGCCGCGACCTTTGGGCGTCAGCGCAATGCCGCGCTGTTCGATTTCACCAAAACGGGCAGTGTGCGAACCGGCGGTCCATTGGCCGTCGCTGCCGATGAAGGAGACTTCTTCTTCCAGCGCCTTGAACGAGGTTTGGCGCAACAGGATCGGGCACTTGCGGGTTGGCGGGCCTTCAACGACAGCCTTCGGATTGATGCCGCGTTCCGGCATCTGGTCCTGCACGGCGTCGATGTCGAGCGTGCGCGGCGTCAGATGGTTGATGTGCGGGCCCTTGAACGACACAACGTCGGCAATCAGGCGATGCGCATCATGCAGGCGATGGTAAAGCTCGGCGGAAACATTGGCGTGGTCGTGCCAGCGGAAGGTTTCCAGTACTTCAGCCACGAAAGCCTTGGCGTCGGCATCGTTGAGGCCGCCATTGGCTTCGGCCTTCTCGACCAGAGCAACGGCGCCAGTGGTGAAGATGTTGCGCTTGGCAAGAACGTCTTCAGACTCTGCGCGCAGCTTCTCGTCGGCAATGAGGTCGAGACGCAGAAGCGAGGTGAAGACGCGGAACGGATTGTGTTTCAGCGCGGCATCGTCGATCGGACGGAAAGCGGTGGAATGCACGGGAACGCCAGCCGCACTCAGATCGTAATAGCCGACCGGGAACATGCCCATCACCGCGAAGACGCGGCGCATCATGGAAAGTTCGGCGGCGGTGCCGAGACGGATGGCGCCATGGCGCTCTTCGGAAATACGCTCCAGCGAGTCAGTTTCCGTCAGGCGTTCGTGCAGATGGCTGTCGTCGGCGAGAACCTTGCTGTTCACGTCCGCGACGAGTTCCATCAGCGTGCCGTAGGCAGGCACTTCTTCCCTGTACATGCCGGACATCGCAGCCGAAAAAGCGGAACGAATGGCGTCTGGCGATACGAATTTCTGCGCGTTCATGGCGTATGCTTCCGTGGAACCTAAACTGTCTTTGTAGGGGTCATATTCAGCAATGCGAAAACATGACGGGATTATGATGAAAATGTATCATATCAGCCGTTTTCCGGTTATGATCGCGCTGAAAGCAACTATGTTAATGCGAGATTGGAATGAAGCTAAGCAGGAGACTGATTCCGGACATCGCCACTTTGCAAGCCTTTGAATGTGCTGCGCGCCATGGCAGTTTTACCCAGGCGGCCAATGAACTCAATCTCACCCAGAGCGCCGTCAGCCGCCAGATCAAGGATCTGGAAAGCCAGCTCGGCGTGCTTTTGTTCGAGCGTATCCGCCAGCGCATTCTCCTGTCCGATGCCGGGCGCAAGTTTCTGCCGGAAGTGCGGCGTCTTCTCAACCAGACCGAAGATACGATGTTGCGCGCGATGGCTTCAGCACAGTCCACGTCTTCGTTCAGCGTCGCCACGCTGCCGACATTCGGCTCGCGCTGGCTGATGCCGCGTATTCCGGATTTTGTCGAGAAGCACCCGGGCATCGCGATCAATGTCGCGTCGCGTTCCGGCGTGTTCGATTTCGAGGAAGAGCCGCACGATCTTGCCATCCATTACGGGCAGCCGGTCTGGGCGCATGCGACCTGCAGCTTTTTGTGCAGCGAGGTGATTGTGCCGGTTGCAAGCCCGCGCCTGCTGGAAACCCGCCATCCTTCCGCGCCGGAAGAACTTGAAAGCGAACCGCTTCTGCATCTCGCGACACGCCCGAAAATGTGGGCGCAATGGTTTGAAAGCTGCGGTGTCGAGGGGCAGTCGGCCTATCGGGGGCATCGTTTCGACCAGTTCTCGATGGTGATTGGCGCGGCTCTGGCCGGTCTCGGCTTTGCGCTTCTGCCGCTTTACCTGATCGAGCAGGAACTGCGCGATGGCGAGCTGGTGCTGCTTTTCGAGAAGCCCATGCGCACCGAGAATGACTATTATCTCGTCGTGCCGGAAGGAAAACTGGAAAATCCGCTGACGCAGATATTCTGCCAGTGGATTGCCGGTCAGGTCGGCAATACGGACTATTCGGCACTGGTTCATTCCAAACCGGAATGAATTGTTGCGCAATTAGCGCTGTCCAACCGGCTTTCGCGGCGTGAAATAGATGCAGTCCGGCACGCGATGTGCCTTCCACGATACGAAATGGTTGTTGCTCTCAATGTTGAACGATCCGCGCTCTCATGGTCTTTGGGAAAAGACCGCTCCGGCTGCTCCGAAGACGACCTCGCTGCAAGGCGACCTGACGGCGGATGTGGTGATTGTGGGCGGCGGTTTCTCCGGTCTTTCCACGGCCTTGCATCTGGCGGAAAAGGGCGTCAAGGCGATCGTCCTTGAAGGCATCGAGATCGGCTATGGCGGTTCGGGTCGCAATGTCGGTCTGGTCAATGCGGGCATGTGGGTGATGCCCGATGATCTGCCGGGCGTTCTCGGCGAAAAATACGGTGCGCGCCTGCTCGATGTTCTAGGCAATGGCCCGAAGCTGGTTTTCGAAATAATCGAGAAAAACAAGATTGCCTGCGAAGTCGAAAAGCAGGGCACGCTTCATTGCGCTGTGGGCGCGAAGGGTCTCAAGGAACTGGAAGACCGCTGTGAGCAATGGGCGCGCCGCGGCGCCAATGTGAAGCTGCTGGACGCGAAGGAAACGGAAGCCAAGGTCGGCACCAGGGCCTATGCGGGTTCGCTGCTTGATCTGCGCGCCGGAACAATCCAGCCGCTGGCCTATGTGCGCGGTCTGGCCCATGCGGCCGTTGCCGCAGGCGCACAGATTTTCACGGGCAGCCCGGTGGTCGGCGCAAGCGAGCAGAACGGCAAGTGGACGGTCAAGACCGCCAAGGGTTCGGTCACGGCGGATTGGGTGGTCGTCGCCACCAATGCCTATACCAACGCGCCATGGGCCGAAGTCCGAGCCGAACTGGTGCATCTGCCCTATTTCAATTTCGCGACCACGCCGCTCTCGGACAATCTGAAGAGGACCATTCTGCCGGAACGTCAGGGCGCATGGGACACGAAAGAAGTTCTGTCGTCCTTCCGTTTCGACCAACAGGGTCGTCTGGTTTTTGGCAGCGTCGGCGCGCTGCGCAATACGGGCGCTGCCGTGCACAAGGCCTGGGCGAAGAAGTCGCTCAAGCGCCTGTTCCCGCAGATCGGCAATGTCGAGTTCGAGGCGGAATGGTATGGCAAGATCGGCATGACCAATGACAGCCTGCCAAAGTTCCATCGTCTGGCGCGCAAAGTGGTGGGTTTCTCCGGCTATAATGGTCGCGGCATCGTGCCGGGCACCGTGTTCGGCAAGATATTGTCGCAGCTCGTTTCGGGAGAAATCACCGAAGACGATCTGCCGCTGCCGGTCAGCGATCCGAAGGCGCAGAATTTCCGTGGTGTTCGCGAAGCCTATTACGAGGCGGGCGCACAGATCGCGCATGTCGCAGAAATGGTCATCTGATTTTTTTGCCCCTCTGCGGCTTGTCATAAAACCGCAGCGCAAATCCTCTATTGCGGTGCGCGTCGCCTTCATGTCGAAGGGATGCGGATCGCTGATAGGCAAAAATATTCAATGCCTTATAAGCCTTCCGATGGACGTGATTCCGCCGGAAGGCTTTTTGTTTTCCGCAGACCAGATCGCAGGATGTTTGACAGGTGCACCATGAATGGAAATGATCGTGCCTATCGCCATAACAGTATCTGCGCGTTATCAGTTCGCACGCGGCAGGGCTGCGCTGGCATTGCCGGCCATGCTGGCGAGCATTACACCGAAATCCGAGGAGCAAATCCCATGAACAAGATGCTGAAGCGGGCCGTTGCCGTACCTGCGCTTCTTGCTCTATCCATCGCTGTGGCACAGGCCGACACGCTGACGCTTTATACCTCGCAGCCCGAAGCGGATGCGACCAAGACCGTCGAGGCTTTCCGCAAGGCCAATCCGGAAACGGAAGTGCAGATTTTCCGCTCCGGCACCAGTGAACTCCTCACCAAGCTTGCCGCCGAATTCGCCGCCGGTGCGCCGCAGCCCGACGTGCTTTTGATCGCCGATGCCGTGACCATGGAAGGACTGAAGAAGGACAAGCGCCTGCTCGCCTATCCGGAAGCCAAGGTCGATGGTTTTGCCGCCGACTCCTATGACGCCGACAAGACCTATTTCGGTTCCAAGCTGATTACCACCGGCATTGCCTATAACACCGGCGCTACGCAGAAGCCGGAACATTGGGCCGATCTCGCCAAGGCCGAGTATAAGGGGCAGGTGGTGATGCCGAGCCCGCTTTATTCGGGGGCTGCGGCCTATCTCCTCAGCGGCTTTGCGCTCAACAAGGATCTGGGCTGGGATTATTTCAAGGGCCTCAAGGCCAATGAACTGGCAAGCGTGAAGGGCAACGGCGCGGTACTGAAGTCGGTTGCCAGCGGTGAAAAGCCTTATGGCATCCTCGTCGATTTCATGGCGCTCAATGCCAAGGCCAAGGGCTCGCCGGTCGAGTTCGTGTTCCCGTCGGAAGGCGTGCCAGCCGTGACCGAGCCGGTCGCCATCATGGCCACTGCCAAGAATGTCGATGGCGCCAAGAAGTTCGTTGATTTCATCCTCTCCGACGGCGGCCAGAAGCTGGCGCTGGAACAGGGCTATCTGCCTGCCAAGGAAGGCGTTGGCCGTCCTGCCTGGCTGCCGGAAGGCACCAAGATCAACATCATGTCTATCGACACCCAGAAGGTTCTCGATCAGACTGATGCCGACAAGAAGCAGTTCTCCGAGCTGTTTGGCGGATAAGGCATTTCGATGCGTATCATAAAAGACCTTCAGGGCCGCGATGCGGCCCTGATTGTTGGCGTAACGCTGATCGTGGCGGTTCTGTCGCTTCTGCCGATGGGCCGACTGCTGGTGGAACTTGTTGCGCCGCAGGGGCAGTTTTCGACTTCCGTTCTGGTGGAGACACTGGGCAGCCAGTCGACATGGGTTGCAACCTGGCATTCCCTGCAAATCGGCATTGGCGGCGCGGTGCTGGCGCTTGCCTTTGGCATTGCTGCTGCCTTGCTGGTCGGTCTCACCAATATGCGCGGGCGCAATGTCTTCGTGCTTTTCTATGTGACGCCGCTTCTGATCGCGCCGCAGGTGACGGCGCTGGCCTGGCTGCAGCTTTTTGGGCCATCGAGCCAGTTTCTCAAACTCCTCGGCATGGCGCCGCCGCTTGGCAGCCGCAATCCGCTCTATTCCGTCTGGGGCATTATCTTTCTGCTCGGCGTGCAATATGGGCCGCTGGTTTTCCTCATTGTGCGGGCGGGTCTGCGCAAGCTGCCGCGTGAACTGGTCGAGGCCGGTTTGAGCGCAGGTGCCGGCAAATGGACCGTGCTGCGCACCATCATATTGCCGCTGATGACGCCATCGATCATCGGCGCTGCCGCTCTGGCCTTTGTCTCCTGTGTCGGCAATTTCGGCATTCCGGCCTTTCTTGGCATTCCGTCGAATTATCTCGTCCTGCCGACGCTTATTTATCAACGCCTTGCCGGTGGCGGGCCATCGGTTCTGTCGAGCGTTGCTGTGCTGTCGGTGCTGATTGGGCTGATCGCCATGGCGGGCATCGCGGCGCAGGACTATGCGTCACGCAGGCGCGATTTCCGCATCGTCTCCACATCGCTGCCCGCAGCGCCCTTTGCGCTCGGACGCTGGCGACTTCTGGCGGAAGTGGCGGCATGGCTGATGATCGTCATCGTGCTGCTGCTGCCGCTGATCGGACTGACGCTTTCGGCGCTGGTCCCGGCCTATGGCGTACCGTTGACTTTTGCCACCGCGACATTTGAAAATTTCCGCTTTGTGCTCATGGAACATGGTGGGGCTGCGCGCGCCTTCGGCAACAGCATTCTGCTGTCGCTGGTTGCAGCACTCTTTGCGGTTCTGATCGCCGTACCGCTCGCTTATATGCTGGCATGGCGCAAACGGCGCTGGACCCCGGTGCTCAATTTCGCAGCCGAGCTTCCCTATGCGCTTCCGGGCGTCGTGCTGGCGATTGCCTGCCTGTTGATGTTCCTGAAGCCGCTGCCCGTGATCGGCGTCAGCCTCTACAACACGCTCTGGATCATCCTTTTTGCCTATCTGGCGCGGTTTTTTGTGCTGGCGCTGCGTCCCACGGTTGCCGGACTGCACCAGATTGACCGCGCCATGGAGGAAGCGGCACGGGTTGCGGGCGCGGGGCTTTTCTATCGGCTGCGCACGATTATATTTCCTCTTGTCGCACCGGCGACGCTTGCAGGCGGCGTGCTCATCTTCATGACCGCGTTTTGCGAGCTGACGGTTTCGGCACTTCTCTGGGCGTCGGGGTCGGAAACGCTGGGTGTGGTGATGTTTTCTTTCGAACAGGCGGGTGATTCCGCCTATGCGGCTGCCATATCCATTCTGGCCGTTGCGGTGACATTCATGCTGATGCTTGCAACAAATCTGTTTGCGCGGCGTCTTCCAAACGGAGTCCTGCCATGGCGCGACTGAAGATCGACCAGGTATCCAAGACGTTCAACGGGTTTCAGGCCCTGTCCGGCGTGACGCTGGATGTGAATGACGGCGAGTTCGTTGCCATTCTCGGGCCTTCCGGCTGCGGCAAGACCACATTGCTGCGCATGATTGCGGGCTTCGAAGAAGTGGACGGCGGCGAAATCCATATTGGTGACAGCTGCGTTTCCCATGCGAGCGGCAATGTGCCTCCGGAAAAGCGGCAGGTCGGCATCGTCTTCCAGAATTATGCGCTCTGGCCGCATATGACCGTGGCGGAAAATGTCGGTTACAGTCTGCGCGTGGCCAAGGTCGCCAAGGCCGAGCGTGAACGCCGGGTGAGGCAAGCACTGGCGCTGGTCGATCTCGACGGGTTCGGTGATCGCCGCCCCGCCAATCTTTCCGGCGGGCAACGCCAGCGCGTGGCGCTCGCCCGCTGTCTGGTGGCAGCACCGTCGCTGGTACTGTTCGATGAGCCGCTGGCCAATCTCGACGTGCATCTGCGCGCTTCGATGGAAGACGAGTTTGCCGCTTTCCATAAGCGCACCGGCACGACGATCATCTACATCACCCACGATCAGGCGGAAGCCATGGCGCTGGCCGACCGCATCGCGGTGCTGGATCACGGCAAGCTGCAGCAGTTCGATACGCCGCGAAAGCTCTATGAAGAACCCGCCAGTGAAATGGTGGCCTCCTTCATTGCGCATGGCATGGTTCTGCCTGCCGAAGTGCTATCTTTTGCGCAAGCGGGCCATTGCGAAGCGCTGGTGCTGGGCAGCCGCGCACAGGTGCGGTGTTCGGGCACCGAAATGCCGCGCGCCAATGCACAGCTCTGCGTGCGGGCCGCCGACCTGAAACTCACCGAAACCGGCGGCATTCCGGTCCGCGTGAAGCGTTCTGTCTATCGCGGCGGAGGCTCGCGCCTTGAGGCCGAAGTCATCGCCAAGCCAGAGATTTCCTTGCATTTCGAAGTGCGTGATCCCGTCCGGCTGGAAGAGGGCGACGAGGTGCGCATCGCCATTTGCGGCGGCTGGATCATCCCCACCGAGGACATGCCGGTGAGAAAAGCCTCAACCGGCTTTCCGATCGGCAACAAGATCTAACTTAACTCCAACAGACTGATCGTGAGCTTGGCTCAGCCCTAGCCACAGCCCAGCCCCTCATCCTGAGGGGCTCCTTGAGTTTTGCGAAAGGAGCCGTCTCGAAGGAGAGGGGCGGTTTCTGTGTTTTTCCTCGCCCTTCGACCCTTCGACAAGCTCAGGGTGAGGGCGAGGGGGAAGCTGAGGGGTGAGGGCGGGCGGAGGCTCAGCGCGAGAGCGAGCCAACGCCCGGTAGACTGCCTTATTTCTTCTTCATCGCTTCCAGTAGCGCTGCGCCAAAACCGCCGGTCGAAGGCTGTTCCTGTTTGCGTTGCGGCGTGAAGTTCTTGGCAGGCCTTGGATCGCGTTGCGCGTTGTTGCGCGGGGCAGGCGCTTCGCCGCCATCCTTGCGCATGGAAAGGCCGATGCGCTTGCGCGGCACATCCACTTCCACCACGCGCACCTTCACCACATCGCCCGCTTTCACCACTTCATGCGGGTCCTTGATGAAACGGTCGGCCAGTTGCGAGACATGGACGAGGCCGTCCTGATGCACGCCGATATCCACGAAGGCACCGAAGGCGGCCACGTTTGTCACGGTGCCTTCCAGCATCATACCGGGCTTCAGGTCCTTGATATCGTCGATACCGTCGGCAAAGGTCGCGGTCTTGAACTCCGGTCGCGGATCGCGGCCCGGCTTGTCCAGCTCGGCAATGATATCGCGCACGGTCGGCAGGCCGAAACGTTCATCCACGAAAACACGAGGATCGAGGCTTTTCAGCGCCACGCTGTCGCCCATCAGCGAGCGCACATCGCGACCGCAGGCGGCAACGATCTTCTTCGCCACCCCATAGGCTTCCGGGTGAACCGATGATGCGTCGAGCGGTTCGGTGCCGTTCGGAATGCGCAGGAAGCCCGCGCATTGCTCGAAAGTACGGTTGCCAAGGCGGGCGACTTTGAGCAGTTCCTTGCGGTTCTTGAACGCGCCTGCGGCATCGCGATGCGCCACAATGGCCTCCGCAATCGATGCGCCAAGTCCCGAAACGCGGGCAAGCAACGAGGCGGAAGCCGTATTGAGATCAACACCAACTGCATTCACCGCGTCTTCCACCACGGCGTCGAGCGCACGGGCGAGGCGTATCTGATCGACGTCATGCTGGTACTGGCCGACGCCGATGGATTTCGGTTCGATCTTGACGAGTTCCGCCAGCGGGTCTTGCAAGCGGCGCGCGATGGAAACCGCACCGCGCAGGGACACGTCCAACTGCGGGAATTCGGAGGCGGCAGCTTCAGACGCCGAATAGACCGATGCTCCCGCTTCCGACACGATGACTTTCAGCGGTTTTGGAGCTGGCATGTCCGACAGCATGTCCACCACGAGACGTTCCGTCTCGCGGCTGCCGGTGCCATTGCCAATCGCGATCAGTTCGATCTTGTGTTTGCGGACAAGGCTTGCCAGTTCCGCCTGTGTGCCGCGCACATCATTCTTCGGCGGGAAGGGGTAGACCGTGGTGGTGTCGAGCAGCTTGCCCGTGCCATCGACCACTGCCACCTTGACGCCGGTGCGGATGCCCGGATCGAGACCCATGGTGGCGCGGGAGCCTGCGGGCGCGGCCAGCAACAGGTCTTTCAGATTGCGGGCGAAAACATTGATCGCTTCTTCTTCGGCGCGCTCGCGCAGGTCGCGCATCAGATCGAGAGACAGCGAGAGAGAAAGCTTCACGCGCCATGCCCAGCCTGCCACTTCCATCAGCCAGCGGTCGCCCGGAAGCGTGCCGCCAATCGCATAGGCGGCGGCGATCTTGCGCTCGACCGGTTTCACGGCTGAGGTGTCGTCGGCATCGATTTCAATGTCGAGCGACAGGAAATCCTCGTTGCGTCCGCGCAGCATGGCGAGCGCACGGTGACCCGCAACGGTGGCCCAGCGTTCGAAATGATCGAAATAATCGGAGAACTTCGCACCCGCCTCCCGCTTGCCGTCCACGACACGCGAGCGCAAAACAGCGCGATCTTTCAGATAGTTGCGCAAATTGCCGATCAGCTCGGCATTTTCCGCAAAACCTTCGGCGATGATATCGCGTGCGCCATCGAGCGCGGCTTTCACATCAGCAACTTCGCCGCTGACATAGGACGCGGCAATGTCGGCGGGCACAAGGCTGCGGTCTGCGAGGATCGCTTCGGCCAGAGGGCCAAACCCGCGCTCACGGGCGATTTCCGCACGGGTGCGGCGCTTCGGCTTATAGGGCAGATAAAGATCTTCCAACTCAGCCTTGGTCTGGACATTGGCAATCTTCAATTCCAGTTCCGGCGTCAGCTTTTCCTGACCGCGGATCGATTCCAGAATGGAGGCGCGGCGCGCTTCCAGTTCACGCAGATAAGCGAGGCGTTCAGAAAGTTGACGCAGTTGCGTGTCGTCCAGCCCGCCGGTGACTTCCTTGCGGTAGCGCGCCACGAAGGGCACGGTTGCGCCTTCGTCCAGAAGGCCGATGGCGGCCATTGCCTGTTCCGGCTTTGCGTTGATTTCCGCCGCGATAATCGCGGCAATGCGCCTGCTGTCGTCCGCCATATGTATTCCAATCCCAAATATTTGCAGCGAACATAGTCGGATGTCTGTTCGGCGCAATCAAGGCGATATCGATGTTCCACAGGAAAGGCGGCAGTTTGGCCGTTCACGCGCATGTGAACGCTGCGCCTCTTTTTAAATCGAAACTAAGCGATATCTATATCGTGAAATGACGATATGCATCGGATCAGCGAGGTGAGTGCAATGTCGAAAGTTCAATCGATAAAGCAGCAGACAGCCTTGCCAGTGCCCTTGGATGAGATGCTGAAAGCGCTTAGTCATCCGGTGCGTCTCGACATTTTGAGCTGGCTCAAAGAGCCGGAGAAACACTTCTCCGCTCAGCACATGCCATTGGAGATGGGCGTGTGCGCGGGCCAGTTCGAGCGGTGCGGTCTTTCCCAATCCACCGTTTCAGCCCATTTGTCCGTGCTGACAAAAGCGGGGCTGATCACGCCCCACCGCGTCGGCCAATGGACGTTTTATAAGCGCGACGAAGAGGCGATAGCCGCCTTCATCGCAACCCTATCCGATCTTTGACCAACTTTTCCAACTTGCCCACCTTTTCCAACTTGAAGGAAATGCCCATGGCCACCTTGTTCGATCCTGTCACCGTTGGTGATCTGAAGCTTGCCAATCGCGTTGTGATGGCGCCGCTGACGCGCAATCGCTCGCCGCGCGCCGTGCCGAACGATCTCAACGTCACCTATTACGAGCAGCGCGCCAGCGCTGGCCTCATCATCACCGAGGCAACGCCGATCAGCCATCAGGGGCAGGGCTATGCCGATGTTCCGGGCCTTTATTCGGCCGAGCAGCTGGCCGGCTGGAAGCGCGTAACCGATGCCGTTCACACAGCCGGCGGCAAGATCGTCGTGCAGATGTGGCATGTGGGCCGTATTTCCCACAACACCTTGCAGCCGAATGGCGGCAAGCCGGTTGCGCCGTCCGCGATCACCGCCAAGTCGAAGACCTATCTGGTCCATCCCGATGGCACGGGCGAATTCGCACCGACCTCCGAGCCGCGCGCGCTGGAAAAAAGCGAGATTGCAGACATCGTCGCCACCTATGCCAAGGCTGCGAAGGACGCGATTGACGTTGCCGGTTTCGACGGTGTCGAAATTCATGCGGCCAATGGCTACTTGATCGACCAGTTCCTGCGTTCGGGCAGCAATCACCGCACCGACGAATATGGCGGCTCGATTGAAAACCGCGCGCGCTTCCTGTTCGAAGTGGTCGATGCAATCACCAAGACGGTGGATGCAGGCAAGGTCGGTATCCGCCTTTCGCCGGTTACGCCCGCCAATGACGCATCGGATTCCGATCCGCAGCCGTTGTTTGACTATGTGGTCGACAAGCTTGCGCCTTACGGTCTTGCCTATGTTCATGTCATCGAAGGCGCAACCGGTGGTCCGCGTGACTTCCAGCAGGGCCCGCAGCCGTTCGATTATGCGCGTCTGAAGCAGGTCTATCGTGACGCTGGCGGCGATGCCGCCTGGATGGTCAATAATGGCTATGACCGTGAACTGGCGGAGGAAGAAATCACCAGCGGTCGCGCCGATTTGGTTGCTTTCGGCAAGCCGTTCATTTCCAATCCGGATCTCGTGCGGCGTCTGAAGGAAAATGCGCCGCTCAACGAGCTGGATCAGCAGCATATGTATGGTGGTGGCGCAAAGGGCTATACGGATTATCCGGCTCTCGCCTAATCCTGAGAACGAAAAAGCCCGGTCGCGAGACCGGGCTTTTTCTTTGCACATGCGTGAATAGCTAGAGCCGCGCCCGCGTTGAACGCGGTGTGGCAAGCAATAAGTTTGTTTCGCTGGCCTTGATGCCGGGCACGAGACGGATACGGCGCAGCACCGCATCGAAATCGGCGAGGGTCGCGGCGCCCAGTTCGACCACCAGATCAAAACGACCATTGGTCGTGTGGACGGCGGAAATTTCCGAGAAACCACCAAGGGCCTTGACCACACGGTCGGCGACATGACCTTCGATTTCGATCATCATGATGCCGCGCACCGGCAGGTCCACGGCGTCCGAGCGCAGAATGACCGTATAGCCCAGAATATCGCCGGAGCGTTCCAGCCGTTCCATGCGCGCGCGGATCGTTGCGCGGGAAACGCCAAGATCGATCGCAATGTCGGAAATGCTGCGGCGGCCATTATGGCGCAAAAGCGTAATGAGCTTTTCATCCAGATCGTCCATAGTTTCTCCATTTTGAAAAGCCAATCCGACATTCTGATAAACCAAACCGATAAAATTGCCAATCCGGTTGGTTCACATCGCCAAATAAAAATGATGAATCTTATGACAATAATCAGAAGGAACCTTGTTTTATGCATTGCAAGATTTTGGGACTACCCGTTCAGGAAGGAACTGGCCGCGCAGGCTGCAATATGGGTCCCGATTCCTACCGTGCCGCAGGCATTGCCGATGCCATACGCGAGCTTGGTCACGGTTTTACGGATCTCGGCAATCTGGTTCCAAGCCCGGCTCAGATCAAGCAAGCGTCGCGCGAACATCCAAACCATGCGATCAAGGCGCTGCCAAGCGCTGTTGCCTGGATTGAAGCAATCAGCGAAGCCGCTTTCCGCGAGAGCGAAGAGGGCTTCCCGATTTTCCTTGGCGGCGATCATCTTCTGGCTGCCGGAACGGTTCCGGGCATTGCGCGCCGCGCCGTCGCAAAGGGCCGCAAGCAGTTCGTGCTCTGGCTCGATGCGCATACGGATTTCCACACGCTGGAAACGACAACCAGCGGCAATCTGCATGGAACGCCGGTTGCCTATTACACCGGCCAGAAAGGCTTTGACGGCTTTTTCCCGAAGCTTGAAGCCGCCATCGATCCGCACAATGTCTGCATGATGGGTATTCGAAGCGTCGATCCGGCGGAACGTCTGGCTATCCAGAAGACCAAGGTTTCGGTTTTCGACATGCGCATGATTGACGAGCATGGCGTTGCCGCGCTGCTGCGCCGTTTCCTCGACCGTGTGAAAGCGGAAGACGGCCTGCTGCATGTCAGCCTTGACGTTGATTTCCTTGATCCGTCGGTGGCGCCAGCTGTCGGCACGACGGTGCCGGGCGGCGCGACTTTCCGCGAGGCCCATCTCATCATGGAAATGCTGCATGACAGCGGGCTCGTCACGAGCCTCGATCTGGTTGAATTGAACCCGTTTCTGGATGAGCGCGGCCGCACGGCTACCGTCATGGTGGACCTGATGGCCAGCCTTTTGGGCCGCAGCGTCATGGATCGTCCGACGATCAGCTATTAAGGCGCGTCTTGCCGAATGACGCTCCGATCATTGTATCAATGCGCAATACGCTCCGAAGGCCGTGTCAGCCTTTCGGAGCGTGTTTAAGGAGAATATGAATGACCCAGCCGAACCTCAACATCGTCCCCTTCGTCAGTGTCGACAACATGATGAAGCTGGTGCTTTCCATCGGCGTCGAGACCTTTCTGAAGGAACTGGCCGCATATGTGGAAGAGGATTTCCGCCGCTGGGAAAATTTCGACAAGACGGCGCGTGTCGCGTCCCACTCCCGCGAAGGCGTGATCGAGTTGATGCCGACGAGCGACGGCACGCTTTATGGCTTCAAATATGTCAACGGCCATCCGAAGAACACACGTGAAGGTCTTCAGACTGTCACGGCTTTCGGCGTTCTGGCCGATGTGGGCAGCGGCTACCCGATGCTCCTGACCGAGATGACGATCCTGACGGCGCTGCGCACGGCTGCCACGTCAGCGGTTGCCGCCAAATATCTGGCGCCAAAGAATGCCCGCACGATGGCGATCATCGGCAATGGCGCACAGAGCGAATTTCAGGCCATAGCATTCAAGGCGCTGCTCGGCGTGGACAAGCTTCGCCTTTACGACCTCGACCCGGAAGCGACCGCAAAATGCATGCGCAATCTTGCCCATGCAGGTTTCGACATTGTCGCCTGCAATTCGGTGGAAGAAGTGGTCGAGGGCGCCGATATCATCACGACGGTCACGGCGGACAAGGCCAATGCCACCATCCTGACCGACAATACGGTCGGCGCTGGCGTGCATATCAATGCGGTGGGCGGCGATTGCCCGGGCAAGACCGAATTGCACGGCGATATTCTCCGCCGCTCCGACATTTTCGTCGAATATCCGCCGCAGACCCGCATCGAAGGTGAAATCCAGCAGCTCCCGGCAGACTATCCGGTCAACGAGTTGTGGGAAGTCATCACCGGCAAGGCGCAGGGCCGCAAGGATGCGCGCCAGATCACGCTGTTTGATTCCGTCGGCTTTGCCACGGAAGATTTTTCGGCTTTGCGTTATGTGCGCGACAAGCTGAAGGATACGGGCCTGTATGAGCAGCTCGACCTTCTGGCCGACCCGGATGAGCCGCGCGATCTGTTCGGCATGCTGCTGCGTCACGAAAAGCAGCTGGAGGCCGAAAAGTCGAAGCCTGCCGCCTGATCAGGCTGATCAATCAGAGCGGACGGCGCGCATGACGCGGGGCGGCGATACGCCCCGCTTGCGTTGCAATGGCCATTTCAAAACTGTCGGCAATGCGCCGCGCGCGATCAATGAAAATGATCGCCGCTTCCGCAGGATAAATCTCGCGTGCGGTTTGCTCGAACAAGGCAAGCCAGCGGTCGAAATGCTCGCCTTTCAGGTTGAGCTTCAGATGCGGCGCCATGGGTCGCCCGTCATAACCGCCGGTTCTCAAGATGACCGACGACCAGAATTGCGCAATCTGCGCGATATGGTGATCCCAGTCATGCACGGCTTCCGCAAAAATCGGCCCGAGCAGCTCGTCCGCCCGCGCGCGTCCATAAAATGTCGCCACCAGTTCCTGAATGGATGCGGGGTCAATCGAGGGATGCGGCTGGTTGATGAGCAGGGTCATGGCGAGGCTTTCCGGGTTGTTCCAGCCGGATATAGGCGCTCGCCTCGCGTTTATCCAGCGTATCAATACAGTTGCATTCTTCGCCATGCCGGGCTGCAACGAGCAATTTAAGTTCTGCATTCGCATAATCTAATCCGAAAAGTCTGCAACTTTTCGGGATCATGCGAGGCTCCGGTGCTCACGTACGTTGAAGTACGCTCCGCTCCGGTGCTCGAAAATCACTCGTTTCGCTACGGCCTGACGAATTTGCAACTGTAGTGTTAGCTTTGCCGCATACCGGCGCTATTCCTCGAAGCGGCCATCATTTTCGCGGTCGCGCTCATAACGCTTTTTCAGCGGAAATGGCGGCAACCAGCTTTCGCGGCGGATCGTCCACAATTCGTAGGTCGGCACCAGCTGGTCGGGAGCATCGAGCGAACCCAGATGCACCTCGATTTCATCATCGGAACGGGAAAAGACCGAGGAACCGCAGCGCGGACAAAAATGACGCCCGGCATAATCGCGCGTTTCGCCATCGATCGTGACCGCATCTTGCGGGAACATTGCTGATGCCAGAAAAAGCGCCCCATGATGTTTGCGGCAGTCGAGACAGTGGCAAAGGCCGACCCGATAGGGACGCCCCGAGGCGACAAGCCGGACATCGCCACACAGACAGCCACCGGTAAATTGTTCCATGGTTTTCCTCCTCAATTCAACCGGATCATGCTTTTCAGAAGAAATATATGAAGCGGTCAACCAGTAATTCAACCGGCACGGCGCGCGTCTAAATAGGCTTTTCGTGACTCGCTCCGCATGGGCCCGCGATCATCTTTCAGAGCGGCGAATGCCGCAAGGCGGCGGGTGTCTTGATATTGATATGTAACGGTTTTTTTGGCTTTTCCAGAGTGAAATGTCAGCTATGGTGAATCTGGAGGGCATTGGGATTTATCGAATGAAATCAACAGCTTATTTGCTATTAAATCATTTCCTCTAATTTTTGTTTATCTTTTATGATGTTTTGAAATTCTCTACTGGGAATTTAAGTATTGCCCATCAAAATAAATTCGTTTTTTAATGTCGCGGGGGCTTTATGCAATGAACTGAGGGGTTTCGATGCATTTAGATATTCGCAGGGTTTCGGCCACCCTGCTGCTTTCCACGACGGCACTGTTCACGGTGGGTGCCGTGCTTTTGCCATCTGGAAATGCGCAGGCCGCATGTTCGTTTTCACCAACGGCCGGTGATGACGTTTTCATCTGCGACAGCGGTACATCCGCATCCGGTCTGACCGATACGAGCGGCAACAACACGCTCCTTCTGCCCACAGGCGGCAGCGGTACGGTCAATGGCAATGTGACCTTCGGTGCCGGAACGGACCGCGTCGAGTTACATTCGGGATCGATTGCGGGAAGCATCGATCAGGGCGATGGCGCGGATGCATTCATTATTTCTGGCGGCTCGGTTGTCGGTAATGTGCAACAGGGCGGCGGCATCGACGATTTTCAGATGACGGGCGGCCAGATTATCTCGCTCAATCAGGGCGACGGGCTCGACACGTTTTTCATGTCCGATGGCCGCATTATCGATGCTTTCGATGATGGCGATTATGCTGTGATGACCGGCGGGCGCATCGGTCGCGTCAACATGAAGCTGGACAACAATTATTTCAACATGTCCGGCGGCACCATCGATCGCAATCTGGTGACCGGTTTCGGCAATGATACGATCATCATCTCCAGCGGCATGATTGGCGGTAGTATCAGTGTCAGCGGTGGCACCGACAGCGTGACCATTACCGGTGGTACGGTTGCCGGTGACATCATGCTGAGCTTCGGCACCGACACGTTCAGCTGGAACGGCGGCGGCATTCTATATGGAAATGTCGATCTTGGCGCTGATAACGACGTGGCCACGCTGACCAACCTGACCGACGCCAATATGGGGTCGACCAAGTTCATCACCGGTGGCGAAGGCACCGATAGTCTGAGCTTCAGCAATGTCAAAACTGGCGCGGTTTATCGCTTCGGCGGATGGGAAACCATCAATCTCACCAACGATACGCGTCTGGTTTTCAATGCTCCGCTGACGCTTGGTGATGCGGGAACCGGAACGGGCACGCTCAACATCGATGCGACCAGCACCATTTATGGTGGTTCGGCCCAGTCGGTTATCAAGCCCTATGCCGCAACGCAGCTGACCAATGTGTTTAATGCAGGCCGCATCGACCTGACCAATGGCGGCTCCAGCACGACCGATAGCCTGACCATTCGCGGCAACTATACCGGGCAAAATGGCCTGCTGTTCCTCGACACGGTGCTTGCGGGTGATGCGTCGCCTTCGGACAAGCTGGTGATCGATGGCGGTTCGGCTTCCGGCAATACCGGCATTGTCGTGGAAAATATCGGTGGCGCAGGTGCTTCGACAGTGTCGAATGGCATCATGGTCGTTGAGACGCTGAATGGCGCAACCACCACTGCGGGCGCCTTCACCTTGAATGGCCGTGTCGCGGCTGGCGCCTATGAATATTATCTGTTCAAGGGTGGTGTTTCTGCCGGAACGACAGAAAACTGGTATCTGCGCTCAACGCTGGTGAACGGTAGTCAACCGGCTGCCGTGGGTTCGGAAGCGCCGGAACCAGAGGCTCCGGAAACGGTGGCCGCTCCGCCGCCATTGGATCAGCCGGCTGCGGTGCTGCCAGTCGATCCGAACGATCCCGACCCGCAGGACAATTCTGCTCCGGTCGCCGGAAACTCCGCCGCGCCCACTGCGCCTCCGGCTCCCCAGGCCGCAGATGTTGCCGACCCGCCAGACAATTCCGTTGGTGGTTTGATGCAGCCTCCACTGCCCGGCAATGGCGTCGCGCCGCCGTCAGCAGGGGCGACGCGCGTGGAAGGCGATGTCGTCAATCTCTATCGTGAAGAAGTGCCGGTCTATTCGGCTCTGCCGCCCGTCGCGCATCATCTGGCGCTGTCGACGCTCGGCACATTCCATGAGCGCCGGGGCGAACAGGACCTGCTCGAAAGCGGCGGTTATCTGCCGTCGAGCTGGGTGCGGGTGTTCGGGCAGGACATCGACATGAAGTGGAGGGGCACCGTTGCGCCGGGGGTCGATGGCAGTCTTCTCGGTATTCAGGCCGGGCAGGACCTGTTCGGACGTGAATCCGACGGCGGCCATTTCGACCGTTTCGGCGTCTTCTTCGGTTATGCGCGCGCCTCGGGCGATATTACCGGGCAGGCGCTCGGCTGGAACGATCTTGCCGTCGGCGACCTTGACGTTACCGGCACCAGTTTCGGCGGCTATTGGACCCATATCGGCCCGCAAGGCTGGTATCTCGATGCGGTGGTGATGGGAACATGGTTCGATGGCAGCGCCAGCTCCAACGCGCAACAGGGCATAGACCTTGAGGGCCACGGCGTGACGGCCTCGCTGGAAGGCGGCTATCCGGTGGCACTCGGCGGCAACTGGACGCTGGAACCGCAGGCGCAACTGATCTGGCAGCATCTCTCGCTGGACGATCAGGCTGACCGTTATTCCACGGTGACGTTCGATTCCGACAATGCGTGGACGGGCCGTATCGGCATGCGGTTGCAGGGCGCGGAAGAAACCTCGTTCGGCAAGCTGCGCCCCTATCTGAAGGCCAATCTCTGGCAGAATTTCTCATCGGACGAGACCGTATCCTTCGGCACCGATCCGATTGTCACCAATCTGAAAGGAACGTCGCTGGAAGTCGGCGGCGGGATAACGGTCGATATCACGGAAAAGGCCAGCCTTTTTGCAACTGCCGACTACACAACCAATCTCGGAGGAGAGCGAACGCGGATCTGGGAAGGCAATATTGGACTGAATGTAAAATGGTGATTCAAGAGCACATTCCGAAAAGTGTGAAACGGTTTTCGGAGCAGATGTGCGTCTAATGTGGCGGCTGACGGCGTCGCCATTGCATTTTGAAGGAGAGGGAAAACGTCAATGGGCAGACGGGCTTATGACAAACTTGCGAAGATTTGTGCATCTCTGAAGACCTCTGAACAGGAACTGGCTTACGCGCTCGGCATATCGCGCATCGCGCTAAAGGCAATCAATCGTCCAGATACCCCCCTTTATCTGCGTCTGGCGCTTGCTGCACTCCTGTCGGAAATCGACCCGGATAAGGTGCTGAATGCGACGCATTCGCCTCCTGCAATGGAAGTGCCAGTGCATCTTCTGTAACCCCGATAGAAAGTCTCAAGTCATCCCCCAGGGCTGAGGATAGTATCGTGACTAAGTTTTACGTCCTGCTTTTTCTGATAGGTCTTGTGAGTTACCCGCAACTGGCCGCTGCGGCCTGTTCGGGTGCTGCCAGCGCTGCCGATCTGGCAGCGCAAAGGCAACTATCCGCCCTGCGCGCCATGGAGCGCGGGCGTGGCTGCAAGGGTGATGGCGGCGGGGGCTTGTTCAATGCCTGCCGCGATCTGTCGGTGCGCATTGCGGAAGTGCAGCGGCAGATTTCCGCCGGGCTGGCCGCAAGGTCATGTTCCGAACCATCGGCCACGACACAACGCAGCGCGCGACTGGATCGGCCAAAGGTGACACCGGCGGCTGTCACGTCGAATGCGACCGAGAAACCCAAATCCTGGGCCGGCAAAGGCGCACTGACCTATTGCGTGCGCCTTTCGGACGGTTATCTGTTCCCGGCGCCGCACTCTCAATTCGACAAAACGGAAAGCACAACGGAAACGCTGGCTCAATGCCGCTTCATCTGCCAGAACGAGAGCGTCGATCTCTATGTTCTCAATGATGTGAATGGCGAAACAGCGGATATGATTTCCGCGACCAGCGGCAAGTCCTATGCGGAACTGCCGACGGCCTATAATTATCACGAGAGCAGCGATTTCAAAAAATGCGACTGGGCGGGTTATGTCGCCAAGGTCAGCGAACTGCGCGCCAGCAGTCGGTCGGCGAGAGCCATGCGCAACGTCGTGATGCCGATGCCGGACAGCCGACCGAGCCGCAATGCCGATATGGTCGATACGGTTGCTACGGCAACCTTTGCGCCGCTGACGGACCGAAAGGTGCGGGTGGTCGGCCCGGCCTTCATCTTCGATCAGGGCATAGCACCGGAAACTGTCCAGCAGTAGCTGCGAGCAGGACCGGCGCTGGTCCAGTCCAGAAAATCGCCCCGTGGATAACGACAAGATATGGCGCGGGGGCGCTTTTCTCCATTGGTTGTTTTTCACCCCCCTATGTCCTAAGAGGTGCGCGACAAGGGGGCTGAAGTGAAGTGCTATTTGATAAATCTGGAGCGGAGCCAGGACCGTCTGGCCTATATGGCATCCCAGTTTAATCGCATGGGTCTAGAATTCGAACGTGTTGAGGCTGTCAATGGTCGGGTTATGCCCGAACAGGAGCTGGCTTCATTCAACACGTTCAGCAAAAACTGGCCCGATCCGCTTTCGCCAGCGGAAATTGGCTGTTTCCTGTCTCACCGCAAGTGTCTAGAAATTATAGCGACCGGTATCGATGCTTACGCGGTCATTTTTGAAGATGATATCAAGCTGAGCAGCGGGGCTGCGCAGTTGCTGCCTTCAGACAAATGGATACCGAAAGACGCGGATATTATCAAAATCGATGCCTACGGGCATGAGGTCTTGATATCCCGTTCGGTTGCAAGCGAAGGACCCTATGCGGTGGCGCGGCTTCGCTCCAGACATTTGCTGACGGGAGGCTACGTCGTGTCTCGCGACGCTGCGCGCAAACTTCTGCCGCTTATGCAGAAAGCGCCTGCTCCCATCGATCATTTCCTGTTCGACCCCAATGATGGTCCTTTCGACGAATTGAATATCTACCAGATCACGCCAGCCATTTGCCGACAGGCAGGATTGGAAAGCACGATCGGCAAGAACCGACGTGAGCAAAAGCGGCCGGCGCTTTTTCGACTGCTCATACGGGAATTGAAAAGGTTCGGGACGCGCACAATGCGCAATTCCCTCGGCTTATGGGTGAACTTCACCAAAACCGGACGTTGGGGCCCCATTCCCTATGACCACGATATCCGATAGCCAGTGAGCGGGCCTTCAGGCCCGTCAATATTTAGCGGGCCACTTGTCATCGGATGAGTCGGCATCACAACGGCAGCTCTAAAGCCGTGCGAAAGGCTGCGAGCGCAACTACCTACGATGATGTTGGAAAGAGAATTTTTCGGTAGCGGTTAGCGAATGGTAGCGGAGGAGGGATTCGAACCCCCGACACAAGGATTATGATTCCTCTGCTCTAACCTACTGAGCTACTCCGCCACGCGTCGCTTTGCAGAAGTTTTGTCGTCGCCGTTTCCGGTGGGACAAAGCATTGTTCCTGCAAGGAATGGCGGCGGTATATGTGGGGAATGAAACCCTGTCAAGCACTCTTCGCACAGGTTTCGTCTTGTTTTCCATCATTTGCACCGATAAGGAACTGTGCATAAGCAAAGGCATAGTTTCATGGCACCTCGTATTGCGGTTTTGGGTTGCGGCTATTGGGGCGGCAACCACATTCGTACCCTGAAGAGCCTCGGCGCCCTTCAGGCGGTCTCCGACGCCAACCCGGCAAATGCCGAACGATTCGCTTCCGAATTTGGCGTTCCCAATGTTCCGGTTGATGAATTGTTCACCCGTCCCGACGTGGACGGCATCGTTCTGGCCCTGCCTGCACAGTTCCACGCGCAATATGCGACCGAAGCTGTGAAGAACGGCAAGGATGTTCTCGTCGAGAAACCTATTGCGCTCGACGTCCCTTCGGCGGAAGCCGAAGTTGAAGCCGCGCGCGAAAATGGTCGCATCTTCATGGTCGGCCATGTTCTGCGGTTCCATCCGGCCTTCGAAAAGCTTCTCGACATGGTCAAGAGCGGTGAACTCGGCGATATCCGCTATGTTCATTCGCATCGCGTCGGTCTTGGCAAGTTTCACGCGCAGTTCGATGCGCTGTGGGACCTGGCGCCGCACGATCTGTCGATGATTCTCGCCATCACCGGCGAAGAGCCCAGCGCCATTCGCGGCGAAGGCACGGCCATCATCGACCATCTGAACGATTTTGCCCATGTTCATCTGGAGTTCCCGGGCGGCATTCGCGGGCATCTTTTTGCCTCGCGGCTCAATGCCTATCGCGAGCGGCGCCTGAGCGTGACCGGCACCAAGGGCATGGCCGTTTTCGACGACGGCGAGCCGTGGGACCGCAAGCTTGCCTTCTACAAACACGAAGTCTGGCGGGAAAACGACCAGTGGGCTTTCAAGTCGGCAGAGCCGATCTATATACCCGTCGAGGAAGGCATGCCGCTCACCCGCGAGTTGCAGCATTTCCTGCATTGCATCGAAACCCGTGAAACCCCGCGGACTGACGGCAAGGAAGCCATCAGTGTCTTGCGGATCTTGACCGAAGGTTCGGTGCAGCACACCAGATAAGGCGTTCGCGGACGGAGCTTTACGTTTCGTCAAGCGGTGTTACAGCATTCGCAAAACTTTGAACGCCCCGGCCATGGCAGGACGGCGCGCAAGCGAATAAATAGGTGCCAAGGATTCGCACGTTGGTTCGTGCGAGGCCAACTCTATGGAGCCAACATGCAGTTTATTGATCTTGGGGCGCAGCGCGCGCGTATCGAAGACCGTCTCAATGCCGCCATTTCCAAGGTTGTTGCGGAAGGCCGCTATATTCTCGGGCCTGAAGTGGCGGAGTTCGAGAAGAAGCTCGGTGAATATCTGGGCGTTGAACATGTGATCGCCTGCGCCAATGGCACCGACGCCTTGCAGATGCCTCTGATGGCGCGCGGCATCGGTCCCGGCCATGCCGTTTTCGTTCCGTCCTTCACCTTTGCTGCGACTGCGGAAGTTGTGGCGCTGGTCGGAGCAGAGCCTGTTTTCGTCGATGTCGATGCCAACAGCTACAACATGAATGTCGAACAGCTTGAAGCTGCCATTGCCGCTATCCGCAAGGAAGGCCGTCTGGAGCCGAAGGCAATCATTCCGGTCGATCTGTTTGGCCTTGCTGCCGACTATAACCGCATCACCGCGATTGCCGAGCGCGAAGGCCTGTTCATCATCGAAGACGCTGCGCAGTCCATCGGCGGAAAGCGCGACAATGTCATGTGCGGCGCATTTGGCCATGTGGGCGCGACCAGCTTCTACCCGGCCAAGCCGCTCGGTTGCTATGGCGACGGTGGCGCGATGTTCACCAACGATGCCGAGCTTGCGGATACGCTGCGTTCGGTGCTGTTCCACGGCAAGGGCGAAACCCAGTACGACAATGTCCGCATTGGTATCAATTCGCGTCTGGACACGATCCAGGCTGCCGTTCTGCTGGAAAAACTTGCGATTCTCGAAGACGAGATGGAAGCGCGCGATCGTATCGCCAAGCGTTACAACGAAGCGCTGAAGGATGTGGTGAAGGTTCCGGCTCTTCCCGCTGGCAACCGTTCTGCCTGGGCGCAATATTCCATCGAAAGTGAGAACCGCGACGGGTTGAAGGCGCATCTTCAGGCTGAGGGCGTTCCGTCGGTGATCTATTATGTGAAGCCGCTGCATCAGCAGACGGCCTATAAGCATTATCCGGTTGCGCCGGGCGGCCTGCCGGTTTCTGAAGCTCTGCCATCGCGCATTCTGAGCCTGCCGATGCATCCCTATCTGTCGGAAGCCGATCAGGACAAGATCATCGGCGCCATCCGTGGTTTTCACGGTAAGAAGGCCTGATCTGATCAGTTCGTTGAAGAAAAAACCCGGCGAAAGCCGGGTTTTTTTATTTGCCAGTTTTTTCCAGCCGTTTTTCGACGCGTTTGGCGACGAAGCGTGCAATCGCCGGTCCGGCGAAAAGCACCACGAAGAACCGGCTTGTCTGCATGGCGATGATGAAGGGCAGGTCGACATTGGTGGATGCCGCGATAATGGCAACTGTGTCTGCGCCACCGGGGCTTGTCGCGAGGTAAGCGGTGAGGGGATCAAGATCGAGCATATGGCCAAGCGCCATACCGAACAAACCGCAGACGGCGATCAGGATCAGCGTCGAAGCCAGAACGGCGGGAAAAGCCCGCGCCGCATGGGCGATGATTGCGCGTGAGAAGCCAAGCCCGATGCGCCAGCCAATTAGCGTATAGCTGATCGCCAGCAGCCATGGCGGCAGATCGATGGTCATGACGCCGGTATCTTGCAGGATCGCGCCCAGCACCAGCGGCACCAGCATGGCGCCCGTTGGTATGCGCGAGATATGCCCCAGAAAGGCACCGCCAAGGACGAGAAGCAGCGTTGCGCCGAGGCTGGACGGGTTGAGCGGTGGAAACCAGTCTACAGCGGCAGGGGCCGCCATCTCCACGCCCGCGCCAAGGCGCACGACGAGCGATGCCGTGGTCGCAACCAGCACGACGCGGAGATACTGCATGAAGGCGACGAGGCGCGCATCCGCGCCGAAGGATTCCGCCATCAGGGTCATGGCGGTGGCAGCACCCGGTGACGAACCCCACACGGCGGTGGTTCCCGGCAGGACGCGGAACCGCGCCAGCAGATAGCCGATCAGTGTGCTGGCAAAGAGCACGAAGAGCATCGAGACCAGGATAATCGGCAGGTGCCTGCCCATATTGGAGAAGAACTCGGGCGTGATGGCGCGGGCAATCAGCAGGCCGACCACCGCCTGCGCAAATGTCGAAAGCTGGCTGTGGACGCGCACGGTACTTTCGCCAGCCGCCATCAGGATGCCGCCGACCATTGCGCCCAGCAGCAGGGCTGCCGGAAGATGCAGAACTTCGCCTGCAAAAATCAGGACAGCCGACACCAACAGAAGCAGGCCCCACTGGAGCAGCTTCGGGATTTTCCTGAAATTGAATTTGTCTGGGGCTGGTTGAAGCCCTGAGGGGGCGGATTTTTGCATTGCCCTTCTTCCCTACATGCGGGTGAGGCGGGATGCAAACCAAGTTTCCATGACTGCGACGGCGTTTGTTGGTAACGGATTGCCGTTCGGTGGGCAGGCTATGCATAGACGAAAAGACGCCGCCCCTCGCAAGAAGGGCGACGCCTGAAAAAGAACAATCGTTTTGCCGTGGATCAGCCGATCATAGCGCGACGCTGATTGGCCGGGCGCTCGACGACTTCGCGTGGCGCCTTGCCGCCGTCGCGCTCTTCCAACGCTTCCGCCTTGGAGAGTTCGATCTCGGCCACGGCCAGTTCTGCCTCGGCTGCTTCCTTCTGCGACATCAGATCGCCGATCGAACCGAACAGGTTGTCACGCCGCTGGCGTGCAGCCTTGGCGAAGGTCGGATAGGCAAAATGATTGATATCGGTGATGCCAGCCTTCTTTTCTTCCGACAGGATCTGAGCGTCGAGTTCCCCCGCCATTCGCTCGAACTCGCCGATCATCAGGTCAAGCTGGCCCAGTTGACGGCGCTTTTCCTTCACCTGGAACAGTTTAAGCCTCACCAGGCTTTCACGTGGCTTCATACGCAATACTCCTTGAACACCAACCAGCTTCCATGTGTTGGGGCGTTCCCCCCGGACTTGAAGCACAATCGTATCGACTTCATTTCAAGTCGATCTGATTGGGCTTTATTAACAGGTGTGAATAAACAAAAAACGTCCGTTCACACCGCGAATCCCCCGCGAATCCAGCCCCTACAGGGGGAAAGCGTCGCGGCCGTTGTCAGAAATCACCGTTTACAACGAAACAAAAAGTTAAGATTTTGCTCGTTTGGTAACCATTCCTTTACCGGCGAGGTTAATCATACGCGTTAGGACTTAAGGCTCGGTAAACCTAATGTGCTTTTTGAGCAACAGGTGAAAGCTAGAGTCGAATGAATCGCTTAGCGAAGATTCTTAAAGCGATGCTTTAGAGTCAGGGAGACGTGAATCTCTTTATGATTCAAATCGCTATAAGAATTTTCTAAACAGGGCATAAATATGCTTGCCAACCAGAATCATATTTTGTTAACCATTTGCTGGCACCTTCATACAGAGGCAACGACGGTTCCGTGTGCCGCCTTGAGGGACATCTGGTCGGCTGCGGAAAGGGGATAAGAGATGCGCGTCCTTTTGATTGAAGACGACAGTGCTATCGCACAGAGCATTGAGCTGATGCTCAAGTCCGAAAGTTTCAATGTCTACACGACCGATCTGGGCGAGGAAGGCATCGATCTCGGCAAGCTTTATGATTACGACATCATCCTGCTGGATTTGAATCTGCCGGATATGTCTGGTTACGAAGTTCTTCGTACATTGCGCCTTTCCAAGGTGAAAACGCCGATCCTGATCCTCTCCGGCATGGCCGGCATTGAGGACAAGGTTCGCGGCCTTGGCTTTGGCGCCGACGATTACATGACCAAGCCTTTCCATAAGGATGAGCTGATCGCGCGTATTCATGCGATTGTTCGCCGCTCGAAGGGCCATGCACAGTCGGTCATCACCACGGGCGACCTGATCGTCAATCTGGACGCAAAGACGGTGGAAGTTTCCGGCCAGCGCGTTCACCTGACGGGTAAGGAATACCAGATGCTCGAGCTTTTGAGCTTGCGCAAGGGTACGACGCTCACCAAGGAAATGTTCCTCAACCACCTTTATGGCGGTATGGACGAGCCGGAACTGAAGATCATCGACGTCTTCATCTGCAAGCTGCGCAAGAAGCTTGATGCGGTTTCCGGTAGCCAGAGCTACATCGAGACCGTCTGGGGCCGCGGCTATGTGCTGCGCGAGCCGGATGCCGAACTGCGCGAAAGCGCCTGATCGGTCCAGACTTTACGGTCAACGAAAAAAAGCTCCGCTTCGGCGGAGCTTTTTGCTTTTAGTCCTATTGGATCAGGCTGGCTTATCGCGGCGTTTCGCCAACAGTCGGGCGAGGGCGTTTTTGCGGCTCGGCGCTCATCAGAAGAGTGAATTGCTCGGTGAGATAAGCGCGGTCGAAGGGCTTCAATATATAGCCATCGGCGCCGGAACGCTTGGCGCGCATGATGCGCGTGACGTCGAGCTCATAGAGGCAAACGATAATGCGCGGATGCTGGCCGTCGGGCAGGGCGCGCAGGTCGGGAATGACTTCAAGGGCCGTCATATCCGGCAGATCGAAATCGAGAAGAATGATATCCGGCATGCGCGATGCGCAACTGTCGAGCGCTTCATGCCCGGTGGAGACTTCGGCAAATTCTGCGATGGAATCGGACAGGATACGGCGCGCGACCTTGCGGATGACGGATGAATCGTCAACCAGCAGGCAATAACCGGCCATCGCTTCGTCTCCCATCGACTTTCCCCCAGAGCGGCAACGAAGCTGCCGAAACATCTTACCGCGACACGATATTTGCCTGCTGTCTTGTCAGCAGGAGCGCGGGCGGACCCGCGCGCCTAAACCGCTCACTCGGCGGAGAATACGATATCTTCTGCCGTTGCGTGAATGGAAATCGTCATGCCGGCTTCTTCAGCGAGCAGCAGGGTGTAATAAGGCTGGACGGAATGCGCATCGATCGGCTCTTCCGGGGTGGCGCCGGAATGCAGCTCCAGGAACTTCGGCGGAACACGCAGCATGCGGCCCTTGACCGTGATGACAAAGCGCGGCTCTGTATCGCCGCCTTCCAGACGCACCGCCAGCGAGCCGCCACGCGGGATCGCGCCATTGGCGATCAGAAGCATGTTGAGCAGCAGCTTCACCTTGTTCTTCGGCAGAAGCACGCGGGTGCCTTCCCAGGTCAGCTCCGGCTTCTCGTTCTTGAAATATTCGGAGGCGACAGTCTGCGCGTCGCCCGTGTCGATCTGCACGCCTGCCGAACCGGCGGCGCCAAAGGCAATGCGGGCGAACTGGAGACGGGCGGAGGCATTGCGCGCGCTCGACTTGATCAGCGCCATCGCATCTTCGTCTGCGCCGCCTTCTTCCAGCAGTTCAAGACCATTGTTGATCGCGCCAACCGGCGAGATGATGTCATGACAGATCCGGCTGCACAGAAGCGCACCGAGATCGAGTGCGGAAAGGGTAACGGGTAGTGGCATGGCGCTTTCTCCGGAACACGGATGGACCCGGCTCCGCGGCGCTTCGGCCGGACGGTCGCGTCCTGATCGGTTAACGAAACCGCACGTAAACCTGTCGTTTCCCGCGCGGCATGATGGCGGGCGAATCGCCCTGAATGTCGGTTTAACTGGATACACGCCATGCTGGAAAGCCGCAACAAAGCTGTCTTTTTCGAAAGCCGGATCGCCTGTCGTGCGCTAATGTTTTCCGCGTCGGCATTTCGCCTTTCAAACGCCAATTTCGTTTCATAAAGATTTGGACAACATATTAGCGCGTACAATATGCGCGATTCGACGCGAAAGCCCGGAAGAGGCAGCGTCGTGCTTTTAACAGGGCGTCAGACAGAGAAGCGGTAGCCAGAAGGAATTAAAAATGGCCATACCATCCCTGTCGCAAACCAGTTTCCGCAATGCGGCGTATTCTATTGCGTTTCTTGCGGCACTGATTGTCTCCATCCTCGCTCTGCCGCATCAGGCACGGGCGCAGAACACCTACACCGCCGAGGAAATCGTCGATTCCGGTCATCGGTTTTTCGGTTCGGCTTCAGGCGGACTTGCCAGCGCTGTCGAAAAAGCGTTCCAGAGCTTCGGCCTGCCGAACGGCTATGTTCTTGGCGAAGAAGGTTCCGGCGCTTTCATCGGCGGCCTGACCTATGGCGAAGGCACGCTTTATACGAAGAATGCCGGTGACCATAAGACCTACTGGCAGGGGCCTTCCCTTGGCTGGGATTTCGGCGGTCAGGGCTCGCGCGTCATGATGCTCGTCTATAATCTGGACGATATCCAGAACCTCTACGGCCGCTATGCGGGCGTTGCCGGTTCGGCTTACGTGGTCGCAGGCGTCGGGTTCAATGTGCTGAAGCGCGAAAACATCGTGCTCGTACCGATCCGCACCGGCGTCGGCGCAAGGCTCGGCGTGAATATCGGCTATCTGAAGGTTTCAGCTGCCCCGACCTGGAATCCGTTCTAAGTCGTTGTGAATTGCTGGTTGCGCGAAGGCTGTTCTGCACCCGGAATGTTTCGGTGCGAGAAAGCCTTTTGCGCATTCCAGACCTATGCGCTACCATCGCTTGATGGTTCTGTTTGGCTGCAAAAAGCTCAACTTCGTGTGAAACCTTGATCCAGTCGGCACTTTTCTTCCTGCTTGGCGTTCTTGTGACGGTTTTCGTCCTGATCCTGCTCGGGCCATCGGTCTGGCGGCGCGCTTTCTTTCTGGCGCGACGGCAGGTTCAGGCCGAGTTGCCGATTACGCTTGCGGAAATCCGCGCTGACAAGGACGGTTTGCGCGCCGAATTTGCCGTGGCCATCAGCAAGCTGGAGCAGCAGTTGAAGCGGGAACGCCAGAAGGCTGCCGAACAGGCCGTCGTGCTTGGCCGCCAATATGAAGAGCTGAAGCGCATTCCCTTGCTTGAGGAAGGCCAGTCCGCCATTGAAAAGAAACTGGCTGAACAGGATCAGATGCTGTCGGACGCTAGGTCGTCCCGGCAGGCGGCATCGGAAAAGTCTGAAATCCTGCAAGCCGAGCTGGAACGAATGCAAAGCCATTACACTGCGCTGGAGGGGCTTGCGGATACGCTGCGTATCGAGATAAGCGCTAACGAGGCCGAACGTGGCCGCTTGTCGAGCGAGATGACCGAAATGCGCCGTGACCGTAAGGAAGCAACTGCCCGCTATAATGAGCTTTCAACGCAGCTCACCTCGGCGCAGACGGAACTGAAGAGCGAGAAACGCCGGAATGGCGATTTGCAGCAGAAGCTGGAAAAGCTGATTTCCGAACTGTCGGATGCACAGGAAAAGCTGGAACGTTTTTCGCGTGGTGGTGCCGTGGCCCATGCGCTGACCGATACGGATCACGCGGAAATCATGCGCCAGAATGCAGCACTTCGCGAAGAAATGGCGGAGCTTGCTGCGCGCATGGTCGCTGCAACCGCTGAAAAGGAAGGCCCCGATTCGCCCATTCACGGCATTCTGCAAGCGGCAGAAACAGCGGCGGGCGGTAAGAGCGTGAAGAACGGCAAAGCCGTTTCCAAAAGTCTCGCAAGCCGCATTCAGGAATTGCCCAAAGCCTGATCGATCCCTGATCCGTTATGAATCGGAAACACCGGGCCAGAGCGGCTACGATGAAGACGGAATCGTGGAACCGCACTATCTATTTGTTTTTACGCATTATCCTGCGCATCGAAGCGGGACCAGAAATCAGTCCAGTGGACTGATTTCCCCGCGTAGGCGCTACGCACTTTTGCTGGAAATGCTTCAAATGCGTCTGGCCGGTGTTTCTGTTGTTTGGCGATTCGTATCAGCCGTTGGTAATCACATCCGACCAGTCAGGGTGACGGGTCGCCTGTGCATGCATGAAGCTGCAACGCGGAATGATTTTCCAGCCATTGCGGCGCGCATCAAGAATGGCGTTCTTGGCCAGCGCCTGTGCGGCACCTTTGCCACGCATCGCTTCGGGCACGCGCGTGTGATCGACGGAAATGAGGGACGGCCCCAGCCTGGTGTAGGTCATTTCGGCTTCGCTGCCATCCAGCGACGCCACATAGCGTCCGCCATCGGAACTGTCTTCCTTGCGAATGTCGATATTTCCGCTCATGCCATCCTCCAGTGTGAACGCATACAGTCTTCAACATAGCACTACAGTTGCATTCTTCGTGATGCCGGACTGCAAAGAGCAATTTTCTGCGTCCGGTGCTCACGTACCTTGAAGTACGCTCCGCTCCGGTACTCGAAAATCACTCTTTTCGCCACGGCCTGACGAATTTGCAACTGTAGTGATAGGAATGAATTGCGCAAACAAAAACCGGCCCAGTGGGCCGGTTTTCAATTTATCAGATCCATAGGCTGGATTGGCGCGGATGATTGAACACAAGGGTTCAACCCCGGCCCGATCCATCAGTGCCGATATTGCTGAATTCTGGTCGTCCTGAGACCGGCGAGACCATGCTCGTCGATTGAGGATTGCCAGCCAAGGAACTCCTCCACCGTCAATGTATAACGCTGGCATGCCTCCTCAAGGCTCAGAAGCCCGCCGCGAACAGCAGCGACAACTTCGGCCTTGCGGCGGATGACCCAGCGCCTTGTATTGGCGGGGGGAAGGTCCGCAATGGTCAGCGGGCTGCCATCGGGACCAATTACATACTTTATACGCGGTCTTACCAGATCGGTCATTGTACTCTCTACAAAACACTCAAGGACCTAATCGAGTGTGAGACTAGCGCCACAGCTTTAAAAATTACCTAAACCGCCGGTAACACTCTGGTAACACTTGAAAAAATTTTGACGAAAAATGAGCCGACCGAAGCAATTCGGCCATTTTTCTGCGAATTTCACGGGGAAGTGTGGGGGCCGGGTCGCAATTCGACCAATGTTTATTCTGCGACACCTTGGCAAATTGCCGCAGTTTCGCCTATATAGGCCTTAGAAATCTGAATTTTGAGAAGCAGGGCGCATGCCCGGAAGCTGGAATCAATCATGAGCCTGAACAGCCTCGATCTGCCGGGAAAGCCGGAAGACACGCGCGTTGTCGTCGCCATGTCGGGCGGCGTCGATTCATCTGTTGTGGCCGGGATTCTCAAACGTGAAGGTTATGACGTCGTTGGCGTGACGCTGCAGCTTTATGATCATGGCGCAGCGGTTCATCGCGCCGGCTCCTGTTGTGCAGGACAGGATATCGAAGACGCCCGCCGCGTTTCGGAAAGCCTCGGCATTCCCCACTACGTCCTCGATTACGAAGCGCGTTTCCGCGAAGCCGTGATCGATCCGTTTGCGAATTCCTATGTCAGCGGCGAGACGCCAATCCCATGCGTTTCCTGTAACCAGACGGTCAAGTTTGCTGACCTTCTCCAGACCGCGCGCGATCTTGGCGCCGACGCTCTGGCGACCGGGCATTATATTCGCAGCCGTGCAAATGGTGCGCATCGCTCGCTCTATCGTCCCGTCGATACCGACCGCGACCAGAGCTATTTCCTTTTCGCGACCACGCAGGAGCAGATTGATTATCTGCGTTTCCCGCTCGGCCATCTGCCGAAGGCGCAGGTGCGTGAAATCGCCGAGGAAATGGGCCTGACGGTTGCCAAGAAGCAGGACAGCCAGGATATCTGCTTCGTGCCGCAGGGCAAATATTCCGACATTATCTCCAGGTTGAAGCCGGAAGCCGCCAATCCGGGCGATATCGTCCATATCGACGGTCGCACGCTTGGCCGTCACGACGGCATTGTGCATTACACGGTCGGCCAGCGCCGCGGCATCGGCGTGGCCACCGGCGAGGCGCTTTATGTCGTGCATCTCGATGCCGCCAATGCGCGCGTCATCGTTGGTCCGCGTGAGGCGCTGGAAACGCACAAGGTGTTCCTGCGTGATATCAACTGGCTGGGTGATGGCCCGATCAGTGATCTGCCGGAAGGTGGAATGGAAGTTTTCGCCAAGGTTCGCTCCACGCGTCCGCCGCGCCCTGCCGTTCTGCGTCATGGGGATGGCAAGACCTGGGTTGAACTGGTCGATGGCGAAAGCGGTATTGCTCCGGGACAGGCCTGTGTGCTTTATTCCGACGAGAGCAATACGGCGCGCGTCTTCGGCGGCGGCTTCATTGGCCGGTCCGAACGCGAACCACAGGCGGAAGAAATGCTGCGTCGTCTGGTGGCCGGAACGGCAAACGCTTCGGCAGCCTGACCCGTTTCAAAAGCGATTGAAAAACATCAAGGCGGGTGTGAAAGCACCCGCCTCTTTCTTTGCGCGCGAATTATTGAAACCGGCTGAAGCGCGACAGGGCGATGCCGGAAGCGGTGGCGACATTCAGGCTGTCGAATTCCTTCGACATGGGAATGCGGGCCGTCTGCAGACGCGCCAGAAGCCGTTGCGGCAGTCCTTCGCCTTCTGTGCCAAGCAGCAGTGCCTGACGATCATGTCCGGTTGCCTGATAGATGCTGGTTTCCGACGATGGGCTCAGCGCCAACACGTTGAAGTCCGCATCTTGGAGCGCACCAAGAATCTCATCGATACGCCCGCCATGAAAATAGGGTACTTTCAGCGTTGCGCCGACTGAAACGCGAATGGCCTTGCGATAAAGCGGATCGCAGCAGGTTTCATCCATCAGCACACAATCGGCCTCGAAGGCGGCAGCGTTGCGGAAAATGGAACCGACATTGTCGTGATTGGATATGCCGCACAGCACCGTGACCAGTGACCGTTGCGGAAGCGTGGCCAGCAAGTCAGCCAATTCCGGCTGCGGCTTGCGGCGACCAACGGCGAGAATGCCGCGGTGAACGTGAAAGCCCGCGACGGCATCCATGACGGTCTGCGGCACGCAATAGACCGGGGTGCCCGCAGGGATCTGTTTCAGCTGTTCCGTCAGTCCGTCGAGACGATTTTCCAGCACGAGCAACGATTCTGTCTCAAAGCGCGCGGTGGAAGAGAACAGCACATTGATGACGACCTTGCCTTCGGCGATGAAACGCTTCTGGCGTCCGACGAGGTCTTTTTCGCGAATGTCGCGATAGGGGGAAAGACGTTCGTCAGCCGGATCGTCTATTCTTTGGAGACAGCCGTGCAAATGATCTTCTTGTTTCATTGCACGGCTGTAACCTCATGCTTTAGGCGATGGCTAATACCGGCTGTTCCTGCCGGCGCGGTGTCGGACTCATATAGAGGCTTGAGAGCGTCGACAACATCAACTCGATATGCGGTGACGAAACCATGTAGTAAATGGTCTGGGCATCGCGTCGGGTCGAAACAAGGTCGAGAGCGCGCAATTTGGCCAGATGCTGCGACAACGCCGACTGACTGAGGTCAATGGCTTTGGCGAGCGCGCCAACAGACATTTCATTGTGTAGCAGCTTGCATAAAATCAATAGTCGCTTGTTGTTTGCGAGTGCTGAAAGAAAATCTGCTGCCTGATCTGCATTTTCTGTTAAATCACAAAAAGTATGTTCTTTATTCATCTGCTGTCATACCCCCGTAAGACCGCTGGTAGGTTCAAATGACGTTTCCATTTTGGAACACGCAGGTCAAATTTAATGGTTGGTATTTGGTTTGAAAAGACCTTGCTTAAATTCGCCCATGTTTAAATCGCGCAAATTTGTCCCAAAAAGAGCATGAATCCGTTTCAGGCGGGCGAGGCGGTCATTTTTAGCAGTTCTGCGCGCACTTCGGCTGCGCTGGCGCAGCTCCGCGAGAACGGGAGTCGAACGATCTCATTGCCAGCTGCGATGTCGAGACCATCGGGGTCTATCCCCACCACCTTCAACGGCCTAGTCGCTGTGCCGGTCATCTGGCTGATGCGGGCAGCGATGGCATCTTCTCCGTTTTCTTTGACACTATCAAGAATGTCCTGTTCGTTGGGAGCTATACTTTCGGCGGTGGCGGCGGGACAGATCAGGTCCTCGGTTGCGAGGATGAAGGCTTTGCCGAAGCCGCCATTCAGGCTGGCGCCAAGCACATTCATGCGGAAGAACGCGAAGTCGCCAAGATCGACATAAAGCGCGCCTTTTGGATTGTGGTTGAGATAGCGGCGGCGCAGGCGTGGATAATCATCGGCCGTCCGCTCGACCCTTTCGGCGTCGCAATGCAACGTAATGCGCGGATGGGCGAGCGGGTCGCCTTTACCGGGTTCGCCCAGTAGCAGAGAACAGGCGGGATTGGCGATGAGGCCCGGCGTGTGCGCGGCCAGCCCCGAAACCAGAATGAGCGGCGTGCCATCCGTGTCGGTCGCGACTGCAACGCGGCTTGCCAGCGGGCGGCCTGTTTTCGCATCCAGCACTGCCAGCGCGCCATAGCGCGCCGTGCGCATCAGCGTCTTTGCCAGCTGAATGGCTTCCGGCGTTGTCGGCCTGATGGGAGAATCGATTGGCTCTTTGGTCTGGTTCATCGCGCTGTCATAAACTTGAGTAAGATAATCCGCTATTAGCTGGTTTCTGCACAATGGAACAGGCCTGCGCACTGATATTGCCCGCAATTTCAGCGATTCCAAAGATGCCGTGCAACCGCTGCGTGACGTTATGCGAAAATTTGCGCAAATAATATTATGATTTGACCGCCTTTAGCGCAATATTCCGCAATATGGCAATTTGAAGAAATTAAAATCTAAAAATATAGGTGATAAACGCATAAGAATGTGAACTGGTTCTAACAATTGCGCTTGCAAAGTGGGGAACCAAGCGTTTCGATAGGCCAGGCTGCGGGCAATGGGGCGCGCGCGGCACACTTTTCCGTGGAGGCGGACAATAAATGAAAATGTACAAAACACTCCTGGCTGCAACCGCGCTGGTGGCTCTTATGAGCGGTGCTGCTTCGGCAAAGACTTTTGTGTATTGCTCTCCGGCATCGCCTGAAGGCTTCGATCCGGCGGCATATACGGGCGGTGACACGTTCGATGCGTCTGCGCATCCGGTTTATAATCGTCTTGCCGAATTCGAGAACGGAACGACCAAGGTTGTGCCGGGTCTCGCTGAAAGCTGGGACGTTTCCAGCGACGGTCTGGAATACACCTTCCATCTGCGCAAGGGCGTGAAGTTCCATTCGAACGACTATTTCACGCCGACCCGCGAATTCAATGCGGATGACGTGATCTTCTCGTTCGATCGCATGCGCAACAAGGACAATCCATGGCACCAGTATACCGCAGGGATCACCTACGAGTATTTCGACAGCATGGAAATGGGCGCGCTGATCAAGGACATCGTCAAGGTTGACGATTACACCGTCAAGTTCGTGCTGAACCGTCCGGAAGCACCGTTCCTCGCCAATATCTCGATGCCTTTCGCTTCGATCATCTCGAAGGAGTACACCGACAAGCTGGCTGCCGACGGCAAGAAGGACGATCTCAATCAGATTCCGGTCGGCACTGGCCCGTTCCAGTTCGTCGCCTACCAGAAGGACGCCGTCGTTCGCTTCAAGGCCAATCCCGACTATTGGGGTGGCAAGCCGAAGATCGACGATCTCGTCTTCGCAATCACGACCGATCCGGCTGTGCGCGCGCAGAAGTTGAAGGCTGGCGAATGCCACCTGATGTCCTATCCGGCTCCGGCTGACATCAAGGGCCTTCAGGCCGATTCCAACCTCAAGGTTGACGAACAGGCTGGCCTGAACGTGGCTTATTTCGCGTATAACACGCTGAAGGCGCCTTACGATAAGCCGGAAGTCCGCAAGGCGCTGAACCAGGCTATCAACAAGCAGGCCATCGTCGACGCCGTGTTCCAGGGTCAGGGCCAGGTTGCCAAGAACCCGATCCCGCCGACAATGTGGGGCTATAACGACAAGGTCGAAGACGACAAGTACGATCCGGAAGCTGCCAAGAAGGCTCTTGAAGCCGCTGGCGTCAAGGATCTCAAGATGAAGCTGTGGGCGATGCCTGTCAGCCGTCCGTACATGCCGAACGCGCGTCGTACCGCTGAACTCATGCAGTCCGATCTTGCCAAGGTTGGCGTCAGCGCCGAAATCGTTTCGATGGAATGGGGCGAATACCTCAAGAAGTCGTCCGACAAGGACCGCGACGGTTCCGTCATCCTCGGCTGGACCGGCGACAATGGCGATCCGGACAACTTCATGGGCACGCTTCTCGGCTGCGCTGGCGTTGGCAACAACAACCGCGCCCAGTGGTGCTACAAGCCGTTCGAAGACCTGATCCAGAAGGCCAAGGTTTCGACCAGCCAGGAAGAACGCACCAAGCTTTACGAAGAAGCGCAGGTGATCTTCAAGGAGCAGGCTCCTTGGAACACCATCGCTCACTCGACGGTCTTCGTGCCGATGTCGGCCAAGGTTACGGGCTTCAAGCAGAGCCCGCTTGGTGACTATCGCTTCGAAGATGTTGATATCTCCGAGTAAAGTCTAACAACACCAGCGGCCGGGTGTGGAGGGTTCCTCCGCACCCGGTCGGAGTTTTTGTATGTTTCGTTTTATATTAAACAAACTCATCTATCTGGTGCCGACCTTCATTGGCATCACGATCGTTGCTTTCGCTTTCGTCCGGGTCCTGCCCGGCGATCCCGTCCTGCTGATGGCAGGCGAGCGCGGCGTCAGCCCGGAACGCCATGCAGAACTGATGGCGCAGCTCGGCTTTGACCGCCCCATCTGGCAGCAATATCTGGATTATGTCTGGAACCTGCTGCACGGCGATTTTGGCCAGTCTCTGGTGACCAAGAAGCCTGTTCTCGTTGAATTTTTCACGCTGTTTCCAGCTACGGTAGAGCTGTCGATCTGCGCGATCATTGTGGCGATCTGCCTTGGCATTCCGGCAGGCGTCATCGCCGCCGTCAAGCGCGGTTCCTGGTTCGATCAGGGCCTCATGGGCATTTCCCTGGTTGGTTACTCGATGCCGATTTTCTGGTGGGCGCTTTTGCTCATCATCTTCTTCTCGGGCATATTGCAGTGGACGCCGGTTTCAGGCCGCATTTCGCTCCTCTATTTCTTCCCGTCGGTGACGGGTTTCATGCTGATCGACAGCCTGATGTCGGACCAGAAGGGCGCGTTCCTTTCGGCGGTCTCGCATCTCATCCTGCCGACCATCGTGCTGGCGACCATTCCGCTCGCGGTCATTGCGCGCCAGACGCGCTCGGCGATGCTGGAAGTGCTGGGTGAGGACTATGTGCGCACCGCCCGCGCCAAGGGTCTGCCGACGCGCCGCGTCGTGGGCATTCACGCGCTGCGCAACGCCATGATCCCCGTCATCACGACAATCGGCTTGCAGGTCGGTGTGCTGATGGCCGGTGCGATCCTGACGGAGACCATCTTCTCCTGGCCAGGCATCGGAAAATGGATGCTCGATTCCATTTTCCGCCGCGACTATCCGGTCGTGCAGAGCGGTCTGCTGCTGATTGCCGCCATTATCATGGTGGTCAATCTGGTGGTCGATCTGCTGTACGGCCTGATCAATCCGCGTATCCGGCATAAGTGAGGGTATCATGACACACTCAGCTATTCAGCCGGAAGCCGCAAACGACATCGGCAAGATGCGCGCGCTGAAGGATTTCTGGTTCTATTTCAGCGTCAATCGCGGCGCGGTTATCGGCCTCTACGTCTTTATGGCGGTCATTCTCGTGGCCATTCTGGCGCCGGTCATTGCGCCGCATAGTCCTGTCGATCAGTTCCGCGATTACATCAAGCTGCCGCCTTTCTGGCAGGAAGGCGGCTCGACCCAGTTCTTGCTTGGAACGGATGAGGTGGGCCGTGATATTCTGTCCCGCCTGATCTATGGCGCGCAATATTCGCTGCTGGTCGGTTTCGTCATCGTCATCATTTCGATGTGCCTCGGCATCACCATCGGCCTCATCACCGGCTATTTCGGTGGCGGCGTCGATACGGTGTTCATGCGCATCATGGACGTGATCCTGGCATTCCCGTCGCTGCTGCTGGCGCTGGTTCTGGTGGCTATTCTGGGACCGGGCCTCATCAATGCCGTGCTTGCGATCACGCTTGTCTTGCTGCCGCATTTTTCTCGTCTCACCCGCGCCGCCGTCATGGCGGAAAAGGAACGCGAATACGTGACCGCGGCCAAGCTTGCCGGAGCAAGCAGGCTGCGCCTGATGTTCAAGACCATCCTGCCGAACTGTCTCGCGCCCCTCGTGGTGCAGGCGACGATGTCGTTTTCCAACGCCATCCTCGACGTGGCGGCATTGGGCTTCCTTGGCATGGGCGCACAGCCGCCAACGCCGGAATGGGGCACCATGCTCGCATCGGCGCGCGAGTTCATCACCAGCGCCTGGTGGATTGTGACCTTCCCGGGTCTGGCAATCCTGATCACTGTTCTCGCCATCAATCTGATCGGCGACGGTCTGCGCGATGCGCTTGACCCGAAACTCAAGAGGAGCTGATCGGTGGCTTTGCTTGAAATCAAGAACCTTACGGTTTCGTTCGATACTTCGACTGGTCCTTTCAAGGCGGTCGATGGCATCGATATCACGGTCGACAAGGGCGAAGTTCTGGCCATTGTCGGCGAGTCCGGTTCGGGCAAGTCGGTCGGCATGCTCGCAGTGATGGGCCTTCTGCCCAAGACCGCGACCGTGACGGCGGACAAGATGTCGTTCGACGGCAAGGATTTGCGCACGCTTTCCAGTTCGGAGCGCCGCCAGATCATTGGTCGCGACATTTCGATGATCTTTCAGGAGCCGGTTGCGAGCCTCAATCCGTGCTTCACGGTCGGCTACCAGCTTGAAGAAGCGCTCAGGCAGCATATGGGCATGAACGGTTCGGCGAGCCGTGCTCGCGCGATCGAGCTTCTCGAACTGGTTGGAATCCGCGATGCCTCTGAGCGTCTCGGCAGCTTCCCGCATCAGATGTCGGGCGGCCAGTGCCAGCGTGTTATGATTGCTATCGCGATTGCCTGCAATCCGAAGCTACTGATCGCTGATGAGCCGACCACGGCTCTCGACGTGACGATCCAGAAGCAGATCCTCGATCTGCTGATGCGGCTTCAGGTGGAGCATGGCATGGGCCTGATCATGATTACCCACGATATGGGTGTCGTCGCCGAAACGGCGGATCGTGTCATCGTGCAGTATAAGGGTCACAAGATGGAGGACGCCGACGTGCTGTCGCTGTTTTCCGCACCGAAAAGCCCTTACACGCGCGCGCTTCTGTCGGCTCTGCCGGAAAATGCGACAGGCGACCGTCTGCCGACGGTGTCGGATTTCGCTTTTGACGAGACCAGTGCAGGAGAAGCGCGATGAGCGAGATCGTTCTCGAAGCGCGCGATATCAAGCGCGATTACCATGTCGGCGGCGGCCTGTTCGGCAAGCCGAAGGTGGTTCATGCCGTCAAGGGCGTCAGCTTCAAGCTCGAAAAGGGCAAGACGCTGGCGATCGTTGGCGAATCGGGTTGCGGCAAGTCCACACTGGCGCGCATCCTCACCATGATCGATCCGCAGACTTCCGGCGATCTGACGATCGGCGGCAAGGATGTGAACATCGCTCGTGACGGGCTGACCGCCGAAATGCGCCAGAAGGTGCAGATCGTGTTCCAGAACCCTTACGGTTCGCTCAATCCGCGCCAGAAGATCGGCGACGTGCTGGCCGAACCGCTGCTGCTGAACACGAATATGTCGGCGGAAGAGCGTCGCGCCAAGGCGATGCAGATGTTGTTGAAGGTTGGTCTCGGTCGCGAGCACTTCAACCGCTATCCGCATATGTTCTCGGGCGGCCAGCGCCAGCGTATCGCCATTGCGCGCGCGCTGATGCTCAATCCGAAGCTGCTGATTCTCGACGAGCCGGTTTCTGCGCTCGATCTGTCGGTGCAGGCGCAGGTGCTGAACCTGTTGTCCGACCTGCAGGAAGAGTTCGGTCTCACCTATGTCTTCATCAGCCACGACCTTTCGGTGGTGCGCTATATCGCCGATGAGGTGATGGTGATGTATTTCGGTGAGGTGGTTGAATACGGGTCGCGTGACGACGTGTTCAACAATCCGCAGCACGATTATACGAAGAAGCTGTTTGCCGCGACGCCGCGTGCGGATGTGGATGCCATTCGCGCCCGCGTCGAGGCGCGTGCCGCCGCCAGACAGGCCGCACAGGCTTAACGGGCTACCGCAAATCCTGAAACAAAAACGCCGCCTGTAAATGGCGGCGTTTTTGTATGTTCAGCCAGCGCGTTGCTGGTGCCAGGCGAGCGCCCGGACGATATCGTCCGCCGCGACCTTCCCGATGATGTTGCCATTCTCGACGATGCCGACATCGCCGCCGCTGTCGGCAACGGCATTCATCAGCTCGCGCACCAGCGTTTCCCGTCGCGCTGTGGCCGCAAAGGGGCGAGGGGCGGCGTTACGGTCGAACGGCGTCATGATATCGCCCGCGCGCAGCACGCCAAGCGGATTCATGTGAGCGACGAAATCGGCGACATACTGGTCGGCGGGTTGCAGCAGGATTTCCTGCGGCGTTCCGCATTGCACGATGCGCCCACCCTCCATAATGGCGATGCGATTGCCGATCTTCATGGCCTCATCAAGATCGTGACTGACGAAGACAATGGTTTTCTTTAAGCGCGACTGGAAGGCCAGAAGCTCGTCCTGCAACCGCGTGCGGATCAGCGGATCAAGCGCCGAGAAGGGTTCGTCCATCAGCAGGATCGGCGCGCCGGTGGCAAAGGCGCGGGCGAGACCGACGCGCTGCTGCATGCCGCCGGATAATTCACCGACCTTTCGCTTGGCCCAGTCCTGAAGCCCGACTAGTTCGAGCTGCTGGCGGGCCTTGGAAATGCGCTCTTCCTTGCCCATACCGGAGATTTCCAGCCCGAAGGCGACATTCTCCTCGACGGTGCGCCAGGGCAGCAGGCCGAATTGCTGAAAGACCATCGAAACAAGTTCGGTGCGCAAATGGCGCAGCGTGTTGCGATCCGCCTTGCCGACATCGATGCCCCGGTCACCATCCCGCACCGTGACGCGGCCGCGCGAAATCGGGTTGAGCCGGTTGATGGCGCGCAGCAGCGTGGACTTGCCGGAACCGGACAGGCCCATTAGGACGAGGATTTCGCCTTCCTCGATATTCAGCGTGCAGTTGTGCACACCCAGAACATGGCCGGTTTCGGCCTGAATCTGGGATCGCGTTGCACCGCGATCAGCAAGCGCCAGCGCATTATCCGTGTTCTTGCCGAAAATGATGCAGACATCTTCAATTGCGATAATGGTCATCCGCGATCTCCTATTTCTCGCGCCCAGCGCGGAAGATGCGGTCGAGCACAATGGCGACCACGACGATGACAAGGCCAGCCTCGAAGCCGAGCGCGGTGTTGACCGAGTTCAGCGCGCGGACGACCGGAACGCCAAGACCATCGGCCCCCACGAGAGCGGCGATAACCACCATCGAAAGCGACAGCATGATCGTCTGGGTCAGGCCCGCCAGAATTTGCGGCATGGCATAGGGCAGCTCAATCTTCCAGAGAAGCTGGGACCGGGAAGCGCCGAAGGCTTCGCCAGCTTCGATCAAGGAGGATGGCGTGGACGAAACGCCGAGATGTGTCAGACGCACCGGCGCGGGCAGAACGAAAATGGCTGTGGCGAGCAGGCCGGGCACCATGCCAATGCCGAAAAAGACGATGGCCGGGATCAGATAGACGAAGGTGGGCAGCGTCTGCATCAGATCGAGCACCGGTCGCATGGCCGCGTAAAGCGTCGGACGATGCGCTGCGGCAATGCCGAGCGGAACGCCGATGGCCATGCAGAGAACACAGGACGAAAGCACAAGCGTCAGCGTTTCCAGCGTGCGGTCCCAGTAACCCTGATTGAGAATGAACAGAAAGCCCAGGATCGTCAGCACGACCACCGAAATGCGGCGCTGGATCAGCCAGGCAATCACTGCGAATATGGCGATCAGCAGCAGCGGGTGCGGCAGTTTCAGGACGAAAAGCAGGGCGTCGATCATGCTTTGCATGACCGCTGCCAGCAGGTCGAAAAAGCCACCCATATTGTTCGTCAGCCAGTCAACGACCGTCTTTGCAGTCGGTCCAACCGGAATTTTATAGTCCGTCAGCCAGTTCAACGATGAAGTCTCCTGCTGCGTGCCTGAGTATCTACAGATGGAAAGGCCGCGGGTTTAACCGCGGCCTGCGAGTGCTTCACATCAAAGGCCGAGGGCCGATTTGACGGCAGGCAGACCATCCTTGCCGTCAACCGTCGTCACGCCTGCGAGCCACTTGTCGAGCGCAGCGGGATTGGCCTTGAGCCAGTCGGTCGCAGCCTTCGAAGGCTCTGCGCCATCGTCCAGAATCTTGCCCATGATCTCGTTTTCGAGGTCGAGGTTGAATTCGAGATTGGTCAGGAACTTGCCGACATTTGGGCATTCCTGCGTGTAGCCTTTGCGCACATTGGTTTCGACCTTGGCGCCGCCGAGGTTCGGACCGAAGAAGTCATCGCCGCCGGTGAGATAAGTGATCTCGAAGCGCTTGTTCATCGGATGCGGTTCCCATGCGAGGAACACAACCGGCTCTTTGCTCTTGATGGCGCGCGCAACCTGCGCAAGCATGCCCTGTTCGGAGGATTCCGCCAGTTCGAACGACTTCAGGCCGAAAGCGTCCTTGTTGATCATGTCAAGGATCAGGCGATTGCCGTCATTGCCCGGCTCGATGCCGTAGATCTTGCCGCCGAGCTTGTCCTTGAAGGTGGCGATATCCTTGAAATCCTTCAGGCCTTCGTCGGCGGCATATTTCGGCACGGCAAGCGTATACTTCGCGCCGGTGAGGTTGGTACGCAGCGTCTCAACGCTCTTGTCATCGAGATAAGGCTTCAGATCAGCGCTCATGGAAGGGTTCCAGTAGCCGAGGAAGACGTCGATGTCCTTCTTGCTCAGCGACGCATAAGTCACCGGCACGGATAGAACCTTGATATCGGTCTTGTAGCCGAGGCCTTTGAGAATTTCGGTCGCAACCGCAGTTGTCGAGGTGATGTCGGTCCAGCCGACATCGGAAAAGCGCACGGTCGAGCAGCTTTCCGGTTCGGCCGCGAAGCTGGCAGCAGGTGCCGCGAGCATTGCCGTTCCCGTGGCAAGCGCAGCAAAGGCAAGCGTATAGGTCAGTTTCATTGTTCTCTCCATTTCCGGGCCGTTTTGACGGTTTGCTTATTTTTCCGGTTCCGGCTTTAGCAAACACCAAAGATTGCGCCGTTCAAGTACCACAGCGGCGAAAATATTCTCGATTGCGACGTCTGTCTCTTTTGTCGTGATGAGAACGAAAAAATATCCCGCACTTTTACCGGAACGGCTCCAAGTTGCGCCATGTTACGGATCGGCCCCCCGGTTTCAACCCTGTCGCGCCAAAATGCCGGATAAAATCAGTTGGATGAGCGATCGCGGTTGTCGAAAAGACGGGCGCACTCTATTTGAAGAGGAACAGCGTTTCTTGCTCGCTGCTTTTCGGGAAACGGCGTTTTTTACGACGGCCCGACGCGCGAGCGAGAATAGTTCGAAGCCCCGGAATTGCGGGCCAATGGAAGGATGATTGATAGTGTGGAATGCAGTACGGGCCGTTTTCTCCTTCCTTGGTCGCATGATTGCGGGTTTGGCCCGGCTGATAGCCGTTCCACTGGCCGCTTTATGGCGGGTTTATCTGAAGTTCGGAATATTGTGGAAAGCCGTGATTGGCGTCGTCGTGGTCGGTCTGGCCGCGCTCTATATTTATTTTATCTGGCAGACTCAGGTCTGGACCAATTTCGACCCGGACTATCCGGCAAAGTATAGCTATCAGACGGCGAACACGCCGGGCGAGGAAGTGAACTCGACGCCTGCCGTCGCGCCGGAGCCAGCACCTTCCACCGCGCCCGCGATCGAGAACAGCAATCAGCCATCTGCTGAAACACCGGCGGCAAGCCAGCCGGTTCAGGCGGCGCAGATACCGTCATCGGCCCGCAAGTGCTCGCGTTCGGCGATTGCCGAGGTTGCCGCCGACCTTACCGATTTCAACGTGAACCAGAATGCGTGGATTTCTTCCATGCTGCTCTACAAGACCGGTTTCTTCGGTCTGGACTGGGATCGCACACCGTTCCTCGATAATAAGGCTTCGTTCCAGCGCGGCATCAATGCCGCTGTGCGCCGCACGGCGATTGAACTGGTGGACAATATCGGTCGTCTGCGCGGCACGTCGCAGATTGATGGCGATCTGCAAAAGGCCCGTGGCAATCTGCAGTTTGCGGAGGATTCCTGGTATTTCGGCCTGAGTCCGTTCGGCCCCAAGACCCCGACGCCCAGCTATTATCGCTCGGCGATCAAGGATCTGCGTTCGTTCAACACGCGTCTTGAAAACTGTCAGGCGACCTTTGATGCCCGCGCCGACAATCTGATCCAGTTTGTCGATCGCATCGCCAGCGACCTTGGTTCGACGTCCGCAATTCTCAAGGACCGGGCGGAAAACTATCATAATGGCTGGTTCGACACCCGTGCGGACGACCGTTTCTGGTTCGCCTATGGCCAGCTATACGCCTATTACGGCCTGCTCCGCTCGGCGCATTCCGATTTCCGCGGCGTGCTGGCCGAAAAGCACCTTGATGGCGTGTGGGACGAGATGGAAAAGCAGATGCGCTCGGCGCTCGACATGCAGCCTTTCATCGTTTCCAACGGTAGCCCGGATGCATGGTTTACACCGTCGCATCTGACCACGATGGGCTTCTATATTCTGCGCGTTCGTTCCAATCTGGTCGATGTGAAGCAGGTTCTGGAGCGCTGACGGGCAATGGAACTGCCTCCGATTTTGCGTCAGGCGGTAGATGCCGCGCTTGAGGGCGTGGCATTGGCCGATCTCAAACGCGCTTCCGATCTTCTGTCGCGCCGCTATCGGGCGGAGACGCGGGACGGTCGGCTGCATATTTCCGACGATCTGGCCGCGAAGGCCTATCTGGCGGCGCGTCTGCCCGCCACTTATGCGGCGGTGCGGGCCAGTCTCGACAGTGCTGCGGAAGTCCGCCCGGATTTTGCGCCGCAATCCATGCTCGATGTCGGGGCAGGGCCAGGGACGGCCCTGTGGGCAGCCCGCGGATGCTGGCCGTCGCTTGAAAACGCCACGATGATCGAGGCAAGCCCGGCCATTCGCGCGGTCGGCAGCAGCCTTGCCGGAAACAGTGGCTTTGCATCGCTCGACTGGCGGGCGGGCGATGTGGTGAAGGAAAAGCTCGATTTTCCGCAGGCCGATCTCGTCACCATCGCCTATGTGCTCGATGAACTGGCCCCCGATGACCGTCGCAAGCTGGTTGCGCAGCTTTGGGCGTCCACGCGGCAGATGTTCGTGATTGTCGAGCCAGGCACACCTGCGGGCTGGCAGCGTATTCTCGATGCGCGCAAGGCGCTGATCGAATTGGGTGCTGTGATTGCCGCGCCCTGTCCGCATCAGCTGGAATGCCCGCTGGTCGCACCGGACTGGTGCCATTTCTCGCGGCGTGTGGCGCGTTCGCGCATTCACCGCATGACCAAGGATGCGGAAGTGCCGTGGGAAGATGAAAAATTCATCTATCTGGCGGCAGTGCGCCAGCCGTCCGAGGCGGTTGAAGCGCGGGTCATTGCGCCGCCGCGGGTCGGCGGCGGCAAGGTTTCAGTGAAGCTCTGCAAGGGTGACGGAACAGCGGAAGAGCGCCTGTTCACCAAGCGCGATGGCGATTTCTTCCGCTGGGCGCGCCGCGCCGATTGGGGCGACGCTTATCTTGAAGAGCCTGCGCGTTAGGAAGCCTGTAGCACCACACGCGGGGCAGGGCGGTTGATGATGAACACCATCGCCGCCGCCGCAAGGCACATGGCGCCAGCCAGAATGAGCGCTGGCGTGTAGCTGTCATAGTCGGTGCGGACGAATCCCGCAAAACCGGCAGCCGCTGCCGCGCCGATCTGGTGTCCGGTGAACACCCAGCCAAAGACCAGACCGGCCTTTTCCGGGCCGAAACGTTCGGCGGCGAGCTTTACAGTTGGCGGCACCGTTGCGACCCAGTCCAGACCGTAGAAGACGGCGAACAGCGCCAGTTCATAGACCGAGAAGTCGGTGAAGGTCAGATAGATCAGCGATAGGCCGCGCAGCGCATAGAACCAGAACAGCAGCCAGCGATTGTCGAAACGGTCCGACAGCCAGCCGGACATGATCGTGCCGATCAGGTCGAAGGCGCCGATGACGGCAAGGATACCAGCCGCACCGACCGGCGCGATGCCATAGTCGCCGCAAAGCGTGATCCAGTGGGTCTGGATGAGGCCGTTTGTCGAAAAGCCACAGACGAAGAAGGTCAGGAACAACACCCAGAATGTTGCCGTCGAGGATGCTTCACGCAGGGTGACGAGTGGCGAGGCGAGCATGGCACCAAAACTCTTCTTCGGTTCCGGCGCGGGCAGCGGTGCCGTGCGGCCATAGGGCTTGAGGCCGATATCTGCCGGGTGATCGCGCATCAGCGCCAGAACCAGCAGCAGCGCAACGGTTAGAAACCCGATGACGATGGTGAGCGATGTGCGCCAGCCGATGGTCTGGCTGACACTGGCGAGGATCGGCATGAAGACGAGCTGGCCGGTTGCATTGCTGGCCGTCATCAGGCCAACAACGAGGCCACGGCGCTTTTCAAACCAGCGCGCGGCAACCGTCGCGCCCAGCACAAGCGCAGTCATGCCGGTGCCGACGCCGATGACGATGCCCCAAAGGCCCACCATCTGCCATTCCTCGGTCATGAAGATGGAGCCGACGAGGCCGCTGGCAATCAGGATCAGCGCTGCGGTTACGACGCGGCGCAAGCCGAACTGGTTCATGAAAGCGGCGGCAAAGGGACCCATCAGGCCGAACAGAACCAGACGCAGTGCCATGGCGAAGGAGATATTGGCGTTGGTCCAGCCGAACTCGCGCTGGAGCGGTTCGATCAATATACCTGCCGAACCCATGGCGGCAGCCGTTGCCAGCATGGTCAGGAAGGTGATGGCGGCGACAACCCATCCGTAATGGATGTTTCTCTGTTCGAGAACGCGTGCGAGGCGGGCAGATATCATCTTGAGCGCTTTCGGTTAGGACCATTTTTGCAAAAATGGCCACGGATAGGAAGGCGAGCGGCGGCGTTCGTAGCGATCACAGCTCGCCCCGTCATTGTTTCCAGTCAATTTTAAGTAGGGGATCGCGTCCAACGACTTCAGAGTGCCTGAAGCAGTGCCTGCAACTGTTCGACCCCGTCATTTCCAAGTTTGGTCTCGATTTCTTCCTGGGCTTTGTCCCAGAGCGGACCGCCACGGGCGAGAAGGTCCCGGCCCGTATCGGTCAATCTGATATTGGTTTCGCGGTGATCCTGACCGTCGCCGGGCTCGATCAGGCCCATCCGCTGCAGCACCTTGGCATTGCGCCCCATGGTTGAACGATCAAGCTCCGCCATGCGCGCCAGTTCGGTGATCGACAGCGTTCCCGCACGGTCGAGCCGACGCAGCAGACTGAACTGTGCGACATTGATGCCAAGCGGTGCCAGCGCCTCGTCATAGATGGCCGAGGTCTTGCGTGATGCCTGACGCAGAAGGATGCAGAAACAGGAATGTGCCATGATGCGGGTATATACCCGTAATCATCTTTTGACAAGCACTCTCTTGCAGGGAAGGTGATGATCCTGACAGCAGCTGACCGCGATAAGCGGCCTTTTAAACTGCGATATGCGCGGTTTCCTTGACTTCTTCCATGACGGCATAGGTGTGCGATTCCCGCACACCGGGCAGCGAAAGCAGCGCTTCGGAGAGAAAACGACGATAATGGTCCATATCGGAAACGCGGGCTTTGACGAGATAGTCGAAGCCGCCCGCCACCATATGGCATTCCAGAACGTCGGGATTGTTGCGCGTAAAAGTCGCAAAGGTCTCGAAGACTTCCGGCGTCGTGCGGTCGAGTTTGATCTCGATGAACACAAGCATGGCGCGGTCGAGCATCTTGGGCGACAGCCGTGCCGAATAGCCCAGAATGTAGCCTTCGCGCGTCAGGCGCTTGACGCGTTCGGCTGTGGCTGTCTGCGAGAGATTGATGCGATCGGCAAGCTCGGTATTGGTCAGGCGCCCGTTCTCCTGAAGGGCCTGCAGGATATTCCGGTCCATGGCATCAAGGTTCTTCATGCGTGTGTCCCCAAATGGTCGCCTGTTCGTGGCGACTCTTTTCTTCATGCATTCATTCTGAATTAAGTCACGGGAATGAATCTGAAATCGGGGCTGGGCGCAAGACGAAACTTGGTGGAAGGCCGACAAATTTACGGGGGCAGTCGCGGCTTGTGTCAAATACGAACAGGTAAGATCGAATCAATTACTAGTTGCTAAGAATATGCAACCCATGGTAGTGTTTGGCCATACTAAAAATCGTATTACACTTATAAATTTAGTCATTTGGGGGGCGAGGAGCCTCGTTGTGATCAGGCAAGGCACCCCGCTTCCTTGTCTGTATGTCCTCATTAAGGACAGGGGAAAGTCCGGACCTTCCGTGGTGTCCGGACTTTTCTTTTGCCCGCTGCGCAGGTCTAGCAATAATTCTGACAGGTGTATGCCTGACAGAATTATCAGGTATCGCATTGCTGCCGCCGTGGAAAAAGCGGGCTTGAAATTTTCCGGTTGCAAGGGGCGGGGCGGAGCGCTAACACTAGCGCCCATGAACATTTCGCACATTCGCATCAACGGTTGGTGGTGGGCTCGCTAAAAGCGGCCACGCAGGCGTTTGCGCATATGCGTTCAGGAGACAGGGCCGCTGGGATTATCCGGGCGGCCTTTTTGTTTGGCTGCCCGAATGGGACCGAAGCCCGGAAATATTCGAAAAACCAAAGCAATTGGGATTAGCCGACCATGAATGCGAAGATAGCGGATAGCGAGATATTTCAGCACGAAACGGCCGGCGGCATTGTCGTCGAGCGCGTGCGCCATCTCACTGCGTATAAGGGCGCCATCGAAACCTACATCGATGTGCTCAATGAAAGACGCGGTGCAGTGTTCTCGTCCAATTACGAATATCCGGGCCGCTACACGCGATGGGATACGGCAATCGTCGATCCGCCGGTGGTCATCACCTCGCGCCAGCGCACCATGCGCATCGAGGCATTGAACGCCCGCGGCGTGATCCTGCTGCGCCCCATTTTGGAGACCGTGCAGGCCTTGGGCGAAGTGACGGTGGACGCCTCCACCGAGGACCGCATCGAACTGACCATCGCGGAGCCGACAGGCGCATTCACCGAAGAAGAGCGCTCGCGTATGCCTTCGGTATTTACCGTACTGCGCGCCATTGTCGGGCTTTTCTTCTCGGAAGAAGACGCCAATCTCGGCCTCTACGGTGCTTTCGGCTATGATCTGGCATTCCAGTTCGATCCGATCCAGTACAAGCTGAAGCGCCCCGAAACCCAGCGCGATCTGGTGCTGTTCATTCCCGACGAAATCTTCGTCGCCGACCATTACGCCGCACGCGCTTGGGTGGATCGCTATGAGTTCAGCTGCGGCGGGTCTTCCACGCATGGTCTGGCACGGGCAACGCCTTCCGAGGCGTTCAAGCCATCGGAGCGCACCTTGCCGCGCGGCGATCACAATCCGGGCGAATACGCAAAGCTCGTCGAGCGTGCCAAGGATAGCTTCAAGCGGGGCGACCTGTTCGAAGTGGTGCCGGGCCAGACTTTCTATGAGCGCTGCCACACCGCACCGTCGGAAATCTTCCGCCGCCTGAAGACGATCAATCCGTCGCCTTATTCCTTCTTCATCAACCTTGGAGAAAACGAATATCTGGTCGGCGCATCGCCGGAAATGTTCGTGCGCGTCAATGGACGCCGCATCGAAACCTGTCCGATCTCGGGCACGATCAAGCGTGGTGAAGACGCGATTTCGGATTCGGAGCAGATCCTGAAACTGCTCAATTCAAAGAAGGATGAATCCGAACTGACCATGTGTTCGGATGTGGATCGCAACGACAAAAGCCGCGTCTGCGAGCCGGGTTCTGTGCGGGTGATCGGTCGCCGCCAGATTGAAATGTATTCGCGCCTGATCCACACGGTCGATCATATCGAAGGTCGCCTGCGCGACGGCATGGACGCCTTTGACGGCTTCCTCAGCCACGCATGGGCTGTGACCGTGACCGGCGCGCCGAAATTGTGGGCGATGCGTTTTCTGGAAGAAAACGAGCGCAGCCCGCGCGCGTGGTACGGTGGTGCCATCGGCATGATGCATTTCAACGGCGACATGAATACCGGCCTGACGCTGCGCACCATTCGCATCAAGGATGGCGTGGCTGAAATCCGCGCCGGTGCGACGCTGCTGTTCGATTCCAACCCGGAAGAGGAAGAAGCCGAAACCGAGCTGAAAGCATCGGCTATGATCGCGGCTGTCCGTGAGGCACAGAAGAGCAATCAGATCGCGGAAGAACGCGTTGCCGCCAAGGTGGGCGAGGGCATCTCGGTCCTGCTGGTGGATCACGAAGATTCCTTCGTGCATACGCTGGCCAATTATTTTCGCCAGACGGGTGCAACCGTATCCACGGTGCGTTCGCCGGTTGCCGACGATATTTTCGACCGCGTCAATCCTGATCTCGTGGTGCTTTCGCCCGGACCCGGCTCGCCGCAGGATTTCGACTGCAAGGCGACCATCGACAAGGCCCGCAAGCGCGAACTGCCAATCTTCGGCGTCTGCCTTGGGCTGCAAGCGCTGGCTGAAGCCTATGGCGGCACACTGCGCCAGTTGCGCATTCCGATGCACGGCAAGCCGTCGCGCATTCGCGTGTCGAAGCCGGAACGCATTTTCTCCGGTCTGCCGAAGGAAGTGACGGTCGGACGTTATCATTCGATCTTTGCCGATCCGGAGCGTCTGCCGGACGATTTCCTCGTCACGGCGGAAACCGAAGACGGTGTGATCATGGCTTTCGAGCATAAGAAGGAGCCGGTGGCGGCTGTTCAGTTCCACCCGGAATCGATCATGACGCTCGGCCATAATGCTGGTATGCGCATGATCGAAAATGTGGTCACGCATCTGGCGGGCAAGCATAAGAAGCGTCGCAGCAACTACTGAGCGGGCCCGTAATCATCGGCATAATCAACCGGTCGCAGGCATCCTGCGGCCGGTTTTGTTTTGAGGTGTCGAAGGCGCATTTTCGCTGCTTGCTGTAGCAACTCATTTGCAACTGTAATGCCTTGCATTTGCAGAAGAAAATTAAATGCGATAACTGAAAAAACAGGGGTACGAACTTGGATCAAACTGGGCTATAGAGCGGTCATTAAAATGCTATTGCATAGGACTTGACCGGCTTCGGGAAGTTATTCCGGGTTCGAGCCGATACGCATGAGTGATGGGCCTCGAATTGGCCAATTCCCGATTTTCGGGCCGTAATTAAGACAAATCAAAGGTTCGTCATGGACGCGAGTGCAAGAGTTCGGCGGCTAGCCGCTTGGTCGATTCCGGTTGCTCTGGGAGTGATGGGTCTGAAATATGTGGCCTATCTGCTCACCGGCTCCGTGGCTCTATATTCGGATGCGCTCGAATCCATCGTCAATGTAATTGCGTCCATGGGCGCGTGGTGGGCGATCAGCGTCAGCTATAAGCCCGCCGACGAAAACCACCCCTTCGGCCATCATAAGGCGGAATATATATCGGCTGTTGTTGAAGGCGTGCTGATCAGTGTCGCGGCGCTGTTGATCTTTCGGGAAGCCTGGTTTGCACTGGAAACGCCACGCCAGCTCGAAGAGCCATGGCTTGGCCTTGGCATCAACGCTGTCGCTGCCGCCATCAACGCTGTTTGGGCGATGCTGCTGATCCGCATCGGGCGCAGCGCGCGCTCCCCGGCGCTGGAAGCCGATGGCAAGCATATCATGACCGACGTTGTCACCTCGGCTGGCGTGCTGGTTGGCTTGGTTGGGGCGGTCGTCACCGGCTGGGCGATACTTGATCCACTGCTCGCCATTGTCGTGGCGCTGAATATTCTGTGGCAGGGCTGGCATGTGATCAATTCGTCGGTGCAGGGCCTGATGGATATTGGCGTCGAGCCTGTCGAAGAAATGCGCATCCGCGATGTCATTTCGGCCAATGCCGCTGGCGCCATCGAAGTGCACGACCTGAAAACCCGTATTGCCGGACGCGTCACCTTCATCGAGTTTCATCTGGTTGTCGCAGCCGACATGAGCGTTGGCGATGCGCATGTGATCTGTGACCGCATTGAGGATGCGCTGAAGCAGCAGATCAGTAGTGCCCGCGTGGTGATCCATGTCGAGCCGGAGGACGAAGCGAAGCTGCCTTTGGGGACAAGTGCTGTGCCATTCGCCTGATTTAAAAACAGGTATGACTGAGGCAGCTGTCGTAAATCCATCTTGCGTCGGCCAAATCGCGCGTGTAAAAGCTTGACCATGATGACGAAGAACGCAACATCTCTGGAACATTCGGCTGCCGCCACTGGCGCGCGCGTCGATGTTTGCGTTCTCAACTCGCTTCTTACCCTCGGCCTTAGCGGCGATCGCCGGGCTCGTTGAAGGAGCGTCCGGCGGTCGAAAACGGTCCCGCTGGCCTGTGCTCCTTTTCAGAAAACCCTTATAATCGATCATGAATATCCGTGCTTGACGAGCTGTAATGCCGTCCAGAAGCCGGGAGGAAACGAGAAATGAACCAGTCCGTTATCACGCCGCAATCCGTAGCCAAAGCCGAACGTAAAGGCATGCGGGACGCAGCCACCAAATATTCGCCGTTCCCGGCCCCGAAGCTCGATGACCGTACCTGGCCATCGAAGCGGATCGAAAAGGCGCCGATCTGGTGTTCGGTCGATCTGCGTGACGGCAATCAGGCTTTGATCGACCCGATGGGCCATGACCGTAAGGAGCGCATGTTCCGTTTGCTGGTCGATATGGGTTTCCCGGAAATCGAGATCGGCTTCCCATCGGCCTCGCAGACGGATTTCGACTTCTGCCGGTGGGCGATTGAACAGGGCAATGTTCCGGACGAACTGGATTTGCAGGTCCTGGTGCAGTGCCGCCCGGAACTGATCACCCGCACATTTGAGGCTTTGGAAGGCGCAAAGACGCCGATCATCCATTTCTACAATTCCACCAGTGAATTGCAGCGCCGCGTGGTTTTCGCCAAGGATGTGGGCGGAATCAAGCAGATCGCGACCGATGCCGCCAAGATGATCATGGATATGGCTGCCAAGGCAGGCGGCGGCTATCGCTTCCAGTATTCGCCGGAAAGCTTTACCGGCACGGAACTGGATGTGGCGCTGGAAATCTGCAATGCGGTCATCGAGATCGTGAAGCCGACGGCGGACAACAAGCTGATCGTCAATCTGCCGTCCACGGTGGAAATGAACACGCCGAATGTCTATGCCGACCAGATCGAATGGATGTGCCGCAATCTCGACAATCGCGAAAACCTGATCATTTCCCTGCATCCGCACAATGACCGCGGTACGGGCATCGCTGCGACGGAACTGGGCCTGATGGCCGGTGCCGACCGCGTCGAAGGCACTTTGTTCGGCAATGGCGAGCGCACCGGCAATGTGGACGTGGTGACGCTGGCGCTGAATATGTACACGCAGGGCATCGATCCCGAGCTGGATTGCACCGACATCAATCGGATGAAGGATGTCTATGAATATTCGAACCAGCTGAAGATCGCGGAGCGCCACCCCTATGTCGGCGAGCTGGTCTATACCGCCTTCTCCGGTTCGCATCAGGATGCGATCAACAAGGGCATGAAGGCGCGCAAGTCGGCCAATTCGCCGGTTTGGGAAGTGCCTTATCTGCCGATCGATCCGCAGGATGTGGGCCGCTCCTATGAAGCGATCATCCGCATCAATTCGCAGTCGGGCAAGGGCGGTATCGCCTATATCCTGCAGGCCGATTACGGCTTGAACCTGCCGCGCAATCTGCAGGTCGAGTTCCGCGAAATCATCCAGCAGATCACCGATGACGAAGGCAAGGAATTGCCGTCGAAGCGCATTCATGAAGAGTTCCAGAAGCTCTATGTGACGCAGCCCGATGCCCGCATCAAGTTCGTGGATCACCACACCATTCCCGATCCGGAACAGAAGGGCCGCCGCATTCTCACCGCCGAAATCACCGATAACGGCGTGACGAAGAATATCGAAGGCAAGGGCACCGGTCCGATCGACGGCTTTGTCGACGCGCTGTCCAAATATCTCGGCGTGAAGATGTCGGTCGTGGATTATTCCGAACATTCGCTCCAGCAGGGATCGGACGCATCGGCCATCTCCTATGTCGAAATGGCGCATCCGGGTGGCAAGCTGTTCGGCGCGGGCATCAATGACAATATCGTCAGCGCCTCGCTGGAGGCCATCGTATCGGCGGCTAACCGCGTGATCGGCAAATAGGCCGAACGTCTGTACGAGTTGAAAAGGCGGCCATTGGCCGCCTTTTTCATGTGTAGAGTTCCTGTTCGGAGATCTTGAAAATGCGCTCGCTCACATCTTCAATGCCGTGCTGTTCCCACAGGCAATGCCAGCCGCCGTCCGGTTTGCGGTCGATGTTGAAAATATTGTAGCGGGCAGGGGGCTTGTGGCCGCCATAGTTCTGGCTGGCCGATGGGACGCAGATCACCGGCACTTGGCCGTTCGGTCCGTCGATTTCATATTTCGTCGCCAGGTGGGTGTGGCCGTGAATGACCAGCTCCGCGCCGTGCTTGCGAATGATCTTCTGAAAGCGGCGGATACCGTATAGGCGCTTGTGCGTCGGCGTTGCGCCGTGGATCGGCGGATGGTGGATCATCACAACCCGGAAAAGCCCGTGCGCGCCTGCCTCATCCAGTGCTGCGGCGAGGCGTTTGGCCTGCGCGGAGCGAAAATCACCGCTCGCCATGAAGGGTGCTGTGGCGCGCGCCGACGAGACGCCGATCATCGCGACATCATCGCGCACCCGCATATAGGGAAATTGCGGCCGCTTGCCCCTGTTGTCGATGCCGTCGCCGCGCATCCACGGCTCCCATTTGCGGCAGGACCGGTCGAGTGCGCCGGGCACATAGGCGTCGTGATTGCCGGGCACGACCGAAACATCGTCGGGATTGCCCAGCTTCGACAGCCAGTCGGCGGCGATGTCTATTTCCAGATTGAGAGCCAAATTGACCAGATCGCCGGTGACGGCAATATGATTCGGCGCTTGCGCCAGCATGTCGGCTACAAGTTTATCGAGTACCGTTCCATGCATTGCACCCTTGCGGTTGCGCAGCCAATTGATATAACCAGTGATGCGCTTTGATGCCAATTCGCGATATCTCACACGCGGCAGTGGCGAAAGGTGGATATCGGAGATGTGAGCGAGGCGAAACATATGGCCCGTTTACTGGATAATTTCTGAAATAGAAACCGTATTTAGCGACTTTTTGTTGATGCGATTGCTGCATTGATAGCTGCATATAATGTTTGCTGGAGAGTCGGAATGCGCTTTCGTCATTTTATATTTCATTCATATTTTCTTTTGCGACGCCCCATGACCCTTGGGGTGAGGGCAATTGTGTATGATGAAAAGAATAACTCGGTTTTTTTAGTGAGACATACTTACGTGCCGGGTTGGCAGTTACCAGGCGGCGGTGTTGATAGTGGGGAGACTTTTCAACAGGCGCTGGAAAAAGAACTGCGGGAAGAAGGTAATATTATCCTGAAAAGTCGCCCGCAACTTCTTGCTCTTTACAAGAATGCCCATGCTTCGCCACGCGATCACGTTGCACTTTATGTATGCCGTTCCTTTGAACAACTTGCACCGAAAGAGCCGGATAGAGAAATCGCCGAAAGCGGTTTCTTTCCTCTGGATGATCTACCAGAAGGCACCACGGCCTCCACCAAGCGGCGCTTGCAGGAAGCGCTGTATGATCTGGAACCGCTGCCGATGTGGTAATACCACGGCGCCTCGCGTTATTGTTTGATTCTGAGTGGGGATACTGAGTAATACTTTGGTATAAAGGGCGCGCAGTGCGCGCCCTTTTTAATAGCACTGAATTAAAAGCGGTAGGTAATACCCGTACCGATCAACCAGGGGTTGAGCTTGGCCTTGCCGCTCAATTCCTGCCCGCCGACGGTGACGTCGAATTTCGGTTCGAGGAACAGCTTCTTCACGTCGAAGTTCAGGCCCCAATGTTCGTCGATCATATAATCGACACCGAACTGGAGCGCGCCGCCAAACGTGTTCTTGACCTTCAGATAATCCGCGCTGCCCGCATCTTGATTGTAGAAGATCGTATAGTTGACGCCTGCACCGACATAAGGCTTGAACGCGCCGAAATTGGTGAAGTGGTACTGCAGCGTAAGCGTTGGTGGCAGAATCCACGTCTTGCCGACCTTGCCCAGACTACTGATCGAGCCTGCGCCATTGATATTGGCATAGGTCGTGCCGAGAATGAGTTCGGCGGCGATATTGTCGGTGAAATAATAGGTGATATCGAGTTCCGGCGTGATCGACTTGGAATAGTCGAGATCGGAACCCGGAACGCCGTTCACATGACCCTTGTTTTCCGCAATCACGCCGAGCGCGCGCACGCGAATCTGCCAGGGCGCAAGCGCTTCGGGCACCGCCTGAATTTCAGAGGCCGGCGGGGCGACCACACTATCGGCGGCAAAGGCTGCCGGTGCGGCAAAGGTCAGCGCGGTTGCTGCGAGCAGCCCTTTCGCAAAACGGTTCATCAAATCTCTCCTTGGTCACGGTCTCAGTCTTGGATTTCGTCCTTGGGGGATGCATCCAATCTGAACTGCGTCGCCTCGCGCCCCATTGATCGAGATCAAAGGGGCACGAGAGAATGAGAGAGAACTGAATTAGGAATCCGGACTGTTGCAGGAAAGGCGCAGTGCGGGTCGGAAGGGTTAGCTCTTTGAAAACCGATCCCGGTCATGCGGGGCGGTAAAGTCTATCTCAGGGCCTGTTGGCACAATGCCGGTCGGGTTGATCGTCTTGTGACTGCGGTAATAATGGCCCTTGATGTGCTCCATATTCACCGTCGAGGCAACGCCCGGCACCTGATAAAGCTCGCGCGTATAGTTCCACAGGTTCGGATAATCGGCGATCCGGCGCAGATTGCACTTGAAATGGCCGACATAGACCGGATCGAAACGCAGCAGCGTCGTGAACAGACGCCAGTCTGCTTCCGTCAGGCTTGATCCCGCCAGGTAGCGCTGGCGGGACAGACGGTCCTCCAATGTGTCGAGTGCGGCGAACAACTGCTTGAACGCTTCCTCATAAGCATCCTGCGAGGTGGCGAAGCCTGCGCGGTAAACGCCGTTATTGATATTGGGATAGATGAAATCGTTGAGCGTATCGATCTCAGCGGCCAGCGCGTCCGGGTAGAAGTCGAGCGAGGCATCGCCGAATTCATTGAACGCTGTGTTGAGCATACGGATGATTTCTGACGATTCGTTGGAAACAATCGTCTGGCGCTGCTTGTCCCACAGAACCGGCACGGTAACGCGACCGGAATAATTCGGATCAGCGCGGGTGTAGATTTCATAAAGGCGCTTGGAGCCGTATAGATCATCACCGGTGCTGCCGGTGGTGCCGTAAAAGGTCCAGCCTTCTTCCACCATCAGATAGTCCACGACCGAAACTGAAATGACATCTTCAAGCTTCTTCAGCGCGCGGAAGATCAGCGTGCGATGTGCCCATGGGCACGCATAGGAAACATAAAGATGGTAGCGCCCCGGTTCAGCCTTGAAGCCGCCTTCGCCCGTTGGCCCGGCACTGCCATCCGCGGTTACCCAGTTGCGGAATTGCGATTTCGAGCGCTCGAAGCGGCCTTTTGTGCTTTTGGTGTCGTACCAGACATCCTGCCACTTGCCATCGACCAGAAGTCCCATGTGATTTCTCCTTTTGGAACTCAAAATAGAGCGAAACCGGCGATTTTACAGCACGACAAGTCGTGAACAGTGCGTCACGCTGCCAAAAAGAGAAGCAGAAACTGCCAATTTGAAAAAAATGGTTTTACCGCTGCTCAATTTGGTGTAATGGGGTTTCCAATTTGCGATCATCCAAAGGTTAGGTCGCCCAGGAGACACATAATGGAAATGCTTTTCATCCGACGATGAAACTCAAACCGCGCTGCGAGCGCGGCGTGCATTCCATTGACCTGACGGTCCCCGAAGTCTCCAATTGTGATCTTAAGCCCATGCAGCAGCTTGAACTGACCTACGCGCAGGAATGCCCGGCGCACGACATTGAAATCGAAGCCATCAATGCCGAAGCTTTCGGACCGGGACGCTTTACCCGCGCTGCGCATTTCATTCGCGAAGGCGGTCCGCATGATCTGAATCTTTCCTTCGTTGCCCTGATGGGCGGCATCGTGGTGGGTTCGGTACGGCTGACGCCGGTCGTGATCGGCAAGACGCCAGCGCTTCTGCTGGGTCCGCTTGCCGTGCGGCCGGAATGGAAGAAGCGGGGCATTGGCGGCACGCTGATGCGTCTATCGCTGGAAGCGGCGACGAAGTTCGGTCACAAGCTGGTTATTCTGGTCGGTGACGAACCTTATTACGGTCCGTTCGGCTTCAAGATGGTGCCTTCTGGCACCATGGTCATGCCAGCGGCGGTCGATCCGCGCCGGATGCTCGCCTGCGAACTCACCCCCGGCGCCGCAAGCGGCGTCAGCGGTATTGTGCGCCACGCCAACCGGGCCTGATTTCAGTTCAGCGAAAACGTTTGCTTTTCCCCTCATCCTGAGAAGCCGTCGAAGACGGCGCATCATCCTGAGATTTTCGAAGGATCGAAGGATCGAGGGAGAGGGGAAATCAGCGCGTGCCCTCACCCTTCGACACGGTGCTTCGCACCTGCTCAGGATGAGGGGGCAACGGGGCGTCAGACCAAGAAGGGTGCGCGAGGACGGATTACCGCCCTTCGCGATACCACATGCTACCGAACACAAGCAGCAGGGCAGCGAGCGCCAGGAAGCCGGAGAATAGTGGCAGACGGTTCACGCTTTTCAGCTGCGTATCGGCGGTTTCGCGCAGGCCGATCCAGTCATTGCCACTGGCGGTACGATTGGCGGCGACAGCCGTAATCGCTGGCACCCGCACTGCGCTGTCGGCGCTTGCATGAACCCGATAGACCGACCCGCCGGTCGCCTCGGCGAGCGGCTTCAGACGATCGACCGTCGAAATGCTGTCGGCAAATTCCGGCGCATCTACGGGCCCGACATGGGCCAATGTTTCCAGATCGCCATTCCTGATCCGGAAGACACCGATTTCGTCGGTCTGCAACGACCCTTCGAACAGCCCCGGCTTGCTCTGGGCGAGATTGACCGGCAATTCCTTGCCCGAAGGCGTGCTGACGGTCGCGGTGCCGGGATTGTCGCCCATGGTCTGGCGGCGGATGGAAAGCACACGGCCATTGCCTGCTGCGGTGAGCGCTTCTTCTTCCAGCTCCGGCTCCTGCATCAGCCAGTGGGCGATGCGGCGATAGAGCGCCGCATAGGGACCACCGCCCTCAAAACCGCGCGCCCATAGCCAGCCCTGATCGGACAGGAACATGCCGACGCGGCCTTTCCCGACGCGGTTGAGAACGAGAAGCGGCTTGTTGTCGGCACCGCTCATCACCGTTTCACCCTGCGGCGCGGTGATGTCGATGGTGCGGAACCAGCGGCTCCAGCGTGGTGGCTCCTGCTCGCTGCCGTCCAGACCGCGCGTGACGGGATGGCGTTTGCCGAGATCGGTCAGGCGCGGATAGAACGCCTTTTCGGTTACAGTGCCGGTCGGCATGGCGGGCAGGGCGTTATAAAGCGGTGTGCGGGCAATCGACATTTCGCCCGCATATTCCGGCCCGGCAGCGACCAGCAGCGCGCCGCCATTTTCCACATATTGCGCGATGTAATCGTAATAGAGCAGCGGCAGCACGTCGCGATGCTGGTAGCGGTCCAGAATGATGAGATCGAACTCGTTGACTTTGTCCACAAACAGCTCACGCGTCGGGAAGGCGATCAGCGACAGTTCGTTGATCGGCGTGCCGTCCTGCTTTTCCGGCGGGCGCAAAATGGTGAAGTGGACGAGATCGACCGCAGCGTCGGATTTCAGCAGATTGCGCCAGGTGCGCTCGCCATTATGCGGCTCGCCGGAGACGAGCAGCACGCGCAGATTTTCGCGAATGCCGTCAATGGTTGCGACCGCGCGATTATTGGTGTCGGTTACTTCACCGGGAATTCCAGGCGTAGCGATTTCAACGATATTCACACCAGCGCGGGGCAGGGTGATGGTGACAGGGGTTTCCTGTCCCACCTGCGCGTCTTCCTGCGAAACTGCTTCGCCATTGACGCGGATTTCCACGCGAGCCGGGCTGCCGAGGTCTTTGCCCTCGTCAATGACCGTGAACGACATTTCCAGCGGTTTGCCGCTGATGCCATAGCGCGGGGCTTTGTTGAAGCGAATACGGCGGTCGAATTCGTTCGGCTTGCCGGTCACCAGCGCATGCAAGGGCGCGTCGAAGCCCAGCGCATTCTTGTTGGCGGGGGTATCGTGCACCTGCCCATCGGTGATCATGATCGCGCCTGCAACACGCGTGGGCGGTACGTCGAGCAGGGCGCGGGCCAGCGGCCCGAAAAGCCGCGTCGCATAACCGTCCTCGTTTTCGCCCGGCTTTCCGGTTTCCACCACGCGCGTTTCGAATTGCGGCATGGTGGCAAGCTGATCCTGCACGGCTTTCAGCGCGGCATCGGTATCGGCGCGGCGCTGTCCCAGTTCCTGGCTCTGGCTGCGGTCCACCACGACGGCGACAACGCTTTTCAGCGGCTCGCGTTCTTCATTGATCACGACAGGGTTGAAGAGCGCCAGCGCCAGCGCCGCGGCGGCCAGAAGACGGATCAATCCCCCGCGCATGCGCAGGGCGACAGTTGCCAGCACCAGCAGCGCCAGTGGAAGGAGAATGCCAATGAGCCACGGCGTGGAAAGGAACGGTTCGAATTCGATGTTCATGCCCGCCTCCTATCGCCGTAGGTTCCTATCTTTACGGACTGCAACGCTCCCCCCTCATCCTGAGGTGCGGAGCGCAGCGAAGCCTCGAAGGATCGAGGGCCGGCGCGCCGTGCGTTTCCCCTCGCCCTTCGATCCTTCGACAAGCTCAGGATGATGCGCCGTCTTTGACGGCCCCTCAGGATGAGGGGAAAAGGGAACCTGGATCTGCTGACGGCTTCGCTAAAAAACATCATGCTCTAATTCCCCAGCCGTTCGAGCAGGGCCGGGACATGGACCTGATCGGACTTGTAATTGCCGGTGAGCATATACATCACGATGTTGACGCCGCCGCGAATGGCATAGATGCGCTGCATCGGGTCGTTCGGCACGGTGGGGAGCAGGGGATTGCCCTGATCGTCTACGGCCCATGCGCCCGCCAGATCATTGGCGGTGATCATGATCGGCGTCACGCCGTCGCCGGTTCTGACCGGGCGGTCACGCGGCGAGGCATTGGGTGCGGTCGCTTCCACCCAGAGCGGACTTCCCTCATAGCGGCCCGGAAAATCCGGCATGATGAAAAAGGATTTGGTCAGGACGTGATCGTCCGGCACCGGTTCGAGCGGTGGCACATTCATGTCGTCCAGAATGGCGCGCAGGCGCTGGTTGGCGGGCGACACCGACGGATCGAGGCTCGCGCCTGACTGCAACTGGTCGCGCGTGTCGAACAGGACCGTCCCGCCCTGCTGCATATAGGCATCCACCCTGGCGATGGCTTCCGGGCTCGGCATCGGTGCATTCGGATCAATCGGCCAATAGATCAGCGGATAGAAGGCCAGTTCATCCTTGGATGGATCGACGCCGATCGGGTCGCCCGGTTCCAGCGCGGTCTTGTCGGTCAGTGCAAAGGTCAAACCTTTCAGTCCGGCCTTGCTGATATTGTCGGTCTCGGCGCTGCCGGTGATGATATAGGCAAGATGGGTCTGCGAAACCGAGCCGATGATCGCCTCATCGCCGGGCTTGCTGTCGTCATGAATTTGTGGCGGCTGCGGCGAGGGTGCTTGCGCAAAGGCGCGGTCATGACCGGCAGAGAGGACAGCAAGACTGCCTGCGAGGAGCAAAGCAATCCCCGCCGTTTTGGCCCGCACCTTCATACGGCGGCGAAACGCACCGCGCAGCCACAGCATCAGCAGAGAATCGAGCGCCAGAAGCATGGCGGCGGCGGCAAAGAACGGGCCTGCCAGCGATATCGACTGATCTGCCGTATAGGAGACAGGCGTGACGCTGACCGACAGCGTCGGCTGCTTGATCGGCTCCAGCTTGGTGTTGCTGTCGGCAAAAATGTTGAGTGCTTTCAAACCGTCCTCATTGCCGTAGAAACCGGGCGGCGTGTTGATGCTGACACTCGCTTGCTTATTGCGCTCGACGATCAGCGGCTTGGCTTCCGAGGTCGGCGGCGTCAGCGTACCGGCAGCCGAAAGCAGCTGGAACGGCGGCAGCGAAACGGCATCCTGATTGCCCTGCGCGCCGGTGCGCTGCGACAGAGACACGATGCGGCGGAGCATTTCCACGAAGGAGCCGGAAATCGGCAGGCTCGACCAGGTGGCGTCCGGCGCGATATGGAACAGCACGATATTGCCACGCCCGCGCTGCTGGCCTGTCACCAGCGGGGTGCCGTCCTGAAGGATGGCATAGGCCTTGTCGTTGAGGTCGAAGGACGGTTCGGCCAGCACCTGTCGGTTGACGTTGACATCTTCGGGGATTGGCAGCCCGGCAAACGGACCCTTTTCCGGAAAGGCGCGCAGCTGTTGCGGTTCAGACCAGGACAAGGTGCCGCCAAGCGCGCGCTCGCCCTTGCGCAGCCGCACCGGCAGCAACGTATCGTTATCGCTCGCGCCCGCCAGACGCGGACCGGCAAAGCGCACCAGCGTACCGCCTTCTTCCACCCATGCAGAAATCTGCTCGGCGACCGGCTGCGGCAAGGTGCCGATATCGGCCATGATGAGAATGGACGGCTTGGCATCCAGCAATTCCGGCACCGACTGAAGCAGATCGGCTGAACGTGGCTCGATCAGATTGGCGTAGGGCGACAATGCGCGCTTGATATAATGCAGCGGTGACAGAAGCGGCTGCGCGACATCGCCGTCGCCGCTAGCAATCAGGCCGATGGTGCGGCGCTCGGACCCGGCGTCGATCAGATGGGTGGCGCCCGCCTGTTCGATACCATCGATGCGGATGAGGCGGAAATCATTGCGCAATTCGACCGGCAGGTTGAACCGCGCCGTGCCTTCGGGGCTGCCCAGCGCAAAGGACAGCGGCGCTTCGGCGATGCGGCGGCCCTTGTCGTCATAGGCGGCAGCCGTCAGGCTGCGCGGCATGGTCACGCCTTCCGGGCGGATGGCGATGGCTTCGAGGCTGTCGGCCTTGTTGTCCACCCCGGTCAGCGCAAGGGTGCGACCGAGATCGGCACCATACCACAGGACACTCGCCAGATGGCCGGTCTTGTCCAGCGCGGCAAAGGTTTCGCTGTCGGCAGCGGTCGCCAGCCCGTCATTCATGAAGGCAAGGCGCACTTTCTCGCCATCGGACAGGGCGGATGCCAGCCGTTCCATCGTCGCCTTGCGGTCAACGGGGATCGGGCGTGGCTGCATGGCCTGCAAACGTTCCGTGGCGCGGGTGCCGTCATAGGGGCCGATTTCCGCATTGGCCGGCTCGGCGGTGCCAAGGATGTAAATCTGTGCGTTTGCGCCTTCCGCGTCGTCGATCAGCTTTTCAGCGGCGTTGACGCGCTGCTGCCAGTCTTCAGCGGCAGCCCAGCCATTGTCTATCACGATGGCCAGCGGTTCATTGCCGGTCAGCGCGACTGGACGCGGGTTCCAGATCGGCGCTGCCAGCGCCATGATCACGAGTGCGGCGATCAAAAGGCGCAGAAGTGTCATCCACCACGGGCTTTTGGATGGCACTTCCTCGCGCTTGAAAACCTGCGCCAGAATGCGCAGCGGCGGGAAGGTTTCCTCCTGCGGGCGCGGCGGTGTCATGCGCAGCAGCCACCAGATCACCGGCAGGGCAACCAGACCGGCGAGGATCAGCGGTGAGCCGAAGGCGAGCGGCAGAAAATTCATGCGCCAGCCCCCGTTGAGCCCAATGCCCCCGTTGCGCTTAATGCATGATGCAGACGCGCGAGGGCTTCCGCCGCCGGACGGTCGGTGCGATGCACAGAATAGCTCCAGCCGAGCCTCTTGCAGAAGTCCGACAGGGTTTCGCGCCGGGCCGTGTAAAGACGACGATAATCCTCGGCATAGGTTTCGGCGCGACCGGCAACCAGCGTTGCACCCGTCTCGGGATCGCGAAATTCGGTGCGCCCGGAATAGGGAAAGGTTTCTTCGGCAGGGTCGGCGACTTCGACCAGATGCGCACGCACGCCGCGTTTCGCAAGGCGGTCGAGAAGTTCTGTCAGTTCATCGAACGGGTGCAGGAAATCGGAGACAAGAACGACTTCCGAAAAACGGCGGATCTGCGCGATATCCGGCAATACGCTTACAGGCGCTTCATGCATGAGCGCGCCGGCAAGACGTTCTGCGCCGTTGCGGGCGGCAAAAGGCGGGATCAGCGCTGGAAAAGCAATGCGTTCGCCGGAACGCGACAGGATTTCCGCCAGCGCCAGCGTCAGCACCAGCGCACGGGCTTCTTTGGAAACAGGCGACATCTGCGAGCGATAGAGCATGGAGGGCGAGAAATCGCACCACAGCCAAACCGTATGCGCTGATTCCCATTCGCGGTCGCGCACATAGGTATGATCGTCACGGGCGGAACGCCGCCAGTCGATACGCGAAAGCTGCTCGCCCTGCACATAGGGGCGAAATTGCCAGAAGTTCTCACCGGGACCGCGTTTGCGCCGTCCATGCCAGCCATTCATGACGGTATTGACGACACGCTGCGCTTCGACCAGCAGATCGGGGATCGCCGCTGCCCGCGCACGTGCGCGGGCCAGCGTATCCTTGCGATCTGCGGTGGAAACTTGCGTGCCGATCACCATCAGACGGCGGCCTTTACCAGATTGGCGATGACATCGCGGATATGCATGCCATCGGCGCGGGCGGCGAAATTGAGCGCCATACGGTGTTGCAGCACCGGCTCGGCGAGAGCCTTCACATCGTCCACCGAAGGGGCGAGGCGGCCATCATAAAGTGCACGGGCGCGGGCGCAGAGCATCAGCGCCTGACTGGCGCGGGGACCGGGGCCCCAGGCGATATGCTTTTTGGCGTGATCGTTGTCGGCATCGGGACGCGCCGAGCGGACAAGTTTAAGGATCGCCTCGACCACGCTTTCCGAAACCGGCATGCGGCGCACCAATGTCTGCATCTGCCTCAATCGTTCCGCATCGAGAATCTCATAAGGTTTCGCCTCGGCGACGCCGGTGGTTTCAAGAAGAATGCGGCGCTCGGCTTCCAGTTCCGGGTAAAGAATGTCGATCTGCATTAGGAAGCGGTCGAGCTGCGCTTCCGGCAGGGGATAGGTGCCTTCCTGTTCCAGCGGGTTCTGCGTTGCCAGAACGTGGAACGGCGCGGGCAGGTCATAGCGCTGGCCCGCGACCGTGACGTGATATTCCTGCATGGCCTGCAATAGCGCGGACTGGGTGCGCGGGGAGGCGCGGTTGATTTCGTCGGCCATCAGCAGTTGGGCGAAAATCGGCCCCTTGAGATAGCGGAACGAACGGCGCCCGTCGGCGTCCTGTTCCATGACTTCAGACCCGATAATGTCGGATGGCATCAGATCGGGCGTGAACTGGATGCGCTGGCCGGAGAGACCGAGCACGACGCCCAGCGTTTCCACCAGCTTGGTCTTGGCAAGGCCGGGCACGCCGACCAGAAGCGCATGACCGCCAGCCAGAATGGCGACGAGCGTGCGCTCGATCACACTTTCTTGTCCGAAGATGACGGTGCCGACGCCTTCCTTGATGCGCGCAATATCTGCGAGCGCCCGTTCGGCTTCCGCAACAATCTGCTCGGAATTGGCGGTTTCAGGCGTGATGACGACGCTCATGGTGACCTCGCAATGTGTAACCGCTTTGGCGGACGTGCCTTGGTGTCTTATCTAAAAGTCGCCATTCACGGCCTGACGCTTTTTGATTCAGACACCTATAAATCGCATATAGTGCTGACAAGCCGTCAAACGGTGACTATTTCATGACTTCCATCATATTAAGCACATTCGAACAGGAATAACCGAGTCGGATGACAAAGAGCACCCCTATAGGCAAAGTTGCGCCGCAAAACGCGCTGCAAGACGCCGGGTCGACCGGCGGTCTGGAAGCCCTGATTGCACGCGCGCATGCCGATGCGCAAAGCGGACCGTCAACGAAAGAGCGCGGCATTCCGCCCGTCGAGCGCTGGAATCCCGATTTCTGCGGCGATCTCGACATGGAAATCAAGGCCGATGGCACTTGGTTTTACATGGGCACGCCGATCGGTCGCAAACAGCTGGTGCGGCTGTTCTCCACCGTGCTGCGCAAGGACGCGGACGGCAAGACCTATCTCGTCACGCCGGTGGAAAAGGTCGGCATTCGAGTTGAAGATGCGCCATTCATTGCCGTTGAAATGCAGGTTTCCGGTGAAGACGCGGCACAGACACTGACATTCCGCACCAATGTGGGCGACGTGGTGGAAGTCGATGCCGAGCATCCGTTGCGATTTGTCATTGAAGAAGCAAGCGGCGGGCTGAAACCCTATGTACTGATCCGCGGGCGTCTGGAAGCGCTGGTGACGCGCTCCGTGATGTATGATCTGGTCGCGCTTGGCGAGGAAATCGAGATGGACGGTGTGGCCTTGTTTGCCGTGCGATCCGGCGGGGCGATATTCCCGATCATGCCTGCCGATGCGCTGGAGGCTGCCCTAAAATGATGGAGCGCGGCTTGCATTCCCTTTCGGCGTTTTCCGCCGGTGATTTTGCCGAGCGCGTTCGCAGCTGGCAGCCGGATCACAGTGACATTACCGGCGATCACGCGTTGAACCCGGAATTCGAGCAGGCCATGGTCACCGCAAAGATGCGCGATGCGGCGGTGCTGGTGCCGGTGGTGGATCGCGGTCCCGGTGCGACGGTGCTTCTCACCCAGCGCACCGATCGTTTGCGACAACATTCGGGCCAGATCGCCTTTCCGGGCGGCGCCATCGACCCGGAAGACGGCACGGCGGAACATGCAGCGCTGCGCGAAGCCAACGAGGAAATCGGGCTCGCAGCCGAGCGTGCCGAAATCATCGGCAATCTGCCGCGTTATCTAACCGGCAGCGGTTTTTCGATCACGCCGGTTCTGGCTGTGGTCAAAACCCCGTTCGACCTACATCCGAACCCGGATGAGGTGGCCGATATTTTCGAAGTGCCGTTGTCTTTCCTGATGAATCCGGCCAATCACCGGCGCGAAAGCAGGATACTCAACGGCAAGGAACGCTTTTATTACGCCATGCCCTATAACGAGCGATTCATCTGGGGAATTACCGCCGGGATCATTCGCGGACTTTATGAAAGGCTCTACGTTTGAGCGACAGTGTGAACATTGCCGACACGGCGCCTTGGTTGAAGTCGAAGTCTTTGCAGGCGCTGTTCAAGGCCTTGAACCGTGATGGCGGGGAAGCGCGTGTGGTTGGCGGTGCGGTGCGCAACACGCTGCTTGGAACCGCCGTCAGCGACGTCGATCTTGCCACCACGCATGTGCCGCAGGAAACAATCCGGCTGGCCGAGGAAGCGGGGTTCAAACCAGTCCCGACCGGCATCGAGCATGGCACCATCACCGTTGTCGCGCATGGACATGCCTATGAAGTGACGACATTGCGCAAGGATGTCGAGACCGATGGTCGCCATGCCAAGGTTGCCTTCGGGACCGACTGGAAAGCCGATGCCGAGCGGCGCGATTTCACCATCAATGCGCTCTACGCCACCGCTGACGGCACGATCATCGATCATGTCGGCGGACTTGCCGATATCGAAACCCGGACGCTGCGTTTCATCGGCGATGCTGAACAGCGCATCCGCGAGGACTATCTGCGCATCCTGCGTTTTTTCCGCTTCTTTGCCTGGTACGGTTCCGGGCGACCGGAGGCTGACGGTCTGCGCGCCAGTGCGAGGCTGAAGGACGGTATCAGCCAGCTTTCCGCTGAGCGAGTATGGTCGGAACTGAAGAAACTCCTGTCGGCTCCCGATCCGTCGCGCGCCCTTTTATGGATGCGGCAAGGCGGGGTCTTGAACCTGGTCCTGCCTGAAAGCGAAAAATGGGGCATCGACGCCATACACGGCCTCGTGCGTTCCGAAGGCGATCTTGGCTGGTCCGCCGATCCGCTGCTGCGGCTTGAAAGCATCGTGCCGCCGGACGCTGTGCGCATGGAAGAAATGGGCAAGCGCCTCAAAATGTCCAATGCAGAGCGGGCGCGGCTCGAAGCATGGGCGCGGGCCGATGCCGTCAAGCCAGAGCTTTCCGAGCAGGCCTTGAAGAAGGTCGTCTATCGCGGCAGTAAGCAGGCGGTGGTGGACCGGATCAAGCTTGGTTATGCGGCGGCGCGGGCCGATGCGGCAGGCAGCGACGATGCGATGATCCGCGCCGGTGGCTTTTCGCGTTTGCTGGAAACGGCGGAGAAATATGAAGCCCCGGTCTTTCCCGTGACGGGGAGTGATCTTTTGGCGCTCGGCGTGAAAAAAGGCCCCGGTCTCGGACAGGCACTGCGGTCGCTCGAAACTTTCTGGATCGACTCCGGTTTTACCCTTGACCGTGCAGCGCTTCTGGAGAAACTTGATCGCGATAAAATGAACAGCTGACCGCTTGTTTGCAAAATTCAGCCGTAGTTTCATCAGTTTATGGCTGGGAATCTTTTCAGCGCCGATTTTGAAAGAGCATGAAATGTCCAATCCCGATACATCGATCCAAGATAAGGCAGCCTCTGATCCGAAACAGAAATTCGGCACTGAAGGTCTGGCCGCAATGGACCGCCCGAGCAAGATCACCCGGTTTTTCATGGGGATCGTTTCGTGGGCCGAAGGTCTCAATCTGAAATATGCCAAGCTGGGCAATCCGCCGGTTTATGACAATGCAACCTTCCCCTGGGCGGCGGAGATCGAAAAGGAATGGCCCGCCATCCGCAAGGAACTGGACACGATCCTGCTGCGCCAGAGCGAGCTTCCGTCCTTTCAGGATATTTCAACCGACGTGAAGACGATTTCGACCGATAATCGCTGGAAGACCTTCTTCCTGCTCGGTTTCGGCGTGAAATCGGAACAGAACATCAAGACCTGCCCGGAAACCTGGCGCATCGTGAACAAGATACCGGGCCTGACCACGGCTATGTTCTCGATCTTCGAACCGGGCAAGCATCTGCCGCCGCATCGTGGGCCGTATAATGGTGTGCTGCGCCTGCATCTCGGCCTCATCGTTCCGGAGCCGAACGACAAGCTGGCCATCCGCGTGGACAAGCAAGTCTGCCATTGGCATGAGGGCAAGGTTCTCATTTTCGACGATGCCTATGAGCATGAAGCATGGAACCACACTGACAAGACCCGCGTGGTGCTGTTTGTCGACTTCGTGAAGCCGCTGAAATTCCCGGCCCGTTTCGTCAACTGGTGCCTGATGAACCTCGCCATCTTCACGCCCTTCATCAAGGAAGGACTGGACAACCACAATGAGTGGGAAAAGAAGTTCTATGCGGAAGCCGAAAAGCTCCGCAACCAGCCAAAAGCCTGATCGGGTTTGACTTTCGCCCCGTGCGATCTTACATGCGGGTCAGAGGGCCGACCGGCCCTTTGACCTATCCACCTCTGAAAGAGGAATTGTTGATGCTGGAGATTGTTGGAAGCCTTTAATCGTTCCGGACAAGGACTGCATGACAGGCGCTGATTGCGTCTGATCGGCAGATGTTCAGGGACGGGAACGGCATTGGCCGTGGATAGCCATACGCTGTCTGCGCGCGCTGGTGCTTGTCATGGTTTCCATCCAGGCATGAACAACAATGAATATCTCACGTATTGAACAGCGCGTGTTACACGTGCTGGCGCAAGGTGGCCATATCCGCCACTTGCGCGAAGACGGACGCGTCTGCAACATAGAATGCTATACCCGTGAGGGTTACCTGCTCGCCGATTGCACAATGGCTGTGTTCCAGCAATTGCGGCGCAAAAGGCTGATCGAATCCCGATCAGGCAGTCCCTATCGCATTTCGCTGAAAGGGCGCGAAAACGTTCGCGCCCAGCTCAATAACCGTTGAGGGAGCGCGTCATGTATCTTCGCAAGGAAAAGCCCGATGATAGTGCTGCAATCCGTCAGCTGACGGATGAGGCGTTCAGCAAGGTTCCTTATAGCAACCAGCGGGAGGGGGAGATCGTCGATGCGCTTCGCGCGGCCTCGGCGCTCACCTTGTCGCTGGTTGCCGTGGACGGGGATGCTGTCCTCGGCCATGTGGCCTTTTCGCCGGTTCTGATCGGAGGCGAGGACAAAAGCTGGTATGCGCTTGGCCCCATCTCGGTTCAGCCCGAAAGGCAAGGCGAGGGGATTGGCGGGGCGCTCGTCCGTGAAGGTCTCGCCTTGTTGCGGGCCGATGGCGCAAAGGGCTGTGTTCTGGTGGGCGATCCTGGCTATTACGGGCGGTTCGGTTTCAAAGCCGATGCGCGGCTGAAAATGCCGGATGTGCCCGCGGAATATGTCCAGTGTCTGGCCTTCGGGCCGGACATGCCGCAAGGCGATATCACCCATCACCCCGCTTTTGGCATATAAGAAAGGGCCGGTTATCCGGCCCTTTCCTTTGGTTCATTTGCTGGAAATGCTTTAAGGCCATTTCACCACGGGCGGCATAGACGACAGAATGGAGTTCACATTGCCGCCGGTCTTGAGTCCGAAGATCGTACCGCGATCATAGAGCAGGTTGAACTCCACATAGCGGCCACGACGCACCAGCTGCTCGTCACGGTCAGCCTGCGTCCAGTCCTGATTGAAGTTCTGACGCACCAGATGCGGATAGACGACGGAAAAACCGCGTCCCACATCCCGCGTATAGGCGAAATCGGCGTCCCAACCGCCTTTCTCATCCGACGAATGCAGCCAGTCATAGAAGATGCCGCCGGTGCCGCGCGGTTCATTGCGATGCGGCAGGAAGAAATACTCGTCGCACCAGTCCTTCACGCGCTGGTAATCGACGACATTCTTGTGCTTTTCGCAGATGAAGCGGAACGCCTTATGGAAAGCGAGCGTGTCGGCATCTTCCTGCGTGCGCCGGCGGTCGAGAACCGGGGTCAGGTCGGCACCGCCGCCAAACCACTGGCGGCTCGTCACGACCATGCGCGTGTTCATGTGAACGGCTGGCACATGCGGGTTTTGCGGATGCGCGATCAGCGAGATGCCGCTTGCCCAATAACGCGGGTCTTCTTCCGCGCCGGGGATTTGCTTGCGGAATTCCGGCGAGAATTCGCCATAGACGGTGGACACGTGAACGCCGACTTTTTCAAAAACGCGCCCGTGCATGATCGACATGACACCGCCGCCGCCCTTGCCTTCTTCCTTCAGCCAGGGCGTGCGCACGAAGCGGCCGGGCTCACGGTCGGACAGGGGGCCTTGCAGCTCGTCTTCAAGCTGTTCAAAACTTGCGCAGATGCGGTCGCGCAGTTCTTCGAACCAGCGTTGCGCCGCCTGCTTCTTTTCCTCGATATCGTGGGGGATGATCGCAGGAATTTCATCGCGTTGCATTTGTTATTTCCTCTCGGCGCAATCTGCCGGATCGCTGCGTGCAGCCAAGGTTAAATGGCAAGGTGAAATAGACTTTGCTATATCCGTTGGCTTAGCAAGTTCCGTCAGCCGCGCATAGGGCGAAGAGGGACTTCGCTGCCGTCGCAAAATCGCTCTCCCCAAGAAAAGACTCGTCTTTGTAAAATCGCTACCCTATCTTTTGTGGTCAAGGGGCTGGAGACGTGTGTTTCCAGCCAGCCGGGAGGCAATCGCATGACAGCAGCACCGCCCCGTCCTCCGCTCGAAGGCTTGCGCAAGCAGCTTGAGAAGAGCCGCGCCAAAAAGAACCGGATGCCGCGCGACGGCTTCATCCGTGAAACCTTCACCCTGCCGCGTCAGGCAGCACGCGACAAAGCGCGGGAATGGTTCGACACATTTCCGAAATCCGCCTACTGGACAGAGATTGAAAGCTGGTGCGAACGGCCCGACGATGTGATCGAATTCACCATGCGCCGCCTGCCAACCGCAGATTGAAGATCTGATTCAATATCTGCCGCCAAGTGCTTGAAACCGGATTCATATTTGCTCCCAATAAAAAGGCACCCGATGTTTGATGCATCGGGTGCCTTTGACTTGAATCGTTATACCGTTACGGACCTTATTGCGCAGCGAGTTGCGGCGCCTTTTCCCAGGCATCCCACTTGCCGATGATGCTGTCTGCATAGGCCTTGCCGACGCGGTAAGCATTGGTGGTCGCCAGCGGGAAACCGCCCGACTTCGCGCCGAGGGATTCGATTGCTGTCTGGTCCTGGCCCTGTCGGTCGAAATTGGATGACGTGCGCAGCACGGCGATGCGGCTGAAATCCAGCTTGCCCGCATCGGCAGCGCGCTTGAGCGCCGTCAGCGTGGCATTGTCTTCCATCTGCGAGGTACAGTAATCCGCCTTGCCGTCGGTCAGGAGCTTGGCCCACGCGCTCACCGCTTCGCCGAGCTTTGCGCCATGCCAGTAGGTATCGGCCGAGGCCGTGTCGCAAATGCTGACTTTCGGCGCGCCGGTGGCGGCTTCCTGCGTGTAATGCTTGCGATATGCCTTCGCATCGTCGCCATCGAGAAGCGCGACATCCTTCGTTGTGGCCAAAGCATAATCGGCAAGCTTGCCGTTCAGTTCGAAGACTTCCGTGCCTGCGCCCCATTTGGCCTTTTCGCCGGGCTTGGCCGTGCCGAGACCGAAGAAATCCGTGCTCCAGCCTTCGGGCGCTTCGCGGATATCGATGCGGTGGCTCAGATTGGCGTCGATGACATATTTCGCCCAATGGGCCGAACCGAGCGTGCCGTGCTGCGGATCGACGCCCGCAATGCCAGCAATCAGGAAATAGGTATGGCTGAGATCGAGCTTGTCGCTGAGCGCCATGGCCGCCGTCGAGCTTGCAGCATTGGCAAAGCCCATGGCCGTCGTCATGTGGCAAAGGCCCTCAGCGGTACAGTCCACTTCCGGATATTCAGGGCTCAAGCCGGGCAGCTTGATCTTCTGCGTGAAGTTTTCACCTTCCAGCCACGGCTTGGCTTCTTCACCGAACATGGTGATGACCATCACCTTCGGCGCAACGCGCTCGACGTCTTTGGCAAAGGCCGGTGCGGTGGCGAGCAGGGAAAGAGTGGAAGCCGCGAGAACGGCGGTGCGTGCAGACAGTTTCATGGAATGAAGCGCGCCTTTCGAACCGGAAACGGGGAACAATGCGTGGCGATCCGGTCAATCCGCGACGCATGTTGAGAGCAATTCGAGTATTGATTCCGCCAAGACGCCTAAGGTCTTGAGCTAGAATCACTTTCACTTCTCATCTGGCGCAGAGCTTCCCCTGCCGTCATGGCGACCGAAACTGCAAGATTGAGGGAGCGGGTGCCGGAAACCATCGGGATCAGCAGGCGCGCATCGGCGCTGTTGTGGACTGCATCCGGCACACCGGACGATTCACGCCCGAACAGGAGAATATCGTTCGCCTGAAAACGGTAGTCGGTATAGGGGATTGCGGCCTTGGTCGAGAGCAGTACGATGCGGCGGCCTGCCTGTTTGCGCCAGTCTTCGAAGTGGTGCCAGTCGGCATGTCGCGTCAGTGCGGCCTGCGCCAGATAATCCATGCCCGCGCGCTTCAGCGAGCGGTCGGAAATGTCGAAACCGGCAGGCTCAATCAGGTCCACGGCAAAGCCGAGACATGCGGCCATGCGCAGTATCGTTCCCGTGTTGCCGGGAATGTCGGGCTGGTAGAGGGCGACGCGCAGATCCATATGAAGCGGGTAACGCGAAACGCCCGTCATCGCAAGACTGCATATCGGGCGCGGTTCATGCGTCAACATCTGTATGAGGATGAACTTTAAAGAACCGGTCGGATTGCAAAATATTCATGTTTTGTTCCGAACAAGTATTGGCAATTGCTTAATGTCCGCCTAAAAGGAGCGCCATGTTTAAGTGGTTCGAACATCGGCTCAACGCCTATCCAGATGATGCCCCGCAGGAACCTCCGCGCGGTCTGGTCGCGTTTTGCCTCTATTACACCCGCGGCGCCTGGCCGTGGATCATCGGTATGGCGATCTTCACCACCCTGATCGCCATTATCGAGGTTTCCCTGTTTGCCTTTATGGGCAATATCGTGGATTGGCTTTCCCACCAGTCGCGCGAAACGTTTCTAAGCAATGAAGGCTGGCGGCTGGCATTGATTGCCGGGGTGGTTCTGGTCGGCCTGCCGGGCGTGGTGCTGGTGCATTCGCTGGTGATCCATCAGACGCTGCTCGGCAATTATCCGATGCGCGTGCGCTGGCTGATGCATCGTTACCTGATCCGACAGTCGATGTCGTTTTTCCAGGACGAATTTGCCGGGCGCATTTCAACCAAGCTGATGCAGACCGCTCTTGCCGTGCGCGAAACGGTGATGAAGCTGCTTGACGTCTTGAACTATGTCATCGTCTATTTCGCGGGCACGCTGTTCATCGCCGCCGCCGCCGATCTGCGACTGATGATCCCGTTCGTCGTCTGGCTCGTGGTCTATCTCATGTTGCTGCGCTTCTTCATTCCGCGCCTGCGGGTGGTTTCGGAAGAGCAGGCTGATGCGCGCTCGACGATGACGGGCCGCATTGTCGACAGCTATACCAATATCGCGACCGTGAAGCTGTTCTCGCATTCGAGCCGCGAGGAATCCTATGTGCGCGAAAGCCTCGATGGTTTCCTCGGCACGGTGCATCGCCAGATGCGTCTGGTGACCATGTTCCATTTCACGCTCTATGTGTCGAACTGCCTTCTGCTCTTCGCGGTCGGCGTGATCGGCATCGGCCTGTGGATGAACGAAGCCGTGACGGTGGGTGCGGTGGCGGTCAGCATCGGTCTGGTGCTGCGCCTCAACGGCATGTCGCAGTGGATCATGTGGGAAATGTCGGCGCTGTTTGAAAATATCGGCACGGTGGAAGACGGCATCACCACGATTGCGCGCGCGCATGAAGTGGTGGATGTTCCCAATGCTCCGGCCCTGCAGGTGACCAAGGGCGAGCTGGATTTCGACAAGGTAGGCTTCCATTACGGCAAGGGCAAGGGCGTTCTGGAAAACCTGACGCTGAACATCCCCGCCGGACAGAAAGTCGGTCTGGTCGGTCGCTCCGGTGCGGGCAAGTCCACGCTGGTCAATCTGCTGCTGCGCTTCTACGATCTGGAGAAGGGGCGCATCCTGATTGATGGTCAGGACATTTCGAAAGTGTCGCAGGATTCGCTGCGCGCCAATATCGGCATGGTCACGCAGGATACTTCGCTTCTGCACCGCACGGTACGCGAAAACATTATGTATGGCAGGCCCGACGCCACCGAGGAAATGTTGCAGCAGGCGATCCGGCTTGCGCAGGCAGACCAGTTCGTTCCGCTCCTTACCGATCCGAAGGGACGGCGCGGGCTGGAAGCGCATGTCGGCGAGCGCGGCGTCAAGCTGTCCGGCGGACAGCGTCAGCGTATCGCTATTGCGCGTGTGATGCTCAAGGATGCGCCGATCCTCATTCTCGACGAGGCGACATCCGCGCTCGATTCGGAAGTGGAAGCGGCCATTCAGGACAGCCTCAATACGCTGATGGAAGGCAAGACGGTTATCGCCATCGCGCATCGTCTTTCCACTATCGCCGCGCTTGATCGCCTGATCGTCATGGACAAGGGGCGAATCGTCGAAGACGGCACGCATGAGGAACTTGTTGCGCTCGGCGGCATTTATGCAAGTCTATGGGCGCGTCAATCCGGCGGGTTCCTTGGCTTCGAAGACAATTCCGAGGATGCGCTGGTCAAGTAAGGAAAAACGCTATTGATGAAAGCGGTCTACAGCCTGTTCGAACGTTGGGTTGATCCCTTCCGCGAACCGGACAATCTCAGACCGCCTTCAACCACAATGGCTTTCCTCTGGCATTAGGCGCGCCAGGCGAAATGGCCGCTTGTGGCAGCACTTGCCGCTGGCGGTCTTCTGCCGCTGGTGGAAGCGGGGCTGTTTTATTTCACCGGACGTCTGGTCGATATTCTGGATCAGGCTGGCAAAGGCGGCATAGAGCGCAGCTGGTCGGCGTTGATCGAGGCCGCCGGGCCTGAGCTTCTCTTCATGGGGTTCACGGTTCTGGTGATCCGGTTGATCGTCACCGCTGCAACGACCCTGCTGGACGACCAGACCATGTCGCCCGGCTTCTACAACATGATCCGCTGGCAGGCGAATTCCTATGTGCTGCGCCAGTCCTATGCCTTCTTCCAGAATGATTTTGCCGGACGTATCGCCACAAAGGTCTGGCAGGCCGGGCAGGCGGCGGGCGACCTGACCGAAAGTCTCATTCAGGTCGTCTGGTTCATGGCGATCTACAGCGTCACCACGCTTTTTCTGGTCGGGCGGCTCGATTGGCGGCTTGCCGCCGCCGTCATTGTCTGGATCATCGCTTTCGGCTTCATCGCATGGCGCTATCTGCCGCGCATCCGCAAGAATGCCGAAGCCTCCGCCGAAGCGGGGTCGATGATCAACGGGCGGATTGTCGACAGCTATTCCAATATCGAGACCATCAAGCTCAACACGGCGGATGATGACGAGCGCTATCTGCGCGACGGCTTCGAACGCTATCTTGCGGCGATCCTGCCGTTCATGCGATCGCTGACTGGTGTGCGCCTGTCGCTGACGGCTTTGTCGGGCCTGATGATCGTGACAGTTGCGGCCATCGCCATCGATCTGTGGACAGAGGATGCCATCACGGTTGGTCAGGTGTCGTTCACGCTCGGTCTGGTGCTGCGTCTCAACATGCTGCTTGGACGCCTCATGATGCAGCTCAATGGCATGTTGCGCCAGTTGGGGCTGATCGAAAACTCAATGCGCCTTGTCTCCGCGCCGCTCGGTCTCGAAGACCGGCCCGGCGCAAAACCGCTGGTGGTACGCGATGCCCGCATCGACGTGCGCGACGTAACCTTCCATTACGGCAAGGGCGCTGGCGTTCTGCAGAACATCAATTTGACGGTGAGAGGCGGCGAGCGTGTGGGGCTGGTCGGCCATTCCGGCGCGGGCAAGACCACGCTCGTCAACCTTATCCTGCGGCTTTACGATGTGGAAAAGGGCACCATCACCGTGGATGGGCAGGACATACGCGATGTCACGCAGAATTCGCTGCGCCGGGCCTTTGCCGTGGTCAGCCAGCAAACTGCACTTTTGCATCGTTCCTTGCGCGATAATATCATGCTGGCTCGTGACGATGCCACCGATGAAGAATTGCTAAAGGCGGCCCGGCAGGCGGAAGCGGACGGCTTCATCGCCAAGCTGGAAGATTTTCAGGGCCGCAAGTCCTTCGATGCTTTCGTGGGCGAACGCGGCGTCAAACTATCGGGCGGCCAGCGTCAGCGCATCGCCATTGCCCGCGCCATTCTCAAGGACGCACCGATTCTCATTCTCGATGAGGCGACCTCGGCACTCGATTCGGATGTGGAAGCCTCGATACAGGAGAATCTTAAGCTACTCATGGAAGGCAAGACGGTGATTGCCATTGCACATCGTCTTTCGACCATTGCCGCACTCGACCGTCTGGTGGTCATAGACGCTGGCCGGATCGTCGAGGAAGGCACACATGAGGAATTGATCGCCCAAGGCGGCATCTATGCCGGGCTCTGGGCGCGCCAGTCTGGCGGGTTTCTTGGAGAGAACCACGAAAACTAAAAACTTCCGGTCATCTCCGGTCATCCGGGCAGGTCTTTGGCCCTGACCGCAGCTTTGCTGTGTATCCGTCAAATTAATCAAGCAAATCCGCCTGCGACATCGTGCCGTCATAAGGGGTTGGTGTCTGGACAAGCGTTTTTTACGCGCATAAACCGGATAGTGAGATGGAGGGAATTTCGTCCTGCGAGCACTTGCGGGATAACTTTTGCGCAGGTGCAAAAGCGGACGAGGGGAGAGTTCAATTGAACATGCAGATTAAAAGGGAGTTGGCACGTGAGCGCACACGACACGGCTGAGCCGACACGGCGTGATTTTCTCTATATTGCGACGGGAATGGCCGGTGTGGTCGGTGTTGGCGGACTGGCATGGCCGTTTATCGACCAGATGCGTCCAGACGCTTCGACACTCGCAGCCGCTTCCATCGAAGTCGACGTTTCTTCTCTTGCAGAAGGCGCGTCCCTGACCGTCAAATGGCGCGGCAAGCCGGTATTCATCCGCAACCGTTCCGCCAAGGAAGTGGAAGAAGGCAAGAGCGCGGCTCTCGGTGACCTGAAGGACCCGATCGCCCGCAACGCAAACCTTCCATCGGATGCGCAGGCAACCGACGTTGCCCGTTCGGCAGGCGAAGGCAAGGAAAACTGGCTCATCATGATCGGCGTATGCACGCATCTCGGCTGCGTACCGCTCGGTGAGTCCGGTTCTTTCGGCGGCTGGTTCTGCCCATGCCATGGCTCGACCTATGACACTGCGGGTCGTATCCGCAGCGGCCCGGCACCGGAAAACATGCACATCCCGCAATATGCGTTCACTTCCGATACGGTCATCAGGATCGGCTAAAACAGGTCTTGGGGAGAGAAGACATGAGTGGTGGACACTCCACATATACGCCGAAGACCGGCATCGAAAAATGGGTCGACGAACGGCTTCCCTTGCCGCGTCTGGTCTATGATTCCTTCGTGGCCTATCCGACGCCGCGTAACCTGAACTACATGTACACCTTTGGTGGCATTTTGAGCTTCATGCTCATCTCGCAGATTCTGACCGGCATCGTTCTGGCGATGCACTATGCTGCGGATACGGGCATCGCGTTCAATTCCGTCGAAAAAATCATGCGCGACGTCAACTCCGGCTGGCTTCTGCGCTACATGCACTCCAACGGTGCATCCTTCTTCTTCATCGCCGTTTATCTGCACATTGCACGCGGTCTGTACTACGGCTCCTACAAGGCGCCGCGCGAGCTTCTGTGGATCCTCGGCGTGGTGATCTTCCTTCTCATGATGGCGACCGCCTTCATGGGTTATGTGCTGCCATGGGGCCAGATGTCCTTCTGGGGTGCAACGGTTATCACCGGCTTCTTTACGGCCTTTCCGGTCATAGGCGAGCCGATACAGCAGCTTCTCCTTGGCGGCTTTGCGGTCGACAATCCGACGCTGAACCGCTTCTTCTCGCTGCACTACCTGCTGCCGTTCATGATTGCCGGCGTTGTCGTCCTGCACGTCTGGGCGCTGCATGTCACAGGCCAGACCAACCCGACCGGCATTGAAGTGAAGTCGAAGACCGATACGGTTGCCTTCACGCCTTATGCGACCATCAAGGACGCTTTCGGCGCGCTCGTCTTCTTCGTGTTCTTCGCCTATTTCGTCTTCTACATGCCAAACTTCCTCGGCCACCCGGATAACTATATCCCGGCCGACTCGCTCAAGACGCCTGCTCACATCGTTCCTGAATGGTACTTCCTGCCGTTCTACGCGATGCTGCGCGCCATCACCTTCAACATCGGCCCGATCGATTCGAAGCTCGGCGGTGTTCTGACGATGTTCGGTTCGATCGCTATCCTCTTCGTGGTTCCCTGGCTCGATACGTCGAAGGTTCGTTCGGCTGTCTATCGCCCGTGGTTCAAGCTGTTCTTCTGGCTCTTCGTGATCAACGCCATCTTCCTTGGATGGTTGGGTTCGCGTCCTGCGGAAGGTTCCTATGTCTTCATGGCGCAGCTCGGTACGCTTTACTATTTCGCTTTCTTCATCGTCATCATGCCGGTTCTCGGCCTGATCGAGACGCCGAAGCGTCTGCCCAACTCGATTACCGAGGCGGTGCTGGCGAAGAGCGAAGGCAAGGCCGAGATTGCCCCCGTGGAAATCAAGGGCTGAACCAGCGAGAGATATGAAGGACGTAATGATGAAAAACATCCTCAAGAGCTTCGCTGCCTTTGGTATCGCTCCGCTGGTCGCACTTGGTCTTTCCATGAGCGGTGCCTTTGCTGAGGAGGGCGGCAATGCGGCGGAGCCGACGCATTTCCCGATCCACCACCCGACGCAGGAAAAGTGGAGCTTTGCCGGTCCGTTCGGCACCTATGACAAGGGCCAGCTGCAGCGCGGTCTGAAAGTTTATAAGGAAGTATGCTCGGCCTGCCATTCCATGAACCTGGTGGCCTTCCGTACGCTGGAAGACCTCGGCTATACGCCGGAACAGGTCAAAGCCTTTGCAGCCGAGTATGAAGTGCAGGACGGTCCGAACGCCGAAGGTGAAATGTTCACCCGCAAGGCGCTGCCGACAGACCATTTCCCGTCGCCATTTCCAAATGCGGCCGCAGCTGCTGCCGCAAACAATGGTGCGGCTCCGCCTGACTTCTCGCTGATCGCCAAGGCGCGCGCCGTGGAACGCGGCTTCCCGACCTTCATCTTCGACATTTTCACGCAATATGCCGAAGGTGGGCCGGATTATATTCACGCGCTTCTGACAGGCTTCGATGAGCAGCCGCCAGCGGGCATGCAGATTGCCGAAGGTACGCATTACAATCCGTACTTCATTTCGGCAAAGGCGCTTGCCATGGCCAAGCCGCTGAACGATGGTCAAGTGACCTATGATGATGGCTCGCCGCAGACGGTGGACCAATATTCGCGCGACGTTTCGGCATTCCTGATGTGGGCCGCTGAGCCGCATCTGGAACAGCGCAAGCGCACCGGCTTCCGGGTGATTGTGTTCCTGATTCTCTTTGCGGGTCTGGCCTATATCGCCAAGCGGTCGATCTGGTCTGATGTGAAGCACTGAGCATTCAGCTGACCGTTGAAAAGAGGGCGCCAAAAACGGCGCCCTTTTTGTTTGTGTGGTGCTGATTTACAATCGGCACCAGCCAAACCTGACGCCGGAGCTGCCGTTTTGGATAAGTCTGCCCGCTGATGCGCGAATAAGCTTGGCGTGGCTGCGATATCGTGATTGAAAAGAGCGTAATAGCAAGATGCGCGCTCAGAGGTGTCCCAGTTGGGACATCACGACCATGGGCCAGCGCTGGCAATGTTTCAATTGAAAGGACTGAACATGGAATCCGGGCTCAACGCCAGTTTGAAGGATGCCATCAGAACCATTCCGGATTATCCCAAACCCGGCGTGCAGTTCCGCGACGTGACGACCCTTATGGGCGATGCGCAGGCGTTCCGCCGCGCGGTCGACGAACTGGTCTACCCCTATGCCGGTAACAAGGTAGATAAAGTCGCGGGCATCGAAGCGCGCGGCTTCATTTTGGGTGGCGCCATTGCTCACCAGATTTCCGCCGGTTTCGTGCCGATCCGCAAGAAGGGCAAGCTGCCGCGCGATACGGTGCGTATTGCTTACAGCCTTGAGTATGGCATTGACGAAATGGAGATGCACCGTGACGCCATCGAGAAGGGCGAGCGCATCATTCTCGTGGACGATCTGATCGCCACCGGCGGCACGGCTGAAGCCGCTGCCAAGCTGTTGTTGCAGATGGGGGCAAATATCGTTGCCGCCTGCTTCATCATAGATCTGCCGGACCTTGGCGGACGCAAGAAGCTGGAAGCGCTCGGCGTACCCGTGCGCACGCTGGTTTCGTTCGAAGGCGATTGAGCACAAATATCTGCTTATGAAAAAGCCCGCTGCATGGCGGGCTTTTTCATGTCAGGCATCGAGCTTGGGCGGCAACTTGACCATGGCCGCGTTATCGAAGGACAGCACGTCTTCACCATTTTGATTATGCGCTCGCAAGGACATGGTCAGCATCGACCAGCCCGGACGCGACGCAAGCGCGCGCAGCGCATGAACGGTGCGCTTGAAGGTGATTGTGTCGCCCGCATAGACCGGCTTTGACCATTTCAGGTTCTCGAAGCCGGGCGAGGGGCCGAAAACCGGTGGTGTCTCGCCGCGCTTGAGGGCCTCCTTGGTCGCCTGCACAATGGAGGCGACATTCAGCTTCATGAATACAGCCGTCGTATGCCAGCCAGAGGCGCACAGGCCGCCGAACAGACTGTTCTTTGCAGCTTCCGCATCGAGATGGAAAGGTTGCGGATCATATTTCGTGGCGAAGTCGATGATCTCTTCGGCGGTAAATGTATAGCTGCCGATATCCTGCTCGCGACCGAGATTGTCTTCAAGATAGCTCATCATGCACCCGCCTTGGCTTCCTGTGCCGCAACGTAATCGCGGCGTCCCATCATACAGGGATGCTGCATTTCGCACACGGTTTCACCGCGCTGATTGACGAGCGCGTGGTGCAGCGTGACGAGACCGATTTCCGGGCGGCTCTTGGAAAGGCGACGGTCGATGACGGTGGTAACACCGCTCAGCGTATCGCCAGCCAGAACCGGGCGCTTCCAGCGGGTGAATTCGACGCCGGGGCCGCCTTGCGATGTGGAATTGGTGAGAAAGGCGTCGCAGACCAGACGCATGATCAGCGATACGGTCTGCCATCCCGAGGCGGCAAGACCGCCAAGTACGCTGGCTTTGCCTGCTTCTTCATCGAGGTGGAAGGGCTGCGGATCGAATGCGCTGGCGAATTCGATGATCTCTTCCTTGTTGATCGTGCGCGGTCCGAAAGGGATTTTCAGTCCCGGCACCATATCCTCATAGGCGTATTTCTGCTGGGGCTTGCTCACCCTCTATCTCCTCCAAATCGGTTTCAGGAAATGCTCTGAATATGCAAAGGCCGCCGGGAAACGGCGGCCTGATCGTATCAGGTGTTGAAGCGGAACAGCATCACATCGCCGTCATGGACGATGTATTCCTTGCCTTCGTCTCGGGCTTTGCCCGCTTCCTTGGCGCCGACTTCACCGTTGTATTTGACGTAGTCTTCATAGGCGATAGTCTGGGCGCGGATGAAGCCGCGCTCGAAATCGGTGTGGATCACACCGGCAGCGCCGGGAGCCTTGGTGCCGCGACGGATGGTCCAGGCGCGGGTTTCCTTCGGTCCAGCGGTGAAATAGGTGATGAGGTCGAGAAGCTTGTAACCGGCGCGGATCAGGCGGTCGAGGCCCGGTTCCTCAAGGTCCATGCTTTCCAGATATTCCGTGGCTTCCTCATCGGGCAGCTGGGCAACTTCCGCCTCGATAGCCGCGGAGATAATGACCGTCTGGGCACCCTGTTCCTCGGCCATCTTTTCGACGGCTGCACTATATGCGTTGCCCTTGGCGGCATCGCCTTCGGCGACGTTGCAGACATAGAGTACAGGCTTGGAGGTGAGAAGGTTCAGGCCCTTCAGCGTCATCAGGTCTTCTGCGGCGATATCCTTCAGCATCAGGCGAACAGGCTGGCCGTTCTGCAGCAGTTCAAGCGCTGCTTCCATCACCGGCAGGATGGTCAGCGCTTCCTTGTCCTTGCCGGTGGCGCGCTTGCGGATCTGCACGATGCGGCGCTCGATGCTTTCGAGGTCCGAGAGCATCAGTTCGGTTTCAACGGTCTGCGCGTCTGAAACCGGATCGATGCGGCCTTCGACATGGGTGATGTCGTCATCTTCGAAGCAGCGCAGCACATGCACGATGGCATCGACTTCGCGGATATTGGCGAGGAACTGGTTGCCGAGGCCTTCGCCCTTCGAAGCGCCGCGCACAAGGCCGGCGATATCAACGAAGTTGATGCGGGTCGGGATGATTTCCTTCGAACCGGCGATCTTGGCAATATCGTTCTGGCGCGGATCGGGAACGGCCACTTCGCCGGTGTTCGGCTCAATGGTGCAGAACGGATAGTTTGCGGCCTGTGCGGCGGCCGTTTTGGTCAGCGCGTTGAAAAGCGTCGACTTGCCAACATTTGGCAGACCGACGATGCCGCATTTGAAACCCATGATCGTACCTGTCAGACTAGAATAGAATTACCGTCGCTATGCGACATTGAGGTGTGAAGCGTCAAGAGGCGCAGCCGTCGCGAAGGATTAATCCTTCTTCCCCAGCAGCTTTTTCAGCATTTCAGCCATCGGGCCGCTTTCGGGAATGGCCGGCTTCTTCTGGTTCTGCCGCGCCTGACGGATATGGCTCTGCGCCTTGGGCGGGGCCTTTTCCAGTTGCGCGGGGTCTGCCTTGAAACCGTTGGGCCGCTGATTGCCGTCGCCCATGGCGAGCGCAATGCGGTTCATGAAGCTGTTGTCATCGCCCGGCTTGGCGAGCAGGCCAATATTGTCGGCGACAGCGCCTAAGAGCGTGTCCAGCCATTCATTGTCGGCCTTGGCGAAATCGCCGAGAACATAATTATGCACCAGTTCCTTCGCGCCCGGATGGCCGATGCCAAGCCGCATGCGGCGATAATTCTGGCCGCCGGGGAAGGACTGGACATGCGCGTCGATGGATTTGATGCCGTTATGGCCGCCGGAGCCGCCGCCGGTCTTGATCCGCAGCTTGCCTGGAATGAGGTCGAGTTCGTCATAGATGACGACGAGATCGGCGGAAGTGAGCTTGTAGAAGCGCATAGCCTCGCCGACAGACTGGCCCGAGAGGTTCATGAAAGTCTGCGGCTTGATAAGCAGCACTTTCTCGCCGTCAATCACGCCATCGGCAATCTCGGCCTGAAATTTCTTCTGCCAGTTGGAGAAGCGATGGCGGCGGAATATTTCATCCGCCGCCATGAAACCGATATTATGCCGGTTATGCGCATATTTGGAGCCCGGATTGCCAAGACCTGCGATGAGCAGCATGGTTCAGAGCCCCCAAAATACGGAAAGCGATTATTCGCCGTCCTTGGCTTCTTCTTCAGCGCCTTCAGCAGCAGCTTCGTCCGACTTCAGGCCGGCAGGAGCAGCGATGGTGGCGATGGTGAAGTCGCGGTCCTGAATGGCAGCCGACACGCCCTTCGGCAGCTTGATTGCCGAAATGTGGACGGAGTCACCGATTTCAAGGCCGGTCAGGTCGAATTCGAGCGCTTCCGGAATTGCATTGGCCGGAACGATCAGTTCAACGTCGTGGCGAACGATGTTGAGAACGCCGCCGCGCTTGATGCCCGGTGCAGCTTCTTCGTTCTTGAAGTGAACAGGAACGTTCACGTGAACGACCGACTTGGCGGATACGCGCAGGAAGTCGACATGCTGCGGGAAGTCGCGGACTGGGTCCAGCTGGTAGTCCTTCGGGAGGACCTGAATCTTCTTGCCGTCTACTTCGATCGTGGCAACCGTGGTCTTAAAACCACCGCCATGAATCTTGTAGAAGATCTCCTTATAGGAGACGGCGATTGCGAGGGGCTCCTGCTTGTCGCCATAGATGACTGCAGGAATCTGGCCGTTGCGACGCAGTTCGCGGGAGGACCCCTTACCAACCCGGGTACGCAGATCGGCCTTGAGCACGTAAGTCTCGCTCATGGCATTTCCTTTCAAAGTTACTGGAGTGTCGCTCGCTTTCTACGCATGATCTTGTGCGAAAACCGATTTCGACTTTTCGGGATCATGCTTCAACAAACGACATGAAACAGCCCGTATCGTCTGTCACAAGGTGAAAGACCGGACCGCTCCATTCCGCGTTGCCTCCAAGGGTGTCTACGCGGATGGCGGTGGCTATAGACCATAGCGTGCGGCTGCGCAAGTTTTTTGGATTTGCCGTTGCGTGGGGGCTGACAAGGCCATAGTTGAAAAAATAGCCGCGATGGCCTATATTCGGGTCGGTAGCTGAAGCGCGAACTCCAGCTACCGTGTTCTTAGATAAAGAATTGAACCTGCACCGTCGCTTGCCAGCTGGTGCGGGTTTTCTTTATTCTAAGCGTGAATCTAATGGGTATAAACCACATAGAGTTCACCTCCGAATAGAGAGCAAAGCCCTTGCCAAGGTCGGAGCGGCTCATCCTCCCCGACGCGCCCGCTGGCTGGGCGCTTGCTGCTTTTGCCCCCCCGTTCAGATTGCTATCAAAACTTCTGATTGAAATCTACGGTCCAGCATCTGTGGGCATTCCGCATAACCGGTGGCATTGACGGCTTTAAAGATGTTAAGCGAATGCCTGATTGACCGCAGGCTCTGCCGTGCGAGTCGTCTGTTTCGGTCACATTCTCAAACAAGGAGGCGAGATGCAGGTCGGTATCGACATGGGTGCTGTTGCTGGAAGCGGTTCTGCCTCGGCAGCGGCGCTTGGCGGTGGCAAGCAGGCCATGCTTGATCTTGAGGAGCTTCTCGCCACGCGCCTGCTCGTGCAGGGCAATTCCGGCTCTGGCAAGTCGCATCTTCTGCGCCGCCTGCTGGAACAGAGCGCGCAATGGGTGCAGCAATGCATCGTCGACCCGGAAGGTGATTTCGTCACGCTGGCCGATCTTTACGGCCATGTCGTCGTTGACGCCGCCCGCACCGAAGCCGAATTGACCCGCATTGCCGGACGTATCCGCCAGCACCGTGTTTCGGTGGTGCTCAATCTCGAGGGCCTCGATGTCGAGCAGCAGATGCGCTCGGCGGCGGCGTTTCTCGGCGGTCTGTTCGATGCCGAACGAGACTACTGGTATCCGATGCTTGTGGTGGTGGATGAGGCGCAGCTTTTTGCGCCAGCCGCTGCTGGCGAAGTGTCTGACGAGGCGCGCAAGCTTTCGCTCGGCGCGATGACCAATCTCATGTGTCGCGGGCGCAAGCGTGGTCTCGCCGGTGTTATTGCAACGCAGCGTCTGGCCAAGCTTGCCAAGAACGTGGCTGCCGAAGCCTCCAACTTTCTGATGGGCCGCACCTTCCTCGATATCGATATGGCGCGCGCCGCGGATCTGCTGGGCATGGAGCGTAAGCAGGCGGAAATGTTCCGCGATCTGGAGCGCGGGCATTTCGTGGCGCTTGGACCGGCGCTGTCGCGGCGTCCGCTGCCGATCCGCATCGGCACGGTGGAAACTTCGGCCCGTTCGTCGTCGCCGAAGCTGATGCCGCTGCCCGATGCGCCGGAAGATGCGCTTGATTTGATCTTTACGCCCGCGCCACAGGAAATCCGCACCGTCGTGCGTCGGACGCCCCCACCTCCACCGCCGCCATCCACGGCGGAAATTCTGGCACAGGTGGCCAAGCCCAAGCCCGAGGCAGAGCCCGTGGAAGCGCCGCTTTTCCCCGGTATCGTGGAAGCGGAACGCGACGAGCTTCTCGATAAGGTCATGCGCGAGATCGTAGACGACCCGGAAGCCTCGTTCCGGTCTGTGGCGGTTCTCTATCAGGACTTTCTGGTGCGCTGTCGCATTCACCGCGTTCCGGGCGAACCGCTGGCACTGCCTGCCTTCCGCCGCAGGCTGGCGGTGGCGCAGGCCAGCATTGAAAGCGATGTGGCGAGCAGCGAAACATGGCAGCAGGCGCTGTCGCTGTCGGAAAGCCTTACCGACGATGTGCAGGGCGTGTTCCTGATCGTGGCGCAGGCGGCCGTCACCGGTGCGCCTTGCCCCTCCGATGCGGCGCTGGCGCGGGCCTATGGCACGCATTCGTTCAGCCGTGCCCGGCGTTTGCTGACTTATTTCGAGGAGCGTGGGCTGCTGGTGGTCCGCAATGATTTCAAGGGAATGCGCATCGTGAATTTCCCTGATCTTGGCTGCGAAACGGCACCGGGTGATCCCAATGCCCCGGACGATATGGTGGAAGAGGGTGCTGCCGCCGAGTAGACTGTGAAGACCGTCATGAACCTGTAATGTTTATCGCCGACAGCTTGCGGTGGAATCAATCAGGACGGTCACGTGACAGAGCCAGTAAAGCAGCCAGATTTCAGAGAGCTTTTCACGACTTTCGGCAAAGTGGGTCTGCTGTCTTTTGGCGGTCCGGCGGCTCAGATCGCCATGCTGCAACGTATCATCGTCGATGAGAAGAAATGGATGGATCAGGAAAGGCTGATCCATGCGCTGAACTTTTGCATGTTGTTGCCGGGGCCGGAAGCCATGCAGCTTGCGACCTATTCCGGCTGGGCGGTTAAAGGCTGGCGCGGCGGCCTGCTGGCGGGGCTGTTGTTCGTGCTGCCCGGCGCTGTCGTGATGCTTGGTCTCTCCGCGCTCTACATCGCCTTCGGGCATGTGGAGGTCGTGGCCGGCTTGCTGTTCGGGCTTAAGGCAGCGGTGCTGGCTGTGGTGTTCGAAGCGCTTTACCGCATGGCCAAGCGGACACTGGCTTCAGGCTTTTCCTACGCCGTGGCGATTGCGGCGTTTATTGCCATCGCGCTTTTGAAACTGCCGTTTCCGTTTGTTGTGCTGCTTGCAGCTTTGGCAGGCGGTCTGCGCCATATCGTGCAGGGCAGCGGGGCGGGAACTGGTCTGGGCGAGGCGAGACTCGGAGCATTGCGCGAATTCACGCAGCAAACGCTGGTCTGGGGCGGGCTCTGGCTTGTGCCGCTCATCCTTCTTTATCTGGCCTTCGGCGGCGCGCATGTCTTCGTGCAAGAAGCCGCCTTTTTCTCAAAGCTTGCCGCTGTGACCTTCGGTGGGGCCTATGCGGCCCTTTCCTATACGGCGCAGCAGGCGGTCGAACATTTCGGTTGGATGAAGCCGGGCGAAATGCTGACCGGGCTGGGGCTCGCCGAAACCACGCCGGGACCGCTGATCCTCGTGCTGGTTTTCGTGGGCTTTGTGGGGGCGGCCAACCTGTCCAGCCTGCCGCCCATTCTGGGCGGCTTTGTCGGCGGCTTCATTGCGCTCTGGTTTACCTTCGTGCCGTGTTTTCTATGGATATTGGCGGGAGCGCCATTCGTGGAGCGGCTGCGTCAGGTGCGCTGGCTTTCGGCCATGCTGGGTGGCATCACGGCGGCGGTGGTGGGTGTGATCGCCAATCTGGCGCTGTGGTTCTCGCTGCATGTGCTGTTTGCACAGGTGCTGGATAAGACGGTGGGGCCGTTCAGCGTGCCCTTGCCGGTCTGGAGCACAATAGACAATGCCGCCGTCCTGATTGCAGGCGCGGCGGCATTGCTGCTTGTCGTCTTGAAACTCAACATGCCGCTCGTGCTGTTGCTGGCGGCATGCCTCGGAATTGCTATCCGACTGGTGTTTTAATCGAACAGGCTCGAAACGGACTCTTCCGCTGCGGTGCGCGCAATGGCTTCGCCGATCAGATCGGAGATCGAGAGAACGCGGATATTTGGTGCATCGTTGATCGCGGTGGTCGGCTGTATGGAATCGGTGATCACCAGTTCCTTCAGCTTCGACGCAGCGATACGAGCAACCGCGCCACCCGAGAGAACGCCATGCGTGATGTAAGCGGTGACGCTGTTCGCGCCCTTGGCCAGCAGGGCCTCGGCTGCGTTGCAGAGCGTGCCGCCGGAATCGACGATATCGTCGAACAGCAGGCAGTCCTTGCCAGCCACTTCACCGATGACGTTCATGACTTCCGATTCACCCGGACGTTCGCGACGCTTGTCCACGATGGCGAGCTGCGCGTCGATGCGCTTGGCCAATGAGCGGGCGCGAACCACACCGCCGACGTCCGGCGATACGACCATGCAGTTGCCTGTGGCGTAATTGGCCTTCACGTCGCGCGCGATAACCGGAACGGCATAGAGATTGTCGGTCGGGATATCGAAGAAGCCCTGAATCTGACCGGCATGAAGATCAAGGGTCAGAACGCGGTTTGCACCGGCTTCAGTGATGAGGTTGGAAACCAGCTTTGCCGAAATCGGCGTGCGCGGGCCGGGTTTGCGGTCCTGACGGGCATAGCCGAAATAGGGCAGGACGGCGGTGATGCGGCGCGCCGACGAACGGCGGAAGGCATCGATCATGATGAGCAGTTCCATCAGGTGATCATTTGCCGGATAGGAAGTCGATTGCAGAACGAACACGTCTTCGCCGCGCACGTTTTCCTGAATCTCTACGAAAATCTCCTGATCGGCGAAGCGGCGAACGCTTGCCTTGCCGAGCGGGATGTTGAGATATTTAGCAACGGATTCGGCAAGTGCCCGGTTGGAGTTGCCTGCGAAAAGTTTCATTCTTTTTGCCTCTGAGCCGATGCGATAGGTTTGCGGTTTCGTTCTGTCGCAAAAAGTCCGCATAACGGACGTAATCTTGTTTCGCGCATGGACCGCAACGATGCGGGGCCCAGCAACGTCATCCTTTAAAAACTTTAAAGCCGCGTACTTTTGGCCGGTCAGGTTAAGTACAGCAGCTTACAAGGTTTTCTCGAATGTGGGGCCTATTGCAAAGAGTCACCGTCATTGCAAGGCCCGACTGTTCACAATTGTTGAAAAAGGCCGGATTTCCGGCCTTTCCGCGTGTCAAAAAGCGGGATTCAGTAAGGGATTTCAGTTCCTTGCTGAAAATGCTCAAAGTTTATGCGCGATTTGCCGCAAGCCAGGTAGAATATTCCTGCATGGTGCGGTCGGCGATGGCCTGCATGGTGGCGGGCTGCACCACGCTCCATGAGTCTGCCGCTGCACCTTGCACTTTCTCCTGTCCCTGAATGCGGTGCAGCCGGTTGCCGGAAGCATCCAGTACATCCCAGACATAGAGAACGGTCGTCTGGTTGTCCTCGGAGAGAACCGAGAAGTACCCCTTCATAACATAGGCTGCACTGGTGTCATTGGAGCCTGCCAGCTCGACGCCCTTGGCCTTGGCGTCGTCATTCATTCGGTGCGTCAGCGGCGTCACCACATTGACGGGCGCGCCGACAATGGGCGCGATGTGCAATTTGCCCGGCTTCAGTGTTGCCGTTCGCGCCGATGTCGTGGCCGGTGTTGTGGAAGGCGTTGTTGTCGTATTGGCAGTTGCGGGCGCAGTCGTGCCGGCGGGCGAGGTCGCCTGTCCGTTAGCCGGTTGTCCGGCAGTTTGGCCAGAGCCCTGCACATTCAGTGCGGATTCGGTGCTGTTGCAGGCAGCGAGCGCTCCGGCAAGCAACAGCATCATCGAAATATGTGCCTTGTTCATGGTCGGCTTCATGCTCCTGAAAACACATGGTCCTGAAAATACAGGCGGTTCTCACGTCAGGCCGATTTATCGCCGATCGTGGGCCGTTTGACAATGATGTCAGGCGATAAGCATATCAAGAGAATGGCGGGATAATGGCTGAGCAGCACCATTTGTTGTGAGATATGTCTGTCCGAGCGTCATTGCAGCGCCGCTGTCGGAGTCCATGATGATCATGTGCGCAAAGAGCGTCATGTCCGGCTGGATGCTTTCCGGATTGCCCGCATAGAACATTTGCGGGTCCATCCAGGAGGGTGTGAAGCGTGCCCCGACCGAGTAGCCGCAGGCATTCAGGCGGTGGCGGGTCAGCCCGTGTGCTTCCATGGTGCGGGCATGGGCGTCGAACACATCACCGAATGTTGAAGCCGGTGTCATCGCCGCCTCGACGGCCTCCAGCGCCTCGCGGGCGGCATCGTAAAGCGTGACGTGGTGTTCCGTCGGCTGGCCAATCAGGATCGTGCGCATCATCGGCGCGTGATAATGGCGGAACACGCCCGACCATTCGAGCGTAAGCTGGTCGGTGGCATCAAGCGTGCGGCGACCGGATTTATAGCGGCAGAGCAGGGCGTCTTCGCCGGAGCCGATGATATATTCATTGGCCGGATAGTCGCCGTCGCCGGAAAAATTGGCGCTCATCATGGCGGCCAGAATATCGGCTTCGCTTGCGCCCGCGCGGGTGGTTTTCAGCGCGGCGTCGAGCGCATCATCGCTCAGTTGCGCTGCGCGCTTGGCATAGGCGATTTCCGCCGGGCTTTTCAAAAGGCGTAGGCGGTCCACCATGCCGGATGCGTCGAACAATTTGGCAAAGCTCTGCAATTGCTCGTCGAGCCTGCGGGCATTCGCGCCGGTGAGGCCGTGGGTCTGGTATTCGATGCCGATGCGCGTGCCGAGCAGATCAAGCTCGGTCAGGATATTGCGCAAATCCGCTGCCGGATTTGCATTGTCGCGGTCGGTCCAGACAACGATGTTCTCGATATTGGATGTCTGGCGCGCCTGGCGCAAATCCGCCGAGCGCGTCATCAGCACCATCGAGCCGTCAGCCTTCACCACAAGGCACTGGAAGAAGCAGAAGCCGAACGTGTCATAGCCGGTCAGCCAATACATGCTTTCCTGTGCGAACAGCAGCAGGGCATCGAGCTTGTCCTCCTCCATCTTCAAGATCAGACGGTCGCGGCGTGCGGCGAATTCTTCCGGCTCGAAGTGAAGGGCCATGCGGTTCTCCTCAAATGGAATCTTTGGTGTCCAGAATAGCAATGGCTGCAATCTGGCGTCCATAATCCGGCTCTTTGCGGTGGGTCGTGCGCCGGTAGGAATAGAACTGGTCTTCGTCGGCATAGGTGCACTGGCGAAGGGATTCTGCCTGTACGCCCGCTTTGGTCAGACGGTCGGTGATGAAGGTCCACAGATCGAAAAGCTTGTGATCCGGCTTGTCCGAGGCGCGGAAATAGCGTGCATAGGCCGGGTCTTTGCTCAGAAACTCCGTATAGAACTCCGGTCCGACTTCATAATTGTCGGGGCCGATTGTCGGCCCAAGAACCGCGACGATGTTCTCGCGCTTAGCGCCAAGCCCGATCATCGCGTCAATGGTGTTTTCCAGCACGCCGCTGAATGCGCCCCGCCAGCCCGCATGGGCGGAACCGATGACACCGGCCTCGTGGTCTGCAAACAGGACGGGACCGCAATCGGCAGACAGCGCGCCGAGCGCAATGCCGGGAACATTGGTCACCATGGCATCGGCCTTGGGGCGTGGCGAATCGAAAGGCGCGGTCACATGCAGCACGTCGGGCGAATGAACCTGATGCACCGTCAGGAGATGATCCGGTGCGACGCCAAGCGATTCTGCCACACGGCGGCGGTTTTCCGCGACATGTTCGGCCACATCATCCGATCCGGCTCCGACATTCAGCCCGGCATAAATACCGTCCGAAACGCCGCCTTTGCGCGTGAAAAAGCCGTGCGCAATGCGCTTGCCGGCCTGACCGGCGGGCTTGTCGAGCAGAGGCGAGCGGAGCGGTTGCGGCATGTCGGTCATAGCATATTGGCCTTATTAAACGGCGGGATGGTGGGGGAGGCAGGGTGGCTTGTCAATTGCAGCTTTTTGAAGGGCAATTGGCGCTAGCTTTGTTCGAACGGTATGAGCCGGGTGTCGCGATCGCTGAACGCCAGCACCTTGAACAAGGTGCCCATCTGTTCAGGTGCTGCCAGGCGTTCCACATCCTGCCGGATCTTTTCCTGAAAAGCAGTGTCGCGCCCGCTACCCAGACGACCTGCGCGGTCGAGCAGGCCCATGGCCAGCAGGAATTCGCCTTGGGTCATGGTGCCGGTCTTGCAACGCGAGGCGCGTGCTGTCTGCTCCAGAATATCGAAATCGACATGACTGGTCAGGTCGGCGTCCCCCGGGTGAGCAAAAACATCGTCATAGCCGTGTTTGAGCATGGCTTGCAGCGTGTCGCCAAAGCCGGATTGAAGATGGCCGTAATCGATGTTGAGCGCCGCGCCGCGCGTCTTAGCGATACGCTGCGCGATTTCCTGCAACAGAGCGGTTCGTGCGGGAGCAGCTTCGAAGATTGTGCCGTCAGGGGCCTGCGCATGGTCTTTTGGTAGAAGCGCCGGGTCGATCCCGCCCACGCCGCTGACAAAATGAAATTCATCATTTTCATCAAGCGAAATCAGCCGTTCCACAAAACGCCCGTTCGACTTGACGAATTGCCGGAACGGGATCGCGTCGAACAACTCGTTCGAAACGAGGACCAGTGGGCCGGTGGGGATGTCGGCAAAACGTTCGAACCAGGTGACGGAGACGCCCGTATCGGCGAGCTTCTGCTTCTGCTTTTCGACAAGGCGCGGACTGGTCTCGACCATCGCAACCTGCAGGCTCGCCAGCATTTGCGGGGCAAGCTTGCCAATGCTGCGCAACATGTCGCTCATCAGCGTCCCGCGTCCGGGTCCGATTTCGCACAGCACGGTGTTGGCAGGGCGGCCAAGCGCATCCCATTGCGCGACACACCAGATGCCGATCAACTCGCCGAACATCTGGCTCACTTCTGGCGCGGTGATGAAATCACCCTCGCGACCGAACGGTTCGCGGGTCGTGTAATAGCCGGATTCCCGGTCACCGAGACATGCGGCCATATAGTCGGCAACGCTGATCGGTCCCGTCGTGGCGATCAGCCGTTTCAGCCGGTCTTTGAGCGAAGTTTCAGGCATCTTTGGCTGCTGCGCGGTTGGCGCGCCACATCGCCCACAGGCCGATCAGCACCATCGGCACCGAAAGCACCATACCCATGGTCAGCCAACCGCCAACCAGATAGCCGAGCTGTGCGTCCGGCTCGCGGAAGAACTCGACGGCAATGCGGCTGAGGCCATAGCCGGTCACGAAAGCGCCCGCAATAAAGCCCGGCTTCTTGAGCTTGCGACCGACCCAGACCAGCAGGAGCAGAACGAAAAACAGCACGAACCCTTCGAGGAACGCTTCATAAAGCTGGCTTGGATGGCGCGGCAGCGGTCCGCCATTCGGGAAATAGACAGCCCATGGCGCATCGCTGACGCGGCCCCAGAGTTCGGAATTGATGAAATTGGCGATACGCACCACGCCGAGGCCGACAGGCACACCGGCGGCGACTACATCGAACATGCTCCACACCTTGATGCCGCGTGAGCGGGCAAACAGGATCATGGCGATGGTGGTGCCGAGAATGCCGCCATGGAACGACATGCCGCCATCCCAGACAGCGGGAATGGCAAGCGGGTTGGAGAGATAATAGGAGAAATTATAGAACAGCACATAGCCGATGCGACCGCCCAGCACGACGCCGAGTGCTGCCCAGATGACGAAATCATCCAGCGCCTCTGGCGCCATGGGCGGCTGATTGTGCGCCCAGAGGCGATGGCTGCGCAGAAGCTTCTTGCCATACCACCACGCGAACATGATGCCGACGACATAGCCAAGCCCGTACCAGTGCACGGCCAGCGGTCCGATGGAAAAGATCACCGGGTCAATGTTCGGAAAGGCAAGGGCCGAAGCGGGCAGCAACATCGCTAACATGAAATCACTCCATTTTGTGACGGAACATGCTGGACGAACCGGCAACGGTCAAGCTGTCCTGCAAACGCCTTACAACACGATCACTTTCTATAGCTGCGCTTGCATCGGAACTGAGACGGCCCTATTTCAATTTTATGTTTTCAACAGGTCTCTCCTGCAAATAAGGAACGATTGCCATGACCAGCGGACAAAACCGGGTTCTCGACGAACTCGCCAAGCTTGTGACGGATGCGGCAGGCGCTGCGCAAGGCGTGCGCCGTGAAGTGGAAACGGCCTTGCGCTCGCAAGGGGAACGTGTACTCAACACGCTCGACGTCGTGCAGCGCGAAGACTTCGAAGCCGTGCGCGAAATGGCCATCAAGGCGCGCGCCGAAAACAGTGCATTGCTGGCAAGAATCGAAGCACTTGAAGCACGACTTGCCAAATTTGAAGTTGATTCTGATGCCAAATCGGCAAAATCGGCATCTTCGACGGCAAAATCCAAAAATAATTCCTGATTATTTATTAACAGGCCGCGGGCGGTAAAAACCCTTGTCTTAGAGTCGCTTAAGGCAATGCTCGCGGCCAGTCCCTTTCATGTTTCCACATGCTTTCATGTCTCTTTTCTGAAAAGGGACTGGCGTTCAGATTCAGCATCAATAGACTGAAAACACTACATGATTCGAAGTGTGGTCATGTAGGCGGCGGCGAGGGGCTGTAGTTCTAGTTTTCGCGTCTTTCAGGCTGCTTTCCAGTATCAGTTGCGTATGTGCGTGTGCCATTGAGGCGCTTGCATGCTGTTTGGCATGCCGGTTCCTCGACCGATCAATTCGTGCCTGTTTTTCTGCGCTTGTTCTTGCGCGGCGGCGGGTGCGGGCGAGCAATTCTTGCACGCCGGGAATTTGAGATATCCAGCTTGAGGGTGTCTCACAGAACAGGAAACGGACATGAGCCTTCTTGAGCTTGAATTCGCACGCGAGGCGCATCCGGTGGATGTGATCGAGCAGGTTGCGCATTCAAACGACTGGACATTCGAGCGGACTGGCGACGATGAAATCGCAATTTCGGTTGCGGGCAACTGGACTGACTATCACATCTCATTTTCCTGGATGGAAGATTTCGAGGCGCTGCATCTGGCTTGCGCCTTCGACATCAAGGTGGCGGAACCGCGTGTGAACGAGGTGATGCGCCTGCTTTCGCTGATCAACGAAAAGCTCCTCATGGGGCATTTCGATCTCTGGCAGCAGGAAGGTGCCATCATGTACCGCCAGTCGCTGTTGCTGGCCGGTGGTGCAGAACCGACCAGCCGTCAGGTGGAAGTGCTGCTGGCCGCAGCGCTTGAAGCTTGCGAGACCTATTTCCAGGCCTTCCAGTTCGTGGTCTGGTCGGGTGTCAGCGCGCGCGAGTCGCTGGAAAGCGTTGTGTTCGAAACAGTCGGACGCGCCTGATCAGAATCAAACGATAGCCCGGCGGGAAAAGCGTCGGGCTTTGCACGGCAGACGAAAGCGGACGGATATGAGCGAAGACGCGACCATCACCTGGGCTGATTTCGAAAAGGTCGATATCCGGACGGGTACGATTGTGGAGGCGGTGCCCTTTCCGGAAGCGCGCAAGCCCGCCTATAAGCTGAAGATCGATTTCGGCGATAAGATCGGCGTGAAGAAGTCTTCCGCACAGATTACCAAACATTATCAGGCGGAAGAGCTGATCGGTCGTCAGGTGCTAGCCGTGGTGAATTTTCCACCGCGTCAGATCGGACCCTTCATGTCGGAAGTTTTGACGCTGGGCCTGCCCGATGAAGCCGGTGAAGTCGTCCTCGCGGCCATCGACAAGAAAGTGCCGAACGGCGGCAAGCTGTTTTAGCAAACTACGCTTTTCCGAATAATCACGTCCCCCCTCATCCTGAGGAGGTTCCTGAGCTTGCGAAGGAACCGTCTCGAAGGACGAGGGTTTTTAGTGCGTTTTCCCTCGCCCTTCGAGACGCCGTTTTCAACGGCTCCTTAGGATGAGGGACCCTTCGACAAGCTCAGGGTGAGGGGCGGTGTCTCTCGTTACGCCGGAATGTGGATGATGGCGCGCAGGCCGCCGGTGGGGGCGTCGGCCAGCGTAATGTCGCCGCCATGGCTACGCGCAATGTCGAGCGCGATGGCAAGGCCAAGGCCGCCTGTGCCGCCCGAATCCTGCGTTCGCGCTTCATCAAGCCGCACGAAGGGCTTGAACACATCTTCGCGCCGGTCTTCCGGAATGCCCGGTCCGTCATCGTCCACCACGACCTTCAGCCAACCATCCTCATGCGAAATCGAAAGCTCGACATTTTGCGCATGGCGAAAGGCGTTGGACACCAGATTGCTGACGAGCCGTGAGAAAGCATTAGGGCGAACGTGGATTTCACTGTCGCCGTCGATGGAATATTTGAACCCGCGCTCACGCAGGCGTGCTTCGTTTTCAAGCTTCTCGCACAGGCGCTTCACATCGTAGCTTGCGGTTTCTTCCGCGCCTTCGCCGCGCGCAAAGGCCAGATAGCCCTCCAGCATGGTCTGCATGTCGGCGATATCCTGATTGAGCGGCTCGACATCGATCGAGTGCCCCGTCAACGCCAATTGCAGTTTGAAGCGGGTGAGAATGGTGCGCAGATCGTGGCTGACGCCGGACAGCATCGCTGTGCGCTGTTCGATCTGGCGCTCGATGCGGGAACGCATCTGAATGAAGGCGATACCAGCCTTGCGCACTTCTTCCGCGCCGTGCGGCTTGAAACCTTCCGGCATGGAGCGGCCCTTGCCGAAACTTTCGGCAGCGTCTGCCAGTTGCTGGATCGGCTTGATCTGGTTGCGAAGGAAGGCAATGGCGATGATGAGAAGTACTAGCGCGGTGCCCACCATCCAGGTCAGGAAAATGCCGGTATTGGACGCATAAGCCTGACTGCGGCGGGCAAAAACGCGTAGCACCTTGTCATCGAGCTTGATGCGGATTTCGATCAGGTCGGAATCGCCCACCGTATCGACCCAGAAGGGCCGGTTGATCTGACGGGTGATCTCTTCACTGAGGAAGTAATCCAGAATGGCGAAGAACGGCTTCGGTCCTGGTGCGGGCAGGGGATCGGGCGGCAGGATCGAGATATTGAGCGCCAGACGCTGCTGCGCGAGGCGGATCAGATTGTCGTAGCCCGGTTCCTGCGGATAGGTTTCCAGAATGTCGATGATCGCCGAAATATCGCGCACGACAGCCGTGGAAAGCCGCTCGGTCACCATCTGCCAGTGGCGTTCCATGAACACATAGGCGATCACGGACTGCAGCAGGACCATCGGGGCGATGATGATGATGAGCGACCGCGCATAGAGACCTTTCGGCATCCGGCGCGCCAGCCAGCGCGAGAGGTTTTTCCAAAGCGTCATCGTCTCAGAATGTCCCAAACAGCGGCCGGTTGCGTCAAATCACAACTATTCGATGCTGAGCTTGTAGCCGATGCCACGCACAGTCTGGAGCCAGACCGGGTTAGCCGGGTCCTGCTCGATCTTGCGGCGGAGACGGTTGATCTGAACATCGATTGTACGCTCGCCGACATCGCCGTCCTGTCCGGTCAATTCATGACGTGGAATGGTTTCTCCCGCGCGTTCCGCGAAGATCGCCATGATGTCCTGCTCACGATCCGTGAGCTTGATGGTTTCGGCGCCCTTCTTCAATTCGCGGCGCGGAATGAAGAATGTGTAAGGCCCGAACACGATCTGTTCGATCTTGGGCTGGGCAGGCGGTGCGCCGCGGCGCAGAATATTGTTGATGCGCAGCGTCAGCTCGCGCGGATCGAACGGTTTTGGCAGATAATCGTCTGCGCCCGCCGAAAGGCCGTCAATGCGGTTGTCGGTTTCCGACAGCGCAGTCAGCATTAGGATCGGCACGTTCTTTTGTTCGCGCAGCGAGCGGGTCAGAGAAACGCCGGTCTCGCCGGGCATCATTACGTCGAGAATCAGAAGGTCGAAATCGATACCTTCCAGCTTGCGGCGCGCTTCGGCAGCGCTTGCGGCAATGGTGACGCGGAAGCCGCTATTGGTCAGATACTGCGAAAGCAGGCTGCGAATTCGCGTGTCGTCATCGACAACGAGCAGATGCGGGGCGTCATCCGAGAGTGATTTTTGTTCTTCTACGGTCATGGCGTCTTTCGATCCCATTCAGTTTCTGTTCGCTGACGACACAGGGCCGTCGGACGCGCATATTATCGACTGGAATGTGGCACGTCCATTCGCTGTGTTTGTGTATATGTTTTTACACAAGCACTTACTGCTACCTGTCGTAACACTTGGTAGCCCGAAGGCTATTCCTATCAAGACGGTTCTGAGCTGGAAAAGCTGTCGATCTGAGCGCGGCGTTCCGGATTGACCATATTATACAGGAAGCGCTCGATGATGGCGCGATCCTGCGGGGCGCATCCCTCAAGGGCGCGGGCAATGCGATGCGACTGCGGCAAGGCGAGGGCGAGCGTCAGCTGGCGTCCGCTTTTCGTGGGGTAGAGCTTGCGGTGGCGACGGTCGTGGAGACCGGTTGCCTGAACCACATGGCCGGTATCGATCAGCTGCTTGAGAACACGCGACAGGCTCTGCTTGGTGATGCGCAGAACTTCCAGAAGTTCGGCCACCGTCATGCCCGGCTTGCGATTGATGAAGTAAAGCACCCGGTGATGGGCGCGGCCAAAGCTGATCTTTTCGAGAATGAGATCTGGATCGGCGGTGAAGTCGCGATAGGAAAAGAACAAAAGTTCGATGACGTTGAGATCGGCCGCCTCCTCGGCTGTCAACGGATTGCTTATATAATTCATGTCGTTCGTCGAATTCACATTGAGGCTCCGTACTGCTGCGATAAATATGTCAGCATTATTGACATAATTCAACCGCCCAGATAATTTTCGGTAAGCGTGAGCTGGCTTTTTGGAACAATGTTTACGCTGGCGCATGCTGGAGGAGAGATAATTACGCGACCGGGTTTCCGATCACTGCCGTCAAGGCCGTGAAAGGAAATCTGCAACCGCATCATCCCGCTGGTCGGGAGGATTATTTTTTGTCCATGCGTGCTCCGATAAGGTTTTGTGCAAAATCTTTGCTCAACCTCTAAGCATTTCGCACCAAAAGGCCAGTATTCGCGGGAAAAAAGGCGCCTGTTTTGCCGGTAATATCGATTTAACCGACAAAATGGGAATGCGGAGACGTTTGCCCGAGCAGAATCTGCCCTGAGACAGCGCCGCAAGTGTAATATTTAGGAGCAAGAAAATGGCTGCGATTCCATTCGATCAAAGGGACGGATATATCTGGCTGGACGGTGAATTCGTCGACTGGAAAGATGCGAAAATTCATGTCCTCACCCATGGCCTGCATTATGCAAGCACGGTTTTTGAGGGTGAGCGCGCCTATGGCGGCGAAATCTTCAAGCTGAACGAACATACCGAGCGTCTGCATGAATCGGCACGGCTTCTCGGTTTTGCGCTGCCTTACAGCGTTGAAGAAATCAACGATGCCTGCCGGGCGATGATCAAGAAGATGGGCTATGTCGATGCCTATGTGCGCCCGTTTGCATGGCGCGGTTCGGATTCGCTCGGCGTTTCGGCCCAGAACAACCGCATTCACGTGGCAATCGCCTGCTGGGAATGGCCGAGCTATTTCTCGCCGGAAGAAAAGATGAAGGGCATTCGCCTCGACATCGCTGAATATTGCCGCCCGGATCCGCGCACCGCGCCGTCGAAGTCCAAGGCATCCGGCCTCTACATGATCTGCACGATCTCCAAACACGCAGCCGAAGCCAAGGGCTATGCCGATGCGCTAATGTTCGACTGGCGGGGCCAAGTGGCGGAAGCGACTGGCGCCAATGTGTTCTTCGTCAAAGACGGTGCGCTGCATACGCCAAAGCCGGATTGCTTCCTCGACGGCATCACCCGTCGCACTATTATCGATCTGGCAAAGCGTCGTGGTATCGAAGTCATCGAGCGCGCAATCATGCCCGAAGAAATGGCCGATTTCACTGAATGCTTCCTGTGCGGCACGGCTGCCGAAGTTACGCCGGTTTCGGAAATCGCCCAATACCGGTTCACCCCTGGTAAAATCACTGCCGTTTTGATGGATGCTTATACAGCTGAAGTGCAGCCAAAGCGCCAGGCGGCCGAGTGACTGGGTTTTAAACAGAAAAAGAGCGGCTTTCGGGCCGCTTTTTAGTATCTTTACTGCTTACTGTTTGACATTGGAAAGTTTCGGCTCAACATCTTTGTGCCGGAATCGCGTTGTTCCGGTATTGGAGCGGCCTCAGATCTGATGACCTCAAATCGACGCTCTGATTTTTGATCAGGCGCGCAAATATTCCGAACGGTTCATGCTTGTCGGAAAGCGCTCTAACAGAGATGGGGTGACGACTATGGAATCTCTATTGCCTATCATTCTCCAGCTGGTTGCCGGCGCTGTCGGTGGCAATATTGCTGGCGCTGCCAAGAACATCAGCCTTGGGACAACGGGTAACACCGTGGCTGGCGGTATTGGCGGGGTCATTCTCGGCCAGCTTCTTCCGATGCTCTCCGGCGGTGGTCTGGATTCGGTTCTCAATGGTGTTGTCGGCCAGCTCGCTGGCGGCGGTATCGGCGGTATCGTTCTGACTGCAGTTGTGGGGCTCATCAAAAACGCAATGGCTGCCAAGGCCTGAGGAATGCATTTGACCGGGTGGAAACATCGGGTCGCGCAAGGATGCACTTGAAATAAACAACTTGGAGCGCGCGCCAATTTCCGGCAAGCGCTCCGGGTAGACGGCACAGTTTTCAGAGCCACCGGCAAGACGAACTGTTTGAGAGGGATAGAACGGACGGCCATGCGCCGTCCGTTTTTTAGAGCGCATCCCGAAAAGTGTGAAACGCCTCCGCAGGGAAATCAGTTCACTGGACTGATTTCTGATCCTGCTTCGATCAGAAAAGATGCGCGTTAAAGCAAACATTTAGAGCGCCGATCTGATCCAATCAGATCGAAACGCGCTCTAATTGCGAGTTAAAATATCCACAGCGATCGCGACGATTGTTGGGGCGGTGCGGGATTTTAAGCTCTTTCCGTATCGGGCCGGGGCCATTATGTGTGGAGCAACACAGGCGGCGGTTGATGCGATCTTCGCCGATCCACAGATGCGATGGAGTATCCACCATGGGCCAGCTACAGGCGATTATCGTCCCCGTTACCCCGTTTCAGCAAAACTGCACCATTCTTTTCGACGGCGACACCAAGAAGGGTGTCGTCATTGATCCGGGTGGTGATCTGCCGAAGATCGAGGAAGCGGTCCAGTCGCAGGACATCGAGATCGGGGCCATCTGGATCACCCATGGCCATATCGATCATGCGGGCGCTGCGGCCGATCTGAAGGAAAAGCTCGGCGTGGAGATTATCGGCCCGCATGTGGACGATCAGTTTCTGCTCGATAATCTGGTGGCGACCGGCCTGAAATACGGAATTGTCGACGGTGTGCGCAACGTCACGCCGGACCGCTGGCTGGAAGAGGGCGACAAGGTCACCGTCGCCGGACATGCCTTCGACGTATTTCATTGCCCCGGTCATTCGCCAGGCCACGTCGTCTTTTACAGCCCGGAAGCCCGCTTTGCGATTGTCGGCGATGTGCTGTTCAACGGTTCGGTGGGACGCACCGACCTGCCGGGCGGCGACCATACTGCGCTGATCCGGTCGATCCGGGAGAAGCTTCTGCCGCTGGGCGACGATATCGGCTTTATTTGCGGACATGGTCCCGGCGGCCGGTTCGGCGAAGAACGCCGCAACAACCCGTTTCTGATCGGAATTGCGTAAAGGTTACAAAAAAGCCGCCCATTGGGCGGCTTTTTCCTTATCGATTTTGCACTTAAAGCGTATCGCGTTCAATCATATTCACGAGGCACGCTTTAAGCTTTTGTTTTTACGCATGTCTTTCTCCCGAAACCGGTTCCCACTTTCGGGAGGTATGCTTTAGTTGGCGGTGCAGAAATGGTCGCGACCATCATAACCGCGATAGGTGCCGCTGCGTGGATTGAACGAGCGGTAAGTTTCCATGCAGTAGTCCTGCCAACCCTCGGTCCATGGCTCCAGATTCCGCGGACGATAGTAAGTCACGCGGCGCGGTGGAGGTGCCGGATAGTAAGCACGTGGCGCTGGGTAATACGCAGGTGGCGGAGGCGGCGCATCATAGATCGGTTCCGGCTGCACATAGGTCGGCTGCGGCTGGCTCAGCGCGCTGCCGATCAGCGCACCGGCTGCAAGTCCGATCACACCGGCGGCAACTGCATCGCCGCTGCCATGGTGATGACGGCGGCCCCAGGAATCTGCCGAAGCGGAAGCAAGAGGAGCAGCAATCGCTGCCAAAGATGCAACGGTCAGAATGGTTGTCTTCGCAAATCGGTTCATTGTTCGCTCCTTCAGAAGCTCGACTGCAATTCCTCTGGTGCAGACCGCTCGAAAGACGGAGCACCAATCATGGATAATGGGTTAACTCTTTCGACATGAATGGAGGCTGAACAATGGTGAAATAGGGCGCCGAGCTCTCAATTGTCGGTAAAATACGCGCAGCGTCTGTAACAATTCGCGGGCGGGTTATGAGGGGGCCCTGGCTCGTTAATTGCCGGATGCGCTCTTACGGACCGCCGACACTCCATTGGAGAAACTTGGGCAATAAAAAACCCCGGCGTGAACCGGGGTCATAATTGGTATTGAGAACAATCAACCGGTAACGGTGATGTTAACGGCCTTCGGGCCCTTGCCGCGACGATCCGGTTCGGTTTCGTAGGAAACCTTCTGATTGTCTGCGAGGCCCGTCAGGCCCGAAGCCTGTACAGCAGAGATGTGCACGAAGATATCCGCGCCACCATCATCAGGCTTGATAAAACCAAAGCCCTTTTCATTGTTGAAGAATTTGACCAGTCCGGTCTGTGCCATTGGATCCGTTCCTTTTCCTTGGCGCCACCATTTCTTTCAAAAACGATGGAATTACGTCTTCTGCCGAGCGCACCACACACCCGACAGAGGGTCATGCAGGCAGTTCTCGACATTGGGAAGGAACCGATCATTGTCTGGGTATTCCCAGACCCGGAACTTATAGCGGCCCCGGCGCGCCGTTCTTCCAGTCTTCCATTTGTTCGCTAAATGCCCGAACGAGTGGAGACTGATCTATGACGCGAATTTTGGCAAGCAAATTCTTTGAGCCCCCGATGATTTGTTATCTTTGAACCGGAACGCGGGTTTATTTTTCCGATTATTTCTAGAATTTCTGAAGCGGTATACCGAAATAGAACAGCCTATCCTTGATATATAAGAGATCTTATAGAGAAGGCGCGTGTTTAAATAGCCGGATTAATTGGTGCGTTTAATAAAGTGCCCCATCTTTGCGGGCGCAAAAATGGTCACTTTCATCGATGCCCTAGCGATTGCGCGAAACAATGCATGCGCCGCCGGCTGCGCGCAACTTGCTACAAATACCATCGGCTTCCGCCCGGCTGTTGGCGCCGATCCGCACCGCATAGATGCCGCGCCGCCCCATCGGGGTGCGAATGCGGCTGATGACCGGGCTATGGCCGCTCAGTACAGAGGCGAATTGCTTGCGCAGGCGGCTCCATTGATTGACAGCCGCACCGCGGCGGAAATTCCCCGCAACCTGTATTCCCCATGGCTTCGGCTTGACGCGCGACATGGGTATCGTCGCCGAGCGGATGATCGGCAGGCGGCGGCAGGCTTCCGTAAAGGAACGCCCCGAATCAAGAGGCCGGTTCTGCACCTCCCTGCCGGAAGCGAAGTCGTCGGCGGGCGCGCCGGTAATATCCAGCACATAGTCCTCGGTTTCGAGCGGCAGGAAACCGCCCGAGCGCATCCAGCTGGAAACACGCCCCGGCCCGGCATTATAGGCCGCAGCGGCGAGACCCCAATTGCCGAAGGCTTTTTTGAGGTCGAACAGGAAACTGGCCGAGGCCGGAATTGCCTGCTCGATGTCGAACGGGTCGGCCAGACCGCGCTCCTTTGCCGTATAGGGCATGAATTGTGCAATGCCTTGCGCGCCGACCGGGCTGACGGCCTGATGGTCGAACCGGCTTTCCTTCCAGATCAGGCGGGCGAAGAAATCTTTTGGTATGCCATGCGTGGATGCGCTGGTCTCGATCAACTGGCAGATTCGATTGACGGTGGGCGCTTTCTTTTCCGGCGGTAATGGTGGCGCCGATATGCGCGGATTGGGTTCGCTAAAGCTTGCCGGTGCCGGTTCTGCCTCGGCGGGAATGAGTGAAAGCGGGACGATCAGAAACGATGCCGCCAGAAAAGTTCCGAAACGCCGCATGTCGTCTTTCTGTTCGCTTTTGCCCCATGCTGTGACCCGGATTGTTCGGGCCGAAAGCTTGACTGCAGAGTAACGCAACTTGGCGACTTGTCGATACGTGGCGTCCAATCTTCCCATTTAAATCTTGCCCTTCGGAACATCTGCTCCATTCTAGATGGGGACAAAAGACGGATAGACGTTTCTGGAGAGGAGGAAACATGTCGAGGGGTTTGTCGTGGACCGGCTTGATTGCCGGTGTTCTGTTGTTGAGCGGTTGTGTTGCGGAAGGTGGTCCCGATCACAGGCCGCCGCCGGTCCGGCCCGGTAATCCGGGCCATGTGCAGGCCTGCCCGATGATCTATTCGCCGGTTTGCGGCGAGAGCAGGGGTGTCCGGCGGACATTCGGCAATGCGTGTTCAGCACGGGCGGAAGGGTTCCGCGTGGTGTCGAATGGTCAGTGCAGCAGTCGCCCGGGTTCCGGCTGGAATGGCCCCGGCGTCGGTCCGGCTCGTCCGCCGCAGCACGGCGTCCGACCGGGCATGGGCGCATGTACGCGGGAATTTGCACCCGTTTGTGCGCGACGCGGCAGTGAACGGCGCAGCTTCTCCAATCGCTGCGAAGCGGAACGCGCCGGTTTCCGCGTCACGGGTGGCGGTCGCTGCTAGGTGAACGGCGAGGCGGATCAGCGTTCACGCGGCTCCGCCTCTCTATATCGCAAGGCGTCGACCAGAAGCGCGAAGGCCGGGGAAGATTGTCTCCGGCTGGGGTAATAGAGATGAAAGCCCGGAAAGGGCGGGCACCAGTCTTCCAGCACGCGCACCAGCGTGCCATCGGCAAAACCGTCCCGCATATAGTATTCCGGCAAGCTGGCGAGGCCGAAACCGGCTTTCGCAGCTTCGACGATCATGGTCGGGGAATTGAGAATGAGCTGGCCTTCGACGCGCACCTTCAGCTCTCGCCCGTTCTTCTCGAATTCCCAGGCATAAAGCCCGCCATAGGTGAGCAGCCGCAGATTGATGCAACGATGCGCGGTCAGTTCCTGTGGGGTGCGGGGCACCGGATGACGTTTGAAATAGGACGGCGCGCCGACCACGGCCATGCGCACGTCAGGGCCGATGGGCACGGCGATCATGTCCTGTGCGATCTGCTCGCCAAGGCGAATACCGGCGTCATAACGATCGGCTACGATGTCGCGCAGCCCGGAATCGACGGCCACTTCGACGTGGATATCGGGATAGTCCGGCAGAAGTCGTTCCAGAGCGGGCCACAGGATGGACTGCGCCGCATGTTCGGGAGTGGTGATGCGAATGGTTCCGGCAGGCTTGTCGCGCAATTCGCTCAGGGCGTCGAGTTCGGTTTCGATCTCTTCGAAACGGGGCCCGATGGTGTGCAACAGCCTTTCGCCAGCCTCGGTCGGGGAGACGCTGCGCGTGGTGCGGGTGAGAAGACGCAGGCCGAGCCGTTCCTCAAGCCCGCGCATTGTGTGGCTGAGCGCTGATTGGGAAACACCAAGTTTTGCCGCCGCGCGGGTGAAACTGCCCTCGCGGGCAATGGCCAGAAAAGCCAGCAGATAGTGAATATTGTCGCGCCGCATTGATGAATCCACTTCATGAGTTCATGCCGATTATAGTGTCTAATCATCGGCAGCAGAAGTTTTTAAGTTTGCCGCGATTTCAGGCGGGGAAAGAAAGGAAACACATCATGCAGATCAAGCGCATCGGGTCTCAGCCTTCGACCAAGGGTTCCGCCGATTATTTCACCGGTACGGTTCGGCTCGACATGCCGTTCAGCACGACGGCACCGGCGCGTGTTGGCGGCGCTACCGTGTCATTCGAGCCGGGCGCACGCACGGCGTGGCACACGCATCCGCTGGGCCAGACGGTGATCGTGACCGCAGGGCTTGGCTGGGCGCAGCGCGAGGGCGGCCCTGTCGAGGAAATCCGCCCCGGCGATATCGTCTGGTTCGAGCCGGGCGAACGGCATTGGCACGGCGCGACGGCCACCACGGCCATGACCCATATTGCTATAGCGGAAGCGCTCGACGGCAAGGTGGTGGACTGGCTGGAACATGTCAGCGACGAAGATTATCACGCATAAGGATATTGACCATGAAGAAGAGAATATTGGGCCGTAGCGGCCTTGAGGTTTCAGCCATCGGTCTCGGCTGCATGGGCCTTAGTTTCGCCTATGGTCCGGCCATGGAAAAGGCACAGGCGGTCGGGCTGCTGAGAGCTGCATTCGACAAGGGCATCACGTTCTTCGATACAGCGGAAGTCTATGGACCCTATGTGAATGAGGAAGTTCTGGGCGAAGCGCTGGCGCCGATTCGCGACCGGGTGGTGATCGCCACCAAGTTCGGTTTCGAATTCGACGACAAGGGTGGTCAGAATGGGGTGAATAGCCGTCCCGAACATATTCGGGCGGTTGCTGAAGCATCGCTGAAACGGCTGAAGACGGATGTGATCGACCTTTTCTATCAGCATCGCGTTGACCCGGCGACACCGATCGAGGACGTGGCCGGAACGGTGCGCGATCTGATCCAGGAAGGGAAGGTCAAGCACTTCGGCCTTTCGGAAGCTGGTCCGCAAACCATCCGGCGCGCCCATGCCGTGCAGCCGGTCACGGCGTTGCAAAGCGAATATTCGCTGTGGTGGCGTGAGCCGGAACAGCAAATCCTGCCGGTTCTGGAAGAGCTGGGCATCGGCTTTGTTCCGTTCAGCCCGCTGGGCAGAGGCTTTCTGGCCGGAACCATCGACAGCAAGACGAGCTTTGCGGCCAATGATTTCCGCAATGTCGTGCCGCGCTTTTCGACCGAAGCCCGTGATGCCAATCAGGCGCTGGTCGATATGCTTGGCCAGATCGCAGAAGCCAAGGGTGTTACCCGTGCCCAGATCGCGATTGCGTGGTTGCTGGCGCAGAAGCCATGGATCGTGCCCATTCCCGGTACGACGAAGCTGCATCGTCTGGAAGAAAACATCGGTGCCACCACCGTCGAACTGAGTGCCGAGGATCTGAACCGCATAGAAGCCGCGCTTGCCGACATCACTGTGCAGGGCGACCGCTATCCGGCGCATTTGCAACAGCGTGTCGACCGGTAGCCCCGTTCAACAGGAGACAGGACCATGCAGGGAATTCAGGACAAGGTCGTCATCATCACTGGCGCAAGCAGCGGTCTCGGTGAAGCGGCTGCGCGGCGGCTGGCCGAAGGCGGGGCCAAGCTTGTGCTCGGCGCGCGCCGTCTCGATCGGCTAAAGGCGCTGGCCGGTGAACTGAAACTGGCCGAAGGCGCGGTTCTGCGAACGGACGTGACCGACCGCCTTCAGGTTCAGCATCTGGTCGATCAGGCAGTGAAGCTGCATGGTCGTGTCGATGTGCTGATCAACAATGCCGGGCTGATGCCGCATTCGATGCTCGAAATGGGCAAGGTGGATGACTGGGATCGCATGATCGACGTCAATATCAAGGGCGTGCTTTATGGCATCGCCGCCGCCTTGCCGCATATGCGCGACCAGAAGAGCGGTCACATTATCAATGTCTCGTCGGTGGCGGGGCATAAGGTGGGACCGGGCGGGGCCGTCTATTCGGCCACCAAACATGCGGTGCGGGTCATTTCGGAAGGATTGCGTCAGGAAGTGAAGCCGTACAACATCCGCACGACGGTGATATCGCCGGGCGCAGTGGCGACGGAGCTTCCCAACAGCGTCACAGACCCGCAGCAGGCCGAGCGCGTGAAGGCGCTTTATAACAATGTGGCTATTCCGGCGGAGTCTTTCGCGTCCATGGTGGCTTTCGCGATGAGCCAGCCGGATAATGTTGACGTCAACGAAATCCTGTATCGTCCGACCGCGCAGGAATATTGATGGCAAAATAAATGCGGCTCCGGGTGGAGCCGCATTTTTATCTTCCCGGACGACCGGTCTTGCCGGGCCGCCGCTTCTTGCGGGCGACTTCCGCCGGGTCTTCGTAAGAGCCGATACCGGCACGTTCGCGGCGAACCGGAGCCTCTCCACCGGCGGGCACTTCCGTCCGCTTCACCGTCATTTCATCCAGCGAGTTCTTGCGGAATTTCGTGTCCGGCGCTGCGGGCAACGGGCCATCATGGCGTGGCTTCGCCATGTCCGTGCCCGGTCCCATATTGTCGAGCGACGGCTTCTGGAACAGAGACTTGCCGCTGGTGTCATCAACCGTTCTATGCACCTTGCGCCCGGCATTGTGGCGGCCCTTTGTGCGCCCGGTGACCGGGCTTTCCAGTTCCACCTCCCGCGCCATCGGATCGTCGGCAATGGCGAGTTCCGTCTCGCGCAGGCGCTTGATTTCGTCGCGCAGACGCGCGGCCTTTTCGAAATCCAGATCGGCAGCGGCATCGCGCATCTGCTTTTCCAGATATTCCAGATGGGCTTGCAGATTGTTGCCCATCATGCCGCCTTCTTCGGCAAAGCCCGAAATATCGGCGCGGACATGGTCGCGTTCGTAGACCGAGTTCAGAATATCCGAAATGTTCTTCTTCACCGAGGCCGGTGTTATGCCGTGTTCTTCATTATAGGCAATCTGCTTCTCACGGCGACGGCTGGTTTCATCCATGGCACGCTGCATCGAGCCGGTAATGTTGTCGGCGTAAAGGATAACCTTGCCGTCGACATTACGCGCGGCGCGACCGATGGTCTGGACCAGTGAGGTTTCAGACCGCAGAAAACCTTCCTTGTCGGCGTCGAGAATGGCAACGAAGCCGCATTCGGGAATGTCGAGACCTTCGCGCAGCAGGTTGATGCCGACCAGCACGTCGAATGCGCCAAGCCGCAGATCGCGGATGATCTCGATACGCTCCAGCGTGTCGATATCGGAGTGCATGTAGCGCACGCGCACGCCCTGTTCGTGCAGATATTCGGTCAGGTCTTCCGCCATGCGCTTGGTCAGCACCGTGACCAGCGTGCGGTAGCCCTTCTTTGCCGTGTCGCGGATTTCGCCAAGCACGTCGTCCACCTGCGTCTTGGCAGGACGGATTTCCACGGGGGGGTCGATCAGGCCGGTCGGGCGAATCACCTGTTCAGCAAAAACGCCACCCGCTTCTTCCATTTCCCAGCTGCCCGGCGTTGCCGAAACGGCAATAGTCTGCGGACGCATCGCGTCCCATTCCTCGAAGCGGAGCGGGCGGTTATCCATGCAGGACGGCAGGCGGAAGCCATATTCGGCCAGCGTCGCCTTACGGCGGAAGTCGCCGCGATACATGCCGCCGATCTGCGGGACGGTGACATGGCTTTCATCGATGAAAACCAGCGCGTTGTCCGGGATATATTCAAACAGGGTCGGCGGCGGTTCGCCGGGATTGCGACCTGTCAGATAGCGCGAATAGTTTTCGATGCCCGCGCAGGAGCCGGTGGCTTCCAGCATTTCTAGATCGAAAGTCGTGCGCTGTTCCAGACGCTGCGCTTCCAGCAGACGCCCGGCATTGTTCAATTCGACAAGGCGATGCTTCAGCTCGTCCTTGATCGACTTGATGGCCTGATTGAGCGTCGGTCGCGGCGTGACATAGTGCGAATTTGCGTAGATCTTGACCGATTTCAGATCGCCGGTCTTCTGGCCGGTGAGCGGGTCGAATTCGGTGATGGTTTCAATCTCGTCGCCGAACAGCGAAATGCGCCAGGCCCGGTCTTCCAAGTGGGCCGGGAAAAGTTCGATCGTGTCGCCACGCACGCGGAACGAGCCGCGCACGAAATTGATGTCCTGCCGCTTATATTGCTGCGCCACGAGATCGGCGAGCAATTGCCGCTGGTCGAGCCGGTCGCCGATCTTCATTTCGAAGGTCATGGCCGTATAGGTTTCGACCGAACCGATACCATAGATGCACGAGACCGAAGCGACGATGATCACGTCGTCGCGCTCAAGCAGCGCGCGCGTGGCCGAGTGGCGCATACGGTCGATCTGCTCGTTGATCGAGGATTCCTTCTCGATATAGGTGTCTGAGCGCGGCACATAGGCTTCCGGCTGATAATAATCGTAATAGGATACGAAATACTCGACCGCATTGTTCGGGAAGAAGCTCTTGAACTCGCCGTAAAGCTGGGCCGCCAGCGTCTTGTTGGGCGCGAGGATCAGCGCCGGGCGCTGGGTCTCCTGAATAACCTTGGCCATGGTGAAGGTTTTGCCGGAGCCGGTGACGCCGAGCAGCACCTGTGTGCGGTCGTCATTGGTCAGCCCTTCGACCAGATCACGAATCGCCGTCGGCTGGTCGCCGGACGGTTCGAATGGCGTCTCCATCTCGATGGAAATGCCGCCTTCGGATTTTTCCGGGCGGGCAGGGCGGTGCGGTGTCCAGAGCTGGCCGTTTTTGAACAGCGGATTGCCAGATTCGATCAGATCGGACAGCGCCTGCACGGTGGCAGTGGCACCCGACGCATTGAGCCCGGCGGCATCTTCAAGACTGATATCAAGCCCGGCCACAGGATTGAGCCCTGCGGCTGCGCGCTCCTTGGCGGAAGCTGCGCCGCCCATCGAGGTGCCACGACCGCTGCGCGTCGCTTCCTTGCTGCGTTCGGGAATTTTCTTCGGCGTCTTGGCGGATTTCGATGCTTTGGCAGCAGGCTTTGCCGCTTCGTCGCCGATTTCCTTCGCCCAGTCGGCGATGGAGCCGGTCAACGGCGCGCCAGAAAGCTCGGCCTGCGGCATTTCGCTGAAGCCGTCAGCCGTATCGTGCGAATCCTGTGTGTATTTGTCTTTGGAGGAAGCCATGTCGCTAATATGGAATTTCGACATGCAAATGAAAAGAGCACGGCGGCAAAATCCGCCCTGTTGCCGGATCCTGGCAGGTGGCTCCTGACAGAAGGTTGTCAGGAAGTCGCGCCCGATAAATGCAGGTTGCGATGCCGCATGTTTTTCAGGATTGGTTTGTCCCATACTCCGGCAGAATCATTTGTGTTTAAAGGATTGATTGATGAGCGTTGCAGATAAGCCCAAAGGCGAACTGACCTTGCGCGTTCCGGCCATGCCGAAGGACGCCAATTCGGCATTCGATATTTTTGGCGGCTGGGTGATGTCGCAGATGGACTCGGCCTCCGGCATTCGTGCGGAAGAACGCGCCCGTGGCCGCGTCGTCACCGCAGCCGTGCGCGAGATGTCCTTTGCCAAGCCGGTAAAGATCGGCGACGTTTTGTGCGTCTATACGGAAATCACCAAGGTGGGGCGCACTTCGATCACCTTGCGTGTCGAAGCCTGGGCGCAGCGCGCATCCCAGCAGCGCATGGAACTGGTGACGCATGGCGAATTCGTAATGGTGGCGCTGGACAAGGACGGCAAGCCGTCTCCGGTCCCGGAAGAATAGCCGCTCTCCATCTACATCGCAGAAAAGCCCGGTTTCGACCGGGCTTTATTTGCAGGCGCGATAGCCGCTTCGACGCTGCATCAGGTCGAAGTGAAAGTGATCTGCATGTTCAGGATTATAGCCCGGCCCAAGCACCGTGGTGAAATAATCGCAGGCGTCGGAACGAACGCTGTTGAGCAGGCCTTTTTCGCGGAAAGCGAAGAAACCGGGTCTGCGCACCGAAATATCCTTGCCATTGTTCAGCTTGATCCGCGTCACGTCGATGGCGTTGCCGCGTGAATGTTCCGACATTTTCGCGCCGCGACGATGATTCATCGTGCGGCAGGAATAGCCGCCCGCATTATAGATCGTGTTGATGCCGGACAGATAGCGCAGGCGCGCCGCCGGTTGCAGATCGCCCTTGATCCAGCGCGCAAAGGCTTCCGTCACCTGACAGTTCAGCGTTGCCGCCGGTTTGAAGGCGATGGAGCCGCTGTTGAAGCCCGACACCTCAATCGGATTGCCGATATTGCAGGATGCGCTGCGATAGATCGGCGGCTTTTCCTTGAAGACGACGCCGAGTTTTTTAAGGCGTGTGCGGCACGCCGCTTCGGAATTCGACATGGTGTAGATGTTTTCAGCCGCCGTAACCGGGTTCTGAACCGGCGTCGCAAAGCCATAATCGCCTGCATATTGCGGCTCGCTTTGCGGTGCTGGCTGCGCGGTGTGGGTTTCTTCTTCCTCGGCCAGCCCCACAACACGGTCTTGCTGCGGCGTATGCGTCATGGGAGGCTCGGGTATCGGCGAACTCATTACCGGCGCGGCTTGCATCGGTGCATCGGCCAAGGGAGCGGATGGCATCGGAGCGCCGGCCACGTCGGTGCTTGGCACCATGATATCCGAGTTTCCCACATCGGCTTGCGGGCGCGGCGGGCGGTCGCCGGAACAGCCAGCGGCCAGTATCAGCAGGAGCACGGACGCCGCCGGACCAAGACGGCGCAATCGCGAACGCGCATGATCGTGATCTGTTGTGGCGGACAACGCAAAACTCATGTCCTTGCCTTCTGCTTGTGGGGCGGTGTTTCCTGTATCCTATGAGAGAAGCGTAAAGGAAGAGTCAGTGCCTCTGTTAAGCGCTGTGGCGCAATCAGGGCAACGAAAGGGCGAGCTTGTGATGCTCTCTATCTTTTGACTGACGGCACGGCTGTTTTTTGCACTGCGCCATGTAAAATCGCTTCCCACTTTTGTCGGAAATGTTCTATCGCTTACCGCCGTGGTTCAGGGCCAAACCGCGCATCAGACCATTCTCCCGGTCCCAAAAGTTTCACCCATGTCAGCACTGATTTCGCCAAGCATCCTGCCGATCCTGCTTCTGGTCGGCTCGAATATTTTCATGACCTTTGCCTGGTACGGGCATCTGAAATTCACCAACACGCCGCTGGTCACGGTGATTTTCATCAGCTGGGGTATCGCGCTGATCGAATATTGCCTCGCGGTTCCAGCCAACCGTATCGGGCACGAAGTTTATTCGGCGGCCCAGCTCAAGACGATACAGGAAGTCATCACGCTGGTGATCTTCAGCCTGTTCTCGGTGTTCTATCTGAAGGAAGCCTTCACCTGGCACCACCTGCTGGGCTTTGCCTTCATCGCAGGCGGCGCGGCGCTGATTTTCAAGGCTTGATGGTTATTCTGCCGGTTCCGCTGCCGGGACCGGTTCCGCCTTGCGGTTCCAGAACATCGGGACAAGTTCGACGGCCAGCATGGCCGCAAAGAGCATGCCGCAGCCGATGAAGCCGATGAAGGTCAGCCGGTCGCCGAGGAAGATCGCGCCGAACAACGCCGCAAACAGCGCTTCCGAAGACAGGAAGATCGCAGCCTGCGCCGAGGTCGTATAACGCTGGCCGATGGCTTGCAGGGTGAAGGCAATGCCGGACGACATCACGCCGGTGAACAGGATTTCCTTCCATGTCAGGGCGATGGCGTTCCAGTTGAAGCCTTCGAGCAGCGATGCGCCAGCCAGACCGATAATGGCTGCGGTGGCAAACTGAACGCAGCTCAGCATGATCGGGCGTCCGGCGCGGTTGGCGCGACCAATCAGCAGCACTTGCATGGCCCAGAAAATTGCTCCGCAGATGACCAGCCAGTCGCCGGTCTTGAGCGCGGTCAGTTCACCGCCCGACAGCAGGAAAATCCCCGCCAGACAGATGACGGCGCAGGGCCAGACAACCGGGTGCGGCCATGTGCGGAACAGTAATACCCCCAGAACCGGCACCATCACGACATAAAGGCCAGTCAGAAAACCGGCATTGGTGACCGAGGTGGTGATGAGGCCAATCTGTTGCAGCAGCAGGCCGGTGAAAAGCACGGCACCCACCAGCATGAAGGAACGATAGTCGGAAGGTTTCAGACGGGCGGACGAGCGACGGCCTTCGGCAAGTGCCCAGGGCAGCACGGTGAGGGCTGCAATGCCGGAGCGAACGCCGATGAACAGGAACGGGCCGATGCTGGCCATGGCGGTCGATTGGGCGACGAAGCCCATGCCCCAGATCACGCCAGCCAGAAGCAGGACAATATTGGCTTGCGTGCGCGTCATCATGGCCTCGGATTGCGAAGAAGAAGGTCCGGCCCCATAGGATCGCCGGAAATTGTTTGTCCTATAGGCATTAGCCGGGCCTCGCGGCAAGCGGCGTCTGTATTCTGCGACAATGCTGCAGATGCGGCCTTAAGCTGGCTTCTTGTCTGGAGATTTGACAGGGTTCGATTTTTTCCGCGTGAAAAGATCGCCAGAAATGCTATAGTTCGGCGAATTAGTCGTTTGAACGGTTCCGAAACGGGTGTTTCGGTGACCGTTTTCTTTTTGTGTATCGGGGGGTGTTGCAGCTCCCGGAAGGGCACCTTGCAGCGCGGTTGTGCAGGCAGGGTGCGGCGGGCAACCAAACTGCCGGCGCGTTCAGTTCTTGGGAAGAGACGGGCGCCGGGCGAAGGAAAGGACTGGGTATGGAAAAGTTCCCTATGACCCCTCGCGGTTTCGAAAAGCTCAAGGAAGAGCTCCGCTGGCGTCAGCAAAACGAGCGTCCTCGGATCATCGAGGCTATCGCCGAAGCGCGTGCCCATGGCGATCTGTCGGAAAACGCCGAATATCACGCGGCCAAGGAAGCCCAGAGCCTCAACGAAGGCCGCATCAACGAACTGGAAGATGTCGTTGCGCGTGCCGAAGTGATCGACGTTACCAAGCTGAGCGGCGACCGAATCAAATTCGGCGCGACGGTCACGCTGATCGACGAAGACACCGAAGATGAGAAAATCTACCAGATCGTTGGCGACCAGGAAGCTGACGTGAAGGAAGGCCGCATTTCGATTTCGTCGCCAATCGCGCGCGCCATGATTGGCAAGACCGAAGGCGATACGATCGAGGTCAATGCACCGGGCGGCTCGCGTTCCTACGAGATCGTGACACTGAAGTTCATCTGATCACCGTGCCCCATTCAAATCCGGTTCCGGTTGAGAGTGTCGAGGTTGTAGCTCCCAACTTCAAGCAGCGCCTTTCCGGCGTGACCTCGACGATTGTGCAGCTCATTCCTTTGCAACGTGCGAAGGGGCTGAACATTGCCACAATGGGACCGGGTTTGCCGGAAAGCCTGCCGCATTTGGGCTGGGGCGCGCTTTTGTCCTTCTGGTCAGTACCGAAAAACCGCCGCTTCCGGATCTGGCATGCGCGGCGTAATATCGAAATGCTTGCCGGTATTTTCATGCGCGATGTCTTGCGCATGAAGCTGCGGCTGGTGTTCACCTCGGCTGCGCAGCGCAACCACAAGCCTTTCACCAAATGGCTCATCCGCCGCATGAATGCGGTCATCGCCACCAGCGGGCGCTCGGGCAGTTTTCTGGAAGTGCCGCATGAAGTCATCATGCACGGTGTCGATCTGGAACGCTTTCATCCCCCCGTTGGTGAGGAAGACATGTTTGCCGCCTCTGGTCTTCCGGGCAAATATGCTGTCGGTTGTTTCGGGCGCGTGCGGCATTCCAAGGGCACTGATCTCTTTGTCGATGCGATGATTGCGCTTTTACCGAAATATCCCGAATGGACGGCGATCGTCACCGGGCGAACGACCGCTGAGCATCAATCTTTCGAGGATGACCTCAAGACGAAGATTGCCGCCGCCGGTTTGCAGGATCGGATCCTCATTCTGGGTGAAGTCCCCGATATTCGGGTCTGGTATCGCCGCCTGACGCTTTATGTTGCGCCGTCGCGCAATGAGGGTTTCGGCCTGACGCCGCTGGAAGCCATGGCGTCAAAGACCGCTGTGGTGGCAAGTGACGCTGGCGCCTATGCCGAAATGATCGTGGACGGAACCGGCCGTTTCGTGCCCGCCGGAGATGGCGATGCCTTGCGCAAGGCCATTGAGCCTTATCTCGCAGACCCGGCCATGGCCGAGCGTGACGGCGAAACCGCTCTTGCGCATGTGCGCGCCAATTTCCCGCTCGAAAAGGAAGCCGCTGCGATCAGCTGTGTCTATGAGAGCGTATTCGCCGGGCGTGTCTGATCCAAAAGTCGCCATGCCGGTCTGCAAATGGTGATTTCTGCGCTTCCGGTGCTCACGTACCCAAATGTACGCTGCACTCCGGTACTCGAAAATCACCATTTTCGCCACGGCCTGCCGATTTTTGATTCAGATACTAAAGGCCACGGTGATTCAGAGAATCATCAGCGGTTCGTCCTTGACCGGACGAATGGTCAGCGCGGTGCGGACGGAGTCCACATTTGGTGCTGCGGTTAGTTCCTCGATCACGAAGGTCTGGAACGTGTTCAGATCACGTGCAACGCAATGAAGCAGGAAGTCGGACTCGCCCGAAACCATCCATGCGCGGCGTACCAGCGGCCACTGCTTGGTTTTCTCCGCAAAAGCCTTCAGATCGGCATCAGCCTGACGGTGCAGACCGACCGAACAGAATGCGACCAGATCCTGACCCAGCGCATTGCCGTTGAGAATGGCGCGATAGCCCCGAATGACGCCGCTTTCCTCGAGTTTACGGACCCGGCGAAGGCAGGGAGGTGCCGAAATGCCGACCCGTTCGGCCAGCTCGACATTGGTGATGCGCCCGTTGTTCTGGAGCTCCCGCAGGATTTTCCAATCGATTTCGTCCAGATCGGCCTTGATCGGCATGCATGACTCCGCGCGCAAGGAAATTTCATTCAAGGGTAATTATAGAATATGTGACGCCGTCATGGCGCAATCTAATCATGCTAATATCAAATGAATCCGTGGCGTGTAAACCGTCTAAAGCTCTGTCAACGCACCCAAAAAGCGCGTGTGAACAGGATATATACCGTCACAAGCTCCAGTCGTCCTGCCAGCATCAGGAAAGACAGCACCCAGAGAGCCGGGTCCTGGATGGTGGAAAAATTGCCAACCGGACCGATTGTTTCACCAAGGCCGGGGCCAATATTGGACAGGGCGGTCAGTGCGCCGGTGAAGGCCGATACGAAGTCGAGGCCGAGTGACGCCAGCAGCACCGCGCCGATCACCAGCGATGCGCAATAGAGGAAGAGATAGAGCAGCACGTTCTGGGCGATTTCGCCCGAGATTTCCGATGAGCCATAGCGCATCTTGGTGACGGCATGCGGCACGATTAGGCGCGACAGGCTCGCTTGTGTCAGGCTCCACAGGATGATGAGGCGGTTCATCTTGATACCGCCCGACGTGGAGCCCGCGCAGCTTCCCAGAAACGAGGCGAGGAAGAAAATGCCGAGAGCGGGTGGCCCCCAGAGCGAATAGTCTTCGGTCGCATAGCCGGTGGTCGTGATGACGGACACGAAATGGAACGAGGCCGAAATCAGCGCGTCGCCAAAAGGCACGTCCAGACCAAGCCGCAAAACGACGGCGAGGATGAAGCTGAAGCCGATGACGATGCTGAAGAACAGTTTGACCTGCGGATCTGCCAGCGATTCCAGCCGCTTGGGCATGAAAGCCTTGATGTAGAGCACGAAGGGCAGGGCCGAGAGAATCATGAACACCGTCGCGACAACCAGCAGCAGGCGGTTGCCGTGGTAGAAACCGAGCGAGTTGTCATGCGTGGAAAAGCCAGCCGTGGCTACCGTCGTCAGGCCATGATTGATGGCGTCGAACACGCTCATCCCAACCATGAAATAGCTGATGATGCAGGCAGCCGTCAGGCTCAGATAGGCGAGAATAATGCCAAGCGCGATCTGGTTCATGCGCGGCAGGATTTTTTCTGACTTGTCGGAATTTTCCATGTGAAAGAGCGCAAGGCCACCGGCGCGCAGCGACGGCAGCATCAGAAGCGCCAGGCCGATGAAGCCGATACCACCGATCCAGCAGAGCAGCGACCGCCAGAGCAGAATGCCGCGCTGCATATTATCCAGGCCGGTCAGCGCCGTTGCGCCAGTGGAGGTCACGCCGGACATGGCTTCGAAAAAAGCGGTGGCATAGCTGATCGGCAGATGCGAGAAATAAAGCGGTATCGAGCCGAGGAAAGCTGCGGTCAGCCAGATGCAGACCGTGAGCAGAAAACCGAGGCGGGGCGTGAAACGCACAGACTGGTTCTGCGTCGCAAAAAGGATGAGCGCGGAAAGCGCGCCCGTCGTTGCTGCCGAACGCAGGAAAATCAGCCAGTCGTCGCTGCCGTCGCGCAAGTCGATTGCGGCGGGCAAAAGCATGGCGGCCGCCATGATGAGGCCGAAGCGCGCGCATATGTTGGCGACAGTCTTATAGATGGCGGTCGTCTCCGGCCGTTTGTGGGGCGATTGGCGGACAGTTGAGCGTTGTTTTTCCTGTCTGTTTAACGCGAGATCGACCCGGTCGCAATGCGGGGAGGCGCTTCCTATCGCCTAACTGTCACAAGCTGTGGCTAAAGCGCAGCAAATGCCCGTCAAACCTTGCAAACGGAAAAGGGCAGACCTACCTTGGCCATAATATCAGGGCACAGTTAGGCCGGGTGCGCAGGCGATTCCGGTCAGTCGTGCACCCGCTGCTTTAAATCGATTTTAGGACCGGAGAGGAACCTCATGTCACAGCGTCATGCGCCCGTTATTGTTATCGGCTCAGGTCCTGCTGGTTATACCGCCGCGATTTACGCAGCGCGCGCCATGTTGAAGCCTATCGTCATTGCCGGTCTGCAGCAGGGCGGTCAGCTGATGATCACCACCGATGTGGAAAATTATCCGGGCTATGCCGAGCCGGTGCAGGGCCCATGGATGATGGAACAGATGGCCAAGCAGGCAGAACATGTCGGCGCGGAAATCGTACACGACATCATCACCGAGGTTGAAACCACGGTGCGCCCGTTCCGCCTGAAGGCCGATTCCGGCGCAGTCTATACCTGTGACGCGCTGATCATCGCGACTGGTGCGCAGGCCAAGTGGCTTGGCCTCGACAGCGAACAGACCTTCATGGGCGGTGGCGTCTCGGCTTGCGCGACCTGCGATGGGTTCTTCTATCGCGGCAAGGACGTGGTTGTGGTCGGCGGCGGCAATACGGCTGTCGAAGAAGCGCTTTACCTGTCGCATATCGCCAAGAGCGTGACCGTGGTGCATCGCCGCGACGGTTTCCGCGCCGAAAAGATCATGCAGGATCGTCTCCTGTCGCGCGCCAATGTCAGTGTGGTCTGGAACAGCGTGATCGATGAAATTCTCGGTACCGAGGCCAAGCCTCCGATGGGCGCGACCGTTACCGGTGTGCGCCTGAAGAATGTCGTGACGGGCGAGACCACGGAAGTCGATACACATGGCGTCTTTGTCGCCATCGGTCATGCGCCTGCCGTGTCGCTGTTCGAAGGCAAGCTGAAGCAGAAGCCGAACGGCTATCTGTGGACGGCGCCCGATTCCACCGCCACGGATGTTCCGGGCATTTATGCCGCTGGCGACGTCACCGACGATATCTACCGTCAGGCCGTGACCGCCGCCGGTATGGGCTGCATGGCAGCGCTCGAAGCCGAGCGCTGGCTGGCCGCACAGGAACCGCTGCACGAAGCAGCGGAGTAACGAGGGGGAAATCGTGGTCGCACCGCTCGACTGGGATAAACTGCGCATTTTTCATGCTGCGGCAGAAGCAGGGTCGTTCACCCATGCCGCGCAGACATTGCATTTGTCGCAATCGGCCATCTCGCGTCAGGTCAGTGCGCTGGAACAGGATGTCGGCGTGCCGCTGTTCCACCGCCACGCGCGCGGGCTGATTTTGACGGAACAGGGCGAAACGCTTTATCGCACGGCGCATGACGTGTTGATGAAGCTGGAAAATGTTCGCTCCAAACTGGCCGAGAGCAAGGAAAAGCCGACGGGACGCCTGCGCGTCACCACGACGGTGGGGCTCGGCTCCGGCTGGCTGATCGAACGTATCCAGGAATTCGTCGAGCTTTATCCGGATATCCAGCTTCAACTGATCCTCGATAATGAGGAACTGGATCTGACCATGCGTCACGCAGACTGCGCCTTGCGTCTGCGCCAGCCGCAGCAGCCGGACCTCATCCAGCGCCGCCTGTTTACAGTGCATATGCACCTTTACGCTTCGGCGGGCTATGTCTCGAAATACGGCAAACTGAATTCGATCGACGAGATCGACCAGCATCGCATCGTGACCTTCGGCGAACCGGCGCCGAGCTATCTGACCGGGTTGAACTGGCTGGAAGTGGCAGGCCGCACCGATGGCAGCACGCGCATCCCGGCCTTGCAGGTCAATAATCTTCTGTCGGTGCGCCGCGCCGTACAGCGTGGCGTCGGCATTGCCGTGCTGCCGGATTACATGGCCGACAAGGAATCCGGTCTGGTGCAACTCGTGCCGGAACTGGAGGAAATCCCGTCCTTCGATACATTCTTCTGCTACCCGGAAGCATTGAAGAATTCCGCCAAGCTGCACGCGTTCAGGGATTTCCTGTTTTCGAAGGCACGCAACTGGACCTATTGATCCCAACCATATGTATGCAAAAGGCCGCCTTGGAGAACCCAACGCGGCCTTTTGTTTTGGGATATCGATTGGTAGCGAGCGTACCGTAGCTCCCTCATCCTGAGGAGCCGCCGAAGGCGGCGTCTCGAAGGGCGAGGGAGCCTAGACTGGACCTCGCCCTTCGATCCTTCAACGGGCTCAGGATGATGCTGCGCTCCGCTCCGCACCTCACCCTTCGAGGCTTCGCTCCGCTCCGCACCTCAGGATGAGGGCGTGCGTTGACGCGGAGCGCCCGTTTGCCTGTTACTGGCGCGGCAGGAGGCGCTGCACGTCCTTGGCGGTGTCGGCGAGGACGTCTTCCGGGGTGGCGGACTGTTCGATCAGACGGGAGAGGCCGTCGACGATGGTCTGCGTTACCTTCACGCCGTTGGAGCCGGGGAAGGCATACCACGGCACCATGATCGACATCTGGCTGAGACCGGCCTTAAAGAGCGGGTTTTCTTCGTAGAACTTGCCGAGATATTCATCCGACTTGGCGGCGAGATCGTTGTTCGGCACGTAGCCGGTGCCCGGAACCACGACCGAAGCGCCGTAAGGACCGGCGGCGAACTTGGCGAATTTCCAGGCGGCATCGACCTTGGACTGGTCTTCGGTGAGGATTACGACCGCGTTGCCACCGGTCGGCAGACGACCCTTTTCCGGGTTGATGAGCGGGATCTTTGCGGTGCGCAGATCAAACTTGTCGCCGACATTCTTGATCGTGTTGCGCAGTGCGCCGGTGGTCTGGAAGGCAAAGCCCACCTTGCCAGCGGCAAAGGCCTGTTCGCCCGCAGCCTTGGTCAGAACCGGCATGCCGCCTTCCTTGACCATGCGGTCGACGAGCTTCAGCGCAGCAAGGCCTTCGGGTCCGTCGAAGGCGACCTTCTTCTCGTCTTCGGTCAGCATGGTGCCGCCTGCGCCGAACAGAAGAGCGGAGAACATCCAGTCATCGCCCTGCCAGCGGAAGTCGATGCCTTCATTGCCGTTGCCGAGCGCCTTGATCTTGCCGCCGAGCGCGATCACTTCGTCCCAGGTGGTGGGCGGCGTGTCGGGGTTGCCACCGGCAGCGCGCACCAGATCGGCATTATAATACATGATCGGGTTGGAGGTCGCGAAAGCAAGGCCGACCTGGCGGTCGCCGACGCGGGCGAGACTGAGGATATGATCGGTGAAGCCCTGCGCTTCCATATCCTTTTCCTTCTCGACCAGTGGCTTCATGTCGACGCCGATATTGCGTTCGGCCAGAACGCGCAGGCGATTGAGACCGGTGAAGGTGATATCCGGCATTTCCGACGTGCCAGCCTGACGCATGATCGTCTGGATGCCTTCTTCATAGGTGGCGGAAGGGCTGACGAAGTTGATCTTGATGTCCGGATTTTCTTCCATGAATTTTTTCGAGATGTCGGCCATGACATCCTTGAAGAAGCCGGGCATCGGATAATGCACATTGAGCGTGGTGTCTGCGAAAGCGGGCGAGCCGAGGCCGGTTGCGATGGCCAGAGCGGCAAAAGTGCTTGCGAGGCGTTTCATGGATAACTCCTGTATGTGAGATAGGCGAAAGGGTCAGCCTTTGAGGCCGGTCAGGGTGATGCCCTCGATGAAGCGGCGCTGGGCGGCGAGAAAGGCCAGCAGCAAAGGCAAGGTGATGATGAGCGTTGCCGCCATCAGCGCGCCGTAGTCGTCACCGGCTTCGGCAGCGCGGAAATAGAGCAGGCCGAGCGGCGGCGTGGCGCGTTCCATGCCGTTGACGACGATCAGCGGCCAGAACAGATCGTTCCAGTGCGCAACAACCGAGAAGATCGAGAATGCCGTGATAGCGGGCCAGGCATTAGGCACGATCACACGCATGACAATGCCTGCTTCCGACATGCCATCGAGGCGGGCGGCGCTGATGAGATCGTCGGGCATGGCGCGGAAGAATTGCAGGAACAGGAATATGCCGAATACCGAGATGAAGAACGGTGCGCTGAGCGCAAAATAGCTGTTCAGCACGCCAAGCTGGTTGAAGCCGACATAGAAGGGCAGCGCGGTTGCGTGGATCGGCACCAGCAGTCCCAGCATGACGAGAACCATCATGGTGCGCTGGCCGCGAAAGTTGAGTTTCGCCATGGCATAGGCGCATGGAATGGCGATCACCACCTGCACCACCAGCACCAGTCCACAGACCACAACGCCGTTGAAGAGCAGCAGCCCCATGGGTACGCGGGTGAGGGCTTTGGCGACATTGTCCCAAAGCGCCCAGTTCTGCGGGATCAGCGAGAGCGACGACGAGAAAATGTCCTGCTGCGACTTGGCTGCGGTGGACAGCATGAAGATGTATGGCGCGAGGAAAAGCAGCGCGCCGAACGAGAGAAGACCGAGGCGAAACGAACGGGCAAGTGACATGGGAGGTCCCCTCAATAATGCGTGCGGCGGTCCAGCACACGAAACTGGAGCAGCATCAGGACGATCAGCACGGCGAGGAAAATCACGGTCATGGCCGAGGCGTAACCGACGCGGAGAAAGACGAAGCCTTCCTGATAGATGCTCCAGAGCAGCACTTCCGTAGCCTTGTTCGGACCGCCTTCGGTGAGCGTCTTGACGGTTTCGAACACCTTGACCGCATTGATGATGCTGATGGTCGTGACAAACAGCGTCGTCGGCCCGAGCAAGGGCCAGGTGACGAGGCGAAAGCGCTCCCAACTGCTTTTCACGCCATCCACTTCGGCGGCGGAATAAAGCTCGCGCGGAATGGCGGTGAGGCCGGCCAGAAACAGCACCATGTTGAAGCCGACGCTTTGCCAGACGCCGATCAGCGCAAGGCTGACAAGCGCCGTATCGCTGGAGCCGAGCCAGTTGGGACCGGTAATGCCGATCATGCCAAGCAGTGCATTGACGGGGCCAAGGGTCGGATGCAGCAGATATTGCCAGACGGTCGCCATGGCGACGAGCAGCGACGCCACCGGCAGAAAATAGACGGTGCGGAAGAACGATTTCCCGCGCACTTCGCCTTCGATGAGAAGCGCGACGCCAAGGCCGAGAAACACCGAAGCCGGTGCAACAATCGCCGTATAGATCGCCGTGTTCTTCAAAGAGATGAGAAAAGTGCGGTCGCTAAACAGTTCGACATAATTGTCGAGGCCGATGAATTCGAAACCGGCATAGCCGAGTTCGTAATTGGTGAAACTCCAGAAGACAACCGCTGCGGTCGGCAGCAGGATCAGCAGCACCGTCAGGAGAATGGCGGGGGAGGCGAGTTTCCAGGCCAGTCGCTCCTCGCGCCGCCGCGCATTTTCGGCGGCAGTGCGGGCGCTGACCGCGCCGGGCCTAGCAAGAGCGAGATCAGACATGAGCCGGAGCCTTTTCCGCCGGTGCGAGGGTCACCACATTTCCGGCAGGCTGGCGCAGGCGCGCGCCGTCATCGCCGAAGAGATAGGCGTTTTCCGCATCGAAATACAGGCCAACAGGCAGACCGGGTGCAATGTGATCGGCCTTGACAGGGTCGAGCTTCACGATCAGCTCCTGCGCGGAGCCGGGCGCTTTCAGGTAAACCAACACTTCGGAGCCGAGGAATTCGATGCGCGAGACGGTTCCGGCAATGCCGGTCTTGTCATGCGGGTGCAGACGGAAATGTTCCGGGCGGATGCCGACACGGATCGTTGTGCCCGCATAGGCGGCGACGTTTTGCAGGATCGGGCGGCCCGCGAAATGGACACTGCCCTGATCGCTGACCAAGGCGTCCAGAATGTTGATGCGCGGGGTGCCGATGAATTGCGCCACTTCGATATGGCGCGGATCGTTATAGATCGCGGTGGGCGTATCGATTTGCAGCAGCTTGCCGCCCATCATCACCGCCACACGGTCGGCCATGCTCAGCGCTTCAGCCTGATCGTGGGTGACATAGATCGTCGGAACCCCGGCGCGGCGATGCAGATCGACAATCTCGGCGCGGGTATGAACGCGCAGATTGGCATCGAGATTGGACAAAGGCTCGTCCATCAGGAAAACGCCGGGCTGGCGCACGAGCGCACGGGCAAGCGCAACGCGCTGGCGTTGGCCGCCCGACATCTGGCCGGGCTTGCGGTCGAGAAGATGGTCGATTTTCAGGCTGGCGGCGGTGGTTTTCACCTGTTTCTGGATCGCGGCGCGCTTGGCGCGCTGGCCGGGAACCAGCGGTCCCACGAAGGGTAGGCGTTCGGTCGTCGTCATGTCGCGCATGGCAAGCGGCACGGCGATGTTCTGCGCGGCCGTCAGATGCGGATACAAAGCGTAAGACTGGAAGACCATCGCGATATTGCGGTCGGCGGGATGCGCGCCGGTTATGTCGCGGCCCGCCAGTGCGACATTGCCTTCATCGGCATGGTCGAGCCCGGCAAGAATGCGCAAAAGCGTGCTCTTGCCGCAGCCAGACGGGCCGACGAGGGCGATGAATTCGCCCTCCGCCACGTCGATGCTGATGCCGTCCAGAATGCGGTTGCCGCCATAGGACTTCCCGATATCGCGGATGGCAAGCGTGCTCATTGGCTTGCCTCTTCCGTGACCTTCTCTCCGTCGCCCGCATGATGCGGATAGACCTCATGCACCACATCGTCGATCACGTAGGGCGTCAGTTCATCAATGCGCACGATGGCGCTGGTAGCTGCTTCGCCAAGTTCATGCACGACAGCGCCGAGAATACGCTCGCCCGGCAGATCGCGTTCCATCGCGCCGACGATGAAGGCCGCCGCCGGTCCCCAGACATAGCGGGTGCCGAACGCTTCGCCCTTCCATGCCCGGTGCAGGTGGCCGCTGGCGTGAAGCTGCACGTTATACTGCGCGAAGAGATCATAGAGACGCTGGCGCGCCACCGGGCGGATGCCCCAATAGCCGCTGTCGCCTTCTTCCGGATCGTCGACGAAGAGTGGCTTGTGCGCGAAAACGGCGACGGGCTTGCCGTCTGCGTTTTCCAGAACGTTTTCCAGCCACTGGAACTGGTCTTCTTCCTGTTCGCTGCCGGTGCCGATGATAAGGCTGTTGAGGCCGACGATCAGCCAGTCACCGAGGTCCTTGGCCCAGCGGTCTGGACCGATATGGCGCTGCCAGCGCGCAAGGCGCTCGGCATTGACCGGCTGGTGGCTTTCCGGCAGATGGCCGATGTCGTGATTGCCCGGCACGCTGAGGACGGGCGCGGAGAGCTGTTCGAAACAACTGCGGCAGAATTCGAGATCAGCTTCGATATCGGCGCCATCGACGGCAAGATCGCCGGTGTGAATGATTAGATCGGGCTTCTGCTGCTCGATCCACGCCACGAGCGGTTCCCAGTTCGGGTTGAAATGTGTCTTGATCGGGCTGAGATGGGTGTCGGTGATTTGAACGATCCGCATGGGCGCGCTCCCTCATGGCTTGTGAGATGTTCGCAGCGATCACCGTCTTCTCCGGTGGCCGCTTCACGCCGGATGCGTTCTCCCCGCATCGGCTCTGCCGGGGCTTTTAGGCCTGTTTTGTGACAGTCCTGATGCGCCGCAATGACAGTTGGATGACATCTTCTGTGGGGAATCAGTGGAAGGTGATTTGCTGATTTTGCAGGCAGTTTGGTTGTATCGATGCCTGTTCCGTAGGCGCTCTGATTTGCATCCAACCGCTCATTGGGCGGGCAAGATTTGGCTAACAATTTGATTATATTTAAAATAATTGCCTGAACGAGCTATGCGCAGGATGCATGGCAGCATTGCGCTAAAGTTGCATTGCAAAAATGATGAGCAGAGAGCATATAACAATCATCTCAGCGCCGCGTTTCCTCCTCCCATTTGCGCGGGCTGAGTGTTCCCCTCTGGAGGTTTGCCTCAAAGGCACCTTCAAAACTCAAAGCCAGACATTTGTCTGGCTTTTTTTTTGGCTTTTCGCCTGTTATTGGCCGCGACGGCTGACCGCAACAAACTACAAATGCTGATCACCTTCCAGCTGTCTGTTCTGACAGGGTGAAGCCACGTGCTGTTTTTCCGTGAAAGTGCGGATACGAAAAAGGGGCCTTGCGGCCCCTCTGTCATTCGCTATTCAGAAGCTTTTGTTCTTACGCATGTCTTTGTCCCGAAACCGGTTCCCATTTTCGGGAGACATGCTTAGCGCAGGCTGGCGCAGAAGCGCTGGATACGGGTGCAGGCTTCTTCGAGCAGCTCATCGGACGTTGCATAGGAAATGCGGAAGTTCGGTCCAAGACCGAAAGCCGAACCGTGAACCACGGCAACGCCTTCTGCTTCCAGCAGTTCGGTGACGAAATCTTCGTCCGTTTCGATGACCTTGCCAGCTTCGGTTTTCTTGCCGATCAGGCCAGCGCAGGACGGATAGACGTAGAATGCGCCTTCCGGTGTCGGGCACTGGATGCCCTTGGCCTGATTGAGCATCGATACGACCAGATCGCGACGAGCCTGGAAAATTTCCTTGTTCTTCGGGATGAAGTCCTGCGTGCCGTTCAGCGCTTCAACCGCTGCCCACTGGGCGATCGAGCAGGCACCGGAAGTCTGCTGACCCTGCACCATGTCCATGGCCTTGATGAGTTGCAGCGGGCCAGCGGCGTAACCGATGCGCCAGCCGGTCATGGCATAGGCCTTGGAAACGCCGTTCATGGTCAGCGTGCGGTCATAGAGCGACGGCTCGACCTGAGCAGGGGTCGTGAAGACGAAATCGCCATAGACCAGATGCTCATACATGTCGTCGGTCAGGATCCAGACCTGCGGGTGACGCACAAGAACGTCTGTCAGCGCCTTCAGCTCGGCTTCCGTATAGGCAGCGCCCGTCGGGTTCGACGGCGAGTTGAAGATCAGCCACTTGGTCTTCGGCGTGATCGCCTTTTCCAGATCGGCAGCGGTTAGCTTGAAATTGTCTTCGATCTTGGTGTTGATGAACACCGGCGTACCGCCGTTGATCGCAACCATTTCCGGATAGCTGACCCAGTAAGGGGCAGGCACGATGACTTCATCGCCGGGGTTCAGCGTGGCCATGAAGGCGTTGAACAAAATCTGCTTGCCGCCGGTGCCGACGATGACCTGATCCGGCGTATAGTCGAGGCCGTTTTCGCGCTTGAACTTGGCGACGATGGCCTTGCGCAGCTCAGGAATACCGGCCACAGGCGTGTACTTCGTTTCGCCGCGATTGATCGCGTCGATGGCGGCCTGCTTGATATTGTCCGGCGTGTCGAAATCGGGTTCGCCCGCACCAAGACCGATCACGTCCTTGCCTTTGGCTTTCAGTTCGCGTGCTTTCTGGCTGACCGCGATGGTCGCAGATGGCTTTACACGGGAAAGGGCGTCGGCGAGAAATGCCATGATAGATCTCCATAGATGGCAGGCTCTGTTAACCGCACTGGGAACGGCGCGGTTTTGCGGATTTTCTATGTCGCATCGGCACGGGAATCGCAACAGATGGATTGACTTTTCGCCGGTGAATCCGGGTTTTCTCGAAATTGTGTTGCGAAAAGTGTCGGATAGATCAGTCTTGCTGACATAATATCTCAAAGAAACTGATTAGACAGGACGCAGTCCGCGCGTCGATATGGTTTTTTGAAACAGGAGATTTTCATGCTGACCATTTACGCCCAACCCGATTCAGGAAATTGCTACAAGCCCCGCCTTCTGCTTGCCTTGCTGGGCAGGCCTTTTCGGCATGTCACGGTTTCGTCGCTCGACGGCTCAACGCGCAAGCCGGACTATCTCGCCAAAAATCCCAACGGAAAGGTGCCATTGCTGGAGCTGGAGGACGGGCGACTGCTGGCAGAATCGAACGCCATGCTGCTCTATCTGGCGGAAGGAACGCCGTTTCTGCCCAAGGACGCCTATGAGCGGGGGCTTGTCTATCAATGGCTGTTCTTCGAACAATATAGCCATGAGCCCCATGTGGCCGTGCGCCGGGCGCTGATGATCTATCCGGAGCGGGCACGGGATGCGACGCCGGAACGTCTGGCCTCAACGCTCGCCGGTGGCAACAAGGCGCTTGGCGTCATGGAAACACAGCTTGAAAAGACGCCCTATCTGGCGGGCGAGACTTATACGGTCGCCGATATCGCGCTCTATGCCTATACGCATGAGGCGCATCTGGGCGGCTTCGACATGCAGCAATATCCGGCGGTTCAGGCCTGGCTCAAGCGCGTTGCGGCCCATCCGGGCCATGTGGCGCTTGACTGGCTGCCTTGAGAATTTTCTCTGATTCCAAAAAATTAGAGCGCCGGTCAGACCGGCGCTCCAATGTTTTCATGTCACATTCGTGCACAAGCCAGATGAAACATCCGGCGGCAAAATGTCTTAGGCTGCGACGAGGTTGTCGGCAGACGAACGGCCCGAACGGCGGTCCTGCACGATCTCGTAGGTGACCTTCTGGCCTTCGTTGAGCGTGGCAAGGCCAGCGCGCTGAACGGCAGAGATGTGAACGAAAATGTCCGTGCCGCCCTGGTCAGGCTGAATGAAGCCGAAACCCTTGGTCGTGTTGAACCATTTAACTGTTCCCGTAGCCATGGGAATGTCCTTTGTAACGATAGTAATTTTTAGTCCGCATGCTCCGCATACGTCCCTGTGGATCGAATTTATGGACAGGAGATCGTCAGGAAGCACGGCAGGCCGCACGGGTCTCAAAGTCACTCGACCGAAAAATCGATTGCCGGACTATATGCGACAAATTTGACCAGCACAAGAGAGCTAGGATGTGTGTCTGGCCATGGTTTTGCTAAAAAAATCGCAGCTTTAACGTCAACGCTAGGTATTTTTTATCTAAAACGCCGCCGTATCAGCGATTGCGCGCATGGTCGCTCTTTATTGAAGGTGTTGCGACCTTACTATTAAGACGGGCAATAGATCGGTCCTGCCAGAAAAGACAGATCTAAAGTCACAGCCCGAACGAGACATCGCTTTTCTTTGACTTTTGCGTGATATGCATAATGCGCATGTTGCGAATGGCCCGCGATTTCGTCACAGGGATTCGCGAACGGCACGTGGCGAGGCAAATATGACGTCTGAACCGGAACAGAAGCAGCCGAAGCGCAGCGCGCAAAGGAAAAGCCGCAAGCGAGGGAAGTCCCAGCGCGTTGGTATCAAGGGCTTGCTCACCCGTCAGCCGGTCCGGGACGGCAATGATCTGTTCTCACAGGTCTCGATGATGACCGGCGCTTTCTGGAATTCGCCAGTGCGCACCACGCTGATTGCACTCGGAACCGGCATTTTCGTGCTGATCGTGCTGATTGCGATTGGGCAGGTGGCCATCAACCGCTGGAACGAGCCGTTTTACGATGCGCTGGCGCGCAAGGATTTGCAGGCGTTCTTCCAGCAGCTGATGGTGTTCTTCGGTATTGCGGGCACATTGCTGGTGCTCAATGTCGCCCAGACATGGCTGAACCAGATGTTCAAGCTTAAGATGCGTGAAGGGCTGGCGCGCGATCTCGTCGGTCAATGGCTGGTGCCGGGGCGCGCCTTTCGGCTCGCCAATGCGGGCGAGATCGGCATTAATCCCGATCAGCGCCTGCATGAAGATGCGCGCCACCTTGCCGAAACATCCTGCGATCTCGGTATCAACCTGCTGCAATCGACCGTGATTCTGTTGAGCTTTGTCGGCGTATTGTGGTCGCTGTCGAGCGGATTTATTTTCAATATTGGCGGTTATAGCTTCCCGATTCCCGGCTATATGGTGTGGGCGGTGATCATATATGCCGCGTCCGCATCGTGGCTGACATGGATCGTCGGGCGCAACCTCGTCAATATCAATGCCAATCGTTATGCGCGCGAGGCGGATTTCCGCGCCTCGCTGATGCGCGTCAATGAGCATCTCGATTCGGTCACCCTTTCGCGCGGTGAGGTGGATGAGCGCCGCCGTCTCGATCTCGATATCGACGCCGTGCTGGCTGCGATCCGCAAGATCGTCTATGCGACCACGCGACTGACATGGGTGACGGCTGGTTATGGCTGGCTCACCATTGTAGCGCCGATTCTGGTCGCCGCACCGGTGTATTTCTCTGGCGGACTGACCTTCGGTGGTCTGATGATGGCCGTCGGCGCGTTTACGCAGGTGCATAATTCACTGCGCTGGTTCGTGGATAATTTCGGTGCCATTGCCGACTGGCGCGCCACACTGCTTCGTGTCGCCACTTTCCGTCAGGCAATTCTGCGCATGGATGAGTTGGGTCATCTCGACCGGCACGTCGATCTGGCCGTCAACGAGGACGATAGAATCAGTCTCGACGATGTGTCGATTGCGGCACCCGATGGCTGTTTGCGCCTGTCGAAGAGCGCCTTCGCGGTCAAGCCGGGCGAACGGGTGTTGGTAACCGGCGGCACCGAAACCCAACGCACCTTGCTGTTTCGGGCGCTTGGCGGTCTGTGGCCATGGGGCGAGGGGCGGATCGGCATGCCAGCCAATGACGGCGTAGCCTTCATGCCGCGTGCGCCTTATTTCCCGCCCGGGACATTGAAGAGCGTGATCGTCTATCCATTCGACCTGAAAAAATTTTCGCCCGAAGCGCTGGAGGGCGTGTTGCAGCGCGCCGGGCTTGACCGGCTTATCGGCAGTCTCGACTACGCCACACGCTGGGAACGGGTGCTGACCGATGACGAGCGGCAATGTCTCGCTTTCGCCCGCCTCATTCTGCAAAAGCCGCAATGGATCATCATCGATGGCGCGCTGGATGGTCTCGATGCCGAAGCCTATGATCGCATCCGGGACATTTTGACCACTGAGCTGAAAGACGCTGCTGTGATCCATCTGGGCAAGCCGCATCTGCATAACGGGTTTTTCTCCCGGCAGGTCAATCTGGAAGATGATCCCGATGGCAAGCCGCTGGAAATTCCCGCTTTAAAGAGCGCATGAAAAAAGCCGCCGGATCGCTCCGGCGGCTTTTTTCATTATCTGTAAAACAGATTATGCGCGGAAGTAATCCTGCAGCGGACGCACTTCCAGCGAACCGGCCTTCAGCGCCGCGATGGCTTCGGCCGCTGATTCTGCGCCTGCCATCGTGGTGTAGTAAGGCAGCTTCTGCATCAGCGTTGCGCGGCGGATAGACTTGGAGTCGGACACGGCGCTGGCGCTGTCGGTGGTGTTGAAGACCAGATGGATCTGACGGTTGCGGATCGCATCTTCCACATGTGGACGGCCTTCGATGACCTTGTTGACCTTGATCGCCTCGACGCCATTGTCAGCGAGGAAACGCTGCGTGCCGCCGGTTGCCATCACGCGGAAGCCGAGGCTTGCGAGCTTGCGCACAGGTGCCAGAACGCGTTCCTTGTCTTCGTCGCGCACCGACACGAACACCGTGCCTTCACGCGGCAGTTCCACGCCGGCACCAAGCTGCGCCTTGGCGAAAGCCAGTGCGTAGTCGTAGTCGAGGCCCATGACCTCGCCGGTTGAGCGCATTTCCGGTCCGAGCAGCGTATCGACGCCCGGGAAACGAGCGAACGGGAACACGGCTTCCTTGACCGCGATATGCGGGCGCGATGGGGCCTGCGGCTTGCCGCCATAAGCGCCGAGCGCTGCTTCAAGGCTTTCGCCAGCCATGATGCGGGCCGCGACCTTGGCAATCGGGGTGCCGATGGTTTTGGCAACGAACGGCACCGTACGCGAAGCGCGCGGATTCACTTCGAGGATGAAGATTTCGCCATCCTTGATCGCGAACTGAACGTTCATCAGGCCGCCGACATTGAGCGCCTTGGCCAATGCTTCGGTCTGACGTTCGAGTTCGGCGACGGTTTCAGCCGAGAGCGAGTGAACCGGCAGCGAGCAGGCGCTGTCGCCGGAGTGAATACCGGCTTCTTCGATATGCTCCATGATGCCCGACACAAAGCTGTCCTTGCCATCGCAGAGGCAATCGACGTCCACTTCGATGGCCTGGGTGAGATAGGTATCGAACAGCAGCGGGTTCTTGCCGAGCAGGGTGTTGATCTGGCCGGTCTTGTCGTTCGGATATTTCGCCTTGATATCTTCCGGGACCAGTTCCGGCACGGTGTCGAGCAGATAGGCTTGCAGCGTGCGCTCGTCATGGATGATCTGCATGGCGCGGCCACCCAGAACATAGGACGGGCGAACGACCAGCGGGAAGCCGAGGTCAGCGGCGACGAGGCGAGCCTGTTCGACCGAATAGGCAATGCCGTTCTTCGGCTGGTTCAGGTCGAGCTTGACCAGCAGCTTCTGGAAGCGGTCGCGATCTTCCGCAAGGTCGATGGCGTCCGGCGAGGTGCCGAGGATCGGAATGCCGGCCTTTTCAAGCGCATTGGCGAGCTTGAGCGGGGTCTGGCCGCCGAATTGGACGATCACGCCGTGCAGCGTGCCCTTTTCCTGTTCAACGCGCAGGATTTCCAGCACGTCTTCCGCCGTCAGCGGTTCGAAATAGAGGCGGTCCGAGGTGTCGTAATCGGTCGAAACCGTTTCCGGGTTGCAGTTGATCATGATGGCTTCGTAATCGGCGTCGCCGAGCGCGAAGGCAGCATGGCAGCAGCAATAATCGAACTCGATGCCCTGACCGATACGGTTCGGCCCACCGCCGAGAATGACGACCTTCTTGCGATCCGAAACTTCAGCTTCCGAACGTGGCTGGCCGACGAAGGGCGTTTCATAGGTCGAGTACATATAGGCGGTCGGCGAAGCGAATTCGGCAGCGCAGGTATCGATGCGCTTATAGACCGGATGCACGTCGAGATCGGCGCGCAGCTTAGCCACGTCCGCAGCGTCCTTGTTGGTCAGGCTGGCAAGGCGCGCGTCGGAGAAGCCCATTGCCTTCAGCATGCGCAGGTTTTCAGCGTCCTGCGGCAGACCATGTTCGCGAATGCGCACTTCGGTCAACACGATGGCTTCGATCTGTTCGAGGAACCATGGGTCGATCTTGGAGGCGTCATGCACCTGCTCGACAGTCAGGCCGAGGCGCATGGCCTGCGCGACCATGCGCAGACGATCCGGCGTCGGCGTGCCGATGGCGGCGCGGATGGCGTTCTTCTCGTCGCCGTCCTCGATGCCGGGAATGGCGATTTCGTCAAGGCCGGTCAGGCCGGTTTCAAGACCGCGCAGCGCCTTCTGCAAGCTTTCCTGAAAAGTGCGGCCAATGGCCATCACTTCACCGACCGACTTCATGGCGGTGGTCAGGATCGGCGAGGAGCCGGGGAATTTTTCGAAAGCGAAACGCGGGATCTTGGTGACGACATAGTCGATCGACGGTTCGAACGAGGCTGGCGTCGCGCCGCCGGTGATGTCGTTGTCGAGTTCGTCCAGCGTGTAGCCGACAGCGAGCTTGGCCGCGACTTTGGCAATCGGGAAGCCGGTAGCCTTGGAAGCGAGCGCCGAAGAACGTGAGACGCGCGGGTTCATTTCAATGACGATCATGCGGCCATTGGCCGGGTTGATCGCGAACTGCACGTTGGAGCCGCCGGTTTCAACGCCGATCTCGCGCAGCACCGCAATCGAGGCGTTGCGCATGATCTGGTATTCTTTGTCGGTCAGCGTCAGCGCAGGCGCGACGGTGATCGAATCGCCGGTGTGTACACCCATCGGATCGAGGTTTTCGATCGAGCAGATGATGATGCAGTTGTCCGCCTTGTCGCGGACGACTTCCATTTCATATTCTTTCCAGCCCAGAACCGACTCTTCGATCAGAACTTCGGTGGTCGGCGATGCGTCCAGACCGCGTTCGATGATTTCGAAGAATTCCTGACGGTTATAGGCGATGCCGCCGCCGGTGCCGCCGAGCGTGAAGCTCGGGCGGATGATGGCCGGAAGGCCAACCACGTCGAGCGCCTGCGCCGCCTTGGCGAGCGCGTGGGTCATGTAGCGCTGCTTGCGTTCGACTTCGCCGAGCTGCCATTCGGTTTCCAGCTTGTCGAGGGCCTTGTCCAGCGCGTCGCCCGAATATTGCGACTTCACTTCAGCGCGCTTGGCTTCATGACGCTTGCGGTCTTCGTCCTTGATTTCGGTGGCGTTGGCGAGGCGGGATTCCGGCGTATCGAGGCCGATCTTGTCCATGGCTTCGCGGAACAGCGCGCGATCTTCGGCCTTGTCGATGGCCTCGGCATTGGCGCCGATCATCTCGACATTGTAGCGCTCCAGCACGCCCATGCGGCGCAGCGACAATGCGGTGTTCAGCGCGGTCTGGCCGCCCATGGTGGGCAGCAGCGCGTCCGGGCGTTCCTTGGCGATGATCTTGGCGACGACTTCCGGCGTGATCGGCTCGATATAGGTCGCGTCCGCCAGATCGGGATCGGTCATGATCGTGGCCGGGTTGGAGTTGACGAGGATGATGCGGTAGCCTTCCTCTTTCAACGCCTTGCAAGCCTGCGTGCCCGAATAGTCGAATTCGCAAGCCTGGCCGATGACAATGGGGCCCGCGCCGATAATCAGGATCGATTTGATATCTGTACGTTTCGGCATGGGCGCTCATCCTATCTTCTTCGCGCGCATGATCTTGTCCGAAAACCGGTTCCCATTTTCGGGATCATGCTCTTGTTTCACGCATATCTTGGTCTCGAAACCGGTTCCCACTTTCGAGAGACATGCTGCTTAGCCTGCCAGAAAAGCCCGCACGGTTTTCCGGCGGGTTGGCAGCTTATGAATTCTGTGGGCTAAGCGGGCCTTATAGGCAATGATGACCCAAAGCGGAACCCCACAAATACGCTTATTTCAAAGAAAATGCGGGCATTCACGAAAAATCTTGCCCGGCCGCTGTTTTCTTGCGCGGTGATGCACCAATGCGGTAACGCTCCAGCGCCGTTTTCTGGCTCGACCGGCTGACCGGAAGCAGCGTCCCGTCGCGTGTTTTGAGACTGAGCGCGCCGTTGACGCGCTGCAATTCCTCAACATGAATGTCAGCCACCCAATGCGAGCGGTGGATCTGCAAACCCGGCGTTTCGCCGATTTCCTTCACTGCGTCGGAAAAGCGGATGAGGATCAGTTCCTTGCCCCGGTTGGTGACGACTTGCGTGTAATGGTCGTCTGCCGACAGACGCAGCAACTGACCACGATTGCCCGGTTGCAGGCGATTGAGCAGGGCAGGGGCTTCGGGGCTGTTGTTTGAAACGGTTTCGATGTCTTTGCGAACTGTCATATAGGCAAGGACGCAGAAGAGCGCGCTGAGCGGCAGCGAGACCGCCATGCTTCCGACAACTGTTTTGAAGGTTGGGAGTCTGGTCAGAAAACCGTAATCGACGAGGCCGACCCATAGGCCGATGGGAACCGCGGCCAGAAGAGCACCCGTCATCATGCGCGCAAAAGTGCTGGCGACCCATGGCTTCAGCAGGGAATCCGCGAGAACGGCGAATAAAATGGCGATGGACCAGCCGCCAAACTGAATCAGCAGCCAATAGAAAAAGCGGATAGCGACGGGCATCGAACCCGTGCCAAGGGCCGCCGTTATCGTCAAGATCAGCACCACGACAAGAAACGTCATCCAGAGGCGGAGCGCGCGCGAAATGACCGTCATTTCACGAAGCGCGAATTGCATAAAGCCGCCAGCCACGAAGTTTTCCTGCATTCCACGTCATTCCAATTGAGCCGAGCGCAGTGTTGTCGAAGGAAGGTGGAAATTCAACCGGAGCTTCACCATGAATTTCGCCCCGCTTCTCCAAGCACCACTTGCTGTCCAGCTGCACGTCGCCACCGTCGTACCCGCAGCGTTGCTGGGCGCATTCATTCTCCTGCGCAAAAAGGGCACGCGACGGCACAAATATCTCGGGCGCATATGGATGGTGCTGATGGTCGTCACCGCAATGACAAGCTTTTTCATACACCAGATCAACCTGCTCTGGGGCTTCAGCCCGATACACATCCTGTCCGTGCTGGTCATCGCCGGATGCATCCGGTCGGTTATCGCCGCGCGTCAGGGCGATATAGTCATTCATCGCAGAATCACGCGACGGGTCTATTTTCTGGGTATAATCGGAGCGGGGCTCTTTGCCTTCATGCCGGGGCGCATCATGAATGCGGTCGTATTTACGGATATGAGCGCTTCCAGCCTCGCAGTCGGCGCGGCGACAGTGGTCGCATCCGCGCTGGGTTGCTGGCTTTTTAGGCAGAAGTTTAAAGCCGCGCGATAAGGCAATCCCGAACAGCAATTATTGCGTGCGAGTCTTCGTTTGTGATTTGCATGCCATTTACTTTTTATATTGCGGTGGCAACTCTTTATGCGACAATTATACGAGATAATATTTTGCGCCGCGGGGTTTACAGCGGCCGGTGTTGAGGGAGTGGGTGCATGCGCTGGCAAGGTCGTAGGCAAAGTGACAATGTGGAAGACCAGCGTAGCGGCGGTGGCGGCACAGGCGGTGGCCAGGGCGGCGGTTTTGGCGGTGGCGGGCCGGGCTTCAAGGTCGTGCGCGGCGGCGGGCTTTCCGGCATTCTCATTCTGGTCGTGATGTTCTTCGTGCTGCGCGCCTTCGGTATCGATCCGATACCGATTCTGTTCGGCGGCGGTGGCATGGACTCGTCCGTGCAGACGCAACAGCAGTCCAGTGGTCGCACGGCTGCCGAGGGCGGCGCCGTCGCCAATGACGAGATGACTCAGTTTGCCCGCACGGTGCTTGCCGAGACAGAAGATGTCTGGAGCGGTATTTTCCAGTCGCGCGGCCAGACCTATACCAAGCCGACCATGGTTCTCTTCACCGGGCAGGTTCGTTCGGCCTGTGGTTTCGCTTCGGCGGCATCCGGGCCGTTCTACTGCCCCGGCGACCGCAAGCTCTATATCGATCTGAGCTTCTATGACGAACTGGCGAACCGTTTCGGCGCGTCGGGCAATTTCGCGCAGGCCTATGTGCTGGCGCATGAAGTCGGGCACCATGTCCAGAACCTGCTCGGCATTCTGCCGAAGTTCAACCAGATGCGTCAGCAGATGAACGAAGTGCAGGCCAACCAGATGTCGGTTCGCGTCGAGCTTCAGGCTGATTGTTTCGCCGGAATCTGGGGCTATTACACCGAGCAGAAGGGCATTCTGGAAACGGGTGATCTTGAAGATGCGCTCAATGCGGCGCACCAGATCGGCGATGATACCTTGCAGCGCCGCAGTCAGGGCTATGTCGTGCCGGAAAGCTTCAACCACGGCACATCGGCCCAGCGCGCCAAGTGGTTCAAGCGCGGCTTTGATACAGGCAAGCTCGAATCCTGCGATACATTCAGCGGTGACGTCTAATCCGCCCGGAATATGCGGTAAAAGGCGGCTACGGCCGCCTTTTTCTTTGCAGCTTAAGCGGTGTTTGGCAGCAATTTCGCCGAGTTTCATCAAGCAGGCTTGTCGTAGAATAATTTTCCCTATAAAGGGTCTGCATCGGCGCGGCCCTTTTCCAAATCATGCGTGACGCTCAGTTTTGAGCGGCGATGACGCGCGATCCTTTCCAACAATCAAAACATGATGCTGTCTGCGGCACATCCGCATGAGCATATTTCAGGTGTTCCAATGCTTGACCCCAAATTCGTAAAGCGGGGCCTTTGGCTGGTCTTCATGACGCTGTTTCTCGATATTATCGGGATCGCGATCATCATGCCGGTTCTGCCAGCCTATCTCGAAGAACTGACCGGCGCGGATGTCAGCACCGCTGCAGTCGATGGCGGTTGGCTGCTTCTGGTCTATGCGGCGATGCAGTTTCTGTTCGCGCCGCTGATCGGAAATCTCAGCGACCGTTTCGGACGGCGGCCCGTTCTGCTGGCCTCCATTCTGACATTTGCAATCGACAATCTCATCTGCGCGCTGGCAACCTCATTCTGGATGCTGTTCGTCGGACGTGTGCTGGCGGGCATCAGCGGCGCAAGCTTTGCGACCGCATCCGCCTATATTGCGGATGTCAGCGATGACAGCAATCGCGCGCGCAATTTCGGCCTGATCGGCATTGCCTTCGGCGTGGGCTTTGCGCTCGGCCCGGTTCTGGGCGGCCTGCTTGGCGAATTCGGTCCGCGCGTTCCGTTCTACGGGGCGGCGCTCTTGTCCTTCATCAATTTCGTGCTGGCTTACTTCCTGTTGCCGGAAACGCTGTCCTTGCAAAACAGGCGCAGTTTCCAGATCGGACGCGCCAACCCACTCGGTGCGCTGAAGCAGTTGCGCAGCTATCCCGGCATCGGCTGGGTGATGGCGGTCTTCTTCCTGTACTGGCTGGCCCATGCGGTTTATCCGTCGGTCTGGGCCTTTGTCGGCGCGTACCGCTATAATTGGAACGAGGCACAGATCGGCCTGTCGCTTGGCATGTTCGGTATCGGTACAGCGTTCGTTATGGCAGTCGTGCTGCCGCGCGCTCTGCCTATTCTGGGCGAACGGCGCACGGCGATCATCGGCGTGCTGTTTGCCGGTCTCGGTCTGACGGGCTATGCAATCGCCTGGGAGGGCTGGATGGTCTATGCGGTCATCTTCCTGACCGCTCTGGAAGGCTTCGCCGATCCACCGCTGCGCAGTATCGCTGCGGGCAAGGTGCCGCCTTCCGCGCAAGGTGAGTTGCAGGGTGCGCTGACCAGCGTTTCGAGCATCACGACGATTATCGGGCCGCTGCTCTTCACGCAGTTGTTCAGCCATTTTACCGGCGCGAATGCCCCGTTCGACTTCGCCGGTATGCCCTATGCGGTTGCAGCTGGGTTGATCTTCATTGCGCTGGTCGTGGTGGTGGCGCGGGTGCATCCGAAGCCAAAGTCGAAGCCTGTGGACGCTTAAACGCCCACATTGGAGCATGAAAAAAGCCGGGGTGTTTGCCCCGGCTTTTTATTTTTCGCACAATAAGTTAACCGCAAAACCTCAGTTTTGGATTCACGCAGCCTGTTCGCGTTCCGGCAGAAGAGCTTCGCCCTTCTTTTCGCGGATCAAATTGATGAACCGGCGGAACAGGTAGTGTGAATCCTGCGGGCCGGGCGATGCTTCCGGGTGATGCTGCACGGAGAAGACCGGCTTGCCGATGACGCGCAGGCCGCAATTGGTGCCGTCGAACAGCGAGACATGGGTTTCTTCGACATCTTCCGGCAGCGATTCGGAATCGACTGCAAAGCCGTGGTTCATCGAGACGATTTCCACCTTGCCGGTCGTGTAGTCCTTCACCGGATGGTTGGCGCCGTGATGGCCCTGATGCATCTTCTCGGTGCGACCGCCAAGCGCCAGCGCCAGCATCTGGTGACCGAGGCAGATGCCGAAAACCGGTAGGCCACTGTCAACCAGTTTGCGGATGGTCGGCACGGCATATTCGCCGGTGGCTGCCGGATCGCCGGGGCCGTTCGACAGGAACACGCCATCGGGATTATAAGCCAGCACGTCGTCGGCGGTTGCCGTTGCGGGCAGAACCGTGACCTTGGCGCCGAGGCCCGAGAGCAGACGTAGAATGTTGCGCTTCACGCCGAAATCGAGCGCGACCACATGATATTGCGGGTTGTTCAGCTCGCCGAAGCTCTCGCCCTTGATCCAGGGCGTTTCGTTCCAGACCTGGCTCTGGCCGATGGTGACATCCTTGGCGAGATCAAGATTCTCCAGACCGCTCCAGCCAGCCGCGCGGGCTTTCAGGGCGTCAATGTCGAACTTGCCGTTCGGGTCATGCGCGATGACGGCATTCTGCGCGCCTCGTTCGCGGATCAGCGCGGTGAGGGCGCGGGTGTCGATGCCTGCCAGCGCGATGACGCCGCGCGCCTTCAGCCAAGCATCGAGATCTTCGCTCGAGCGATAATTGGATGGTGCGGTGATATCGGCCTTGAAGATCGCGCCGACGGCGCCGTGGCGGTTGGCTGGCGTCAGGTCTTCGATGTCTTCGACATTGGTGCCGACATTGCCGATATGCGGGAAGGTGAAGGTCACGATCTGTCCGGCATAGGACGGATCGGTCAGGATTTCTTCGTAACCGGTGAGCGCCGTGTTGAAGACAACTTCCGCTTCGATTGCGCCGGTCGCGCCGAGGCCCTTGCCTTCGATCACGGTGCCGTCGGCAAGAACCAGAACGGCGGTTCGCTTTTCGGTTGTCCAGGGTGCGGTTTTCGGGGTCGTTTCGGTCATGTTTGCACTCCTGTTTAAATTGCAGCACCTAAATCCGTGCCACGTTTAATGTTTTAGCTTCCGCACACGCTCGCGTTCCAACCCGCCAGCTCCACCCCTGTTACCGGGCGAATGGCTTGAAAGATGGGGCGTCAATGGTCATATACGCGCCAACGGGCGACGGGATCATATATGCGCCAAAAAGCAGCGGGGATTTCAAACCTCCCACTGCCAGCATGTACCGATGTCCTGCTAAGCCTTGATCAATAAAGAAACTTGGTTGCCGGGTCAATCGTCCGAGCGCACCCAATCGGGAAATAATCGCGATAATGATCGCATTATTGTTCTACGGGCGGGTAGTTCGGACAGCTCGTAGCAGCACGCGATTGCTTTATGGATCACGTTGCGGGTAAGAAGAGACAAACACCGTCAGGAGACATTCGATGCTTCGCCAGGAGATTTCCCAGGCCCTCACAACCGCGCTCAAGGCGCATGAAAAGCGCCGCACATCGACGCTGCGCCTCATCCTGGCCGCCGTGAAGGACCGCGATATCGCCAACCGTTCCGCCGGCAAGGACCCGGTCGGCGATGAGGAATTGCTGGGCATTCTCGGCAAGATGGTCAAGCAGCGCGAAGAATCGGCGCGCATCTATGAAGAAGGCAGCCGCATTGAGCTGGCGGAAGCCGAGCGCGAGGAAATCGTCATTATCTCCGAGTTTCTGCCGCAGCAGATGACTGAGGAAGAAGTGAAGAAGGCTTGCGAGGACGTCATCGCCGAAATCGGCGCGCAGGGGCTGCGCGACATGGGCAAGTGCATGGCGATCCTCAAGGAACGCTATGCAGGCCAGATGGACTTCACCAAAGCAAGCGCGCTGATGAAATCGCTGCTGCAATAAGCAGCGCTTGTGACCGAAAAGCCCCTCGCCAATGGCGAGGGTTTTTTCATTTCATGGCAAATTAGCCCTGCTTGGCGGTCTTGAGCCGCGTTTCGCTCAGGAGGCCCTGTTCTTCCAGCACGGGATAGGCCATCGAGGCCAGCAGCGAATTGATCTGCTTCAGGTCGCGGATGGTATCGAGATGGATTGTGCTGGTCTCGATGCTGCGGGTTGAGCCTTCGCGCAGACGCGAGAAGTGGCGCAGGCTGGTCTGCTTTTCCAGTTCGCGCAGCCGATCCTTTTCCTGAACGAGCTGGCGCGCCGTGCGCCCGTCACGTGAGACGACCACGTTGAACGCCAGATGCGCATTGGCCAGAACCATGGCGTGGAAGTGGCTGAGTTCTTCCCAGCCTTCCTCGGTGAATTCCAGCTTGTGGTCCATCTTCTTTTGCACCTGCGCCAGCATGTTGCGCACGATGATGTCGCCCACCTGTTCGAGCTTCACGCAGGCGCCGAGCAGTTCCTGCATCCGAAGCGCCTCAAACTCGTTGAGATCATGCGAGGCAAGCCGCGTCAGATAAAGCTTGATCGCGGCATGTTTCTTGTCCACGCGATCGTCGAGGGCGGCGAGTTCGTTGATGCGGGCCTGATCCGGCTTTTCGTAGAGATCGATGATGCGGCGCAGCATCACCTCGACGGTATCGCAGACGCCGACGACTTCGCGGGTGGCGTTGGCCAGCGCCTGCGATGGGCGGTCGAGTACGCTTGTGTCGAGGGCGCTATATTCTTCCATTTCCAGCGGCTGCGCCGGTGCGGTCTTATCCGCATTGAGGCGAACGAGCGCTTCTGTGGTGCGCAGAACCAGCCCGGAGAGCGGGATACCCGCCACCATGACAATCACGTTGAACAGGATATGCGCGTTGACCACCTGCGACACCGGATCAGCGCCAAGAAAGGCAATCGACGGCTTGAAAGTCTCGTAAAGCACCAGCATCACCAGCGAGCCTGCACCGCGCATCAGAAGATTACCGAGTGGCACCACGCGGGTTTCCGGCGGAGCATTGCGGGTGAGGATCGGCGCGATGATCGAGGAACCGAGATTGACGCCCAGCACCATGACCACGGCCAGTTCCGGATCGATGAGACCGCGCGATGCGAATGTGGTCAGCAGGATGACCGCCGCGACGCTGGAATGGAACAGCCAGGTCAGCAGTGCGGCCAGCAGATAGGTGGTGATCGGGTCGTTGGACAGATAATCGACAATGACCGGCAGAAGCGCGCTTTCGCGCAGCGGTTCGGTGGCCTGGCCGGTCATTTCCAGCGACATGATCAGAAGGCCGATGCCGACGAGAATGCGCCCGATCTGCCGCCAGTCGCGGCGCTCGGTGGTCATGAAGATGCCGGTGCCGATAACAAGGCAGAGCGGCACGAGGATTGTCAGGTCGTAGCTCAGGATCTTGACGACGAGCGCCGAGCCGAGTTCGCCGCCGCGCACTGCCATCAGTCCGGCCACGCCGCTGACGAAGCCCGACCCCACGAAGGAGCCGACGAGCAGCGTCACCGCCGTCGAGCTTTGCAGCGCGACAGCCAGCGCAAGGCCAAAAGCGACCGACAGGATCGGGTTGTGCATCTGGTTGCGCAGGCGTCTGCGCAGGCGGTCGCCATAAGCGCGCTCTACCCCGGTTCGCACCATGCGGGTGGCCCACAAAAGAAGGGCGACAGCGCCGGCAAGATGCAAAAGGACCAAAGAACCGTTCACGGCGAAATCCCTTCGGTTGGCGGTTGACGTTGAAAGCTAGAATTATCTCATAAAACGAAGAAATTATGTTCCGGCTAATTAAATATCCAAGAGATATGGGCTTATTCGCGCATAAAATCAACCGGCTTACGCTGAATGTAAAAGTTATATGACAGTTTTGTGACAGTTGCATGACCGTGAGCAGGCTCGTCGAAAAGGTTGTCAAACAGTCTGGGCAGAAGACTGTGATTAGCGGGGAGGGTTATGCGCGCGCGATGGACTGTCAGAGCCTGCGCGCCTATATACTCTATGGAAGACACGCCCGCTGTCGGGCCGAGCTGAAAGTGAAATCTGTAATGCGTTTCCCACCCTCCTTTCTCGATGAGATCAGAGATCGTGTGCCGATCTCGACGCTGATCGGAGCACGGGTTTCGTTCGACCGCAAAAAGAGCAATCCGCCGAAGGGCGATTTCTGGGCCTGTTGTCCGTTCCATGGCGAAAACACGCCGAGCTTCCACTGCGAAGACCGCAAGGGACGTTACCACTGTTTCGGTTGCGGCGTGACTGGCGATCACTTCAAGTTTCTGACCGAACTGGAAGGCTTGAGTTTTCCAGAAGCCGTGGAGCGCGTGGCCGATATGGCGGGGGTGCCCATGCCTGCGCGCGATCCTGAAATGGAAAAGCGTGAGGCTGAGCGCGCAACGCTTTATGACGTCATGGAACTGGCGGCGCAGTTTTTCGAGGCGCAGCTACAGAGTACTGCCGGTGCCAAGGCGCGCGCCTATCTGCGCGACCGTGGCCTTTCCAGCGCGACGCAGCAGGCGTTCCGCATGGGCTATGCGCCGGAATCGCGCAATGCCCTGAAAGAGTTTCTGGCGGGCAAGGGCGTATCGCGCGAGCAGATCGAGGCTTGCGGCCTCGTGGTGCATGGCGAGGGCATTGCCGTTTCCTATGACCGCTTCCGCGACCGCGTGATGTTCCCCATCGAGGATTTGCGCGGACGCATCATCGCATTCGGCGGCCGCGCACTTTCTGCCGATGCGCCTGCCAAATATCTGAACTCGCCGGAAACCGAACTCTTCCACAAGGGGCGGGTGCTTTATAACGGTCTGCGCGCACGCAAGGCCTGCCAGCCACAAAATGGCGAACCGGCCAAGCCGATCATCGCCGTCGAAGGCTATATGGATGTGATCGCGCTGGCGCAGGCGGGTTTCCACCACGTCGTGGCGCCGCTCGGTACGGCGCTGACCGAAGAACAGCTCGAACTTCTCTGGCGCATCAGCCCGGAACCGGTGCTTTGCTTCGATGGTGACGGTGCGGGGCTTCGCGCTGCCTATCGCGCCGCCGATCTTGGTCTGCCGACCTTGCAGCCGGGCAAGTCGCTGCGCTTTGCGCTGTTGCCGGAAGGACAGGACCCGGACGATCTGGTCAAGGCGGAAGGTCCGGCGGCGTTTCAGGCCGTGCTGCGTGACGCCAAGCCGCTGGTCGACATGATCTGGACCCGCGAAACCGTGGGCGGCGTGTTCGACACGCCGGAAAAGCGCGCCGAACTGGAAGCGCGTTTGCGCGAGATCACCAGCCGCATCGCCAATGAGGATATTCGCCGCCATTACGGTCAGGATATGCGCGAACGCGCCCAGGCATTCTTCGGGCAGGGGCGGCAGCAGGGCGGCCAGCGCAATGGGTCGTTCAACCGCCGCAACGACAATGGGCGCGGACGTGGCGCCCCTGGCATGGGCGGCGGCGGGCGATTGACGATCTCCGACAGCCTTGTTCGTTCCACGCTGGTCAAAGGCGGGCGTCCCGGTGCGGGCACCCATGCGCCGCTGCGGGAAACGGCAATCGTACTCACGCTGATGAACCATCCGCGCCTGATCGAAGAAGATTTCGAAACGATTGCCGGGCTTGATCTGGCGCATGATGCGTTGAAGACGCTGCATCTGGCCATGCTCGACGTTCTGGCCTCCGACCATGTGGACGATGGTCTGGCCATGCGTCACGCGCTGGTCGGCGCCGGGCATCGCGATCTGATCGAAACGCTGGAACAGGCGGTGAAGGGCGCAAGGCTCTGGACCGCATCCGCGCTTGCGGCGGAAGACGATGCGCGGGAAGCTTTGCGGCAGGCGCTTCACTTGCATCAGCGCGCCCGCACACTACATAAGGAGCTGCGAGCCGTGGAGGCCGCACTGGAAACCGATGAGACGGGCGAACTTTATGCGCGCCTCATCGATATACAAAATCAGATTTTAAAGGCAGATGCGACCGAAGCCCTGATCGACGGTTTCGGTCTGTCGTCCGGACGCTCTCCCGGCGGTTTTTGATTCGGATTGCCCGAATCACTTTATGGGAAAGTACCGGGAATACGGGGTTGCGGACGGCCAATAGCGCTCTAATTAGAGCATTTCCAGCAAAAGTGCGTAGCGGTTTTGCGTAGGATAATGCGTAAAAACAAAAAGATAGAGCGGTTTCACGATTCCGTTTTAACCGGAACAGTTCTAGCCCGCGGATGGGCCGCGACAACAAATGATTCGCTTTTTGAGGGCGAATCAGGTGAGTCGCTCTTGACGAATGGCGTAAATGACGGAATCACGACAGTTCGAACAAGGATAGAACGGATACCGATGATGTTCCGATACCTCTGCTCCGTGGGAAGCGGGATGCGGAACAAGGGCAAAAAACCGTTGCGATGACGTGATGTCACCGGCTCTGCCCACAGAAAATCGATCACGATGGAGCCTGATACCGAGGGCAGGGTTAATCCGCCATTAACGGCAAATCAGCTACTCGCAGAATCAACCGGCGGCTTGCAGGCTCGCAAAACCGTTCGGACACTCTATATATCTTAAAAGCGACCGGGGTCGCCTGGAGAAGAACATATGGCAACGAAGGTTAAGGAAAACGAAGAAGCCGAAGTCGAGCGCGAAGGTGCTGCCGACGGTCCGCTTCTCGACCTTTCTGACGATGCTGTCAAGAAGATGATCAAGGTCGCGAAGAAGCGTGGCTATGTGACCATGGACGAACTGAACGCCGTTCTTCCTTCCGAGGAAGTGACGTCGGAGCAGATCGAAGATACCATGGCCATGCTTTCCGACATGGGCATCAACGTCGTTGAAGACGACGAGCAAGACAACGATCGCGAAGAAAACAACAACGACGACGACGCGGAAGAAGGCGGCGATCTGGTCGAGGCTGGCGGTACTGCCGTTGCCACCACGACGACCAAGAAAGAGCCGACGGACCGCACCGACGACCCCGTGCGCATGTATTTGCGCGAAATGGGTTCGGTGGAGCTTCTGTCGCGCGAAGGCGAAATCGCCATCGCAAAGCGCATCGAAGCCGGTCGCGAAACGATGATTGCCGGGCTGTGCGAAAGCCCGCTGACTTTCCAGGCCATCATCATCTGGCGCGATCAGTTGAATGAATCCAACATTCTCCTGCGCGAAATCATCGATCTCGAAACCACCTATGCCGGTCCGGAAGCCAAGCAGGCGCCGGTGATCGAGCGTGTGGAAGAAGAACGTCCGCGCGACGACAAGCCCGCGCGCCGTTCGCGTGACGACGACGACATCACCAATGTCGGCGGCGACATGCCAGCGGAAGAGGAAGAAGAGGACGAAGACGAAGCCAACCTGTCGCTGGCGGCCATGGAAGCCGAACTGCGCCCACAGGTCATGGAAACGCTCGACCTCATCGCCGATACCTACAAGAAGCTGCGCAAGCTGCAGGACCAGCAGGTTGAAGGCCGTCTGGCCGCGACCGGCGAACTCTCCTCCAGCCAGGAGCGCCGCTACAAGGAACTGAAAGACGAGCTGATCACCGCCGTGAAGTCGCTCTCTCTCAATCAGAATCGTATCGAACAGCTCGTCGAACAGCTCTACGATATCAATAAGCGTCTGGTTCAGAACGAAGGCAAGCTTCTGCGTCTGGCTGAATCCTTCGGCGTGCGTCGCGATGAGTTCTTGAAGGAATATCAGGGCCACGAACTCGACCCGAACTGGGTTGAGCGCGTCGGTCTGCTATCGGCTCGCGGCTGGAAGGATTTTGCCGCCAAGGAAGTGGGTACGATTGCCCGTCTGCGCAGCGAAATTCAGAACCTCGCCACTGAAACCGCGATTTCGATCGGCGAATTCCGCCGCATCGTCAATCAGGTACAGAAGGGCGAACGCGAAGCCAGCATCGCCAAGAAGGAAATGGTCGAGGCCAATCTGCGTCTCGTGATTTCCATTGCCAAGAAGTACACGAACCGTGGCCTTCAGTTCCTCGATCTCATTCAGGAAGGCAATATCGGCCTGATGAAAGCGGTCGACAAGTTCGAATACCGTCGCGGTTACAAGTTCTCGACCTATGCGACCTGGTGGATTCGTCAGGCAATCACCCGTTCGATTGCCGATCAGGCGCGCACCATCCGTATTCCGGTGCACATGATCGAAACGATCAACAAGATCGTCCGCACGTCGCGCCAGATGCTGCACGAAATCGGTCGTGAGCCGACGCCGGAAGAACTGGCCGAAAAGCTTGCCATGCCGCTCGAAAAAGTGCGCAAGGTGCTGAAGATCGCCAAGGAGCCGATCTCTCTCGAAACGCCAGTCGGCGACGAGGAAGATTCACATCTGGGTGATTTCATCGAGGACAAGAACGCACTGCTGCCGATCGACGCCGCCATTCAGGCGAACCTGCGCGATACGACGACCCGTGTTCTCGCTTCGCTGACGCCGCGTGAAGAACGCGTTCTGCGTATGCGGTTCGGTATCGGTATGAACACCGACCACACGCTCGAAGAAGTCGGCCAGCAGTTCTCGGTTACCCGTGAACGTATCCGTCAGATCGAAGCGAAGGCGCTACGCAAGCTCAAGCATCCGAGCCGTTCGCGCAAGCTGCGTTCGTTCCTCGATTCTTAAAACCGGAGGAAACCATGTCGTTCCTGAAGCGTCTGTTCGGCGGCGGTGGTGAAGCCGCTGAGAAATCAGCGGAGCCGAAAGAGGCCGGTCGTACCGAGCACAAGGATTTTCTGATCGTCGCCACGCCTTACAGCGAAGGCGGTCAGTATCAGGTGTGCGGTGTGATTTCCAAAACGATCAATGGTGAATTGAAGGAATATCGCTTCGTTCGCGCTGACCGTTGCCCCGGCATCGAGGATGCCGCCAGCATTGCGCTGAACAAGGGTCGCCAGATCGTTGACGAGCAGGGCGAGCATATCTTCCGCTGATCGTCTCGATTGCAAATGAAAGCGCCGCGCATGGGTCCATGCGCGGCGCTTTTTATTGAGTTTGCCCCGATGATCGGATCAATCTGGATGGCACACAAAGGCAACCATTTTGCGCACAATCGGCAGAAGCATCAGCAGAACCGGGAAAGCCACGATCCACGAAACCACCCATGAACTCATCCAGTTGGATGCGAGATCGGGATGGGTGAGGCCGAGGCTTTTCGCGGTTGCGATCAGCGAGACCACCAGTGTCATCAGCATCGAAAGAATGAGCGGCATGACGAAAGACGCATAATGCGCTGGCAGTTTCCTGCGACGCGGCGTGTCAGAATTTGGCATGATAGTACCTGGAATTCAGAGCGGAAAACGGAACACAACGTCAGTGCATCGGCGGCCGTTTCCGGTCGGTTGATGCGTTGCCTGACGTTAGACGCTTACGATCATGGGAATGATGCTTCTGACTTAGCCCAGGCAGGCCGGGCTTTCAATAGTCAATTAGCCGTACGCATCAGCTCCAGTCAGGGCGGCGATTTGTCCACGCTATTCCCGACATATTTCCGATATAGGCTCAGACATGACCGACAAACCATTCTGGAAAACCAAAAAGCTCAATCAGCTGACCCGCAGCGAGTGGGAAAGCCTGTGCGACGGTTGTGGCCAGTGCTGCCTGCATAAATTGCAGGACGACGACACCAACGAGATTTACTGGACGAGCGTGGCCTGCACTTTGCTCAATGCTGAAACCTGCCAGTGCCGCGATTATCCAAACCGCAGGGCCACCGTGCCGGATTGCGTATTCCTGACGCCGGAAATCGTCGATGAAGTGGACTGGTTGCCGGTGACCTGCGCTTATCGTCTCGTTGCGGAAGGCTCCGACCTTTACTGGTGGCATCCGCTGGTTTCCGGCTCGCGGGACACTGTGCATGAGGCGGGCGTTTCGGTGCGCGGCAAGGTAACCGCCTTCGATCATGACATGGAAGATGACGAGGATTATCTCGATCATATGGTCATGCCCGATTGAATGCGCATTCTTTATAACATTGCTTAAATTTAATAGAGAGCAGGCAGCACTTTTCAGTTCTCTTAATTCTTTGAATTTGAATGGGTTTTACCAGTGGTTTCCTGCCTTATCCGTCTCGCTCGTCTTAACTGAATGTCAGATGAACGGAGGCTTTTCGTTTCGTTCATCTTCCTCGTTCTAATTATCGGGTGTCTCAGGCGGAGGGCCTGACACTCAATTGGAAGAGGTTCAAAATGTCCGCTATTTCGCTCAAGTCGTTTGCCGTTACCGCTGCACTTGGTCTTGCCGCCGTCTTTTCGGCTGGCGCATCGGCGAATGCCGCGCCTGCAATGACAACACCGGCTGTCAGCACTGCCGCCCATGGCGCAGTTATCAATGTCGATTATCGCGGTCGTCCACATCATGGACGTCCGGCCTATCGCGGCCCTGCCTGCTCTGTTGAATCCGCCAAGATGAAGGCGCATCGCATGGGCATTCGCAATGCGCGCGTCGCTTATCGCGGCAAATCCGTGCAGGTGCGCGGCTTCCGCCATGGCCGTCCGAGCGGCGTTGTATTCGCCAATGCGCGCGGCTGTCCGATCATCCGCTAATGTGATGTAAAGATAAAAGAAAAGGGGCGCCTGGCGCCCCTTTTTTGTTGGCCGAAACTGTCGTTATTGCTTGATCTCGTAGACGACATTGACCGAAACATTGAAGCTGTTTTCGCCAGCTGCGACCGGAACGGCATCTTCCGGAGCGGCGGCAGCCATGGTCTTGAACTGGCCGCGGGCGATTGGCATCGGCATGGGCGGACGGCCCTGTTCGGTGATTTCGATGACACGGCCGAGACCGACGCCTGCGGCATCGGCAAGCGTCTTAGCCTTGGCGGCAGCGTCGGCCACGGCGCGCTTGCGCGCTTCGTTGATGGTTGCAGCCGGATTGTCGTTGACGAAGCTCAGATCTCCGCCCTGATTGACGCCGAGTGTAATGGACTGGTCGAGTACTTCGCCGACCTTGGCAAGATCACGGACGCGCACGGTGAGGCTGTTGGTGACCGCATAGCTTGTGATGCTCGGTTCCTTGAGGCCGTTCTTGTCGTCAGGGAAAACATAGCGCGGCTGGATATTGATGCCGCCGGTCTGGAGGTCGCGCCCTTCGATGCCGGCTTTTTTCATGGCGTCGAGAACTTTGGCCATGGCTTCGTTATTGGCGGTCATCGCCTCGCGGGCCGTCTGGGCTTCGCGCAGAACGGTGAGATTGAGAATCGCCATGTCAGGTGCGGCTGTCGTGGTGCCTTCACCGGTCACGGCAATGCGCGCAGGCTGTCTCGACATCTGGTTCTCCTGGGCTGCGGCGGGCAGGGCGAGAGCGCCTGCGAGCATGATTGCCGAAAAAGAGGCTGCTATGAGCGTGGTAGCGCGGTTTTTCATGAAATCTCCTGTAGAGAATGTTGAGGCAGCTTATTGAAAGCAATCCGGGTTATCGGTTCGCTTTATCGTTGAAATCGTTTGTTTCTTAAGTTCCCTCTCATGCGCGTCGCCATGATATAAGAATGGAAATGCCCCTTTAATGCAACCGGGGGCTTCAAATCCTGACCATCGTGGCTTGCTGACGCCATCCATCGCAATCGAATATGTGCGCATTAGGGCGACTGGCAGATTTGACAGTTGTATCTTCCGTTTCTTTAGGGTACGTGCAGTGTTGCGTGGGGCCTGTAGCTCAATTGGTTAGAGCCGGCGGCTCATAACCGCTTGGTTGGGGGTTCGAGTCCCTCCGGGCCCACCATTTCCTTTAAAAGCAAAGACTTGCAGATCGGCTTTCGTGTTTCGAAAGCCGCGCGCCGACCACGTTCGTGCTGCTTCGCCCGTCATTTCCCGATCATATCCATTGTTCTGTCTGCCGGGCTGATATCGCGCTGCTGTGCCCTGTTTGAATTGCGGATTCTTATTCTCAAATTTTCAACAAATTTTTAGGTCTTTGTTAAGGAAATAGTAACGCAATGTTATAATTTTTTAACATGCGTGATTTTGCAATATTATGGAGGTTTTCGGCGATGAGGAAAAATGCAACCACCGTTGCGTTAGCACTGGCAGGGTTGGTGGCGAGTTCTCTCGTGGCTACGGCAAAGACGAATTATATCGGAGAATTTAAGGACTGGGGCGTTTATCAGAACACTGATCTGCCCGGTAACAAATGCTATGCTTTGACGGTTCCGGTTAAATTTCATCCCGTAGATGTCAGGCACGGCGATAATTTCATCATTATTTCCAAGTCGAGCGGACAGTACAGCCCGCAGCTTGTCATGGGCTATGATCTCAAGGCAGACAAAGCCGTGAATGTCATGGTGGATGGCACAGCATTTCCTTTCTTCAGTGAAGGCAATCGCGCCTGGGCGGAAAATGTCGCCGATGAAACGCGGATTATAAAGGCAATGCGTGCAGGCAAGGCGGTCAATGTGCAGGCGGTTTCAGCGCGTGGCACGCAGACGCGCTACACATTCTCGCTGATCGGCCTTTCGGCATCGCTTCAGCGCGTCGATGGCTGCTGACCGGAGCCTCAGTAAAGAAAGACCCCGCCATTGGGCGGGGCCTTGGAGTTCCATCAAAGTCCGAGGAACTTGAACGGTTCGGTTTCCTTGAACTGATCGTTGGCCATGCCGGAGAAGGTGTTGGTCTGGTCGGGCCCGAGATCGAGCTTCTTCACTTTGCCGGTTTCGGGCGAAAAATCGACCTTGTTGAGGTCGATCCAGAATGTATTCGGTGTCAGTGCGGATTCGAAGAAATAGAGCTTCCGCTTGTGGTCGGCCACGGTGCGCCAGCGGGTCGATGAAATATTCGGCTGATCGGGCGTGCTGATGCCGAACGGCACCGAGACATTTCGAATCACGCTGAACACGCTGGCGATGGTTTTCACCGGATCTTCCGTTTTCGGAATGGCATTCACGTAGAAAGAAGCCCGGGCGAAGCGGTCGGCGGCGCGGTTGGTGCCCGGCAGCATCACGGTGCCGCCGATATCCTTCCAATAGGCGTTGAGCGCCAACTGCTGGTCAAAGGTCGGTGAATTGGTCATCACCGGATATTGCTTGCCGTGGTGGATGACCTGCTTGCCGTCGATATATTCGATGATGGCGCTGTCGCCGCTGGAATCCGACATGGCCAGATGCAGCGTGGCGAGGCGATCTTCCCCCGGCACCTTGTCGGTCACGACATTGAACGGATTGTCGCTCAGCGCTTTTACCGCTTCATCGACAGTTGCGAAATTGTCGAGGACATATTGCGTCCAGGCAGCGATGCTGAGGCTTGGATGCTTTTCATCGAAGGGCGGATATTCCGATTCCACCAGCCACAGCACGCTTGCCGAAAGCCCCGCTTCATTGAGGCCGTCCGTGGTTGAAATGTCATAGCCGGAGGCGATGACGCTGCCATATTTGGATTGCCACTGCACGGAATTTGGCCCGGCTTCGCCGGAGCGTTTCATACCGCGTGGAAAAATCCAGAGATTGGTCGCCACGTCGACCTTCCAGTCCATGGAACGGGCCGTGATGATCTGGTCATTGGCACCGTGATAGACGAGGCGCGTGCATGCCTCGGCGACAGGAGCAGCAATCATGCTGCCCGCCACAAGCAATGCGGTGCATGTGGCAGCAAAAGAACGTTTCAATGTCGGCATGGAATGGCCCCTGATGTTCGTTTCAATGCGGGATCGGAACGGATCGGCGTAGAACGCCCCGAAACCGATATAGGGCGGGGGCTGGCGAAGAAAAGCGCGTTAAAAACGTTGTTATGCCTTTTTGTTTAGTGATGATCGCCCGTGTCGCCGGGCTTGCGATTGACACCCTGAAGGATGACTTCGAGAAGCCACGGTTTCTTTTCAATGACTGCGGAAAGATCGTCGGCGCGAATGCTCAAGCCGGCTTCCTTGAGCATCGTATCAGCTGCTGCGCCCGAACCGTTTGTCTTGTCCAGAGCCAGACGGTGCGCGCGGCGCAGCAGCATTTCCGCCGGTGTAAAGCCGCCATCCGCGAGGCTTTTTTCTATCCGGCGTTGGAGCTCTTCAGGAACCACCATTGTGCAATTGCCCTCATCGATCTTTGATATTGTTTGCAGCTGCCCCGCTTCAGGGAGATTCCGCCCGAGATTTTATAGATAGGCCTGTTGAAGAATTTGAGAATATGAAAAGTAAAATCGCGGGATCGCTCGCGTCCGGCGTCTTTCCGCCACATGAACAAAATTTTGCCGTTGTTTCCCTTGTTTGGCGATTTGACGCCTCTTACATAAGGCAATAGCCCATCCGGGGAACAACGTCGTGATTTTGACCGGCGTCGGGAAGGGCTCTGTCTTTAGTGAAAACAATAAAACGGTTTGCAATGGCCACCCTACGCTATTTTACATGGCCCATGATCTTCACAGTCGTGGGTCTCGCAGCTGCTGTCTGGCTCGGATACGAGATGACCGGCACTTTCGGGGGAATGGTCTCCGTTTTCATCATCTGCGCCGTGCTGAGCGTTCTTGAGATTTCGCTTTCCTTCGATAATGCCATCGTGAATGCGCGCATTCTGCGTGACATGACACCCGAATGGCAGCATCGCTTCCTGACATGGGGCATCATCATCGCCGTTTTCGGCATGCGCATCATTTTCCCGCTGGCCATCGTTGCGGTGGCCATGTGGACGGACCCGATTTCAGCGCTCAAACTCGCCATCTGGCAGCCGAATGAATATGCCCGTGTGATCGCGGAAGCCCATACCGGGATTGCTGCGTTTGGCGGCACGTTCCTGCTGATGGTCGGTATGAAATATTTCTTCGACGTCGAGAAGGATGTGCACTGGATCAAGGCCATCGAAAGCCGCATGTCGAAATTCGCGTCCGTGCAGGGCGTTGAAATCGGCGTTGCCGTCGCGCTGATCCTGTTCTTCTCCTACCAACTGGATGCTGTTCATTCGCACACATTCCTCGTTGCTGGCCTGTTTGGTCTCCTGACCTTTCTGGCAGTCGAAGGGCTGGGCGAAGTGCTGGACGCCACGCAGGAACAGATCGACATGGTCCATCGCGGTGGTCTTGGCGCTTTCATCTATCTGGAAGTGCTTGATGCAAGTTTCTCGTTTGACGGCGTCATCGGCGCTTTCGCGCTGACGACCAACCTCTTCATCATCGCGATCGGCCTTGGCATCGGCGCCTTTTATGTGCGCTCGCTCACCATCATGTTGGTGGAGCGCAAGACGCTCGGCCAATACCGCTATCTGGAACATGGCGCGTTCTATGCCATCCTCGTTCTGGCGGTAGTGATGTATGTGCAGACGCTGGTTCACATACCGGAAGTCATTACCGGCCTCATCGGTGCGGTGCTGATCGGCCTCTCCTTCATGTCGTCGCTGCGCTATAACCGGCTCAATCCGCACTGGCAGGACGACAGCGAAGAGGTCATAGGTCACTAAGCAATGACATCAATGACAAAAAGGGCGGCCTATGCCGCCTTTTTTATTGCCCTGGATGATATGGTTTTCCGGTAGCCGATTTGGCCGAATCGACAGAACCATCGAGGGGAACCCATGATCGTTACTCGCTTGAGCAAGACCGCTTTCGTGGCGGCAATCGCCTTCTTCGCAACCCTGGTCGCTTTCGGTAACATCACCGATTACGGCAGCAATTTCGCCTTCGTCCAGCATGTTCTGATGATGGATACGATCTTTCCCGATGCCACGATCAAATATCGCGCTATCGACAATCCAACCCTGCATCATGCGGGCTATATTCTGATCATCGCGGCTGAAACGCTGACCGCCATCCTGTGCTGGATCGGGGCTTTCGCCATGTTGGGGCGGCTCACGGATCGCGCGGCCAGCTTCAATCGCTCCAAGAAATGGGCCATTGCCGGGCTTTCGCTCGGCTTTCTGGTCTGGCAGGTGGGCTTCATATCGGTGGGCGGCGAGTGGTTCGGCATGTGGATGTCGCAGACGTGGAACGGCATCGAATCGGCCTTCCGCTTCTTCATCACCATCATCGCCGTGCTGATCTATGTGGTCATGCCCGATGGCGAGCTAGAGTAAATGCGCGGCTGAGGCAGGCTCATCGACCAGTTCGACGCCAGCCTGCTTCATCTTCTCCAGCATGGTGCTCATGGAGCCGTTGAGGTCGATGCCACGACAGGCATCGAGCCGCACCCGTACCTGAAAACCTTGTGCTACGGTATCAAGCGCGGAATAGGCAACGCAGAAATCGGTTGCGAGACCCGCAAGCGTCAGCGAACCGATGCCGCGCTCGCGTAAATATCCGGCAAGGCCGGTCGGTGTTTCACGATCGTTTTCGAAGAAGGCTGAATAGCTGTCGATGCCGAAACGGAAGCCTTTGCGAATGACGAGCTGTGCGCGCGTCCATTGCAGGGCAGGGTGAAATTCCGCCCCGCGCGTGCCCTGTACGCAATGATCCGGCCACAGTGTCTGCGGCCCGTAGGACATGTCCACCATATCGAAGGGCGCTTTTCCGGGATGGGTGGAGGCGAAGCTCGAATGACCGGCAGGGTGCCAGTCCTGCGTCAGAATGACGTGTTCGCTTTCCTCGATCAGTCGATTAACGGCGGGCAGAATTTCATCGCCATAAGCAACAGCCAGCGCGCCGCCGGGGCAGAAGTCATTCTGAACATCGACGACAATAAGGGCATGACCGATCATAAGCGCTCCTGCTTCATTTCGAGCTTTGTCATGGCGACTATAATCAGCCCATATCACTGAGACCAGCGAATATGCATGTTCTGGTATAACAGGGATAAGGGTGCTACGGACGGCTTCGATCAAAAACCACACAGGGACGACCATGACAGACGAAATCACGCGCGACAGCAACGGCACGCAATTGAATGACGGCGATTCCGTCACGCTCATCAAAGATCTGAAGGTCAAGGGAACCTCGACCACGCTGAAGCGCGGCACGATGGTCAAGGGCATTCGCCTGACCGGAAATCCCGCCGAAGTCGATTGCAGCACCAAACAGGTCAAGGGTTTGGTGCTGAGAACGGAGTTTCTGAAGAAAGCTTAAGCGTCGATCTCCACGCGACCACGCGGGCGACTGCAACAGGCGAGAATGTAGCCTTCCGCGATTTCATCGTCGCGAATGCCGCCATTGTGGTTCATCTCCGTCTCACCGCCGAGGCATTTCACCTTGCAGGTGCCGCAAATGCCGAATTCGCAGGCGCTCGGTATTTTCAGACCGCCATTGCGGGCGGCAAGCAGGATGGTGTCGTTTTCGGTGCATTCCACTTCGACGCCCGAAAGGCTGAACACCACGCTGGCGGCAGCCACGGCGGGCGCAGCCGGAGCCGCAGCAACTGCGGCAGGTGAGGCGGAGGCAAGTGCGCTCGGCACGGGCACCGACGAGATTTCGCTCGCGGGCTGGAAGCTCTCCTGATGATAATTGGCCATGTTGAAGCCGGATTGTTCCAGCAATCCGCGCACGCCGTTCATGAACGGCTCGGGGCCGCAGCAGAAGACCTTGCGATGCTGGAAATCCGGCGCCAGCAATTCGAGCCGCGCCCGGTCGATACGACCGTGCAGGCCCGGCCAGACATGCCGGGCGGAGGACTGCTCGACAATGAAGGCGAGCCGCATCGCATCCATACGACCGGAAAGCAGTTCCAGTTCCTTGCGGAAAATAATGTCGTCCGGTGTACGGGCGCAATTGATGAATGCTATGTCGGTTCCCGGTGCGCAGTCGAACAGCCAGCGGGTCATGGAAACCATCGGCGTGATGCCGGAACCAGCCGAGATGAACAGGTATTTTTCACTCGGATGATTGGCGAGCGAAAAGTCGCCATTCGGCCCGTAGGCCTTGATCTTCATCGGCGGGCGCAGATTGTCGAGCATCCAGCGGGTGCCGATGCTGTCCTTCTGCGCCTTGACCGTCACCGAAATATGGTAGGGCCGCGACGGCGTGGATGACAGCGTATAGGTTCTGAGCACAGGGCCAAGACCGTCCGCCCGCTCCAGCGGCAGTTCCAGCGTGACGAACTGGCCCGGCGTATAGCGGAACCAGTTGCCTTCTTCGGTCCTGAACGAGAAGGTCATCACATCCGGCGCTTCTTCGATGGCCGAAATGCATTCCAGCATTTGCAGCCTGTCGTTCCACGGCAGCATCTCGTCCAGATATTTCAGAGGCTGCATGGCCTTCTCGCTTCTCAATTCGTATTTCGGTCTATGCCGATCAGGCCACGCGGCTAAGCTTGGCCGTTTCACCGCTGAGGCGCGGCGTCATCGTATTGGTGTACCATTCGAGGAACTGCATCACGCCGCCTTCATGCTCGACCGAATAGGGGCCGGGCTGATAGGCGGGCGAGCGGATGCCGACGGCATTTTCCTCGACGATCTGCCGATCCTGATCATTGGTCTGTATCCACACATGGGTCAGTTCGTCCAGATCATAATCGACGCCTTCAACCGCATCCTTGTGCACCAGCCACTTGGTGGTGACGAGGGTTTCTTCAGCACTGATCGGCAAAACGCGGAACGATATGGCGTGGTCGGCCATCAGGTGGTTCCAGGTGGACGGATAATTGAAGAGCAGCATCGCGCCGATATTGGTGTTGCCTGCAACCTGATCGCTCAGCGGCTTCTTGACGGCGGCCTTGCCCGACATTGTATAGCTTACCGCATCGCGCAGAAGCGGAATGCGGGTGATGCGATGACGACCGTCTTCGGACATTTTGAATTCTGCCGGCAGGCCGGCGCTGGCGCAGTTCTTCCAGAGCTGGTTGATTTCCGGGTCTTCCATCACACCCTGAACGCCGGTCGCCGATGGCGCTTCGGGATAGGTGCGGCAGAGTTCCGGGTGGTTCGCGGCGCAGTGATAGCACTCGCGATTGTTTTCCCAGACCAGCTTCCAGTTGCCCTTTTCGATGATCGAGCTTTCGAAAGCGACCTTGGCGTCCTTGATATTGTGCGGCGCGAGATAGGGTTCGACCAGATTGCGGAAGGCGGTGAAATCGGGGGCTTCGTCGGCGACGCAGATATAGATATAGCCTGCGACCGTCTCGCAATGCACCTGCTTCAAACCATATTCGGCGGGCTTGAAATCCGGGCCAACCTGACGCGCGAAGAGCAAGCGTCCGTCCAGCTCATAGGTCCACTGGTGATAGGGGCAGACGAGCTTCGCCGCCGTGCCTTTCTCGGCAGAGCAGATGCGCGAGCCGCGATGACGGCAGGAATTGTGGAAGGCGCGGATACCGCCCTGCGCATCGCGCACGATGACGACCGGATAGGCGCCAACCTGCACGGTCATGTAGGAGCCGGTCTTCGGCAGCTCGCAATCATGGCCGACAAACAGCCAGTCACGATAGAAGATGTTTTCCAGATCCAGCTTGTAAAAATCCGGATCGGTGTAAAACTTCTGCTCCAGGCTGAAATTGGGGTCGCGCCCGGACAAAAGCCCCAGCATTTCCCCCAGCACTTTATTGCGAACGTCCATCATCACGACCCTTGCTTCATCTTCGTTAGGATCGGCATTTGCTGTTCTCCCAGCGACCTTGGCCTGATCCGGTGTTCCCTTAGCCTTCCAGAAGCCCGGCTTTTGCCGCTACATCAATGGCTTGTTCGTTTCCGTTTCGGATTTCGAACTGGCTTCCGTTGTCATGATTCAATCACTGAAATGTCCTAAACGCGCATTGGGATGCGACATGGATTTCGCGTAAAGACGACACGCCAAAATGTCGCTTTTGCGGCAGGCAGTCAGGACAGCAAATATGCGTGACAGCTGACATGCAAAGCATTTCCGGGATTGCCAACAGGCCGAAAAGATAGTTACCACACGAACCAGACAGAAACTGTTTCATTCCATGGGAGGCCCAGAGGTCATGAAACGCTCAGAAATCAATGATATTATCCGCGAAAGCGATGCGTTTATCCGCTCATTTGGCTATGTCATGCCGCCCTTTGCCTACTGGACTCCGGAAGAGCTGAAGCAGCGAACCGGCAGCGATGCCGCAGCCATCCGCGATGCGCGTCTGGGCTGGGACATTACGGATTACGGTCAGGGCAAGTTCAAGGACCTTGGCCTTTTCCTGTTTACGACACGCAACGGCAATGCCGATGACCTGAAGCGCGGCGGCGGCATGCTTTATGCCGAAAAGATCATGATCTCGCGCGAGAACCAGCTTTCGCCGATGCATCGCCATGTGGTGAAGGCTGAAGATATCATCAATCGCGGTGGCGGCACGCTGGTGCTGGAACTGTTCAATTCGCTGCCGGACGGCAGTGTGGATGAGCATTCCGATGTTACGGTTGCGACCGACGGTCGTCTTGTGACGCAGAAGGCGGGCGCGCATCTGAAACTGTCGCCCGGTGAAAGCGTGACGCTTCTGCCCGGCAACTGGCATGCTTTCTGGGGCGAGGGCGGCGACGTGCTGATTGGTGAAGTTTCGACCGTCAATGACGACCTCACCGATAATATTTTCCGCGAGCCGATTGGCCGCTTTTCGAATATTGAAGAAAACGAAAAGCCGCTGCATCTGCTGGTCTCTGACTACGACAAGTGGCTCTAAGCCAAACTGAAGGACTGAACATATGAAGCTGGCGATGATCGGAACGGGCTATGTGGGTCTAGTTTCGGGCGTGTGTTTTGCCGAATTCGGCTTCCACGTCACCTGCGTCGACAAGAACCCGTCGATCATCGAACGCCTTGAGGCGGGCAAGGTCACGATCTTTGAGCCGGGCCTCGATGAACTTCTGACCCGCAACATTCGTGACGAACGGCTGGATTTCAGCACCGATCTTGCGACAAGCGTGGCCGATGCCGATGTAATCTTCATCGCTGTCGGCACGCCGTCGCGGCGCGGCGACGGCGAGGCGGACCTGCAATATATCGAGGCAGCGGCGGATGAAATCGCGGCAGCGATGAAGCCCGACGCCGTTGTTGTCATCAAGTCCACAGTCGTCGTCGGCACCAATGCGCGTATCCGCGACCGTATTGCCGCAGCACGCCCCGGTGTGCCTTTCTCCATGGTTTCCAATCCGGAATTCCTGCGCGAAGGCTCGGCCATCGAGGATTTCATGCGGCCCGACCGCGTTGTGGTGGGCGTTGAGGACGAGCGCGGCAAGGCTGCGATGCAGCGTCTCTATCGCCCGCTTTATCTGCGCGAGACGCCGATGGTCGTCACCTCGCTCGAAAATGCCGAGATCATCAAGTATGCCGCCAATGCGTTTCTGGCCATGAAGGTCACCTTCATCAATCAGGTGGCGGATTTGTGCGAGAAGACCGGCGGCAATGTGCAGGAAGTCGCGCGCGCCATCGGTATGGATAACCGCATCGGCTCCAAATTCCTCCATGCGGGACCGGGCTTCGGCGGCTCATGCTTTCCGAAGGATACGCGTGCTTTTGCCGCCACCGGCAAGCGTTACGACGCGCCGCAATCGCTGATCGAGGAAGTGATCGCCATCAACGAAACGCGCAAGCAGTCGATGGCGGAGCGGATCGTTTCCGCAGCGAAGGAAAGCGGCGCTGCGACGGTTGCGGTTCTGGGCATCGCGTTCAAGCCGAATACTGACGATATCCGCGAATCTCCGGCCCTGGATATCGTGACCGCGATCCAGAAGGCAGGCATTTCGGTGCGCGCGCACGACCCCGAGGCGATGGAAGCCGCCAAGGCCGTTCTGCCGGATGTGATCTGGTGCAACTCGGCCTATGAGGCAGCGGAAGGGGCTGGCGTGGTGGCGCTTCTGACCGAATGGAACGCCTATCGGGCGCTGGATTTGAAGCGCGTCGCAAAAGCGATGGCTGGCAACGTGCTGATCGATTTGCGCAATGTCTATAAGGCGGAAGACATCGCCGATACTGGCCTCGACTACCGTTCGGTAGGGCGCCAGCTGAAAAGCTGATCTCGGGGCGAGTTATTCGCTCGCCACGATCCGCTTCTTTTCATTGGCGATAAGCCAGAGATTGCGGACATAGACCAGCAGGCCGAAACCCTGTCCAGCAATGAAAACCGGGTCTTTGCGCTGGACCGCATAGATCAGCAGCAATGCGCCGCCGAACAGCGAGAAAAACCAGAACGCCACTGGCATGACACTGCGTTTGGCTTTTTCGGAAGCCAGCCATTGCACGACGAAGCGCATGGTGAAGCAAGCCTGTGCGACGAAGCCGAGCACGATCCAGCCATCCCACTGCGCGATGAAGACTTCGTGCAGCCACTGCGACAGGCTGTTGAAAATATCAGTCATGGGTAATCTCCGTCACGCGCGGCACGACCTTGCGGCGCTTGCGCAGCCACCAGACGCCGTAAAGATCGAGTATGCCACGCAGTCCGCGATCAAGGATGCCGTAATTGGATTTGCCATGGCGGCGTTCGCGGTCAACCACATCCACATGCACGACATCGAAACCTTCGCGCAGCGCCAGCGACGGCAGATAGCGATGCCAGCCGTCGAAGAACGGCAGCTGACGGAACAGGTCGGTATGCAGCGCCTTGAGGCCGCAACCGGAGTCGCGCGTCTTGTCCTTCAGGATCGCGCCACGCAGATTATTGGCGAAGCGGGACGACATTTGCTTCAGCTTGGTATCGGTGCGCTTCAGACGCTGGCCAGCGGCAATGCCATAGCCTTCGCCCGCCTCAACCAGCGCATCGACCAGAACCGGCAGATAGGCCGGGTCGTTCTGGCCGTCGCCATCCATCGTCACCACAATCTTGCCGCGTGCGGCAAAAACACCGGAACGCACTGCAGCACTCTGGCCGGATGAACGGTCATGGCGCAGATGGCGCAGCGGCTTGCCTGCATGGATGCGCCGGGCGATGACGTCGCTGGTCGAATCCGTCGAGCCGTCATCGACGACAATCACTTCATAGGCGCGGCCCTGCATCGCGGAATCCACCTCATCCAGCAGAAAGGCGAGATTGTCCGCCTCATTGCGGCAGGGGATGACCACAGAAATTGTCGGTGTTTCCACGCAGAGTGTTCCTTCGTTCCTTGCGCTATTTTTCAAGCGCAGGCTCCATTTTCATTGTCTGGAGCCCCGATATTCGCGCAAGCCGCGCCAATTTTTGATCAGCATTAGCTTTTCCCGAAACCGGCAATGGCTTTCGGGGCCGATGCTCTAGCACTGAATACCCGGCGAAGCCAAGATGCTTCAAGAAATCGTGAGCCGAGCTCGATACAGAAGATAATAGCCGCTTTTTAACTGGACATGGTTGAAGACGGAAGGGTCTCCACCAGCCAATCCAGAAATTTCTGTGTTACGTCGTCCCGGTTGATCTCATTCAGGCTTTCATGGCGGGTGTCGGGCAGGATCGTGCAGGTGACCCGCGTGAACCCCATGCGCCGCATCCGCTCCGCCAGTCGCGCGACGGCAGTGCCTTTGGCAGTAGCGGGATCTTCGCTGCCGCCGACCAGATGAAAGGGCAGGCTGCGCGGGATGTTGCCGAAGGTGCGATCATCCGCGCCGCGTGCGGTCATGTGCACGAGATCGAGCCACAGCGATACAGTCGCATCGAAGCCGCAAAGCGGATCGGCGACATAGGCATCGACCTCCGCCGGATCGCGCGACAGCCAGTCGAAGGGCGTGCGATGGCCGGGGATGGAGCGGCCCCATGCACGAAAGGTCAGCTTCGGTAGCAGGCTGCTCGGAACATCCGACCCTTTCAGCATGCGCTCCATATAAAGAAGAGCGGCAGCGGCTTTGGCTTCAAGGCCGCCGTCGAAATTGGCATTCCAGATCGCAGCGGCATCCACCGTGTCGGCATGGTCCAGCACATAGTTCAGCGCGATCAGGCCGCCCATCGAATGGCCGAACAGCACCACCGGCAATCCGGGGTGCTCAAGATGAATGTGGCGGTTCAGCGCCAGAACATCCTCGATCGCCACATCATGGCCTTGCTTTTGTGAAAACATTCCTCTCGGTGCATGGGCGCCGATATTCACGCCGTGTCCACGGTGGTCGTGCGCATAGACATGATAGCCAGCCTGTGCCAGCGCGTCTGCGAACCGCCGATAGCGCGCGGAATGTTCCGCAAGCCCGTGGCAGATTTGAACGACCGCGCGTGGTGCGTCGGCAAGCGCGTTTCGAAACGGCAGTTGCGTCGCGTCGGACAAGGAGAGGTGATGGACGGTTTCAAACGACATTTCACCATCTGATTTTATGCCGCGCAAATAGTCAATTCCCCGGTTGGGCACGATATTAAAAGAGGCATGACAACGTTGTATGAGGGAATTTTAGGCAAAAGCTTTTTTTGTGCAAATTCTGCTTGAAATGCGGAAAAAGCTGGGCAAATCTAGCTTCAACGGGGAAATACAGGGGCTTTGACGGTTATAAAAGGCGTCATTTAGAGAATTTCAAGCCATCATTTGCAGGCCGTCCGATGAAAGGGAGGAAACTTTCGCGGACGGTGGCCAGAGGGGAAACCGGGTGACGGAAATATCCGCGCCCGGTTTCATTCTTTTAAGCTCAATTTTTGAAGCGTGTGCTGCCGGGGGCCATGCCTCAATCGGCATATTTGTTTTGCGTGATGGCGTTTGCGTCCGCTCACTATTTGGCCTACATACGCGTCAGCAATTTCCGCGCGGCTCGGCTTCGTTTGGACCGCCCGCGCTTTCCAACCAGTGGAGACGACGCGCTTTATGGCACGCCAATTCATCTATCATATGTCCGGGCTGAACAAGGCCTACGGCGCCAAGAAGGTTATCGAAAACCTTCACCTGTCATTCTATCCCGATGCGAAGATCGGTATTCTCGGCCCCAACGGTGCCGGTAAGTCGACCATCCTCAAGATCATGGCCGGTCTCGACAAGGAATATACCGGCGAAGCCTGGCTCGCAGACGGCGCCACTTGCGGCTATCTCGCGCAGGAACCGCATCTCGACCCGGACAAGACCGTCCTCGGCAATGTGATGGAAGGTGTGGCTGCGAAGACAGCCATTCTCGACCGTTACAACGAGTTGATGATGAACTATTCTGATGAAACCGCCGACGAAGGTGCGGCGCTTCAGGATATCATCGACAGCCAGAACCTCTGGGATCTGGAAAGCCAGGTTGAAATGGCAATGGAAGCGCTGCGCTGCCCGCCAGCCGACGCCGATGTTACCAAGCTTTCGGGTGGTGAACGTCGCCGTGTTGCGCTTTGCAAGCTGCTGCTGTCGAAGCCTGACTTGCTGCTGCTCGACGAACCGACCAACCACCTTGACGCTGAAACCACCGCATGGCTGGAAAAGCATCTGCGCGAATATCAGGGCGCTGTCCTGCTCATCACGCATGATCGCTACTTCCTCGACAATGTAACCGGCTGGATTCTCGAACTCGATCGCGGTCGCGGCATTCCTTACGAAGGCAATTACTCGGCTTATCTCGAAGCCAAGGCCAAGCGTATGATTCAGGAAGGACGTGAAGAAGATTCGCGTCAGAAAGCGCTTGAGCGCGAACGCCAGTGGATTGCGGCAAGCCCGAAAGCTCGACAGGCCAAATCGAAAGCCCGTATCAAGGCTTATGATCAGCTGGTCGAAGCTGCGGAAAACCAGCGTCCGGGCGATGCCCAGATTCTGATCCCGGCAGGCGAGCGTCTCGGTCAGGTGGTTATTGAAGCGGAAGGTCTGACAAAGTCGTTTGGCGATCGCATGCTGATCGAAAACCTGACCTTCAAGCTGCCTCCCGGTGGCATTGTTGGTGTTATCGGCCCGAACGGTGCCGGTAAGTCGACGCTGTTCAAGATGATCACCGGTCAGGAAAAGCCGGATTCCGGTTCGATCCGCATCGGCGACACGGTTCATCTCGGTTACGTCGATCAGAGCCGCGATCACCTCGATCCGAACAAGAATGTCTGGGAAGAAATTTCCGGTGGCAACGACATCATCAAGCTCGGCAAGTTTGAAATGAACTCGCGCGCTTATTGCGGTGCGTTCAACTTCAAGGGTGGCGATCAGCAGGCTAAGGTCGGCAATCTGTCTGGTGGTCAGCGCAACCGCGTGCATCTTGCCAAGATGCTGCAGGCAGGCGGCAACGTTCTGCTGCTCGACGAACCGACCAACGATCTTGATACGGAAACGCTGGCAGCGCTCGAAGACGCGCTTGAAAAATACGCTGGTTGCGCCGTTATCATCTCCCACGATCGTATGTTCCTCGATCGTCTGGCAACGCATATTCTCGCTTTCGAAGGCGACAGCCATGTCGAATGGTTCGAAGGCAATTTCGAGGATTATGAAGCGGATAAGGTCCGTCGTCTCGGACCGGAAAGCGTCAACCCGAAGCGGGTGACGTATAAGCCGCTGACAAGGTAATGATTTTAAGGCCGGTGCATCGCACCGGCCTTTTCATTTGATGAAAGGAAAGACGATGAAAGACTGGTCCGCAAAACAGTATCTGAAATTCGAAGATGAACGCAGCCGCCCGGCGCGCGATCTTCTGGCGCAGATACCTCTGGCAACTCCACGCAAGGTGGTGGATATCGGCTGCGGACCCGGCAATTCAACCGAGCTTCTGGTCGAGCGCTGGCCGGACGCGCAGATTTCGGGCTTCGACACCTCGCCGGATATGATCGACAAGGCGAAGGCGCGTTTGCCGGATGTCGAGTTCTTCATCAGCAATGCCGCCAGTTTCGAGCCGGACGCCGAAACGGACGTGCTGTTTTCCAATGCCGTCTTTCAATGGCTGCCAGACCATATCGAGCAATTGCAGCGGCTTTTGTCCTTGATGCAACCCGGCGCATTTCTGGCGATCCAGATGCCCGACAATATGGGCGAGCAAACCCATATCGGGATGCGCGAGGTTGCCAAGACTGCGCCTTTTGCAGCCAAGATCGGCACGACGGGCAGGGGGCCTTTGCCGCCGGTCGCGACTTATTACGACGCTTTCGCTGGCGATGCGGCGCGGATTGATATCTGGCACACGATCTATAATCACCCGCTGGCGGGCGTGGATGCCATCGTGGAGTGGGTCAAGGGCACGGGTCTCAGGCCATTCCTCGACCCGCTGGATGCGGACGAGCAGGCGGCCTATCTTGCAGCCTATAGGGAGCGCATCACCCCGCACTATCCGACGACTCGCGACGGCAAGGTGCTGCTTCGATTCCCGCGTATTTTCATGCTCGTCCAGAAGCGATAATCATGCCGAAACCGGCCACTACACGGGGATGTGATTGACGCTCGCCGGGGCAGCGGTCGGGCGCATTTATAATTTTTCCAATTATTTCAAAGAACTGCGACGGATGATGGCAGGTGGATCGCCATCGTCCGCCTTGCTATTGGTTACAAGTCAATAGATTGCATGCAAATGATTTTGCTCCTATGGTCTGATCGCATTCTGGAACCGATGCTAATTTAGTAAGTTAGCAGGCATCCTTATAACGCTGCGCTTCATCCAAAATTTTCGCTGTCGTTCGATGTGGGTAACAGAATCCGCTTTTGGGAGTTTTCAACATGAGCAATGCAAATACGCATGTCGATGCCAATGGCGAGTTCGAAGCGGCGCATGACGCCCACGATACACGCCGTCGCGTCTATGCGATTGTGGCCAGCGCCTCGGGCAATCTGGTCGAATGGTATGATTTCTATGTTTATTCGTTTGGTGCGCTTTACTTCGCGTCGCAGTTTTTCCCGGCCGAGGATCAGACCAGCCAGCTTTTGAATGCAGCTGCGATTTTCGCGGCCGGCTTTCTGATGCGCCCGATTGGCGGCTGGTTGTTCGGTCGTATCGCCGACAAGCTGGGTCGCCGCACATCGATGCTGATTTCCGTCACCATGATGTGCTTCGGCTCGTTTGCCATCGCCATCCTGCCGACCTATGCATCGATTGGCGTGCTGGCGCCGGTGCTGTTGCTGATCGTGCGTCTGTTGCAGGGCCTTTCGGTCGGTGGCGAATATGGCACCACGGCAACCTATATGAGTGAAGTTGCGCTTGCAGGCCGTCGCGGCTTCTTCTCGTCGTTTCAATATGTCACGCTGATCGGTGGCCAGCTTCTGGCCGTGCTGGTGATCGTGCTTCTCCAGTTCTTGCTGACGTCTGAACAGCTTCACGCCTGGGGCTGGCGCATCCCGTTTGCAATTGGTGGTCTCGCGGCCATCGTGGCGCTCTTTTTGCGCCGCACGCTGCATGAAACGACCACGGAAGAAACCCGCAACAGCAAGGCTGCCGGCAGCTTCGCCACCATCTGGAAGCATCATCGCAAGGCGTTTCTGGTTGTTGTCGGCTTCACGGCAGGCGGTTCGCTCGCCTTCTATACGTTCACAACCTATATGCAGAAATATCTGGTCAATACGGCCGGCATGAGCAAGGAAACCGCCAGCGAAACCATGACCTTCGTGCTGCTGGCCTATATGCTCATGCAGCCGCTATTCGGCGCCTTGTCCGACAAGCTCGGCCGCAAGACCATGATGATCGGCTTTGGCGGCATCTCGATCTTGACCACGATCCCGTTGATGACATTGATTGGCTCGGTGCAGAGCTCGACCATGGCTTTCATCTATATCGTGATCGCGCTGGCCGTGGTGAGCATGTACACCTCCATCAGCGGCATCGTGAAAGCCGAGCTTTTCCCGGCGGAAGTGCGCGCCCTTGGCGTCGGTTTTTCCTACGCCATCGCCAATGCGATCTTTGGCGGCACGGCGGAATATGTCGCGCTGTGGTTCAAACAGCAGGGCATGGAAAGCGGCTTCTTCTGGTACGTGACCATCATGATGGTCATCGTGTTTGCGGTCAGCATCTTCATGCCGAACCCGCGTAAGCACGGTTATCTGCAGGGGCATGGGTCCGTCGATTAAACGGGCCGAGGTTCTCTAGGATCAAGACGCCGCCTCCGGGCGGCGTTTTTACATCTCCACGGCTTCGTCGTCTTCCGGCGACAGAAGCCGTGTCGCGCGCCATTCCGTCAGCTTTGAGTTGATCGCGTCTAGCACAAAGAAGCGCGCGGAATCCTTGTCATATCCGTCATCGCGCAGCGTATCATAATCCGTATGGGCGTGGCGCACATGCGCCACGGTGGCAAGCCAGACCGCCGTGGACGGCGGCAGCGTCTTCATATGCGGGGCGAGAGCCGCCGCTCTGATCGGTTCCGAATCCGAATAGGGAACTGCCGGAAGCAGCAATGTGAGCGATTTGGCGATTGCCTTTTGACGCGTTGTGCCCGCACGCATGGCGCTTTCCTTTCCCGCACTCGCTGTGAACGAATCCCCAGTTCCCTTTCATTCTGCCATGAAAAGCACTTGCATAGGAATGCCTTTCCATATAAACATATCTTTATATGTTTTTGAGCGCAGCCAAGGTTGTGCCGCAACGGAAGAGCTGAGGACATGGCCGGTTTGCAATTGCAACTCGATCAGATGGTGGATGTGTTGAAGGCGGTGGCAGAGCCAAGCCGTCTGCGCATTCTGGCGCTTCTGGCGCGGGGCGACCTGACAGTTTCCGATCTGACGACAATTCTCGGCCAGTCGCAGCCGCGTGTATCGCGCCATCTCAAGCTGTTGGGCGAAGCCGATCTCATCGACCGCTATCAGGAAGGGGCATGGGCCTATTTCCGGCTGGCGGATAATGCGATCAGCGGCGATCTGGCACGTGGTTTGCTGGCGCGGCTCGACCGCTCTGATGCGCTGGTCGAGCGCGATCAGGAGCGGCTTTCGCAGGTCAAATCCAGCCGTCAGGAAAAAGCCGCGGCCTATTTCAGCGCCAATGCTGGCAGCTGGGGCGAAATCCGCAAGCTGCATGTTTCCGAGAATGCGGTCGAAACCGCCCTCAAGAAGATCGTCGGTGAAAAGCCGTTTCAGGCCATGCTCGATGTCGGGACCGGCACCGGGCGCCTGCTGGAGCTTTTCGCGCCGCTTTATGCGCGCGGTCTCGGCATCGATATCAATCGCGACATGCTGGCGGTGGCACGGGCCAATCTCGATCTTGCCGCCATCGGCAATGCTCAGGTGCGCCAAGGCGATGTTTATGCCCTGCCGGTCGAACGCGAAAGCTTCGATCTGGTGACGATCCATCAGGTGCTGCACTTTCTGGACGATCCGCTTTCGGCAATCCGTGAAGGCGCGCGTGCGCTGCGCCCGGACGGTCGCTTGCTGATTGTCGATTTTGCGCCGCATACGCTCGAATTCCTGCGCGAAGACCACGCGCATTTGCGCCTTGGCTTCAGCGACGAGCAGATGCTGAGCTGGATGAAGGAAGCGGGCCTTGAGCCTGAAAAGACGCTGGAATTAAGCCCGAAAGGCGCAAGCGGCGATGAGGGGCTGACCGTCAAGCTTTGGCTTGCACGTGATCCGCGTCTTCTCATTGCCGCTCCGGCAACGAATGAATCAAGCATGACGGAGACAGTGTGATGGGTTTTTATGGTCTTTCCCGCCGACCGGATGTCGGCCAGACCACCCGGGTATCGTTCGAATTCTTTCCGCCCAAATCGGAAGAAATGGAACAGCGCCTTTGGGAAACGGTCACACGGCTGGCACCGCTGCAACCGGAATTCGTCTCCGTGACCTATGGCGCGGGCGGTTCCACGCGTGAGCGTACGATACGGACGGTGGCGCGAATCCTGAAAGAAACCGACATCAAACCTGCGGCGCATCTGACCTGTGTGGATGCAACACGTGAGGAAGTCGACCGCGTGGTGCGCGAGTTCGCCGATCTTGGCGTGAACCGCTTCGTGGCCCTGCGCGGTGATCCGGCAGCGGGGATTGGTGAAAAATATGTGCCGACAACCGGTGGTTATCTGAACGGTGCCGATCTGGTCGGCGGCCTGCGTCAGATTGCGGATTTCGACATTTCGGTTTCCGCCTATCCGGAAAAGCATCCGGAAAGCCCGGATTTCGCGACCGATATCGACATGCTGAAGCGCAAGGTCGATGCTGGCGCCACCCGCGCCATCACGCAGTTCTTCTTCGAGAACGATCTTTATGAGCGTTATGTCGAGCGCGTGCGCCGGGCGGGGATTTATATCCCGATCGTTCCGGGTGTTCTGCCGGTGCATAATTTCAAGCAGGTCAAGAATTTCTGCGCCCGTTCCGCGACGCATATTCCGGCCTGGCTGGCAGAGCGTTTCGACGGGCTGGAAAACGACCCGCAGACGCATCAGCTCGTGGCTGCGGCCATCGCCGCCGAACAGGTGATGGATCTGATCGAGCGCGGTGTGCAGGACTTCCATTTCTATACGATGAACCGCGCCGATCTGCCCTATGCGATCTGCCATATGATTGGCATTCGCCCGAAGACGGAAGCGGTGCTGGAGCCTGCCTGAAAATAAAGAAAGCCCGCCGAAATGGCGGGCTTTCTGTTTCTTGCGAGACCGGTCTATCCTCGAAACCCGTGTCGCCGTAATGGTCTGATGCGTCTGCTTTACGGTATGACGCCTGCTATCAACGCTGCAACAAATGCAAATGCTGCACAGATCATGAGGACATTCAAAGATCGTGTCAGTCCCATCGGTCTGTCTCCTTCATATGCGCCAGACAAGCGTCCGGTGCGCGCTGGTAGAGACTGGAATCTAAGCGCAAAAAGCCGAGAACAAAAGAAGATTTCGTGCTGCAACCTGGCGTGATTGCGAAAAAAACCTTCTGTTTACCACCTAAGTTATTGAAATTTTTAACCTGAAAAATCTGTTCACATTTCATGAAAAAGACACAGAACTGACAGGATTTACAGGGAAATAGCCACAATTCCCACAATCCGCTCCTACAATGCGCCTATGCGAAATCCCGCTTTTTATCAGCGGATCAAAGCCAGATAGGCGGAGAGTGTTACCACCGAAATTACCGTCGAATAGAGAATGACGTTGGAGGTGATGGCCGCCTCGCGCCGGTAATGTTCGGCGAGCATGAAAGGGCCGGTGCCTGTCGGCAAGGCGGCGAGAAGGGCGGCACTTTCCGCCATCAGCGGCGGCAATCCGAAGACATACACCGCGAGCAGCCATGTGGTGAGCGGCTGGACGATCAGCTTGATCGACACGAGGAATGCAATGGCGTTGACGCTTTCGCGTTCGACCTTGCGCGATTGCGCGAGGAACAGGCCAAGCGCCACGAGCGCGCAGGGCGATGCTGCGCCGCCGAGCATTTTCAGGAAAGTTTCGGCAGGGGCAGGGATCGTCAGCCCGAGGAAAGAGAAAATCGCGCCAAGCGCCGGAGCAAAAAGCAGCGGATTGCGGATAAGCGAGCGGACGACTTTCCAGACGAGATGAAACGGCTTCTTCTCGGTTTGCAGGCCGATCTCGATCAGCACGATTGCAAAGGCGAAAGTCACGCAAACGGTGATGATGATGGAAATGGTGGTTGCGGCCAGAACGCCGGAACCGAAAGCGATCATCGACAGCGGAATGCCCATATAGCCGGTATTGGGATAGGCGGCATTGAGGCCGTCCAGCGCGGTGTCGGCAAGCGGCAGCTTTCCGCGCAGCCGCACCAGAAAGGGCAGGACGAAGGCGACGGCGCTGCTCAAGAGGAAGACGGCGATGAAGCCCGGTTGCCAGAGTTCGCTGCCATGGGTGTTGGCCATAATGTCGAACAGCAGCGCAGGCAGCGCCAGATAAACCACGAAGCGGTTCAGCTCTGCTATGGCGTGCGGTCCCAGTATTTTCAGCTTGAACGCCCCCCAGCCGGAAAAAATCAGCGCAAATACGGGCAGGACGACGATCAGGGTGGTGAGCATGAGGCAGGCATTCGCAGTCAGGGTGTCGGAAAGGAAAAGGCGCGGGGATTAGCCCGCGCCTTCATTGTGTGACTCAGAGCTTGTCCAGCAGCTCCTGGGTTGGCCAGGAATCGGCCGGCATGCCAAGCCGCATCTGTTCGGCGCGCACGGCATCGCGGGTCAGGAGACCGTAAACGCCGTCGATCTTCGCGCCCATATCATAGCCGCGCGCCTGAAGCTTGGTTTGCAGCTCCTTCATCTGATCCTGCGTCAGACCCGGAATTGGATTGCCGGGATCGAATGCAGGTGCACCCGCGAGGCGGGTCGCAAAATAGGCTGCGGTTGTGGCGTAGACGATGGATTTGTTCCATTCGACGAAGACGTCGAAATTCGCATAGGACAGGAAGGCCGGGCCCTTGCGGCCCAGCGGCAGCAGCAGCGAAGCATCGCCGTCATCCGGCCCAAGCGGACCCTTCAGGCCGGTCACTCCCTGCGCGGCCCACCAGGAGTGCGGCTTGCGGTTGGTGCGGATGGCTTCTTCCCAAGGCAAATCCTTGGTGATGCGCACTTCTTCCAGCCACGGCTGGCCGCGTTTCCAGCCAAGTTCCGAAATCATGCGACCGGCGGTCATCATGGCGTCGGGAACGCTGTTCTTCAGATCGACCTTGCCGTCACCGTCGCCATCGACGCCGCGCTCCAGATAATCCTTGGGCAGAAGCTGCATCATGCCGATTTCGCCAGCCCATGCGCCGGTCGTGCTCGCATCGACAACGCCCGTGTCGAACAGCTTGAGCAGCGCGATCAACTGCGGACGGAAAAGGTCCGGGCGGCGACAGTCGTAGGAAAGGGTAACAAGCGCATTCAGCGTGTCGAAATCGCCCTGAATCGCGCCGTAGTCGGTTTCAAGGCCCCAGAAGGCAGCGAGAACGGGACCCGGCACGCCATAGGTGTCTTCGACTTTCTTGAAGACATCGGCATATTTAACCAGATTTTCCTGGCCTTTTTTCAGGCGCGCTTCGGAGATGAGGCGCTTGGAAAATTCGGTGAAGGTCAGGTTGAAGACGGTCTGCTTGCGATCCCGGTCGAGCACCTTCTGCTCAAGCGAGGCCTTGTGCAGCTCGCTGATACCCTTGTCGCCGACGCCAGCTTCACGCGCTTCCTTGGCCAGATTTTCGACCCACTGGCCGAGATCGGTTTCGCATTCGGGCTTGGGCATGTTTACGGCAGTTTCAGCCGGAGCCGCAGGTGCCGGAGACGCACTTGCGGTCTGCGCATGCGACACAGCGGTCGAAGCGAGCAGGGCGGCTGTCATGATGGAAGCAACAAACTTCATCGGTAACTCACACTATTTTGCAGGGCACAGGCTTGCCCTTCCGGGAATTGTTAAAGCTATTGCCTCAACAAGACCCGGAAATGAAGCAAAACTTGGTGCGATCAGCCAAACAGGCCCGTCTTAACGGCCCTTGTTGCTTTCCAGCCACTTTTTCCATGTGGCTGCGTCGCCCGCGAAGACATTGATATCCGCGTCGCCCTTGATGCCCGGAATGCTGCCCGTGCCGGTATATTGCCAGAAGGTCCACGGATGCGGGCCGTATTTTTCGTCCGGGTGGCCCGCGACCGAGCGCAGCCAGAACGGATAGTCTGGAAGCTGGCGCAGGTCGTTATCGTCGAAGAAATCGACGGTCGTGTAGATGATCGGACGCTTGCCGTAATGCTTTTCGAGCGCTGAAAGGAAGATGCGCATTTCCTTGCGCACAACCGCTGCATTGGGCCGCAATTTGCAGGTCGGCGATTGCGGGTTCCATTCCATGTCGAGAACGGGCGGCAGCGCGGACGGGTCGCGCGGCACGTTCTGAATATACCAGCGCGCCTGTTCGATGGCCGGACGGCAGAAATAATAGAAATGATAGGCGCTGCGGGGAATGCCCGCCTCGCGTGTGCCATTCCAGTGTTGGGCAAAGCGGTCGTCCAGACGGTCGCCGCCTTCCGTCGCTTTGATAAAGGCAAAGGAAATGCCGCTGGCGCGGACCGCGCTCCAGTCCACACTGGTCTGGTATTTCGAAACGTCAGTGCCGTGGATCGGATAGTGCCAGGGCGTCTTGCCGGTCCAGTCATGCGGATCGCGGTCGCCGAAGCGCGGCGCCTTCACCGATCCCGATGGAGGTGGAATGCGGGCGACCGTGCCGTTCTTTTTCACATCGGAAAAATCGTAATCCACTGTCGTACAGGCCGAAAGCAGAAAAACGCCCATGCAGGAGGCAAAGCAGGGGCCAAGAAAATTGCGGCTGGCCAGACGGCTCATGAGACGTTTCATGCAGGGTTTCCGGTGTCGCGAATCGGTCCCTACAACGGTTACGCGATCCGCACCCGGTCGTCACCAGCCTGTGGCGTTGTTGCTCCTAATTTTATGCAAAAGCCCGGATGACGGCGATCCACGCAAAGCCGCGATAAAGCACGCGGCGTTCCACTGTGAGGCCGCGTTCGACAGCAAGCTGTTCGCACACGGCGAACATGTCCTGACGCGGCGTGACATGAAACCAGTCGAGCCATTTATAGAGCCCGCGCTTGAACCATCGGGGCAGGCGACTTTGATCGCCGAAATCGACGATATGCAACTCGCCTTGTGGCGCCAGATGGCGAATGCTCTCGCGGATGACCGATTGCCATTGCGGGATCATCGATATGGCATAGGAAATGAAGATACGGTCGAAGCCTGTTTGATGGAAAAGCTGTTCGGGATCGAACTGCGCCGCATCGGCGCGTTCCAGCCGGGTGCGGCTTTCGATGCCCGCACGTTTGGCGGCACTGCGGGCCGTTTCCAGCATTTCTGCTGAAATATCGATGCCATAGAGTTTTGCATCGGGGTAGTGTTCGGCCGTCTTGACGAGGTTGCGGCCCGTGCCGCAACCGATTTCCAGAACGCTGCCGCCTTCCGGCACATTGAGCGTCGCGATCATCTGGTCGCGGCCCAGCAGGTAATATTTGCGGGTCGCATCATAAAAGTGGCGCTGGCGGCGATAGACCCGGTCCATCAGCCGCGCATGACTTGCGCCCTGACTGTTGCCCTGCCTGCCTTCAGTATTTTGCAGCATGTCACGCGTCCTTCAGGACGTAAAGGTGAAAGCCGCCATAAATCGACGAGCGGTCGCGGTCATGCAATGCGCGGGATTCGTCTTCGCGGTATTCCCAGTGGTCGAGAATTTCCGGCGCGACGCGACCGGGCAGCAGGCTCGGCTCGGCGGCAGTGCGGAAAATCACGCGAGCGCCCGGTGCGGCAGTGCGTGTGATTTCGCTCCAGACGGCATTGAGCTGGTTGTCGTTCATCCAGTCCTGCGCGTCGAGAAGAATGTAGCGGTCCACCGAACCGGCGGGCTTGGCGGCGAGGAAATCGGTATAGTTGGCGTTCTGCACCGTCATGCGGTTGGCGCGGGCGCGGACTGTTTCGAAATTGGCGCGCGACAGATAAGGCGGCAGCGGGCCGGTTTCTTCGTTGCCGCTATAGCCGCGTCCGAAAGCCTGCCAGGCAAAGTAGTTCTCCGTCAGCGGAAAGCCGCAGGCGAGCTTTTCAAGGCGGCTGCGCAGCACCTCGGCCATATTGCCGTTTCCGGCGGTGGCCAGCGCATCATATTGCTGGGGCGGAATGCCAAGACCGAACAGCGAGGATTTGCGTGCGGTTGCCCAGCGCACCATGCGTTTTTCGAACAAGGGCGCAAGTGCGGTGTCGAAGAAGCTGCGCTGTTCTTCCATGCTGCGCGATTTGAGAATATCGCGCGGATCAATGCCATAGAGCCGCGCCACGCGATGGCCCATGCCGATGAATACGCCGAGCAGGCCGTGACGGTAAAGATCGCGCCAGAAGATGGAAATGCGCTGGCGACCGTTCCACTTGCGCTTTTCCCAGTAAGCGCGGCTTTCGGCATCAAGATGCGGACGCACGAAGCGCTTATAGGCAGCCAGATTGGTCTTGTCGTCAGCTTTGCCATAGAAGCGGTAAAAGGCGCTGTAATCTGGCAGGTTCTTGAGCGCGGCCAGCTTCAGCCGGTTGAAGGCGACATGAGCCTCGTTGAGATCAACGGCCTCGACGCGGGCCGGATCGGCGGTGAGATAGGAAAGCGCGTTACAGCCGCCAGACGCGATAGTGACGATGCGATGACCGGGCTGAATGGCGAGGGCCGCCATGTCCACATCCGGATCTTCCCAGATTTGCGGATAGACCAGCCCCTTAAAGAGCCAGGCAAACAACCGTTCCGAAAAACCCGCGCGGGAAAGCGCATGGTTCTGAGTTACTGCACGCTTCAGAATAGTACCGTCGGCTGATTGGTCGGCCATGAATTCCCCTTTGGGACGAATCCCGTGCTTGGTTTCAAAAAAGTTAAACACTGGGCATGACATCGCTGTGACATGGGGGATTGACGGATTAATGATCGCTTCTGACTGGGAAATGCGGGATTAAGTGTCTGCAATATTGGCGTTTTATTACGGACAGTAAGACTAATTGAGAGAACCTTTCCTTTGGTCTGCCGTTTTCTTCTGTGACGGTGGGTATCGACAGGAGTTCTGTGCCTGATCCAACCGCAAAAGTGCCCGACCGGTAAGAAGCCGGATGGACACGAAGAAAGCTATGAAAAGAGCAGAGGGGTGTCTGCGCAAACTGCGCCATGCTCAACAGGGATAAGCTCGGATCGAGCAACCCACGCTAGGAAGGAGAGCCAAAATGAAGAAGTTTCTGATTACATCTGTTGCCGCTGTATCGCTTCTGGGCCTTGCCGCCTGCAACGACAAGAAGGATGACGGCGCAAGCAACGCTCCGGCACCGGCTCCAACGACGCCGGCCGCACCTTCGAACAATGATACGAACACCACGCCTGCAACACCGGCTCCGGCAAATCCGGGCACGGGTACGGGCGGTACTGGTACTGCGCCTGCTAATTAAGCCAGGGTGCTATTTTGTATCAATAAAGCACGGGCAAGTTACGGCTGGTGAGCTGTCATAGACCCGTGTGGTAAACGTCATACGAATGGCGATCCGGGAAACTGGATCGCCATTTGTCCCAGAAGGAAGTGTAATGCATGAACGATCCCGCGGCATTTTACGGGAAAGACGGCGCGCAAGCGATTTCCGTGTTTAAACGCAGGCTATCTTCGGTTATGGCTTTGGTCATGAACCGTAACACCCTGTTTTTCGTTGCCGCCATTGTTCTGGTTGCGCTTGCTGCTTGCGGCAAGGGCAACGAGGAAAAGGCTGCCGCTCCGGCGCAGGACGGCGCTGCTGTTTCCCAGCCTGCCGCACCAGCGGAAGGCGCATCGGAAAAAAAGGGGCCGGATCTCGTCAAGGCACTGCGCGAGAACGCCGGTGTGACCACGCCCGAAGAACAGGCGGCTGCCATCGAACGCGCCCGCACTAATGCCGAATCTGCCGCAAAGGCTGTCGGGCAAAATGCCGAGCAGGCCCAGGCCGCCGGAGAAGCTGCCGCCGCGACGGCACAACGCTCCTTCAATGAACGCCAGAACGCCGTTCAATCCAATTAATTGGGAACAGCGTTCTCCTTTTTTGGTTTACACCATAACAGTTCAGGGCATTTCTTATCACAGACCGGTGATAAGCGCATATAAATCATTGTTTTTTCGACTTCGCTTCATGCAGGCGGTTTCCAGCCGCGACGGAATTTTGTAGAAAAGCCCCATGTCGATTTGGGTTCGCATCGGTGAGTTTGTGGCGTCAGTGACGTCGAACGCCATTACAGGCGTTATCGAGGCTGTGCGCACCGTTTTTGAAGGCGATGCCGATACGCGCAGGCGGGTGGCCTTCTCGATTGCCATGATCGCGCTCTCCGCAAAAATGGCGAAGGCCGACGGCGTGGTCACGCAGGACGAGATACGCGCTTTCCAGGATATTTTTGCGGTGCCGCAGGAAGAAACCGCGCATGTCGCCCGGCTTTACGATCTGGCCAAGCAGGATGTGGCGGGTTTCGAAAGCTATGCGCGCCAGCTGGCCGGACTTTGTCAGGAAGGCCAGGCCGAGTGCCATCTTCTGGAAGATATTCTCGACGGACTGTTTCATATCGCCAAGGCGGATGGCTATGTCCATGAAAAGGAATTGGCATTTCTAACCGAAGTCGCCGGTATTTTCGGCTTTGACGAGGTTGCCTTCGACCGCATCGCGATCCGGCATGTGCAGCGTGGCGAGGGCGATCCTTATGCCATTCTGGGTCTTGAACGCGGGGTGTCGTTCGATACTGCGCGCAGCCGCTACCGTTCGCTGGTCAAGCAGCACCATCCCGACCGGCTGGTTGCCGAAGGTTTGCCGCTCGAATTTATTGCTATTGCCAATGCGCGCCTTGCTGCCATAAACGCGGCTTGGGCGAGCATAGAAAAGCATTTGGAGGCTGCGTGATGCAGACGTCGAGCGACGCAACCGGATTTCAGGATGAGGAATTGGCGGAACTGGCGCTGGAAAAGCCCGATTTTCCCGATGCCACGCTCGATCCTTCGCCCAATTTCGGTCCGCGCCGCGACGGCAAGACGCCGGTTTTTCTGATCCAGCATTACACCGGCCTTGCGACCGCGCAGGAGGCGATCGACATTCTGAAATCGCCCGTAATGCAGGTCTCGGCTCACTATCTCGTTCTAGAGGACGGGAAGGTGTTGCAGATGGTTTCGGAAAAGGCCCGCGCCTGGCATGCGGGCAAGAGCTTCTGGAAAGGCGAGACCGACATCAATTCGGCATCTATCGGCATCGAAATCGTCAATCCAGGCGTTCTGCAAGACTATCCGCCGTTTAAGGATGCGCAGATCGAGGCGGTGATCCGTCTCAGCCGCGATATTTGTGCACGCCACGCCATCGCGCCGGAGAACGTGCTGGCGCATTCGGACATCGCACCGGCGCGCAAGACCGATCCCGGCCAAAGCTTTCCGTGGAAACGTCTGTATGAGGCGGGTGTCGGGCATTATGTGGAGCCGACGCCGATCCGCGGCGGACGGTTTTTGGCGCGGGGCGAACAGGGGCAGCCGGTGGAGGCTTTGCAGTCCATGCTGGCGCTCTACGGCTATGGAATTGAGATCACCGGTATCTTCGATGAAGCCACGGAAATCGTGGTTAAGGCATTTCAGCGTCACTTTCGGCCACAAAATGTAGACGGTGTTGCCGATGTTTCTACCATAGATACCCTCTACAGGCTGATTTTTTCCCTGCAAAATGTTACCGCCTGATCAAGCAGTATCCATCGGGCGTCTTTCGCAATTTAATTAGAATTTCGTTCAAAATTTCAAAAATTTAGCCGAATCGCCTTTTAGACCTCGCTTAAGTGACGGGGCGTCGACTCACGTCCGATTGAGTCGGTTTTGTTACAACTTGTAAGACGATTTTACTTTTGCAACCTATCTTCGGCTGCATTTCCCCTTCAGATCATCGATCAATCCCAGCGGAAATGGGCCTCGAGAGCTCATACCGGACGGGACCCGAATAAACGGATCGTCTCCCCCCAAGACGGGCGGTCCCCCATAAGAAACGTTCCAAGACGGTAGGTTATGAAAGTAAAATTTGTTATTGTTAGCGCCCTTGTTGGCGCGATGAGTTCGTTTGGCCTGAATCCGGCGCTTAGCGCCCCTGCAAGTGAACCAACCAACCTCGCAGCACTTCTCAAGGCGCGTCAGCAGAACAAAGTTGCTGAGGCCGACAAGGCGAAGCCTTCGGTCAAAAAGGCGTCCGTCATCACCAACCGCGCAGCCCCCGCAGGCAAGGGTTCGCGTTCCGGTTCGTCCAAGTCCGGTGGTGCCAGCCGTTCGGTCAAGAGCGGCAGCGGCTACTCACAGATCATCAACCGCTACGCTTCCACTTATGGCGTACCGTCCTCGCTCGCTCATGCGGTCGTGCGTCACGAAAGCAATTTCCAGCCGAATGTGCGCGGTGCTGCAGGCGAAATCGGCCTGATGCAGATCAAGCTCTCGACGGCGCGCGCCATGGGCTATTCCGGCTCGGCCAAGGGGCTTTATGAGCCTGCCACGAACATCCAGTACGGCATGAAATACCTCGCCATGGCCCAGAAGCTTGGCGGCGGCAGCACCTGCGGCACGATCCTGAAATACAATGCCGGTCATGGTGCAAAGCGCATGAACCCGATCTCTGCGAAATATTGCAGCTCGGTGAAGGCATATATGGCCGGACTTTAAGCATCGCTTTTGGAGTTCGCTCCAGAATTTGCGTCGGCGGTTGCGTAGAGTTTCAAGCCGTTTGATGTGAACGAAAAGCCGGTAGCGGTTTTGCTACCGGCTTTTTTGTTGCTTTTTCGGGCAGAAGCGAATTTATACGCGGTGTCAGTCGGTCGGGCAGCCGCGCTTGTCATATGCCGAAAGGCGGCAGGTGAGGAAAGTCCGGGCTCCAGGGAAACACGGTGCCGGGTAACGCCCGGCGGGGGTGACCCCAGGGATAGTGCCACAGAAAGTAAACCGCCTCGTCTTCCGTATCGTTGTGCAGAAGCTGCAACGACAGGGATGACGAGGTAAGGGTGAAAGGGTGGGGTAAGAGCCCACCGCGTCTGCAGCAATGCAGACGGCACGGTAAACCCCACCGGGAGCAAAACCGAATAGGGACGGCGCGCCGGTTCGCAAGGACCGGCAATCGGTTTCCGGATCAGTCGTCCGGGTGGGTTGCAAGAGGCGGGTGGCAACATCCGCCCCAGATGAATGGCTGCCACGTCGGGCGAAAGCCCGGCCATACAGAACCCGGCTTACAGACCGGCTGACACTTCTTCGATAGCGAAAAAGCCCGGCTTTGAGCCGGGCTTTTTGCTTGTGCGCAGCTGCTTGGGAGGCGTTGCGCGGATCCTTCATTTTAACGCGCATCTTTTCCGAAAACCGTTTCACACTTTTCGGGATGCGCTGGATTAATCAGATCGGTACGCCGGTGAAGAAGTCATAGATGAGCTTCAGGTTCAAAACGACGATGATGACCGCAGTGATGGCGGCCAGAAGCGTGACCCAGCGCGGCGCCACCAGCGATCCCATCTTCTTCTTTTCCGCCGTGAACATGACCAGCGGTATGACCGCGAAGGGCAGTTGCAGGCTGAGTACAACTTGCGACAGGATCAGGAGTTCCGTCGTGCCCTGCGAACCGTACATGATCGTCACGACGGCGGCGGGCACAATGGCCACAAAGCGGGTGATGGCGCGGCGCAGCCACGGCTTCAACCGGATACGGATAAAGCCTTCCATGACGATCTGCCCCGCCATGGTGGCGGTGATGGTCGAATTCAGGCCGCAGCACAGAAGCGCGATGGCAAAAAGCGTGGGGGCAAGCGATGATCCGAGCAGCGGGTTGAGCAGGGCATGCGCCTTGTCCAGATCTTCCACGCCGGTATTGCCGGTCGCGTTGAAGCTGGCTGCGGCGAGGATCAGGATCGATGCATTGACCAGCAGCGCGAATGTCAGCGCGATGGTGGAATCAAGCGTCGAATAGCGGATGGCTTCGCGCTTTTCAGCGGTTGTGTGTCCATAGTCGCGGGTCTGCACGATGCCCGAATGCAGATAGAGATTATGCGGCATGACCGTCGCGCCGATAATGCCGAGCGCTATATAAAGCATGTCCGGGTTGCGGATGATCTCGACCGTTGGCGCAAATCCGAGAATGACCTCGTTCCATTTCGGCTGCGCCATCAGGATCTGGATCAGGAAACAGAGCGCGATGACGGCCAGAAGCGTCATGATGAGAGCTTCGACGCGGCGGAAGCCCTTATTTTGCAGATAGAGCACCAGAAGCACGTCGGCGGCGGTGATAATGACACCGAGTTCGAGCGGAATGCCGAACAGAAGGTTGAGGCCGATGGCTGTGCCAATGACTTCGGCAAGATCGGTGGCGCAGATCGCCAGTTCCGCCAGCAGCCAGAGCGGCCAGGCGAGAAAACGGGGATAGGCATCGCGGCAGGCCTGCGCCAAATCGCGGCCAGTCGCGATTGCGAGCCGTGTGCAGAGCGCCTGCAACAAAACGGCCATCAGGTTGGACAGCAGCACGACCGACAGCAGCGCATAGCCGAAGCGGGAACCACCGGCGAGCGAGGTCGCCCAGTTGCCGGGGTCCATATAGCCGACGGCGACCAGATAGCCAGGGCCGACAAAGGCCATGGCCCTGCGAAAGCGCGAACCGGAGCGGTTGACCGCCACGGAGCGATGAACATCGGACATTGAGGCTTCGCCGCGATCCCGCCGCCAGCCTTCAAAAGTGACGTCATGACCTTCGGAGGGGCCCGCTCCATGGGGTGTCATGCTAAATACCTTTATTACCAATATGCACTTGCAAACTATTTGCATTTAATAATGGCAGACGGGTGGCGCGTCAATAGGGGGAGGAGGGAGGGCAGTAGGGCAGTAGGGGAATAGGGGAATAGGGGAATAGGGGAATAGGGGAATAGGGGAATAGGGTAGGAACTCGTAGCCCCGAAAAAAACGCTTGCGCTGACAAAGCGCTCGCGATCCTCTTCCCTTACTCCCTTACTCCCTTACTCCCTTACTCCCTTACTCCCTTACTCCCTTACTCCCTTACTCCCTTACTCCCTTACTCCCTTACTCCCTTACTCCCCTCAATATTCCTGTGCGCTCATGTAAAGGATAACGCTTCATTAAGCTTAATATCCGATAACTGACGAACGAATCCGTCATGACGACAAATGGTCGGAATCCGCAGACAGAAAACAGGATAGCGGGGGCAACTCCCGGGAAAGGAACGGAATGATGGCGAGCCTCGGCGGAGACAAATCTCAAGCCGAAGGGGCTGAAGTCCGTCACGTTCCGGTGTTGATCTCCGAGGTGATTGACGCTCTCAAGCCCAAGCCCGACGAAGTCATCGTCGACGGCACCTTTGGGGCAGGCGGCTACACCCGTCGCATATTGGACGAGGGCGCCGAAGTGATCGCGATCGACCGCGATCCGACGGCCATCGAAGCCGGGCGCGCCATCGAAAAGCAGTTTCCAGGTCGTCTGCATCTGGTGGAAAGCCGGTTTTCGGCACTGGATTCAGCCGTTGCGCAAGTGAAGGGAGCAGGCAGCAAAGTGGATGGCGTTGTGCTCGATATCGGTGTTTCGTCGATGCAGATCGATGAAGCCGAGCGCGGCTTCTCCTTCCAGAAGGACGGGCCGCTCGACATGCGCATGTCCAGCAAAGGTCCCAGCGCTGCCGATGTTGTTAATCGCCTGAAGATGGGCGATCTGGCGCGCATTTTCAATTTCCTCGGTGAGGAGCGTCATGCAGGGCGCATCGCGCGGATGATCGAGAAGCGCCGCGAGGCGCAGCCGTTCACCCGCACGCTTGATCTCGCCAATGCGATTGAAACGCTGGTCGGTCGTAATCCCAAAGTGCCTATCCATCCTGCGACGCGCGTGTTTCAGGCATTGCGCATCTACGTGAATGATGAGTTGGGCGAACTGGCCCGCGCATTGCTGGCAGCCGAACAGGTTTTAAAGCCCGGCGGTCGGCTGGTGGTGGTGACGTTCCATTCGCTCGAAGACCGCATGGTGAAGCGCTATTTCGCGGATCGTGCAGGCGGCAGTGCGGGTTCGCGGCATATGCCCGAAACCCATGTGCGCCATCCAAGTTTCACGCCCGCCGTTAAGGGCGCTGTCGGGCCGACGCCGGAAGAAGAAGCCCGCAATCCACGTGCGCGCTCGGCGAAGCTGCGCGCAGGAGTGCGGACTGATAATCCGTCGCTTGAAGACGATCTTTCGCTGTTCGGGCTTCCCAAACTGCCTGAAACGCATGAACTAAGCCGGAGTTGAACGAGTGCTGCGTACTTTCGATCTCATCATGATTGCGGCGATGTTGGTGGCAGCGGCTGTCACCTACACCATCAAGTATGACGCGGAAAAGCAGATCGCGGTCATCGCCAAGCTGACGCGTCAGATCAATTCCGAGCGCGACACGATCACGCTGCTGCGCGCCGACTGGGCGCTTATGACCCAGCCGGGCCGTCTGCAAAGCCTGACGGGCGTTTATGAAAAAGAACTGAACCTGCAGCCCATCGTGGCCGAGCAGCTCATTTTGAGCGCCGGTGACATTCCGGAGCGTCCGTTGGACGACATTCAGAAGATCATTTCCGGCACCGATGAACTGGTTGCAAGCGGCGTCCTCGAACAGGACAAGATCACGACCGGCAGCGTCAAGAAGAGCGGGGCAAAGCACTGATCATGCGGCTGAAACTCGGTCTTTCAAAAAAGAAAAAGCAGGATATGATGGACGGCATGGAGCCGGTCGGCGATGAAAAGCTGGCTGGCAACATGGCTTTTGTCGGGTCGCGTAAAAAGCACGGCAATCGTGCGCGCAACCGTTTGTGGATGGCGATTGCCTGCTTCGTCGGCATTTATGGCGTGATAGGCGGCAAGCTCGTCTATTTCGGCATGATTGGCGGTGAGGACGAAGATGCTTCCGGTCCAGCCGTGCAACAGCTTGCCTCGCGCCCGGATATTCTGGATCGCAACGGCGAAATTCTCGCGACCGATATCAACACCGCTTCGCTCTACGCCGAACCGCGCAAGATCGTCGATCCCGACGAAACCATCGAAATGCTCTCCACGGTGCTACCCGATCTCGATTGGGAGGCGACCTACAAGCGCCTCAAGAGCGGCGCGGGCTTTGTCTGGGTCAAGCGCGGCCTGACGCCGAAGCAGCAGAGCCAGATCATGGCGCTGGGCGTTCCGGGCATCGGTTTCCGCACCGAAAAGCGCCGCTTCTATCCGGGCGGTCCTACCGCATCCCACATTCTCGGTCTGGTCAATGTCGATAATCAGGGCATTGCCGGTATGGAAAAATATATCGACAGCCAGGGCCTGACCGATCTCCGTCTTGCCGGTCTTGCGACCGGTCAGTCGCTGGAGCCGGTGCGCCTGTCCATCGATATTCGCGTGCAGCACATCATGCGCGACGTTCTGGTCAAGGCCATGGAGCGTTATCGCGCCATTGCCGCCGGCGCCGTTGTTCTCAACATCAAGACCGGCGAAGTCATCGCCATGGCCTCAGTACCGGATTTCGATCCGAACAACCCGGTCAATGCGCTCGACAAGGATCGTTTGAACCGCATGTCGGCGGGCACCTATGAAATGGGCTCGACCATCAAGACCTTCACGACGGCGATGGCGCTCGATTCCGGCAAGTTCACCTTGCAGTCGAAGCTCGATGCGACGCGTCCGCTGGTGTTTGGTCGCCAGACCATCCGCGACTTCCACGGCAAGGGCCGCTGGCTGACGCTGCCGGAAGTCTTCATCTATTCGTCGAATATCGGTTCCGGTCGCGAAGCCGATGCCGTCGGCATCGAAGGCCACCGCGCCTTCCTCAAGAAGATGGGTCTTCTTGACCGCATGCAGACGGAATTGCCGGAAGTGGCGCGTCCCGTTGAGCCGCGCGTCTGGAAGAAGGTCCATTCGATGACCATCTCGTTCGGTCACGGCATGATGACGACCCCGTTGCAGACTGCGGTGGGTGCGGCAGCGTTGATGAACGGTGGCAAGCTGTTCAACCCGACCTTCCTGATGCGTTCTCAGGCTGAGACCGTCGCGCTGGGAGAGAAGCAGGTCGTTCATCCACAAGTTTCTGCTGATATGCGTTATCTCTACCGCCTCAATGCCACGGCGCCGGGCGGTTCGGGCAAGCGCGCAGCCGTTCCGGGCTATCGTGTCGGTGGAAAGACGGGTACGGCTGAAAAGGTGGTTCACGGTCGCTATTCGAAGGATTCGCGCTTTAACGCCTTCCTTGCCGCGTTTCCGATCGAAGATCCGGCCTATGTGGTGCTGACCATCATCGACGAGCCGAAGCCGGAACAGGGCAAATTCGGTGCGACTGCGGGCTTCAATGCTGCGCCGATGGTCTATGAAATCATCAGCCGCTCGGCATCCTTCCTCGGGGTCAAACCGAACTTCGAGCTGGATGCGCTTCCGGCAACTGTTAGCAATGTAAGCGGCGGGCCTGATTTAAAACAGGAATTGCCGCCAGCAATGGTTTCCAACGAATACGACTGATTCGTGTGGTGCAGCTTCAGGCCGCGAGGCCACTTTGGGTACGACGCAACGGAATTTGGATTTGATTGCCATGAAACTGAAGGAAATCGCTCTTTTTAAGGAACTGGCCTCCGGCAATGACGGTGAGGTTGAAATCACGGGCGTTACCTCGGATTCCCGCAAGGTCGAACGCGGTTTTCTCTTTGCCGCGCTGAAAGGCGTGAAGGCGGATGGAGCGGCATTCGCTGCGGATGCGATCAAACGCGGCGCTGCCGCCGTCATCGCCGCCAAGGATGCAACCATCGCCGATGCGGGCGTGCCAGTCTTGCATGTAGACGATCCGCGTCATGCGCTGGCCACCGCTGCGGCGCAGTTCTATGGCAAGCAGCCTGAAATCATGGTTGCCGTTACGGGCACGAGCGGCAAAACCTCCGTTGCTTCCTTCACGCGTCAGATATGGGCCTATGCGGGCTTCCCTGCTGCAAACATCGGCACGACCGGCGTGTTTTCGCCGACCCGCAGCGACTATAATTCGCTGACGACGCCCGATCCGGTGGAGTTGCAGCGCGTTCTGACCGAACTTGCCGATGAAGGCGTGACCCATGCCGCGATGGAAGCTTCTTCGCACGGGCTGGACCAGCGCCGTCTCGACGGCGTGAAACTCGCCGCTGGTGCCTTTACCAATCTTGGCCGCGACCACATGGATTATCACGCGACCATCGAAGAATATCTCGGCGCGAAAATGCGCCTGTTCGATACGCTGCTGCCGAAGGGTGCGCCTGCGATCATCTTTTCGGACGATCATTTCTCGCAACAGGCCATTGATGCGGCGACCGCTGCCGGTTGTGACGTGAAGACCGTCGGCCGCAAGGGCAGTTTCATCAATCTGAAGCGCGTCGAGCATGAGCGTTTCCGCCAGCATGTGGAAGTGCGCATCGGCGATGAAATCTTTGAAATCGAGCTGCCGCTGGCCGGTGATTTCCAGGTGGCGAATGCGCTGGTCGCAGCCGGTCTCGCTATGGTTACGGGCGTGCCCGCTGCCGCCGCTATGCGCGCGCTGGAACGCCTGAAGGGCGCGCCGGGCCGTCTCGATCTGGTGGGTGCGACCGAAGATGGCGCACCGGCCTATGTCGATTATGCGCATAAGCCGGAAGCGCTTGAAAATGTTCTGACTTCGGTTCGCCCATTCACCACGGGCCGCGTGATTGTCGTGTTCGGTTGCGGCGGTGATCGTGACAAGGGCAAGCGCCCGATCATGGGCGAAATCGCCTCGCGTCTTGCCGATGTGGTGATCGTCACGGACGACAATCCGCGTTCGGAAGTGCCGGCGCAGATTCGCTCCGAGATCATGGCCGCGGCAACCGGAGCGACCGAAATCGGCGATCGCCGCGAAGCGATCTTCACGGCTGTGTCCATGATGATGCCGGGCGACACGCTGGTGGTTGCGGGCAAGGGACATGAGGAAGGCCAGATCGTTGGCAACATCACCTTGCCGTTCTCCGATCATGCGGAAGTCGCAGCCGCACTGGCTGCCCGTCTTGAGGAGCGTCAGGGATGAAAGACTGGCTGTGGTCATCGGCTGATATGGTTGAGGCCATGGGAGGCAGGCCCTTCGGCAAGCTCCCTAAAGGCATCACCGGCATTTCCATCGACAGCCGCACGCTGAAGCCCGGCGAGGCTTTTTTCGCCATCAAGGGCGACCTGTTCGACGGCCACGACTTTGCCACGGCGGCAATGGCGGCTGGCGCAGGTCTTCTGGTGGTGGCTGAGCATCGCCTGCCTGCTTTCGGCAATCTGAAAGTGCCGATGATCGTCGTGGAAGACGTGCTTGAAGCGCTGACCAAGCTGGGCATTGCATCGCGTGCGCGCTCGAAGGCCCAGATCATCGCGGTGACGGGTTCGGTCGGCAAGACGACGACCAAGGAAGCGCTGCGCCATGTCCTGTCCGGCGTTGGCAAGGTTCATGCCTCGGTTGCATCCTTCAACAATCATTGGGGCGTGCCGCTGACGCTCGCCCGCATGCCAGCCGATACCGATTACGGTGTGTTCGAAATCGGCATGAACCATCATGACGAAATTCGTCCGCTGGTGAAGATGGTGCGCCCGCATGTGGCCTTGATCACCCTGATCGCGCCCGCGCATCTTGGCCATTTCGCCAATCTGGAAGAAATTGCGGTCGCCAAGGCCGAGATTTTCGAAGGCATCGTACCGGGCGGTTATGCGTTGCTCAACCGTGACGACAAGCGTTTCAAGCAGCTGGAAGAACTGGCGGAGAAAGCTGGCGTCGAGCATATTTCAACCTTTGGCGAAAATGCGCGCGCCGATTATCGCCTGCGTGAAGTCAAGCTGCACCCGACATGCTCCTGCATGACGGTGAAGATCGGCAATCACGAAGCCGTCGTGAAGGTCAGCATACCGGGCCGTCATATCGTGCAGAACATGCTTGCCGTCCTTGGCGCTTGCGATCTCGTCGGCGCCGATCTCGCCAAGGTGACGATGGCGATGGCGACCCTTTCAGCAGAAGGCGGGCGCGGCGCACAGCATGTGCTGCAACATCCCGATGGCGGCACATTCACGCTGATCGACGAAAGTTATAATGCCAATCCGACCTCCATGCGTGCGGCGCTGGCATTGCTCCAGTCGTCCAAGCCGGAAGGTCCTAAGGGACGGCGCATCGCCGTTCTCGGCGACATGCTGGAACTCGGTCGCCAGTCGGGCAAGCTGCATGCCGACCTCGCGCGTCCGATCGTGGATGCCGAAGTGAGTTCACTTTTTATCGGTGGCCCTGAAATGTCGGTGCTTAAAAACGCCTTGCCGGTTGAAATTCACACCGAATACAGGCAGAGCACCGATGAATTACTGCCGCTGGTGATAAAGGCGGTCCGTCCCGGCGATGTCGTCATGGTGAAATCGTCCAAGGGAATCGGCTTCTCCAAAATCGTCAAGGCTTTCACTGCCCAGTTTCCGCCGGTCGAGCCGGCGGAATAGGCGATGGTCGAGGGAATTTTCTCCACATGCTGATGCTTCTCACCTTCTTCGCTGAACACATGACACCGCTCAACGTGTTCCGCTACATCACCTTCCGCACTGGCGGCGCGATGATTACCTCGGCGCTGATCGTGTTCCTGTTCGGCCCGACGATCATCAACTCGTTGCGCGTGCGTCAGGGGAAGGGGCAGCCGATCCGCGCCGACGGCCCGCAGACCCATTTCAAGAAAGCCGGTACGCCCACCATGGGCGGTCTGATGATCATGACCGGCATTCTCATTTCGTGCATGCTGTGGGCCAATCTCTCCAGCGTCTATGTCTGGGTGGTGCTGCTGGTCACCGTGGGCTTCGGTGCCATCGGTTTCTATGACGACTATCTCAAGGTGACGAAGCAGTCCGACAAGGGCTTTTCCGGCAAGGCGCGTCTGGGCATCGAGTTCCTGATCGCAGCGATTGCCGCTTTCGTCATCATGCGCGCAGGGCAGGAGCCTTTCTCCTCCTCGCTGACCTTCCCATTCGCCAAGCAGTTCGTCATCAATCTGAGTTGGTTCTTCATTCCCTTCGCCGCCTTCGTGATGGTCGGCGCGGGCAATGCCGTGAACCTGACCGACGGTCTCGACGGTCTGGCTATCGTGCCGGTCATGGTTGCCGCTGCTTCCTTCGGCTTCATCGCCTATCTTTCCGGTAATGCGATCTTTGCAGACTATCTGCAAATCCATTTCGTGCCGGGCACGGGTGAACTTGCCGTGGTGTTAGGCGCGGTGATCGGTGCAGGCCTTGGCTTCCTGTGGTTCAATGCGCCGCCTGCCGCTATCTTCATGGGCGATACGGGTTCGCTGGCGCTGGGCGGCATGCTCGGCACCGTGGCCGTTGCGACCAAGCATGAAATCGTGCTCGCCATCATCGGCGGTCTGTTCGTCATGGAAGCGCTTTCGGTCATCATTCAGGTTGGCTCTTTCAAGCTGACCGGCAAGCGCGTCTTCCTCATGGCGCCAATTCACCACCATTTTGAAAAGAAGGGCTGGACCGAAAGCCAGGTCGTGATCCGGTTCTGGATCATCGCCATCATTCTCGCAATGATCGGCCTTTCCACCCTCAAGCTCAGATAGTCACAAGACCAGTATCGACAGGCAAGAAGAATGATCCCGATCACCGCCCTTAAAGACAAGACCGTCGCCCTCTTTGGATTGGGCGGGTCGGGCATCGCCACAGCCAAGGCCATCGTGGCCGGAGGGGCGAAGATCATTGCCTGGGACGATAATCCCGACAGTGTCGCGCGCGCGCAAGGCACAGGTATTGCAACCGGCGATCTGAGGCAGGCGGACTGGTCGCAGTTCGCCGCCTTTGTGCTTTCGCCGGGTGTTCCGCTGACCCATCCGAAGCCCCATTGGACGGTCGATCTTGCCCATGCGGCAGGCGTCGAAATTATCGGCGATGTGGAGCTTTTCGTGCGCGAGCGCAATCATATCGCACCCGATTGCCCGTTCATCGCCATTACCGGCACCAACGGCAAATCGACCACCACCGCGCTGATCGCCCATATCATCAAGGCGTCGGGCCGCGACATGCAACTCGGCGGCAATATCGGCACGGCAATCCTCACGCTGGACTCGCCAGCGGCCAACCGTTTCTATGTGGTTGAATGCTCGTCCTACCAGATCGATCTGGCACCCTCGCTGAATCCGACTGCCGGAATTTTGCTGAACCTGACGCCGGATCACCTCGACCGTCACGGCACGATGGAAAACTATGCGGCCATCAAGGCGCGGCTGGTTGCGGCCAGCGGCACCGCGATTATCGGCGTTGATGATCTTTACTGCACGGCGATTGCTGAAAATCTGGCGGCGAACGGCGTCAATGTTGCGCGGATTTCCAAGGAAAAGCACCTCGACAACGGCTATTTCGCTGATGGTCCGACCTTGATTCATGCCACCGATGGCAAGAATGAGGAACTGGCCTCGCTCGCCGGGGTCGGTTCGCTGCGCGGCGCGCATAATGCGCAGAACGCGCTCGCAGCCGTGGCGGCCTGCCTCGCTGTCGGCCTGTCGCTCGATGAAATCCGCGCCGGTCTGAAAAGCTTTCCGGGTCTGGCGCACCGCATGGAGCAGGTGGGGCGGCGCGGCAAGGTGCTGTTCGTCAATGATTCCAAGGCGACCAATGCCGATGCGACCGCACCGGCGCTGTCGTCCTTTCCGCGGAACATCTACTGGATCGCTGGCGGCGTGCCGAAAGCAGGCGGTATCGAGTCGCTCGGCGGGTTCTTCCCGCGTATCGCCAAGGCCTATCTGATCGGCGAAGCGGCGGCGCAGTTTGCTGCGACGCTGGGCGACAGCGTGCCGTTCGAAATTTCCGATACGCTGGCCGTGGCCGTCGATCATGCCGCGCGCGATGCGGGCAATGATGCAGCCGCAGAGCCGGTGGTGCTGCTTTCGCCAGCCTGCGCCAGCTTCGATCAGTTCCAGAATTTTGAAAAACGCGGCGATGCCTTCCGCAGCGCCGTATTGGCCCTTCCCGGTATCATGCCAATTGGAGGAGAAAGCTGATGGTAAGCCGTGTCGATCGCGGTCCTGTCGCCAACTGGTGGTGGACAATAGACCGCTTCTTTCTCGTAGCCTGTCTTGCCCTGATGGGGCTTGGTATTCTTCTGTCCTTTGCGGCAAGCCCGGCTGTGGCTTCGCGCATCGGTCTCGACAGTTTTCATTTCGTCGAGCGTCAGACCATCTTCATGATCCCCGCGGTTATCGTCATGGTGGGCGTGTCGTTCTTTTCGCCACGGCAGATTAGGCGTTTCGCACTGATCCTGCTCGCCATTTCCATGGTGCTGATGGTTGCGGCGCTCTTCTTCGGTATCGAAGTCAAGGGTGCGCGCCGCTGGGTCAATCTGGCGGGTATTTCCATCCAGCCATCCGAATTCATGAAGCCCGCTTTCGTGGTCGTCTGCGCATGGCTCTTCTCCGAGCGCGAACGTGGCGGCGACATGCCGGGCTATTTCCTCGCCATGATGCTGTTCTGCACGGTTGCCGGTCTTCTGGTGTTGCAGCCCGATCTGGGCCAGACCATGCTGACCACCGGCACATGGGGCGCGATGTTCTTCCTCGCGGGCTTGCCGATGTTCTGGATTCTGGTTCTGGGCGGGCTTGCGGTTTGCGGCGGCTTTAGCGCTTATTTCGTGTTCGACCACGTGGCCGGTCGTATCAACCGCTTCATGACGGGCGAGGGCGATACGTTCCAGGTCGATGCCGGACGCGAAGCCATTCTGCGCGGCGGCTGGTTCGGGCAGGGGCCGGGTGAAGGCACCGTTAAGCGCATCATTCCCGACAGCCACACCGACTTCATCTTCTCCGTGGCTGCGGAAGAATATGGCATCATCCTGTGCATGATCATCATGCTGCTATTTGCCTTCATCGTGGTGCGTGGGCTTTCCATCGCGCTCAAGGAACGCGATGCGTTTACGCGTCTTGCCGTGTCTGGCATCGTGATCCTGTTCGGCTTCCAGTCGATCATCAACATGGCGGTGAACCTGCACCTGATGCCCGCAAAAGGCATGACGCTGCCGTTCATTTCCTATGGCGGCTCGTCGCTGGTGGCGATTGCCATCACCATGGGCATTTTGCTGGCGCTCACCCGTCGCCGCCCGGAAGCGCGCATGACGCACACGGTTGGGCATATCGGGTCAAATCGGGGCGAACGCATTCCGGCGCTGTGAGGGATTGATGGCTAAAGGTGTTATCGTATTGGCCGCCGGGGGAACGGGCGGCCATCTTTTTCCGGCGGAAGCGCTGGCGCATGAATTGAAGTCACGCGGCTGGGATGTGCATCTGGCGACCGATGCCCGGGCGCAGCGTTTTGCAGGCGCTTTCGATGAAAGCCATGTGCATGTGATCCGTTCCGCGACCATTGCGGGCCGCAATCCGATTGCGCTGCTCAAAACATTCTGGTCGCTGTGGCAGGGCAATCTCGATTCACGCAAATTGTTCCGCCGCTTGAAGCCGCAGCTTGTCGCTGGTTTCGGCGGTTACCCGACCTTGCCGCCGCTTTATGCGGCCAGCAATATGCATATTCCGACGCTGGTGCATGAACAGAACGCCGTGATGGGCCGCGCCAACAAAGGCCTTGCGGGGCGCGTCAAGGCGATTGCAGGCGGGTTTCTGCCGGAAACGGGTGGAACTTTTGCTGATAAAACCGTGACGACCGGCAATCCGGTACGTCCGCCTGTGTTGGCGGCAGCCGCCACGCCTTACAAGCAAGCCAAGCCGGACGAGCGGTTTCGTCTTTTGGTTTTCGGCGGCAGTCAGGGTGCGCAGTTCTTCTCAAACGCGATACCGGCTGCGGTTGCTCTTCTGCCCGAGAAGGAACGCGCGCGACTTCTGATCACCCAGCAGGCGCGCAAGGAAGACGAAGCTTCCGTGCGCGAGGCCTACAAGAAGCTTGGCATTCCAGCCGATGTGGCCCCGTTCTTCAACGATATGCCGGCACGCATGGCGGATGCGCATTTCGTGATTTCGCGCTCCGGCGCATCGACGGTTTCGGAAATAACGGTGATCGGTCGTCCGGCCATTCTGGTGCCATTCCCCCATGCGCTTGATCACGATCAGGCGGCCAATGCCGAAGCACTTAGCCGTGCAGGCGGCGGAGAGGTCGTGCGACAGGCTGAGCTTTCGCCCGAACGCCTCGCGCAAATCCTGCAATCGGCGATGAATGAGCCGGAAAGGCTCGAAAATCAGGCAAAAGCTGCAAAAAGCGTCGGCAAGCCGGATGCTGCGCGGTTGCTTGCCGATCTGGCAGAGGCTATTGCAACTGGCAAATCAGTTCACGAATTCAAAGAAGGAACTCGGCCATGAAAATGCCGCTGAACATCGGGCTCGTTCATTTCATCGGAATTGGCGGCATCGGCATGAGTGGCATCGCCGAGGTGCTGCATAATCTTGGATACAAGGTCCAAGGCTCGGACCAGTCGGACAGCGCCAATGTGCAGCGTCTGCGCGAGAAGGGCATCGAGGTTTTCGTCGGCCATAAGGCTGAAAATCTCGGCGACGCGGAAGTCATCGTCGTTTCGACCGCAATCAAGAAGACCAACCCGGAATTGGCTGCCGCGCGCGAAAAGCTGCTGCCCATCGTGCGCCGCGCTGAAATGCTGGCCGAACTGATGCGCTTCCGCCGCGCTGTTGCCATTGGCGGCACGCATGGCAAGACGACCACCACTTCCATGGTGGCAGCGCTTCTGGATGCAGGGCATCTCGATCCGACCGTTATCAATGGCGGTATCATCAATGCCTATGGCACCAATGCCCGCATGGGCGACGGCGACTGGATGGTGGTGGAAGCCGACGAAAGCGACGGCACCTTCCTCAAGCTGCCCGCCGATATCGCGGTTGTGACCAATATCGACCCGGAACATCTCGACCATTACGGCAATTTCGACAATGTGCGCGCCGCTTTCGCGCAGTTCGTCGAGAATGTGCCGTTCTACGGTTTTGGCGTCATGTGCCTCGATCATCCGGAAGTGCAGGCGCTTGTGGGCCGCATCGAGGATCGCCGCATCATCACCTATGGCCAGAACCCGCAGGCGGAAGTGCGTTTTGTCAATCAGCGCATGGAAGGTGCGGCGAACCTGTTTGACGTGGTCATCCGTTCGCGCAAGGGCGAGGCCGTCGAGATCAAGGATCTGCGCCTGCCGATGCCGGGCCTGCACAATGTTTCCAACGCCACGGCGGCGATCGCAGTCGCACATGAACTGGGCATTTCCGCTGACGATATCCGTCGCGGCCTTGGTTCATTCGGTGGCGTGAAGCGCCGCTTCACCCATACGGGTTCGTGGAACGGCGTCGAGATTTTCGACGATTATGGCCATCACCCAGTGGAAATCCGCGCGGTGCTGAAAGCCGCACGCGACGCAACAACTCAGGCAGGTGGTCGCGTGATCGCCATTGTGCAGCCACACCGCTACACCCGCCTGCACAGCCTGTTCGACGAATTTGCCGCATGCTTCAACGATGCCGACACGGTCATCGTCACGCCGGTCTATACGGCGGGCGAAGACCCTATCGAAGGCGTGAACTCCGAAACGCTTGTCAGCCGCATCAAGACGGCGGGCCATCGCGATGCGCGCTACGCCAGCGGGCCGGAAGCTCTGGCCCCGCTCGTTGCCTCCATCGCGCAGCCGGGCGACTTTGTCGTCTGCCTCGGCGCGGGCAATATCACGCAATGGGCCTATGCGTTGCCCAAGGAACTCGCCGAACAGGGTAAGAAGTAATGGACTATCACCCGATGGAAAGCGGCGAGGCGCTTCTGAAGAAGCTTGACGGCAAGCTGTCGGGCCTGCGCGGGCGTCTGACGCCCGATACGGGCATGGACAAGATCACCTGGTTTCGTGCCGGTGGACCGGCACAGGTTCTGTTCCAGCCCGCCGACGAGGAAGACCTGTCGAATTTCCTGAAGGCAGTGCCGGAAGAAATACCGATCCTCGTGGTTGGTATCGGTTCCAATCTGCTCGTGCGTGACGGGGGCGTTCCCGGCTTTGTCGTCAGGCTTTCCGCAAAGGGGTTTGGCGAGGTCGAGCACGTTTCCGAAACGCAGCTCAGGGCAGGCACAGCGACACCAGACAAGCGCGTAGCTGCGGCAGCGCTTGAGGCAGGCCTTACGGGCTTCCATTTCTACCACGGCATTCCTGGTGGCATCGGCGGGGCGTTACGCATGAATGCGGGCGCCAATGGTGTGGAAACGCGCGAGCGCGTTGTGGAAGTTCGCGCACTCGACCGTAAGGGCGAACTGCATGTGCTTTCGAATGCCGATATGGGCTATGCCTATCGCCATTCTTCGGTATCGCCGGAGCTGATCTTCACCTCGGCGCTGTTCGAGGGCGCTCCGGGTGACCGCGAGGATATCCAGCGCGCCATGGACGAGGTGCAGCACCACCGTGAGACGGTGCAGCCTGTGCGCGAAAAAACTGGCGGCTCAACTTTCAAGAATCCTGAAGGCACGTCTGCCTGGAAGGAAATCGACAAGGCGGGCTGCCGTGGATTGCGTATCGGCGGTGCCCAGATGTCGGAGATGCACTGCAATTTCATGATCAATACCGGCACTGCGACCGGGCATGATCTGGAGACTTTGGGCGAGACAGTTCGCGCAAAAGTTTTTGAGTCGTCAGGGATTCGCCTCCACTGGGAGATCAAGCGTCTCGGTTTGTTCCGCGACGGCGAGCGCGTAGAAGAGTTTCTCGGCAAAGTTTAATAAAAAAATTGCCCGGATTTTCTGCCTGAAATTCCGGGCTTTTTTGCCTTCGCAAGCGACGCGTAAGGTTCGTCCCTTTTGATAGGGTCTTGTCACGGAATCAATCCTCTGATTCTTTATGGTTAACCACACAGTGATTTGATTCGGCAGGATTTTCCTGCCGTGGACGTCTGCGGCCCGCGCCGCTGGGCTACTCGGACTCTGTTCTTGATTCACCGCGCAGGGGATTGCGCAGAGGGGATGCTTAACATGACGGGAAAACACGTCGCCGTTTTGATGGGTGGGTTCTCCTCCGAGCGTCCTGTCAGCCTGTCGTCCGGCGCGGCCTGTTCGGCGACCCTGGAAGAGCGCGGCTACCGTGTGACCCGCATCGATGTGGATCGCAATGTCGCCAGTGTTCTCGCCGAGCTGAAGCCTGATGTCGCCTTCAATGCGCTGCACGGCCCATTCGGTGAGGATGGCGCCATTCAGGGCATCCTCGAATATCTCCAGATTCCCTACACCCATTCCGGCGTTCTCGCTTCCGCGCTCGCCATGGATAAGGATCGCGCCAAGAAGGTTGCTGCGGCGGCTGGCGTGGCCGTCGCGCCGTCGCGTCTGATGAACCGTTTCGATGTCGGTTCCGAACATCCGATGGAGCCGCCTTATGTGGTCAAGCCGGTGCGTGAAGGTTCAAGCTTTGGCGTTGTGATCGTCAAGGAAGACCAGACCCATCCGCCGCAAATCATCGGCTCTGCGGACTGGAAATATGGCGACGAAGTTCTGGTTGAAAGCTACATCGCTGGCCGCGAATTGACCTGCGCCGTGATGGGCGACCGCGCCATGGATGTCTGCGAGATCGTTCCGGTCGGTCATCAGTTCTACGATTATGATTCAAAATATGTTGCAGGCGCATCAACTCACGTGTGCCCGGCAAAAATTTTACCAAATATTTACCAAAAAATACAAACAATGGCCCTTACGGCGCATCGGGCAATCGGGTGTCGGGGCGTAAGCCGGTCGGACTTCCGTTTCGATGATCGTTTTTCAGAAGAAGGCGAAGTTATCTGGTTGGAAGTTAACACCCAGCCGGGGATGACGCCCACCTCGCTCGTGCCTGATATCGCCAAAGCGGCTGGTATCTCTTTCGGTGAATTGTTGAGTTGGATGGTGGAGGACGCGTCTTGTTTGCGTTGAACGGCAGAAATGATGGATATAGGCGCTCGGGCGCGATGCGAGACGCATCGGCGATGAATGTCGCATTCGTCCTGCCGCGCTTTCTGCGCAAGCCGTTTCGCTTCGCTGCCCGTCTGTTTCAGGGCAATGTCAGCATTCCACGTCATGCCGGAACCATTGGCATGCTGGGCTTCCTCGGCGCCACCGGCATTTACGGCATGGTTGTTGGCGGTCACTCGCAGGATGTGGTGAAGGCTACGGCCTCGACGCTCGGTTTCGCCATCGAGGATGTCAAGGTCGTCGGCAATCACGAGACCTCCGATATCGATATTCTTGGGCAGCTTAACCTTGATGGCGAAACTTCGCTGGTCGGCCTGAACGCTGAAGAAGCGCGCGCCGCCATCGCACAGCTGCCATGGGTGCAGAGCGCCGAAGTGCGCAAGGTTTATCCGGGTACGGTTCAGGTTGCGTTGCATGAACGTCAGGCCTTCGCCATCTGGCAGAACGACAAGGAATTGTCGCTGATCGATGCCGAAGGCGACACCATCGTGCCTTTCCGCGCCGGGCGTTACAACACGCTGCCGCTTGTGGTTGGCGACGGCGCTGAAAAGGTCGTTAAGGGCTTTGTCGACGAGGTCGCAAACTATCCGGCGCTGGCTGGCAAGGTTCGCGCTTATATCCGCGTCGCTGACCGTCGCTGGGACCTTCTTCTGGACAATGGCGTGCGCATCATGCTCCCGGCGGAAGATCCGCTGAAAGCGCTCGCACAAATCCAGAAACTCGATGAGGAAAAGCAACTTCTCACCCGCGATATCATGGCGGTCGATCTTCGTCTGGATGATCGTGTGACCGTTCAGCTGACGGCAAGCGGTATGGAACAGCGCCAGAAGTTCCTGGCGGAGCGTAAGAAAGAATTGGCCCGCACGGGGAAGCGCGTATGAGTATTCTGGGCGGTAAGGGATCATCTCAAGGCGGAACTGCAGGGCGCAAAGTGCGCCTGCTCACGGTTCTGGATGTTGGCTCAAGCAAGGTGTCCTGCGTCATCGCAAGGTTGCGTCCGCATGAAGGCGGCGCGCTTCTGCCAGGCCGCACGCACCGCATGGAAGTGCTGGGTATCGGTCATCAGCGTTCGCGTGGCGTGAAATCCGGCGTGATCATCGATCTCGATGCCGCCGAACAATCCATCCGTCTCGCCGTCGATGCCGCAGAGCGCATGGCCGGTCTGACCGTCGATAGCCTGATCGTGAATATTTCGGCCGGTCGCCTCAAGAGCGAAACCTTCACCGCGAGCGTGAATCTCGGCGGTCATGAAGTCGAACAGACCGATATTCGCCGCGTTCTCGCAGCCGGCGCGAAACAGGCTCTGGCCGCTGAACGTCACCTCGTTCACTCGCTGCCGATCGGCTACACGCTCGATGGCGAGCGCGGCGTTCGCGACCCGCAGGGCATGCTGGGCGACAGCCTCGGCGTTGACATGCATGTGCTGACGGCTGATGCCGCTCCGCTGCGCAATCTCGAGCTTTGCATCAATCGCTGCCATCTGTCGGTCGAGGCCATTGTTGCGACGCCTTATGCAAGCGGTCTGTCTGCTCTGGTCGGCGATGAAGCCGAAATGGGTGCGGCCTGCATCGACATGGGTGGCGGCACCACGACGATCTCTGTCTTCTCCGAAGGCAAATTCATTCACGCCGATGCAGTTGCCATCGGCGGCAATCACGTCACGATGGATGTGGCGCGCGGTTTCTCCACTCGCATGGAAGACGCCGAACGCCTGAAGGTCATGTATGGCTCGGCGCTGCCAAGCGCTGCCGACGACCGCGATCTCATCTCCGTCTCGCCAATTGGCGACGACGAGCGTGATGTACCCAATCAGTATCCGCGGTCGGTTTTGACGCGGATTATCCGCGCAAGAGTGGAAGAAACGCTGGAACTGGTTCGCGACAGGCTGAACCAGTCGGGTCTCGGACACATTGTCGGCAAGCGTGTGGTTTTGACCGGCGGCGCAAGCCAATTGCCGGGCATGCCGGAGGCCGCCAGACGAATCCTTGCAAGAAATGTACGAATCGGGCGTCCTCTAGGAATAGCGGGATTGCCTGAGGCGGCTAAGGGGGCAGCTTTTGCCGCGACCGTCGGACTTCTGATCTACCCGCAGGTGGCCGGGATAGAAGAGCGGTCGGTAAAAGCAGCTTCCTCCGGTCTTATGACCGGTACGGGTGGGCGCATTCAACGTGTCAGCCAATGGCTGAGGGAGAGTTTCTGAGTAACCGATCTTTGAGTGAACAGTCGAATTTTCCGGGACGTGACCATCTGGGTAACAACCAATCAGCACCGCAGCGGCGAAAAGCGGTGACGGGCTTTAAGAGGAACAAGGACCAATGACTATCAATCTGCAAAAGCCGGACATCACCGAGCTGAAGCCCCGCATCACCGTTTTCGGTGTCGGCGGTGGCGGCGGCAATGCAGTCAACAACATGATCAATGCCGGTCTTCGCGGTGTGGATTTTGTTGTGGCCAACACCGACGCGCAGGCTTTGACCATGTCGAAGTCCGACCGCATCATCCAGCTCGGCGCTGCCGTGACGGAAGGTCTCGGCGCAGGTTCCCAGCCCGAAGTCGGTCGTGCCGCTGCTGAAGAATGCATCGACGAAATCGTCGATCACCTCAATGGCACGCATATGTGCTTCGTCACCGCAGGCATGGGGGGCGGCACCGGCACCGGCGCAGCTCCAGTTGTTGCCCGCGCAGCACGTGAACGCGGTATCCTGACCGTCGGCGTCGTGACCAAGCCTTTCCATTTCGAAGGTGCGCGCCGCATGAAGACGGCCGATCTCGGCATCGAAGAACTGCAGAAGAACGTCGATACGCTTATCGTCATTCCGAACCAGAACCTCTTCCGCATTGCCAATGACAAGACCACCTTCGCCGACGCTTTCGCGATGGCCGATCAGGTGCTCTATTCGGGTGTTGCCTGCATCACCGATCTGATGGTCAAGGAAGGCCTCATCAACCTCGACTTTGCTGACGTTCGCTCGGTCATGCGCGAAATGGGCAAGGCGATGATGGGCACCGGCGAAGCTTCCGGCGAAGGCCGCGCAATGGCTGCCGCCGAAGCTGCCATCGCCAACCCGCTGCTCGACGAAACCTCGATGCGTGGCGCCAAGGGCCTGCTGATTTCGATCACCGGCGGTCGCGACATGACCCTGTTCGAAGTCGACGAAGCTGCAACGCGTATCCGTGAAGAAGTTGATCCGGAAGCAAACATCATCCTCGGCGCAACCTTCGACGAAGGTCTCGAAGGCGTCATTCGTGTATCCGTGGTTGCTACCGGCATCGACAAGCAGATCGGAGATGCGGCGCCTGCGCCGCTGGAATTTCGCCAGCCAGTAAAGCAGCCGACCTCGCAGGCCAAGCCTATGGCTCCGCATGGCGCTCTGCGTCCTCCGGTCGTTGAACAGCCGCGTCAGGCTGACCCGATTGCGCAGGCAATCCAGTCTGCCGAAGTCGATATGCCGATTGCAGCTGCGCCAGCCGCACCTGCTGCATCCGCAGAGCCTGATTTCCGTCCGCAGAGCCGCATTTTCCAGGCACCTGCACCGGAAGCCTTCGAACGCGCACCGGTTGCTCGCGCACCGATGCCTCAGGCTCACGCTGCTCAGGCCGCTCAGCCGCAGGCTTACCAGCAGCCGCAGCAGATGCATGCAGAACCGGCCCGCGAACCGCGCCCGGCTCCACGTATGCCAGCCGTTTCGGATTTCCCGCCGGTTGCACAGGCTGAAATCGCCGCCCGTCGCGCTCCGCAGCAGCCACAGCCTGCTCAGGAAGAGCCACGCGGCCCGATGAGCCTTCTCAAGCGCCTGACCCACGGTCTGTCGCGTCGTGAAGAAGAGCAGCCTGCAGCCCGTCTGGAGCCTGCGCAGCATCGCGAACCCGGCATGCGTCCGGCTGAACGCCGCCCGATGCAGCAGGACGGCTCGATCTACGCACCGCGTCGTGGCCAGCTCGATGATCAGGGCCGCCCGCAGCCGCGTGCAGCTTCGGAAGACGACCAGCTCGAAATCCCGGCCTTCCTGCGCCGTCAGTCGAACTGATCGAACACCGACATAAAATTTCAGAAAGCCCGCCTGTCTCAGGTGGGCTTTTTGTATTTTGCGGGAAATGCTGGAATAAAACGGCTTTTATGGTAATAGAGCGTAAGAAAGCGTGATTTTGTCCGAACGTTCCGGCTCACTATTTTATATGTGGTCGGTTGTTTTGGGGCTCACACGGGTTGTGATTCTTTTTGTCTTCCCTGCCGCTAATTTTGCCATATCTAACAGATTAATCCGTTTGAGGATTAGATGTGCGATTGCGGGAGCAGGGTACGCCAGCGAGCAAGTGCGGCCTGTTTACGCCTGCGCGTATATTCTTGATTATGAATAGATTGGAACAGTCTTGAGCGCTTATCAGAAGACAATTGGTCGTGCGGTGACCCTCTCCGGTGTGGGTGTCCATGGTGGCGCTCCGGCTTCGGCCACGTTTCTTCCTGCCGATGCGGATACGGGTATTGTCTTCCAGCGCTCGGACCTGAAAACCAGCGCGCGCGAAATCCGTGCCCATGTTTCGGAAATCGGCGCGACTGACCTGTGCACCTCGCTTGGACCGAAAGAAGCGAAGATCGATACGGTCGAGCATCTGATGGCCGCTATTGCAGCGCTTGGCATCGACAATCTGATTGTCGAGGTTGATGGCCCGGAAGTGCCTATTCTTGATGGCACCTCGGCGCGCTTCATCGAAGCGCTCGATGAGGCGGGCATTGTCACGCAGCAGGCCAAGCGCCGTTTCATCCGTATTCTCAAGACGGTTCGTGTGGAAGCCGGTGGCTCCTGGGGCGAGTTCCGCCCGTTCTCCGGCACGCGGTTTGAAGTGGAGATCGATTTCGAATGCCCGCTGATCGGTCGTCAGAAATTTGCCAATGACATGGACGAGGCGGTGTTCCGCAAGGAAATTTCCACTGCACGCACCTTTGGCTTCATGAAGGATGTGGAGCGTCTTTGGGCCTCCGGTCATGCGCTGGGCTCATCGCTCGACAATTCTCTGGTCATCGGCGACGACAATTCGGTCATCAATCCGGGTGGTCTGCGCTTCAAGGACGAGTTCGTACGTCACAAGACGCTGGATGCGGTGGGTGATCTGGCGCTCGCCGGTCTGCCGTTTATCGGCTGCTTCCGGTCCTATCGCAGCGGTCATCGCCTGAATGCAGAGACGGTGAAGGCGCTTCTCGCCGACAAGAGCGCTTTCGATATCGTTGAGGCATCCGGCGTGCGTCGCAATGCGAAGAGCTCGGATTTCGTTGCGGTGAAGCCGAATATCGCGGCACCCTGGGCGCTTTAAACCTCTCGCAGCATCGTCCACAATAATTTGGATGATCCCGGCGCACGGCCTTAATTGAGCCGTGTTCACCGGTTCACCATTGCGATGCGAGTCGCCTTCCGTTTTGCGGCGGGTCGATCAGGGGACCAATCTTCACGGTTCACAGGATGCGAAGGAGCCGTCCGGACAGTGTTTCGGCCAAAATCTGGCGATTGTAGAGCTAGACGATTGCGCCTGCATGTGGTTTATGGACGGCCAAAACAGCCTTGGCATTGTTTAATCTTTGCCAAAGTTGAATGATTTGGATGGATGAAGCACGGTTGCAATGCTACAAGCGCGCACGTTGCTTCAAACAGGAATGACGCTGCCAGAAGGCCGGAGACCGCATGACGAGTTTCAAATTCACGGGTGTGACGAAAACTGCGCTGTTGACTGGCGCTATCGCCGTTCTTATCCCGCTCGCCGGTTGTGCCAGCAAGGACGACGATATCGATCTCACCAAGTATGTTGAGACGATCGATCCTGCCGACAAGCTCTATAATGAAGGTCTGGCCAATCTGGATGCAGGCCGTCTCGACGAAGCCTCCAAGAAGTTCGCTGCCATCGACCGCCAGCATCCCTATACGGAATGGGCACGCAAGGCGCTCGTGATGGCTGCCTTCACCAATTACCGCAAGGGTAACTACGAAGAAGCGATCAGCATGGCGAAGCGTTACAACACGCTTTACCCGACATCGCCCGAATCGGCTTACGCTTATTACATCATCGGTCTTTCCTACTTCCGTCAGATTCCGGACGTGACACGCGATCAGGCTGCCAGCCGCCGCGCCATCGCCGCGATGCAGGAAGTGGTCGATCGCTTCCCGGATTCGGAATATACCGACGATGCGAAGGCCAAGATCCGCTTCGCCCGCGATCAGCTCGCCGGCAAGGAAATGCAGGTCGGCCGCTATTATCTGGAACGCAAGGAATATCTGGCCGCCATCAAGCGATTCCGCGGCGTGGTCGAGGAATATTCCAACACCCGTCAGGTGGAAGAAGCGCTGGCGCGTCTGGTCGAAGCCTATTATGCGCTCGGCCTGACCTCGGAAGCCCAGATGGCCGCTTCCGTCCTCGGCAAGAATTTTCCGGACAGCCAGTGGTACAAGGACAGCTACAAGCTCTTGCAGAGCGGTGGTCTGGAACCACGCGAAAACGGTGGCTCATGGCTGGCCAAGGCTTCGTCGCTCATCACGGGCGGCGGTTCATAACAGTTTGAGCCCGACATGCTGTCGCACCTCTCGATCCGCGATATTGTCCTGATTGAAAGGCTCGACATCGAGTTCAAGACCGGCTTGTCCGTGCTGACGGGCGAGACCGGCGCCGGTAAATCCATCCTGCTTGATTCGCTGTCGCTGGCGCTCGGTGCGCGTGGCGACGCTTCACTGGTTCGCCACGGGGCGGATCAGGGGCAGGTGACGGCGGTATTCGATGTGCCGGGCGGTCATCCGGCCCGACTTTTCCTTCGCGAAAATGGTTTTGACGATGACGGCGACGTCATCCTGCGTCGCCTCCAGATGGGCGATGGGCGCACGCGCGTCTTCATCAACGATCAGGCGGCAAGCGTTGCACTGTTGCGCGATCTGGGTCGCAGGCTGGTGGAAATCCACGGCCAGCATGATGACCGTGCGCTGATCGATACCGATCTGCACCGGACATTGCTGGATGCTTTCGGCGGTCTCGACGCCGAGGCGGTCGTGGTGCGCGAACGGCACAAGGCGTGGCGCGATGCGGAAACCGCCTTGTCGCGTCATCGCGCTCGCGTGGAAGCAGCCGAGCGCGAAGGTGACTATCTGCGCTCTTCCGTCGAAGAATTGACCAAGCTTGATCCGCAGCCCGGCGAGGAAGACGAACTCGCCGAACGTCGCGCGGTGATGATGAAATCCGAAAAGATCGCCGGTGATGTGAACGAAGCGGGCGAGCTTCTGTCAGGCAATGGTTCGCCAGTGCCGACACTGGCAAGTCTGGTGCGCCGTCTGGAACGTAAAATCCCGGAAGCGCCGCATCTGCTGGAGCCGGTCTGCAAAGCCATCGATGAAGCACTGAACAGTCTGGCTCTAGCGCAGGACGGCATCGACCACGCCATGCGGGAGATCGATTTCGATCCGCGCGTGCTGGAACAGGTGGAAGAGCGCCTGTTCGCGCTGCGTGCGGCTGCGCGCAAATATTCGGTCGCTGTGGAAGGCTTGCCTGCGCTGCGCGACAAGATGGACGCCGATCTAGCCGAGTTGGACGCAGGCGCGGAAAAGCTGGTGCAACTTGAAGCGCAGGCGACCGAGACACGCGCTGCCTATGACGCGGCGGCGGCGGAATTGTCCGCCCGGCGCAAGGATACGGCGGAGCATCTGAAAACTGCCGTCATGGCGGAACTGCCCGCGCTCAAGCTGGAACGCGCCGAGTTCCTCGTGGAGATGATCACCGACCCGCAAGCGCGCGCTGCCGAAGGCATCGATACGGTGGAATACTGGGTGCGCACCAATCCGGGCACGCGCGCCGGTCCGATGATGAAGGTTGCTTCCGGCGGCGAGCTGTCGCGTTTTCTTCTGGCGCTGAAGGTGGCGCTGGCGGATCGCGGTTCCGCGCCGACGCTGGTTTTTGACGAAATCGATACGGGTGTGGGCGGTGCCGTGGCGGATGCCATCGGCCAACGTCTGGCGCGGCTGTCGTCGCGGGTGCAGGTGCTTTCGGTCACCCATGCACCGCAGGTGGCGGCCCGTGCATCGACGCATTTCCTGATTGCCAAATCTGCGACCCATGAAGACCGCATGTCGACATCGATCCGGTCCATCGGCGTGGATGAGCGTCAGGAAGAAATCGCCCGTATGCTCGCCGGTGCCAGCATCACCGATGAGGCGCGCGCGGCGGCGGAGCGACTGCTCGCGGAAAACAGCGCTCTGGCCTCCTGACAGCTATCTGGCAGTATCCTCTGTTCGTAAAGTCAGGCGGCTGTAGGCTAAATGACTTTTCTTGGATATGTTTCTGGTCGATTCAGATAGCCAGGATGCTTGTCGCATATGTCCGAAACTCCCGTTGAAAAACTGACCGACCTTGAAGCTGCTGCCGAACTGGAGCGACTGGCGCGTGAGATTGCTCATCACGATGAGCTTTATCATGCCAATGACAGGCCGGAGATTTCGGATGCCGATTATGACGCGCTAAAGCGGCGTAATGAGGCGATAGAAGCGCGTTTCCCGAAACTGGTGCGCGATGACAGCCCTTCGCGCCGTGTGGGCGCAGCGCCTCTGCTGGCGACTTTTGCACCTATCGTGCATTCGCGGCCCATGCTGTCGCTGGACAATGCCTTTTCGGACGAGGACGTGCGCGATTTCGTCGGCAGCGTCTATCGGTTTCTGGGGCAATTGCCGGACAATTCCATCGCCTTTACCGCCGAGCCGAAGATCGACGGGCTTTCCATGTCGATCCGCTATGAAAACGGTGTTCTGGTCAGCGGCGCAACGCGCGGCGACGGTACGACGGGCGAAAACGTGACCGCCAATATCCGCACCATCGGCGAGATCCCAAACCGGCTCCCGGCGGGCGCGCCATCGGTGGTGGAAGTGCGCGGGGAGGTCTATATGGCCAAGAGCGACTTTCTGGCGCTCAACGCCCAAATGGAAGCCGAAGGCAAGCAGACCTATGTGAACCCGCGCAACACGGCGGCTGGTTCGCTGCGCCAACTTGACGCCAAGGTGACGGCAAGCCGCAAGCTCCGCTTCTTCGCTTATGCCTGGGGCGAGATGTCCGATATGCCAGCCGATACGCAGCTTGGCATGGTCGAGGCTTTTCGCAGCTGGGGTTTCCCCGTCAATCCGCTGATGAAGCGCCTGTCGAGCGTCGATGAACTGATCGCCCATTACCGTGCCATTGGTCTGGAGCGCCCCAATCTCGACTACGATATCGATGGCGTGGTCTATAAGGTCAATCGGCTCGATCTTCAGACGCGGCTTGGTTTCCGCTCGCGCAGCCCGCGCTGGGCGATTGCGCATAAGTTCCCGGCGGAACAGGCGACCACCATTCTGCGCGGCATCGATATTCAGGTCGGGCGCACCGGTGCGATGACGCCAGTAGCGCGACTGGAGCCGATCACCGTCGGCGGCGTGGTGGTGACCAATGCCACGCTGCACAATGAGGATTACATCAAGGGCATCGGCCAGAAGGGCGAGCCGATCCGCGAAGGGCGCGACATTCGCATCGGCGATACGGTGATCGTGCAGCGCGCTGGCGATGTCATTCCGCAGATCGTCGATGTGGTGCTGGAAAAGCGGCCCGCCGGTGCGGTGCCATTTCCATTCCCGCACCAGTGCCCGGTCTGCGGCAGTCATGCCGTGCGCGAGGAAGGCGAGGCCGTCTATCGTTGCACGGGCGGGCTGACCTGCGCTGCGCAGGCCGTTGAGCGTATTCGCCATTTCGTGTCGCGCAATGCCTTCGACATTGAGGGTCTCGGCGAAAAGCAGGTCGAGTTCTTCTTCCATGCCGAAGATGAAAACCTGAAGATCAAATCGCCTGCCGATATTTTCACGCTGCAAAAGCGTCAGGCTGCATCGCCTCTGAAGAAGCTCGAAAACATCGAGGGTTTTGGAGCAACTTCGGTGAAGAAGCTCTATGACGCGATCAATGACCGCCGTGAAATTGCGCTGAGCCGCTTCCTGTTCGGCCTCGGTATCCGCCATGTCGGCGAAGTCAACGCTAAGCGTTTTGCACGCGCTTATCTTTCCTATGCCGCTTTTGAGAAAGCGGCTCTGGAAGCTCAGCCTCCCAAAGGTGGCGACCGCACCGACAAGGGTAATGATGCCTGGCAGGATATGCTGGCCGTCGAGGGCATCGGCTCCATCGTGGCGGAAGCGGTGGTGGATTTTTACGGTGAGCCGCATAATCGCGACGTGCTGGCCGCTCTTCTGGCGGAAGTGACCCCGCTTGACGAAGCGGCGCGTGTCGCCACCGGCTCGCCGGTGGAAGGCAAGACGGTGGTGTTTACCGGCAGTCTGGAACGCATGTCCCGCGACGAGGCCAAGGCCATGGCGGAGCGCTACGGCGCGAAGACCGCCGGTTCCGTCTCCAAGAAAACCGATCTTGTGGTGGCGGGTCCGGGTGCTGGCTCCAAGCTCGCAAAAGCCGCAGAGCTTGGCATCGAAGTCATCGATGAAGACGCCTGGTTCACGCTCGTCGGGGAGGGCTGATCGAATGGCACCGTTCAAGGGGTTTGGCGACAAGGCTATTCCATTTTTGAAGGCGCTCGATTTCCACCAGAACCGGGAATGGTTTGTGGAGAACAAGGATCTCTTTGAGGAACACCTGAAAGAGCCGCTTGGCGATCTGATTGAAGAACTGAGCGCACGCTTTGAAAAAGCGGGGCTTGGCTTCAAGGGCGACCGCGTCAAATCGCAGTTCCGCATCAAGCGCGATACGCGGTTTTCCAAGGACAAAGCGCCCTATAACCGGCACCTTTCGGCGCTGCTTTCACGCTCCGGTACCAAATGGGACGAAAGCGGCTGTTTTTATGTCTGCATCGGTCTGCCCGGCGTGCGCGATTGCTATGCCGGTGTTGCCTGGTGGGGGCCAAAACCGAAGCTTCTGCTGGCCATCCGCAAAGCGATTTCCGAGAAGCCCCAAGAATATCGCGCCGTGGTCGCAAAGCTGAAAAAGAACGGCTTGCAGATCAGCAGTAACGACCGCCTGAAACGGACGCCACGCGGCTTTGAAAGCGTGACGGAACCCGATCTCGTGGAGGCGATTCGCAATCGCCATTTCGCCGTGCGCATGGAGATCGATCCGGACAGCATCACTGAGGTAGCGCTTGCGGACCGGCTGGTTGACTTTGTCGAGCGCGCGCGGCCTCTGGTTGACTGGATCAGAAAGATTGAAGGCACCCTGCCGCCCGATCAGCCGGATTGATCGCCACATCAATTATCTGCATGAGTGGTGCCTAAATGTTGCGTCAGTCAGATAAACTGACCGCACCGTCTCTATTTGTATGATTTTTACCGGAAACGTATTCCAACACGTCATGGAATTGCCTAAGAGCCTGTTCCAAAAGTCGTCCTGTGTGGCTGCAAATGGCAATTTTCTACGTTCCGGTGCTCACGTACCTTAAGTACGCTCCGCTCCGGTACTCGAAAATCACCATTTTCGCACACACATGCCGCTTTTTGATTCAGGCTCTAATGGCTCCTTGGCTGAAGGAGGGGATTCCGTGGACCAGGGTTTCAGGCCTGCAAAGGTCTCTGCGAGCAGCGAGTTTATCGAAGGCGCGAAACGTGCAGTGCCGATTGTGCTGGCGGGTTCACCTTTCGGCGTGTTGTTCGGTGCGGTCGCTATCGATAATGGCCTGTCCGTCGGCGAAGCGGTGTTTATGAGCGCATCGCTCTATGCCGGCGCCAGCCAGATGGTTGGCCTCGACCTGTTCGGGCAGAATATCACACCATGGATGATTGTTCTCTCCATCTTCGCGGTCAATTTCCGCAATGTGCTCTATTCCGCGACAGTAGGGCGGCGCATCCGCCACTTTTCATTCTTGCAGAAGGCCGTCGCCTTCTTCGTGCTGGTCGACCCGCAATATGCGGAGGTGGAGATTCGCAGCGAAGCAGGCAAGAAGATCAGCTTCTCGTGGTATATGGGGCTGGGGCTGACGACCTATATTTGCTGGATTCTGGAAACATGGGTTGGCGCGATGTTCGGCGACCTGATTTCCGATCCTTACGCGATTGGCGTCGACTTCCTGCTGCCGATCTACTTCCTCGGCATGGTGATGAGTTTCCGGCATCGCAGGCATTGGTGGCAGGTGGTTGTCGTCAGCGCGATTTCTGCCATCGCCGCCTATAAATTCGTCGGTTCGCCCTGGCATGTAACGCTTGGGGCCGCCGGGGGCGTGTTGCTTGCCGCGCTTCTCGCTAAGCCGCAGAATGCGAAGGTTTGACGCCCATGGATACCACGACCTGGATCATCATTGCCGCAGCCTTCTTCACCTATCTGACCCGTATTGGCGGGCATCTGGTTTTGTCGCGTTTTGAGCGTTTGCATTATCGTGTGGAAGCGGCGCTGAATGCAGTGCCTGCGGCTGTGCTGACGGCGATTGTCGCCGCACCCGCATCCGATCATGGCTGGCGCGAACTGCTCGTGCTGGCCGTTTGCGTCATCCTGTCCTTGCGGGTCAGCATGATGACGATGTTCTTTGCTGGCGCAGCGCTATTGATTGCGCTACGCCATTTTTTCCCCATTTGAACTTATAGCGGGGCGGTGGCGGTCTCCAGCCACTTGCGTTCCGCATCCTTCAGATGGCCTGACAGCTTTGTACGCACGCGGGCGTGGTAATTGTTGAGCCAGTCCAGCTCTTCCTGCGTCAAAAGCGCCTTGTCGATCAAACGACGATCAATCGGGCAGAAAGTCAGCGTTTCGAAGCCCATCATCGGAATGTCACCGCCTTCCGGCAGTTCCGGCTCGGTGACGATGATAAGGTTCTCGATACGAATGCCGAACGAGCCCGGCTTGTAGTAGCCCGGTTCGTTGGAGAGGATCATACCCGGCAGAAGTTCCTGCGAACCCGTCTTGGCGATCCGCTGCGGTCCTTCATGCACCGAGAGATAAGCGCCGACGCCATGGCCGGTGCCATGGGCATAATCGAAGCCGTGCTTCCACAGCGCGATACGGGCAAGAACATCAATATCCTGCCCACGCGTGCCTGCCGGAAAGCGTGCTGTGCTGATCGCAATCACGCCTTTCAGAACGAGTGTGAAAGCCTTGATGGTTTCTGGCGCGATTTTGCCCACCGGAACCGTGCGGGTGATATCGGTGGTGCCGTCGCGATATTGTGCGCCGGAATCAACCAGATAGAGTTCACCATCCTGCAGAGTGCGGTTGGTATCGGTATTGACGCGATAATGGATCACCGCGCCATTGGGGCCAGCGCCCGAAATCGTGTCGAAGGACACGTCTTCCAGCGGCATCTGGAAGTCACGTCCAGCGCTGGCGCGTGATTCTTCCAGCTTTTGTGCTGCGCCGATTTCATCCAGCGTACCGGGCTTTTGCGCATCGACCCAGGACAGGAAATTGACCATCGCCACGCCGTCGCGCTCATGCGCGGCACGTGAACCGTCAAGCTCGGCTTTGTTCTTTACCGCCCGTGGAATGCGGGCAGGGTCTTTGCCTTCGATCACAATGCCGCCTGCGCCGGTGACAATCAGGCGCAGTTTTTCTGCCGCAAGTGCGGGGTCGAGCAGAATGGCTTCACCCTTTGCGGCGCGTGCGCTGAGATGGCCTTCCAGATTGCTGGGAGCCGACAGCTTGGCAAGCTGGGTGAGATAGGCACGGGGCTCAATGGCAAGCTTGGCTTCGTCGATGAATATTTCCGGTTCGCCCTTGGCCGGAATGATGGCGAAGCTCAAGGGCAGGGGCGTGTTGGAAACATCCTTGCCGCGGATGTTGAACACCCATGCGACCGACGAGGGATCGGTCAGAACGGTGGCCGTGGCGCCGCTGGCAGTGACCGCCTTCTGCATGTCCCTGATCTTGTCTGCGGCTTCATGACCCGCAAAACGTGCGGGCTGGATTGTCACGGCAGCGGTTGGCGCGGCGGGCTGATCGTCCCACACCGCATCGACCAGATTGGTTTCGACCGGAACCAGCGTGCCGCCCTGCTTTTCCAGCGCCTCGCGAAGCGCATGGGCTTCGGAAATGGTGTGGAGCCATGGATCGAAACCGATAGTCAGGCCCTTGCCGTTTTCGGCCAGCCAGACGGATGGCGGCGTGCTGACCAGACTTTCATAGGAAAAGATTTTCGAGTCGGTCTGCGCGCGCACCTGCAATTCGTAACGTCCGTCGATAAAGACATAGGCCGACTTCTTCAGGATCAGGGCCGCACCTGCCGAGCCGGTAAAGCCGGTCAGCCAGGCGAGGCGCTGAGCATGAGGCGGCACATATTCGCCCTGATGTTCGTCGGCGCGAGGCACCAGAAAACCATCGAGGCTGAGGGCCGCCATTTTCTCGCGCAGCTTCGCCACGCGGGGCGCGCCATTGGCCGGATTGGTGGTGACGTCAAAGGACTGAAAAGCCATGGGTCTAACTCACAACAGATGGAAGATAACCGTTCTTGCGTCCCGTCTCCGGGATCACATTATTTCAGATGGATCGCCACCCAGCCTTCGCGATGCAGCGTCTTTTGATGCGTCAGGCCCTGCGCCTGATAGGCGGCGAGCACTGCATCATGCTGGCTCTCCAGAATGCCGGAGAGGACAATCGAACCGCTCTGAGCCAGATGCTGTTTCAGCGAGGGCGCAAGTTCGATCAGCGGATTGGCGAGAATATTCGCGACGATCAGATCGAAAGGCGTATAGGAGCGGAAGATCGAATGGTCGAAACCTTCTGCCGTCGCCGTGATGACATGCTCGGCAACGCCATTTTTGGCGGCGTTTTCTGCCGCGACGGTGACAGCAATCGGGTCGATGTCGGTGGCAAGGACCGGGATCGGCGCGAGCTTTGCAATGGCGATGGCCAGCACGGCGCTGCCGGTTCCAAGATCGAGCGCATTGGTTGGATGTTCGTTCTCAACGACTTCCTCGATCAGTTCGAGGCAGCCAGCGGTGGTGCCATGATGGCCCGTGCCGAAGGCCAGACCCGCATCGATCTCAATCGGAATGTCGTTCGGTTCTATTTTGTCACGGTCATGCGAGCCATGGACGAAGAAACGCCCGGCGCGAACCGGCTTCAGACCTTCCAGCGAATGGGTGACCCAATCAATATCCGGCAGTTCCTCGGTTTCGAACTTGTCGGCGCCGACAAGCTCATCCACACGGGCCGCGACCTCTTCAGCGCCGTCCTCGACATAGACCGAAACTTCGAAAATCTGCCGGTCTTCATCAATTTCGGTGATGGCGATGGGAAAGCCGTCATCCTCGAAAGCCTGCTCGAGAATATTGTAAACGCGCTCGGCTTCCGCCTTGTTCGCCGAAAAGAAAAGTCGTGACTGGGCCATGAGGTAAAAAGCTCTCTAAAAGTTCAAGAGCTTCTGTTTAGCTGTCAGAGCGCCGCGCGTCCATCCGAACACATAAATGGCGCTTCGAATCTTTGGGATTTACGTGCCCGCCAAAGGGCGGTTGCCAAAGAAAGCAGGGGGCGGCTTTGAACTAGTGGATTGAATTTGACGTTTGAATCCCGGCTGACATAGATGCTGTTTCAAACGTCAAATTCGAAAAATCCACTAGATACATATTCTTGCTAGTGGTTTTTTGATTCCAACATTTGCTCAGCGCGTGAACCGAGGGATGCAAATGTTGGAATCAGACCACTAGCCGGCGGAAGCGCCCTTGGCGAGGTTCTTCAGCTTTTGCAGCGCGGTGTCCGGGTTTTCCTGATAGGCGATGGTGCTGCGGAAACGTCCGCCCTTGTCGAGCAGGAAGACGGATGCCGTGTGATCCATGCTGTATTCGCCGTCTTCGCCCGGAACCTTCTTGGCGTAGACATGGTACGACTTGACCATGTCGGCGATATTTTCCGGCGTGCCGGTGATGCCGACAATGCGCTTCGAGACATTGCCGACATAGGTTTTCATGATGTCCTGCGTGTCGCGCTCAGGATCGACGGTGATGAAATAGGCCTTGAGGTCCTGACCTTCGGCACCCAGCTGGTTCAGCCAGCCGTCAAGCTCGTAAAGCGTGGTGGGGCAGACATCCGGGCAATGGGTGAAACCGAAGAAAATGACCGAAGGCGTGGCGCGCAGGTCTTTTTCGGTAAAGGGCTGTCCATCCATCGTGACGAGATTGAGCGGTCCGCCGAAGGGTTCCTTCGCCGCCTGACGGTCCCGAAACATGTTGAAACCAGCAGCGCCGACAATCACGACGATGAAGGCAATGATGAAGATGGGCAGAAATTTTTTCATGTCCGATGAACCCTGCATTTCTGAGCGCGCCTTCGCGTGCTCTACAATCACGCACTTCTAGAGCATTTCCAGCAAAAGTGCGTAGCGGCTTTGCGTAGGATAATGCGTAAAAATAAATAGATAGAGCGGTTGCCCGATACCGTTTTAACCGGAACCGCTCTAAGTGGGCCTAATCTACGGTTCTTTTCTCAGTTTTCAATAATTTCTGAAATTTTTGTTCAATCATTTTGTTTGCCGGACAACCAAAGTTGAACGCGGAAGTCTGCTATTTCGTTTGGTATCGACCGGTGGATTGTTATATTTCAGTTATAAAACTGCAATACTTCAAGAGAACCGCATTGGAAATCGATTACGTAATCGCGTGGGTGGATGGTCAGGACCCGGCGCATAAGGCCTCGCGGCAGAAATTTGCGCCAGATTCCGAAAAGACCCATTTCGAAGCGGTAACCAGCGAGCGCTACTTCGACAATGGCGAAATCTATTACAATATCGCCTCGGTGATTAAGTTCGCGCCGTTCATACGGCGTATCTTCATCATCACCGACAATCAGAAGCCGCGGCTGCTCGATGCTTTCGCGGCCGAGGGAAAATGTGATCCGTCCTTCATCCAGATTGTCTCGCATGACGATATTTTCAAAGGTCTGCCCGCAGCACGTCCGTCCTTTAATGCGAGAGCCATCGAAGGTGCGGTGTGGCGCATACCGGGCCTTTCGGAACATTTCATCTATTCCAACGATGATTTCTTTCTGAATGCCCCGTTGGACGTGTCCGACCTTTATGAAAACGGACGCCCCAGATTGCATGGCGACTGGGTGCGACCAGAAAATTCCCGCTGGAAGTACAAGCTGCGGCGCTTTCTCGGAAAGATTTCCCGATACGAATATACGTTCCCGAAATTCCGCCTTGCGCAATGGAAAGGCGCTGTCACAGCCGGGGTGAAGGACAGGTTCCTGAGCATCCATCACCACCCGCATCCGCTGAGACGCAGCACGCTGGCCTCGTTCTTTGCCCAACGCCCCGATGTCCTGAACCGGCAGGTGGGGTTCCGCTATCGCAATATCGAACAGTTCAACACTGTTTCGCTCGCCAACCATCTGGAAATTGCGGAGCATAACACGCCCGTCCACCCGGCACGGGAACTGGCTTATCTCGACTTTGTGCAAGCCAAGCATTGGGGCGAGGAGCTGGACAAAATCCGAAACGGTTCGGCTCCGTTCGGCTGTGTGCAGGGCTTCGAACGGTTCGAGCCGCAGTTTCAGGCGCAAATTCATGCAGCGCTGCTCGCAAAGTTTGACGATGTGCTGCCGAATGTTATCAAGGCATACTTATCGAGCGAACAGAGTTCGCAGCAGGCGGCTTAAGTCGCCTTCAAAACCCTGAGACTTTTGATGGCCAATTCCGACGATCTTCGTTTCCAGAACAGCGAGCCGCGCATTCATTCAACCGCGCAGCTCAAATCCTCGAAGCTCGGACGCTATGCTGATATCGGCGAGCGGGTCATATTGCGCGAAGTGACAGTCGGCGACTTCACCTATTTCGAGCGCAACGGCGAAGGCATTTATGCCGAGATCGGCAAGTTTTGCTCCATCGCGGCCAATGTGCGGATCAATGCGCTGGAACATCCGATGGAACGGTTGACCACGCATAAGCTGAGCTACCGCCCCAATGAATATTTCCGCTATCTCGGCGTCGATGGCGATTTTCGCGCGCGCCGTCAGGCGAAACGGGTGGTGATCGGCAATGATGTCTGGATCGGCCATGGCGCGGTTATCACGCCGGGCGTGACGGTCGGTCATGGTGCGGTGATCGGCGCAAATGCGGTCGTAACGAAGGATGTCGCGCCCTATACAGTGGTCGGCGGCGTTCCGGCCAAACTCATTCGCAAGCGTTTCGATGATCCAATTGTCGAACGCCTGCTGAAACTTTGCTGGTGGGACTGGCCGGTCGAAAAGCTGTTCGAGGCCGTGCCCGACATTCAAACGATGGCGATTGGCGACTTCCTCGACAAATGGGAATAGGCGGTTCGGCGGCGGGTGTTTTTCAGTAAGCTCTTGCAAAGACGGGTCAGCCGCGCCACTTCTCCTCACAGGTTTTCAGGGAGAACATGATGAAGCAGACTTTCGCCGCTTTCGCTTTTCTTGCCATCTCGGCCCTGCCGGCGACTGCCGAACAGGTCGGTAAGGTTGGCGTGGATTGGGTCGGCAACGATATCGTCATTGATGCGGTGCCCGATCCGAAGGTCAAGGGCGTGACCTGTCATCTCGCATCCTTCTCGCGCAGCATGATCGACCGGTTGCAAAAGGGAAAGTGGTTTGAAGACCCGTCCAATGCATCGATTTCCTGCGAGCAGACCGGACCGATTTCCATCGGCGATATCGAGCTTGGCCAGAAGGGCGAGCGGGTCTTTTCCGAGCGCACAAGCCTGATCTGGAAGAAGCTGGTCATCACCCGCATTTACGACAAGCAGAACAATACGCTGCTCTATCTCGCCCACGCCACGCAGGTGCAGGATGGTTCGGCCAAGACTTCACTCTCGACCGTGCCGCTCTTTAGAGGCGATGTGACATGGGAAAAGGGCAAGCCGGAATAATCCGGCGCGCTTTTGTCTCGTTTAGGCAGGCGTCACGAAGCCATCAAGAACGCGCTTCTGTCCGGCCTTGTCGAAGTCGATTGTCAGCTTGTTGCCGTCGATGGCGGCGACTTTGCCATTGCCGAATTTCTGGTGGAACACGCGGTCGCCGACCTTGAATGCCGATGGCTTGTCGGCAACCGATTTCGCGACCAGTTCGCCTTCGATGGTGCGGCCCTTGACCGAACCGCGTCCGGCGCCGAAACCGGAATCGGTTTCGCCATAGCCGACGCGCTCGACGCGGCTGCCGGAGCGTGAACCCCAATTGTTGCGGGTCGCGTCCGAGCGGTTCTGCTGCGCGCGCTGCCAGCCCGGCGTCGAATAGCTATTCTGGAACGGATCGGCCCGGTCGAAGCGGGACTGGCCGTAACCACCACCATAGCCGCCGTAATTGCCTTCCAGCTCGGCGACCTCGACATGGGCTTCCGGCAGTTCTTCCAGAAAACGCGACGGAATGGTCGATTGCCACATGCCATGAATGCGGCGGTTGGACACGAACCAGATATGCAGGTTTTTCTTGGCGCGGGTGACACCGACATAGGCGAGGCGGCGTTCTTCCTCCAGCCCGGAGCGTCCGCCTTCATCGAGCGCGCGCTGGTGGGGGAACAGGCCTTCTTCCCATCCGGGCAGGAATACGGTTTCGAATTCCAGACCCTTGGCCGAATGCAGCGTCATGATGTTGACCGCATCCATATCTTCATTCTGTTCGGCATCCATCACCAGAGCGATATGCTCAAGGAAGCCGCGCAAGCTTTCATAATCCTCCATGGAACGGATCAGTTCCTTGAGGTTTTCCAGCCGTCCGGGCGCTTCCGCCGACTTGTCGTTCTGCCACATCGCCGTATAGCCGGATTCGTCCAGAATCGTCTCGGCAAGCTCGGTATGCGATGTGTTGTCGAGCAGCGACTGCCAGCGGAGGAAGTTTTCCACCACTTCGCGCAAGGCGGAGCGTGGCTTTGGCTTTAGCTCTTCCGTTTCGATCAGGTCACAGGCGGCAGCAAACATCGAAATGTCACGGGCGCGAGCATAGTCGTGAACCTGACGGATGGCCGCTTCGCCCAGACCGCGCTTCGGTGTATTGATGATGCGCTCCAGCGCCAGATCATCGGCTGGCTGCGCGACGACGCGCATATAGGCCAGCGCATCGCGGATTTCGAGCCGCTCATAGAAGCGCGGGCCGCCGATAACGCGATAGTTGAGACCAAGCGTCACGAAGCGGTCTTCGAATTCGCGCATCTGGAAGGAAGCACGCACGAGGATCGCCATGTTGTTGAGCATATGGCCCTGACGTTGCGCCTGTTCGATCGCTTCTCCAACGGCGCGGGCTTCTTCTTCCGAATCCCACGCTGCATGCACTTTCACGCGCGGATCGTCGGGATTTGGCGCTTCCGTGAAAAGCGTCTTGCCGAGGCGGCCTTCGTTGTGAGCGATCAGATGCGCGGCGGTGCCAAGAATATGTGCGGTCGAGCGGTAGTTGCGCTCAAGCTTGATGACAACCGCGCCCGGAAAATCCTTGTCGAAGCGCAGGATGTTGTCCACTTCCGCCCCGCGCCAGCCGTAAATCGACTGATCATCATCGCCAACGCAGCACAGATTGACGCGCGAACCCTCACCCTGAGGTAAGGAAAGCGGGGTACGGCTATCAGGAGCGTTTCTTGGCTGCGGTCGTTGTGCGAGCAGGCGCAGCCAGAGATATTGCGCGGTGTTGGTGTCCTGATATTCGTCCACCAGAATATAGCGGAACTTGGCGTGATACTCGCGCAGTATATCGGGATGGTTGCGGAAGATGCGGATCGGATGCAGCAGCAAATCGCCGAAGTCGCAGGCGTTGAGCGTGCGCAGGCGCTCCTGATAGGCCTGATACAATTCGCGGCCCTTGCCATTGCCGAACGAGCGCGCATCGCCTTCCGGAATGTCGGAGGGACCAAAGCCCTTATTCTTCCAGCCGTCGATCATATTGGCGAAAGTGCGCGCAGGCCAGCGCTTGTCATCCAGACCTTCCGCCTGAATGAGTTGCTTGATCAGCCGGATCACATCGTCAGTATCGAGGATGGTGAAATCGGATGTGAGATTGACCAGTTCCGCATGGCGGCGCAGCAATTTCACGCCGATGGAGTGGAACGTGCCAAGCCATGGCATACCTTCCACCGCGCCGCCGACCAGATGACCGATACGCTCCTTCATTTCGCGCGCGGCCTTGTTGGTGAAGGTCACGGCGAGAATCTGGCTCGGATAGGCAAGGCCGGTGGTGATGATATGGGCGATGCGGGTGGTCAGAACACGGGTCTTGCCGGTGCCCGCACCCGCAAGCACCAGAACCGGGCCTTCGGTCGTCAGCACGGCCTGTCGCTGTTCCGGGTTCAGCCCTTTCAGGTAGTCAGGCTCGCCACGCTGTTGGTTGCGCGCGGCCATGGCGCGCGCCGCAATACCGCCGGTAGCTGGCGCGCGGCCAGCCGGTGCATCATCGCCGAAAAACGGCATATCGTCGGGAAAATCGGACATCTGACCCCGAATGTAATGATTCGTGGCTGAAAGACCAGCGAAACGGTTAAAATATTCGACTACTCTAATTGAGTAACGCGCCGGTCCGTGAAATTCAGGCGGTGGGCGGCCAGCGCTTCCACAAGGCCGCGCATTTCCGGCTCGCGCTGCAACAGATCGTCCAGCTCCGTCATCTGGTTCATGGCGATCAGCCGCAGGATATCGTCGCGAATGGTGCCGTCTTCACGACGCGGCAGGTGCGCGACCGGCTGGATCAGCTCCACCTTCTGGCTTTTCAGACGCGCCCGTAGGCTTTTTTCATCCGCATCCAGCGTTTCCACAAAAGCATAGAGACCCACGCCTTTGGCTGGCAGCGAATAAAGCGTCAGCGCCACGTCCTTGACGCGCGGATCAGACTTGAGTGCGGCCAGAATCGCCGGGCCTTCATTGTCGATACGGTCGCCCGTGCCTTCACCATCCGACCAGCTGAAAATGCCGCGTGTGATGAAGTTGTAGACCTTCTTGCCGGTGGCGAGCCAGATGCGCGAGGGCAGCGAACGGCGCGCCAAAATACGCTTTTCCGTCGGCGTCATCAGATCCTTGGCGAATGCCCGTTTCTGCTTGATGAGGTGGCGGAAGTCTTCATACGCCATCAGCCGATAGAGCGCGCCACGACGACGATGGACGCTGGCAAGCTGGAAGTCGATCACAGCGGCTTCGCCTTCCGGCGTCATCAGCCAGTTTTGTGGCTTTGCAAGATCATTATGCGTGACGCCAAGACGGCGCATATCGCGTAAGATTCGATGCGCGGTGCGATACCATTTCGGATCGGACGGGCGCGCAAGATGCAGCGGCGTGCCTTCCGTCCACGAACGATAGAGGCCGTCGCGATCCGTTGCGATCAGCTGCGGCACACCTTCAATGCCGCGCACGGTCTTCAGACCGCGAATTTCGCGCCGGGCGAGAATCCATGCAAGCGGGCTCGACCACCAGGGAGCAGCGCTCACCACACGGCGGATAATGCGCGTGTCGGGATCGTTCGCAAAATAGCCCGCGCGCGTTTCGGAAAACACGTCGCGCTTAAACACGGCTGTCTCCACAAACGGGGGAATTTGGTCGCCCTTCAAAGGCACATCGATATTGGGGTTCTGAGCCATAAGGTTCCACTAGCGTCTTGTGTACCATCAATCAAGTTTGGCGATGAACGTCGGTGGATATCCGCTGTTGCAAACATGTGAATGAAGGGGCACAAGAAACCCATCTGAGTTTCCATGGAGCGATAAACGTGGCGCAAGGCGACGACACCAAATTGGCGATCGGGCAGATCATCCGTCAGGAACAGGCACTGATTTTTCCGTCTTTCGACGAGAACGACGCTTTTGCGCTCGGCCATAGAATTCGCGATATCGCCGTGAAGGAAAAGCTCGGCGTGGGCATCGATATTTCGCTGTGGGACCGGCGTTTGTTCTTCGCGGCGACTATCGGCACCACGGCGGATAATTCTGAATGGCTGCGCCGCAAGTTCAATGTCGTGCGCCGTTTCCATGCTTCGACCTATCGCCTGGTTCTGGAACAAAATCGTGAAGACCGGATGTTTGCGCCGCATAAGGCGCTGGATGTAAGTGAGTACGCGCTGGCGGGCGGCGGATTCCCGATCCGCGTTGCGGGCGCCGGTGTGATTGGAGCCGCCATCGTTTCGGGCTTGCCGCAGCGCGAGGATCACAATCTCGTCGTGCGCGCCATCGCCTTGCAGCTGGGGCAGGACCCGGCAGCATTGGCTCTTCCTGCTGTTTAATATTCCGGAGAATGAACAATGTCGCTTGAGCATGTGATCGCGCTTCCACGCAATGAAGAGGGGATCGCCGCTGTTGTCGGTATCCTCAAGCAGCGTTTTGGCGAGCGGGCGCAGACCGGGCAGGCCATGCGTGAGCAGCACGGCCACACCACCAGCTATGTGCCGACGCAGGCGCCGGATATCGTGGTGTTCGCTGAGAATACGCAGGACGTGCAGGATGTGGTGCGCATTTGCGCCGAACATCGCGTACCGCTGGTGGCTTTCGGCGCTGGTTCGTCGCTGGAAGGTCAGGTCAATGCGGCGGCGGGCGGCGTATCGCTCGATCTGACGCATATGAACCGCATTCTGGCCGTCCATGCCGAAGATCTCGACTGCGTCATCGAGCCGGGCGTCACGCGTAGGGAACTTAACGAATATCTGCGCGATACCGGCCTGTTCTTCCCCATCGATCCAGGCGCCAATGCGACGCTCGGCGGCATGGCCTCGACACGCGCATCCGGCACAAATGCGGTTCGCTATGGCACCATGCGCGAGAATGTTCTGGCGCTGAAGGCCGTCATGCCGGATGGTCGCCTGATCGAAACGTCCAAGCGCGTCAAGAAGACCGCCGCCGGTTATGACCTCACCCGCCTGCTGATCGGCGCGGAAGGCACGCTCGGCATCATTACGGAGCTGACCTTGAAGCTTCAGGGCATTCCGCAGGCAATTTCCGGCGGCATCTGTCCGTTCCCGGATGTGGAATCGGCCTGTCGCGCGGTGATCGATACGATCCAGATGGGCGTGCCGGTGGCGCGTATCGAGTTGGTCAACAAGTTGCAGATGGAAGCGCTGATCCTCTATTCGAAGCTGCCCTACGAAGCGCAGCCCTATCTGTTCGTGGAGTTCCACGGCACTGAAACCGGCGTTGCGGAACAAGCCGAGATTTTCGGCGAAATCGCCGCCGGACATGGCGGCGGACCGTTCCACTGGACACAGGACGCCGAGGAGCGCGACCGTCTGTGGCGGGCACGCCATGACGCCTATTTCGCCTCGTCGCTGCTGCGCCCCGGCTGCAAAGGCATTTCGACCGATCTCTGCGTGCCGATTTCGCGTCTGGCCGATTGTATCACCGAGACCGAACGCGATCTGGCGGAGAGCAACATCATCGCGCCGATCGTCGGTCACGTGGGCGATGGCAACTTCCATCTGCTTCTGCTGCTCAATACGGAAGACCCGGAAGAAATGGAGCGCGCGGAAGCTTTCATGGACCGGCTCGTGATGCGGGCGCTGGCCATGGAAGGAACCTGCACAGGCGAACACGGCATCGGTCAGGGCAAGATGAAATATCTCGCCATGGAGCTTGGTGAAGCGACCGATTATATGCGCATGATCAAAAAAGCGCTCGATCCGCTCAATATCATGAACCCCGGTAAAATCCTGATTTCGTGAATCAAATCAGCCTTTTGCGCCGCTCGGCTCAGAGGGTGATTCAGCGAGCGGACCTATTTGGATCGGTTGGGCGGCAGCTTGCCTTGTTGTCGCCGAACCGACGCTGTTTTTTGTTGCCGCGCAATCCTGAAAACCGCTTCGCACTTTGTGCGATGATGCACTATGTTGCGTTGGTAAATATGGCGTGATTCACCCATTGGCTCGCGCCTGACCGAACTCACCTGACTGACCGGAGCTGCTTCTTGGGCCGCATATTCGTCATGGTCGGCGGGCTTCTGGTGCTGCTTTTGACTGCGGCGCTAGTGGTGCCGCCTTTTGTCGACTGGAGCGGCTATCGGGCCGATTTCGAGCGTGAGGCGAGCCGCATTCTGGGACGTCCTGTCAAGGTGGCGGGCGATGTGAATGCGCGGCTGCTGCCGTTTCCATCCGTGACCTTTTCCGATGTCCGCGTCGGGGCTGATGCAACGCATCCGGTGATGACGCTCGACCGGTTTTCGATGGATGCGGAACTGATGCCTTTCCTGCGCGGTCAGGTGCTGATTTTCGACATGCGCGTCGAGCGTCCGCGCGTTTCGATCTCGCTGGACAAGGACGGCAAGGTGGATTGGGCCATTCGTCCGTCCACGCCGCTCGATCCATCGCAGATCAAGGTCGAACGGCTGTCGATCAGCGACGGCACCGTGACGCTGCATGACTTGGCAAGCGGGCGCGTTCATGAGGCCACGGGCCTGAATGCCGTGCTGTCGGCCAACAGCCTCGCGGGGCCATGGCAGGCGCAAAGCAGTTTTAGCCTTGCGGGCCGCAAGCTTTCCGTCGATCTGACGAGCGGCGAGGCGAAGCCTGACGGTTCCCTGCGATTGCGGGCGCGTGTTTCGCCGGAAGCTATTCCCGCCGCATTCGAAACCGATGGCGATATCGTCCTCAAGGACGGCCGGTTGAATTATGCGGGCGATTTTTCGCTGCGCTCCTCCGATATGGTGGCGCAAAACGCCAAAAGCCAGAAAGACGCGTCCGCCGACAAGCCGTTTTTCAGTGGCCTGCGCCTCACCGGCAAGTTTGCCGCCGATACCGACCGCTTCGATGCAAGCGAATTCCGCATGGAGCAGGGGCCAGCCGACAATCCTTACGTGGTCAATGGCAAGGCGCTGATTGATTACGGCAATGTGCCGCGCTTTGAAATCAGCGCCGATGGGCAGCAGATTTTCTGGGGCCCAAGCGAGACGGCGGAAGACCAGCAGGTTGCTTCCGCCATGCCGCTGACGGACCGCATCGCCATTGCGCGCCGCGTTCTCGAACAATTGCCAATCCCGACCATACCGGGCCGTATTGACCTTCGTTTGCCAGCGGTCGTTGCCGGTGGAACCACCATTCGCTCCGTAACGATCAACGCCGAACCCGATGGCGGCGACTGGAATATTCGCCAGTTCGCGGCTGACCTGCCGGGGCGCACCAAGGTCGAGGCCAAGGGCAGGCTTTCGGTTGGCGATGATTTCGGTTTCAAGGGCGAGATGCTGGTGGCATCGCGCCAGCCATCCGGTCTTGCCACCTGGCTCAATGAGACCGTGGATGAATCGATCCGCGCGCTCGACGGGGCCGGCTTCTCCGGCAAGGTCGATTTGCGCGACGGCATGCAGCGCATCAACGATCTGGAAATCGGTCTGGGCAAGACGTGGCTCAAAGGATCCCTGCTGCGGCAGGTCAATGGGGCGGCGCAGCCGACCATCGACGTCAATCTCCAGGGCGGCGCGGTGGAGAGCGATGCCTTGCAGGCTTTCGTTTCGTTCTTCTCCGGCGGCGAGGGGCTGGTGCTTCTCGATGCGCAAACGCTCAATGTCGGCTTCAAGGCCGGGCCTGTGCGGTTCAAGGATATGGAAGCGGCCAATGTCGATCTGGCGATGCGCCTTCACGATGGACGCTTCGATTTCGACCGGCTGATGATCAGCGATGTCGCCGATGCGACGCTGACGGCAACCGGCGCCTATGAGCCTTTCGCCAATTCACCGTCGGGCAAGCTCGACGCGACGATCCTTTCGGGCGATCTGTCCCGCTTTATCGCGTTGATGGCGAACCGTTATCCGCAGTTGCCGCTGTTTCACGCCTTGTCGGCGCGCGCGGCAAATTTCCCCGGTCTGTTTGAAGACAGCGAGATCAACGTGATCGCCAATGCGGTTGCGCCGGTCAGGCCGGAAACGCAAGCCAATCCCGCGAAGAACGGCGCAGCCAAGGGCAAAAGTGCGCGACCAGTCGAGACGAGACCCAAGACTTCGCCCGGCAGCGGCGAGTTCTCCTTCAGCGTCACTGGCAAGACCGGTGGGATGAAGCTCGACCTGTCGGGAACGGCCAGCGGTGGCGAGACGGAAGCAGACCCGTTGCAGATGCAGATGAACGGCACGGCTAGTTCCGAGCAGGGAGAGGCAGTGCTGGCGCTGATCGGCCTGCCGTCGCTGCCATTGGGCCTTGCCGGTGAACTTACCGCCGATCTGACCATGCAGGGCGCGCCAAGCGCCGGAATGCGGACGCTTCTCAAGCTGACGGCGCCGGATGGCACGGCTTCGGCTGACGGGGTGATTTCGCTGATCGGCAACGATATTGCCGCAAGCGGCAAGGCGCAGGTCAAATCAGCCGATCTGCAGCCATTCATCGCGACAGCGGGCTATGCATTGCCGGGTTATGGCGCGGGGCTTTCCGCTGAGCTTTCCAGTGATTTCCAGTTTGCCAAAGGCATTTTGCGCTTTCCGAATCTTGCTGGCCAGTTGGGTGGCGAAGATGTTTCGGCGCGGCTGGAGGCGAACTTTGCCGATAGCGGATTGCCGCAATTGAAGGGCGAAGCGAAGCTCGCTTCGCTTGAAGTCGATGGTCTGGCGGCCATCATGCTCGGTCAGGACGCGTTTGAACCAGCCAAGCCGACAGAAAAGTCCATCTGGCCGCGTGGGGCCTTTGCGGTTCGTCCGTCGCTGCCGCTGCTGATCGATGTGAAGTTGAATGTTGCTGAGGCGCATATGCAAGGTTTCGGCACGGCGACCGAGTTTTCGACGCGGCTGCAAAAGACGATCGATAGTCTGAGCCTCACCGAACTGACCGGAAACTGGGCAGGGGGTTATCTCGTCGGCACCCTGTCGTTGCGCAACAGCGACAAGAATGCGCTGCTTTCGACCGATCTGAAATGGAGCGGTGCGGACCTCGCCAATTTCTACCATCTGGAAGATGGTTCGGCCCCGCTGGGTGGTGTCGTCAAGGCTGCGGTGACGCTGAATGGCAGTGGCGAAAACGCTGCCGCGCTGGTCGGTTCTCTGGCGGGAACCGCGACCGTGGATGTCGAGAAATTCGCGGTCGCTGGTCTTGATGGTGCGGCGCTGCCTGCCATGGTCGCAGCCGCTGACGGCATTGGCGATCAGCCTGCGGGCGACGAAAAACTGGATGCGAAGCGGTTTGCCGCCATTGCCGACAAGGCCGTCGCCCCGGATGCGCGGTTTACGCCCGGCGACGCGCGTTTCGAATTCACGGTAGCGGGCGGTACGGCGCGGATGTCTGCCGCCAACCTGTCGGACGGCAACGCAGCTTTGTTGAGCGATTTGCAATTCGATCTTTCGACGCTCGGCGTCGGGGGCAGCGGAACTTTTACCTTCCAGGGTGATGAGGGCGCGCAGACCGGCCTTGCGCCGCAGGTGGCCTTCACCATCGGCGGAACCTATGACCGGCCAGAAGTGAAGCTCGACCGGCAGCCGCTTGTGCAGTTCCTGACCCAGCGCGCATTGGAGCGCGAGCAGGAACGCGTCGAGGCCATGCAGGCCAGTCTAATGGAAAAGCAGCGTCTGCGCCGTCAGCTTGGCGTATTGGAAGCTGATGCGGCGGAACGTGAACGTGCTCAGCAGGAAGACGAGACGCGCCGTCGTTCCGAAGCGGCGGCACGGGTTGCAGCAGAAAAACAAGCTGAGGAGAAGAAGCGTCGCGAGTCGGAGCAGCCGCGGCCAGCCAATCCGGAAGGCGGGGCCGAAAATGGCGCGGCGATGCCGTTGGCCAGCCCACAAGGTGGACAGTCGCTGAATGAATTCCTGAAAAGTCTGGAGCCAGCACCGAGCGCACCCGTGCCGCAGCCCTGATCGGTTTGCTATCAGCTGGCTGGTGGTATCTGCGATTTGAGCCAGTTCAATACGTGGAGCCGCAGCGCCGATGAGAGGTTGGTGGTGCGCTCACGCTTGCTGTCCACCTCGGCCACCAGTGATGCAATCGACTGGCCGCGCATTTCGGCGATCTGGTGGAGAATCTCGAAGAATTCGTCTTCCAGCGTATAGCTGGTCGCATGGCCGCGAATGCTGACCGAGTGCTTGCGCAGGCCGCCGGTGCTCAAAGCTCACCATCCGCGTCGTCTTTGCGCTCCAGGCGATTCACGTCCAGAAAGCGTTCGCTCTTGCGGGTCTCTTCGCGCGCGAAGTCTTTTTCCACTTTCGTTCGTCCGAAAAGAATGCGGTTTTGATCCGCCTGCTTTTCCTTGGCGTCACGCGCTTTCTTTTTCTTGAACTGCCGCAGATTGACGATGTCGCTCATGTCGATGTCTCGGATGGCTTAGAGCGCGTTTCGATCTGATTGCATCAGATCGGCGCTCTAATTCTTTGTTTTAACGCGCATCTAACCCGAAAACCGTTTCACACTTTTCGGGATGCGCTCTTAGTGCGTTGACACACGCTTTTATAACGCGGCGCTCCGACGGGCTGCAAGCTGTCGGCTTGGCTTACTGTCTCGGTTCCTTGGGATTGGTGAACCACCAGATCGCGACTGAAACCGCGACGAGCAGCAAAAGGCCGATGGTCATTTGCCAGAGGGGAAAGTTCGGCGCGTCGCTCGCGATGAAAAACGCAGCGATAACGCCGCTTATCCAGAGAACTGCCTGCGCTAACAAACGGACCATGAGATTCCCGCCTTGATTTCCACTGCCGTAATGGCCGCTATCCTATCATTTTAAAATTCGGTTGCCTTGATCGAAGTCAAAACGAATGGTCTGGTCAGTACGATACTATGAAATAACGCCCTGTCTGACGACAGTTTTATACGAACGGTTTTTGGCCACAGCAACATACTCGCAGCGCAGCCAAAGCCTTTATGAAATCATGCAAAGTTGGGAAGAAGATTTACTTCTTGCGGAAAGCGTCCAGCGATACCACGTCGGCGGATGGCTTCGGCGTATCTTCGCCCTCAGCATTATCTTTCGCGGCTGCTGCCTGCTTTTCAGCAGCAGTCTTGCGCGACTTCGCCTTGGGCTTTTCCGGCTTTTCGGGCGCGGTTTCCACCGGCATCATCTCGATTGGCGCGATATTGTGGTCTTCGTCATTGTCGCTGGTCGGCTGAACTGCCGCAACATCGAACTCAAGTTCGAAATTGACGGACGGGTCGTAGAAACCACGCACTGCCGAGAATGGTATCACCAACTTTTCGGGAATATCACCGAAAGACAGGCCAACTTCGAACAGCTGATCGGTGACATTCATGTCCCAGAACTGATGCTGCAACACGATTGTCATCTGCTCGGGATATTTCTCTTTCAGGCGCGTGGAAATACGCACGCCCGGCGCTCCGGTGAGGAACGTGATAAAGAAATGATGATTGCCCGGCAGGCCAGCCTTGGCCACCTCCGCAAGAACCTTGCGGATGACGCCACGAAGGGCTTCCTGAGCGAGAATGTCGTAACGGATCAGATCCTGTACCATGGGTTTCTTATCCCACGGATTCGCAGGCAGATGTCAAGTTCGTTCTCGCAGGAAACGATGATATATATCGCGAAAGTGCGGCAGCACTGCTCGATCTGTCAGGGGAGAGGGGCAGCTTGCGGCGACGAAGCGGTCCCGCCAAATGCCAGCAGAAATGTCCTGACGCCATTGATGGCGCTGCGTTCGATGATGTCGTCATCGATTGCGCATCCGTGCAAGGCGTGCAGCTGCGTATCGGCGCTGATCAGGGCCATGAAATGCAGTGCCGCCAGATCAGGATCATTGAGGCGCAAATGTCCCGCCAGCGCCAGACGGGACAGGCACGCGGCAATGGCCGGGACAGCCTGCGCCGGACCCTTGGTCTTGCAGATATAGCCCGCGAAAGACATGTCGGGCGTACTCGACTGCAAAAGCTTGCGCAGAAAAGCACCCGATGGATCGTAAACGCAGTTCCGACTCATGCGGATCGCGAAGGCCGTCAGATCCCGCTCAAGATTGTCACCGCTCTGTGGAAAAGTGGACAGCACGGCAAACAGGCTTGCATTCATGCGGTCCAAGGCGTCTTCAACCACAGCGGCAAGCAAAGCTTCCTTATCGCGGTAGTGGTTATAGATGGTCTGGCGCGAAACGCCGGCCTCGTTTGCAATCAGATCGATGCTGGCGCCCTGAAACCCGTCGCGCGAGAAAACACGCGCCGCAGAACACAGGATGAAATCGCGCTTCATGCACTGCCCAGGCTTCATGGCGGCAGTGTTTGCAGCGGCATTCAGCCCTTTTCCGGTGGTGCTACGCTTCACCGGCGGGGCGGCCATTTCGATTATGTCAGTAGGTTTCATAAGCCCAACATAAGATGACTTGACGTTTTGGACAATGGTGTCTAATTTGACATCAATGTCAAATTCCTTTTGGCATTTCGTCTAGACAAGAGACTGTGACAGTCATTTCAGAAGTCTGGTTTGCCCGTTTAAGCGCGTATATCCCGGATATCATCTGAAAAGCCATAGCAGTTACATAGAGTTATTCAATCCAGTACCGGTTTTGCGAGCCCAGCGATCCACCCTCCCAAGCGAAGTTGGCGATCCGAAACCGGTGCGGGCACCTCACGAAACATTGATGAAAGCGCGTCTCCCATGGCTTCGAGTCTTGTGCGCAATGCGATTGTTCTTGGTCTTCTTTCCGCCGTCGGTCCCTTCGCGATCGACATGTATCTCCCTGCCTTGCCGACGATTGCCGCCGACCTCCATGCGGAAACCGGCGCGGTGCAGATGAGTCTGCTTGCCTTCTTCATCGCCTTGGCGATTGCCCAACTTTTCTGTGGGCCTCTGTCGGACATGGTCGGGCGCAAAGTCCCGCTTTACGGTGGGCTGATTCTGTTCGCCATCGGCAGCGTCGGCTCCGCGCTGGCGACCAACATTGATGTGCTGGTGCTGTTTCGCTTCCTGCAGGGGTTGGGTGCTGCGGCGGGCATGGTGATTCCGCGCGCTGTGGTGCGTGATCTGCATACCGGCGTCGAAGCGGCGCGGCTGATGTCGCTGTTGATGCTGGTCTTCTCCATTTCGCCGATTCTGGCGCCTCTCACGGGCTCGGTCATTATCAGCTTCTTTGGCTGGCGCGGCGTGTTCTGGGCTGTTCTGGTCGCGGCGATTATCGGCCTTGTGCTGCTTGCGACGGCCCAACAGGAAACGCGAACGCGTGAAGCGCGGCTTGAAAGCAGCGTTGGGAGCGCGCTGCGCGGCTATGGCCGCTTGCTCAAGGACCGCTATTTCCTAGGGCTGGTTTTCGTCGGCGGCTTTGGCATTGCCTCGTTCTTCGTTTATCTGGCCAATTCATCCTTCGTGCTCATCGATCACTACGGTCTGACCCCGAACGAATATGCGCTGGCTTTCTCGGCCAATGCGGTGTCGTTCTTCGGCGTTTCCCAGCTGAATGGTTGGCTGGGTGCGCGATTCGGGCTGCGCCGTGTAATGCGCTTTGCCGTATCCGGTTTCGCTGCCGCCATGCTCGCTATGTTCGCAGCCGTACTGATGGGGCATCAATCGCTCTGGCTGATCGCAAGTTTCCTGTTCGTCGGTTACGGCTTCCTCGGGCTGGTTATACCGACCACGGCGGTTCTGGCGCTGGAAGATTATGGCGCGATTGCCGGTACGGCTTCGGCGCTGATGGGAACGCTGCATTTTGTGATTGGCGGTCTGGCGATTGGCATTACCGGTTCGTTCTTCGACGGAACGGCTGTGCCTATGGTCGGCGGAATCGCCGGTTGTGCGCTGACCGCATTCGTGCTGACGCAGATCGTTCTCTCCCGCAAAGCGAGCGATCTCGATACGGAAGCAGCAGCAGCCTGAATTGAAGAGGGAAAGTGGAGGCTTCTGTTGCCAGGTGCCTCCGAACCCCGCCTTAAGGTGCTAACCCTAAGGGCTTTAGAGTGGGTTTCCCGCACCGCCATTAGGCAGCGAGAGCATAACCCTGAGCTTTGTTGTCATTTGCAACTACTCAATTGACCCGATAACGGTGGTATCATGCCGAGTAAAAGAGCGATCTTTACACCCTTGTCGATCCTATTTCGCCCCCGCCACAGCACAGACCAATCATAGAGCCTGTGTTCTGGTGGAGGCGCCGGGTACCGCCCCCGGGTCCAATGGGTTTATTACACCGTCCGTTTATCACCATAGCTGGCTTGCGCCAGCGAGACGTATATAGGCGCGGTCGATCCATATTGGAAGAGGGGCGGTTATATTTGTCAGGGGCAAATTTACTCCTGAATTTTCTGAAATATGAATAGGGCAGCTCGTTTCGTCGCTTCGGGAAGCGAAGCAACTTCAAGCGTTTCATGCTCGGTATGTGCGCCCGAACCCCATGGCCCCAATCCGTCAATGCCCGCTTTTACATAAGGCGTGATATAGGAAATATCCGCGCCGCCACGCTCATCAGGGGCTACAGCCTTCAGCGCAGGGCCGCCAAGTTGCTGCGATATGGCGCTATATTGCAAGAGCAACGCATAATTGGCGTTGGTTGCTGGCATTGCTGGCATGATATCCTGAAACTCGACCTTGCTGTGTGTCCCGGAAAGCGGCTGCGCTGTGATCTTTTGCAGGGAGGCTTCAATCGCGTCACGTTCATCCTTCGTCATGAAGCGCAGATCGCCATGCGCCAGTGCATTGGGCGGAACGATGGTCTTGCGCCCGCTGGCGGTCCCGGTTCCCTGATCAATATCCTCGTGGACCTGCTGCCCGCCGAGGAGAAGCCCTACATTCATGGTGATATCGGGCGTTTTCGTTAGTTCCATACGCAATGCATCAATCACTCTGGCTATTTCATAAACAGCGCCAAAGCCGACATTGGGCTGGAAAATCTGCGAGGAATGTGCGGCATTTCCGGTGGCGGTCAGAAACCACTCGGACAGGCCGCGTCTGGAGACGACCAGTTCATCGGGGGCAAGTGCAAATTCAAACCCCAGCGCGATATCGCTTTGTTTCGCGGCGTCCATCAGAACTTTCCGGGAGAGGCTCGTCGGTCGCGCCGCCAGTTCCTCGTCGCCGGTCATGACGATTGTGATATTCGCATTTTTGAGCGCATCGGCGTTTTTAAGCGCCTTCATCGTATAGAGAATGGTGACCAGCCCGCCCTTGTCATCGATGACGCCGGGGCCGCTTGCCTGTTTTCCGTCATGAGAAAGGGTGAAGTGCTGGAACTTGCTTGTTGGCGGAAACACCGTATCCAGATGCGCGATCAGGAGAATGCGCGTCTTCGCGTTTCCGGTATGTCGGGCGACCAGTGTACCCGCATGTTTCAAGTCTGCCGGAAGATCATGCCATCGAACATCAAAGCCAAGCGCTTCGAATTCCGGTTTCAGAAGATTCCCGATCTGTTTCACGCCGTCGGCGTTTGCGGTTCCGCTGTTGATATTGACCAGTTTTTCAAGCAGCAACAGCTGCTCATTTTTATGATCTTGAATATAACCCGCAATATCTTTCTGCGAAATGTCCGCTGATGCCGAATAGGCGTGAGCTGGATAAAGAAAAATATGCAATGCAGTGATAATAGATAAGGATCGAAACATAATAAAACCTGTCGTAAAATTGGAAGTAGATTTCAAATTTTTATCAAATAGGCGTTATATGCGTGAAGAAATTTTTATACCGAGATTATGTTAAGTTAGATTTTGTTCTTTGCAGGGCAAAAGCTCATTCTCACGGGTTGTTCCCCATAATTGCCGTTGACAGCTTGCTCTCACTGGTCAATCTTGGTCGTATATATATTGGAAAGGCTGGAGTTTTCTTCCGGTCTATCCGGAATTGCGGTTTAGACTGGGCGGTGTGCCCCACTGAAGGAGAGCCGATATATGAGTGAATACCTCGCAGATGTCCGTCGCTACGATGCCGCCGCCGATGAAGCGGTTGTCGAGAAGATCGTCAAGCATTTGGGCATTGCGCTACGCAATCGCGACTCCTCGCTCGTTTCTGCGACCGATCCGGAAGAACTGAAGCGTGTGCGCGACAGCTGGGTTGGCAAGAAGCTCGGCGTGACCGATGCCGCCAAGGCGGAAGAAGTGGTGAACCACGTTGCGGAAGTCATGAAGGGCGACCGCAACAAGCACCGCGTGACCTTCTATTATCTGGTGGCAAAGCAGCTCGGCAAACTCGGCGATCTCTGAGAACCTGTTCCAAAAGTCGTCCTGTGCGGCTGCAAATGGCAATTTTCTCCGTTCCGGTGCTCACGTACTTTAGTACGCTCCGCTCCGGTACTCGAAAATCACCATTTTCGCACACACATGCCGCTTTTTGATTCAGGCACAGATCGGTGCATATTGCCTGTGGAATTCGAACCCCGGTGCCCCGCGCCGGGGTTTTTCCTTATAGTAGGGTCGAAACGAATCGATCTCGAAAAACCCTATCCGGGAACATCCCATGCGCACCTATCTCGATCTTCTCCAGCATGTGCTCGACAACGGCACCGATCGCGGCGACCGCACGGGCACGGGCACGCGCTCGGTTTTCGGCTATCAGATGCGCTTCAATCTGGAGGAGGGCTTTCCGGTCCTGACCACCAAGAAGCTGCATCTGCGCTCGATCATCTATGAGCTGTTGTGGTTTCTGAAGGGCGATACCAATATTGCCTATCTCAAGGAAAACGGCGTTTCGATCTGGGATGAATGGGCGGATGATAAGGGCGATCTCGGCCCAGTTTACGGCTATCAGTGGCGCTCCTGGCCAGCGCCGGATGGTCGCCATATCGACCAGATCGCCAATCTCATGAAGATGTTGCATGGCAATCCGAATTCCCGCCGCCTGATCGTGTCGGCCTGGAACCCGGCGCTGGTCGATGAAATGGCGCTGCCGCCGTGCCATTGCCTGTTCCAGTTCTATGTCGCGGACGGAAAACTGTCCTGCCAGCTCTATCAGCGTTCGGCGGATATATTCCTCGGCGTGCCGTTCAACATCGCTTCCTACGCGCTTTTGACCATGATGATCGCGCAGGTGGCGGGCCTCAAGCCCGGCGAATTCATCCATACGCTGGGTGACGCGCATATTTATTCCAACCATTTCGAGCAGGCGCGGCTGCAATTGACGCGCACGCCGAAAAAGCTGCCGGTCATGCGCATCAATCCGGATGTGAAGGACCTGTTTGCCTTCCGTTACGAGGATTTTGCGCTGGAAGGCTATGAAGCCGATCCGACGATCAAGGCGCCGATTGCGGTATGAGTGAGAGCGTGAACACGGATAAGCCGGTCGTTTCGATTATCGTGGCTGCAGCCGAGAATGGCGTGATCGGGCGCGACAACGATATGCCATGGCGGCTTTCGACGGACCTCAAGCGCTTCAAGGCGCTGACGCTCGGCAAGCCGGTCATCATGGGGCGTCGCACATGGGAGTCGATCGGGCGACCCTTGCCGGGACGACCGAACATCGTCGTGACCCGCGATGCGAATTTTCAGGCTGAAGGCGCACATGTCGTCGGCTCGCTGGAAGAGGGCATTGCGCTTGGGCGCAAGCTTGCCGAAGAGCTCGGCGCTGGCGAGGTTTGCATCATTGGCGGCGGCAAGATTTATGCGCAGGCTTTGCCGCTGGCGGACCGCGTGCATCTGACGCGGGTTCTGGCGGCAATCGATGGGGACACACATTTCCCGGAGATTAAGCCCGATGCGTGGCGTCTGGTCTCGTCGGAAGACGTGCCAGCCGGTGATAAAGACAGCCATCCGACCCGCTATATGGTTTACGAAAAGCGTGTTGCGTAAAGCATAACATAGGAATTTTATTGCGCTTCCGTTGAAAGCGCGCCTCCCGATGCCTATAAAACGGTAACATTAGTTGATGACGGGGGTTTGCGCCTTGCTTTCCCGTCTTCCGGGAGCATCTCCGTTAAAAGCGCTGAGGCGTTTTTTGCCGGAGATGCGGGAAACAGAAGCTTAGAGGTGAGGATGCCCTGGAGCAATCAGAATGGCGGCGGCGGCCCATGGGGTGGCGGCGGCGGTGACAACAATAATAACAACAATAATAATGGCCCCTGGGGACAGGGCCCGAAGGGTCCGCGCGGGGGCGGCCAGAATACGCCACCTGATCTCGAGGATATTTTGCGCAAAGGCCAGGATCGCCTGAAGCAGGTGTTCCCCGGCGGCGGTGGTCGCAGCGGCGGCAATCGCCCGATCTATTTCCTGATCGGCGCGGCCTTGCTCGGCTTCTGGGTTTTCCAGTCCGTCTATACAGTACAGCCGGATGAACTGGCGGTTGAACTTCGTTTCGGCAAGCCGAAGGCTGAAGTTTCCGAACCTGGCTTGCATTTCCATTGGTGGCCGATTGAAACCTATGAAAAGGCGCAAATCGTCGAAAAGCAGATCAATATCGGCGCTCAGGGTTCCCGTACGGCGACGCAGGGTCTGATGCTGACCGGCGACCAGAACATCGTGAATGTCCAGTTCTCGGTGCTCTATCGCGTTTCTGATCCGCGCGCTTACCTGTTCAATGTCGACAGCCCGGATGCGATGGTGCAGCAGGTTTCGGAAAGCGCGATGCGTGAAATCGTCGGTCGCCGCCCGGCGCAGGACGTTTTCCGCGACAATCGTGCCGAGATCGCGCAAAGCGTGCGCGCTATCGTGCAGCAGACACTCGACACCTACCAGGCCGGTATTCAGGTCAATGCCGTGTCGATTGAAGACGCATCGCCGCCGCGTGAAGTGGCCGACGCCTTCGACGAAGTGCAGCGCGCCGAACAGGACGAGGATCGATTCATCGAGGAATCGAACCAGTATTCCAACCAGAAACTCGGTCAGGCCCGCGGTGAAGCCGCTCAGCTTCGCGAAGAAGCGGCAGCCTATAAGAACCGCGTCGTTCAGGACGCCGAAGGTGAAGCGCAGCGTTTCAGCTCGGTTCTCGGCCAGTATGAAAAAGCCCCGGAAGTGACCCGTAACCGTCTCTTCCTCGAAACCATGGAACAGGTGCTTAAAAGCACCAAGAAAGTCATTGTGGAACCAGGAAAGGACGTCGTGCCCTATCTGCCGCTGAACGAATTGATGCGCCAGCAACCGCGCGCAGGCGCAACTTCGGGTGCAACCGTGACCACGACCCCCTCGACCGGCGGAGGTGCACAGTAATGGCTCAGAACAGACTTCCGATCATTGCCGGCATTATCGCTGTCCTCGCCTTCCTGCTTTATTCCGCGACGTTCATCGTTTCGGAGCGCCAGCAGGCAATCGTTCTTCGTTTCGGTCAGATCGTCAGCGTGAAGACCGAGCCGGGCATCTACTTCAAGTTGCCATTCGGCTTCCTTGACGCCGATACGGTGCAGATGATCGATGACCGCTTGCTGCGTTTCGATCTGGACGACATCCGCGTTCAGGTTTCGGGCGGCAAGTTCTATGACGTCGATGCGTTCCTCGTCTATCGCATCACCGATGCCCGCAAGTTCCGTGAAACGGTTTCGGGCAGCACGCTCCTTGCCGAACAGCGCCTGCGCACCCGTCTCGATGCATCGCTGCGTGGTGTCTATGGTCAGCGTGGTTTTGAAGCCGCTCTTTCTGAAGAGCGCGGCGACATGATGCGTGAAGTGCGCGATCAGCTTCGTCCTGATGCGACTTCGCTCGGCCTGACCATCCAGGACGTGCGTATCCGCCGTACCGATCTGACGGCAGAAGTCTCGCAGCAGACCTATGAGCGCATGAAGGCGGAACGTCTGGCGGAAGCCGAGCGTCTGCGTGCCCGTGGCCGTGAAGCCGCCCAGCGTATCCGCGCCGTGGCCGACCGTCAGGTTGTGGAAACGATTGCCGAAGCGCGCAAGGAATCGGAAATCCTTCGCGGTGAGGGCGATGCGCAGCGCAGTGAAATCTACGCAGCCTCCGCATCGAAGGATCCGGGCTTCTTCGCCTTCTATCGTTCGATGGCCGCTTATCGCGAAGCGCTCGAAACGCCGGATACGACGCTGGTTCTCTCGCCGGATTCGGAGTTCTTCAAGTTCTTCCGTGATGCTGGCGGCAAGCTGGCAACGCCTTCGCAGTAAAGTGCGGGAACAGCTCTCATGAGCGATTTTCTAGCCGCCGTAGGACTTCTCTTCGTTATCGAGGGGCTGCTCTACGGCGGCTTTCCTTTTTTCGCCAAGAAGCTCGCCCGGGAGGCGAGCGAAGCACCGGAAGGCATGTTGCGCATTGCCGGTATAGCGGCGCTTGCCATCGGCGTCGGCATCGTCTGGCTTGTCAGGGGATAAGCACCTCTGGTTCCGTTATTTATGGCCCTCTGCCTATACGGGGCCGTAAACAGGCCTTAATTTGCGGCGATCTAACCTTTAGGTTATTTGCGTAGATATTCAGGATCGGAGCAGAGCTTTATGGCAATCGTACCGAAGGCGGGATTCGCTCGCACCCTATTCGCAACCGTGGCAATGGGCGCGCTGGCTGTCACCGGAACGCTGACGGTCGCAACGCCGCCTGCCTTTGCTCAGGACGCTCCCGTGAAAGGCATTCAGGGGCCGGGTTCTGTCGCTGATCTCGCAGAAGGGCTGCTGGATGCGGTGGTGAATATCTCCACCTCGCAGACCGTGAAAGACGATGGCGGCGAGGGCGATGGCCCCGTGCCGATGCCGAAAGTGCCGGAAGGCTCACCGTTTCAGGAATATTTCAAAGACTTCTTCAACAACAAGGACGGCGAACAGAGCGACGAGTCGCGCAAGGTGCAGTCGCTTGGATCGGGCTTCGTCATCGATGCCGAAAAGGGCTTCATCGTCACCAACAATCACGTCATTGCGGATGCCGACGAGATTGAAGTCAATTTCAACGACGGCACCAAGCTGAAAGCCGAGCTGGTCGGCAAGGATATCAAGACCGATCTGGCTGTCCTGAAAGTCGATCCGGCCAAGCACAAGCTCAAGGCCGTGCAGTTTGGCAATTCCGACAAGGCGCGTATTGGCGACTGGGTTCTGGCCATCGGCAATCCGTTCGGGCTTGGCGGAACCGTGACCGCCGGGATCATTTCGGCGCGCAAGCGCGATATCAATTCCGGCCCCTATGACGATTTCATCCAGACGGATGCTGCCATCAATCGCGGCAATTCGGGCGGCCCGCTATTCGACATGAGCGGTCAGGTGATCGGCATCAACACGGCGATTATTTCGCCGTCCGGCGGCTCCATTGGCATCGGCTTTGCCATTCCGGCCGAAATGGCAGTGGGCGTGATCAACCAGCTGAAGGAATTCGGCGAGGTCAAGCGCGGCTGGCTCGGCGTTCGCATCCAGCCGGTGACGCAGGATATTGCCGACAGTCTTGGTTTGAAAGAACCGAAGGGCGCGCTGATTGCCGGGCTGATCGAGAATTCCGGCGTGGACAATACGGCGCTGAAGGCTGGCGATGTGGTTATCCGCTATGAAGGCAAGCCAGTGGATACCGCCCGCGATCTGCCCCGCCTCGTGGCCGAAAGCGCGGTCGGCAAGGATGTGGAAATCGTCGTTGTCCGTGACGGTGCGGAACAGACCGTCAAGGTGAAGCTCGGTCGTCTTGTGGAAGACGACAAGAGCACTGAAGCTGCTACCGAAGATCAGGCGCCGGTTCCGGATGGAGCGGAGGGTGAGGATGGTGAGGAAGCGCCAGCTACCCCGAAGCAGGAGCAGAAGAGCGAAGCCACCGGCCCGTCCGTGCTCGGCATGAGGCTTTCTGCGCTCAACGACGATGTGCGTGGCGAGTTCGGGATTGCCGAAGACGTGCAGGGCGTGGCGATCCTCTATGTCGCTCCCGGTTCGGCTGCGGGCGACAAGCGCGTTGAAACCGGCGATGTCATCGTCGATATCAATCAGGTCACGGTCAAGGCGCCCGAAGACGTAAAGAAGCGCATTGATGCGCTGCGACGGGAAGGGCGCAAGAATGCGCTGTTCATGCTGGCGTCACGCTCTGGCGAACTGCGTTTTGTGACGGTTCGGATCGACTAAACGCCTGTGCGAAATGAACCTGGAACGGCGCTGCGGATCATCCCGCAGTGCCGTTTTCATTTGCGATTTGAATCAAATAGCGGCAAGTGCTGAGAACGAGATTCAATGCCCGATTGGGTGGTGGAGTGGTGCGGGTTTGGAAACTGTCGATATTGTCGTGATAGGCGCGGGCGCAGCCGGGATGATGTGCGCCATCGAAGCAGCCAAGCGCGGTCGTTCCGTGCTGGTTGTCGATCATGCCAGGACGGCAGGTGAGAAAATCCGTATCTCCGGGGGCGGGCGGTGCAACTTCACCAATATCCACGCCAGCCCGAAAAACTATCTGTCGCGCAATCCGCATTTCTGCATCTCCGCCTTGAGCCGCTATACGCAGCGCGATTTCATCGCATTGGTCGAGAGGCATCGCATTGCCTATCATGAAAAGACGCTTGGCCAGCTTTTCTGCGATGGGTCGGCAACGCAGATCATCGACATGCTGCTTGGCGAGATGAAGCGCCACGGCGCGCGGTTGAAAACCTCCTGCGGTGTCGAGAGTATAGCCAGAATACTAGGAGAAGGGTTTGAGCTGCGGCTGATGGAAGGCGGCATCCGCACGACAGTCAGATGCCGTTCCGTGGTGGTCGCCTGCGGTGGCAAATCTATCCCCAAGATGGGCGCAACCGGCTTCGGCTACGACATCGCCGAGCAGTTCGGCTTGCGGCTGGTCGAGACACGCCCGGCGCTGGTCCCGCTGACTTTTGAACCGAATACGCTGGAACGGTTGAAGCCGCTGGCCGGTATCGCCGTCGATGCGGTGGTGGCCTGCGGCAAGACGAGTTTTGCCGAGGCCATGCTGTTCACGCATCGCGGCATCAGTGGTCCATCGATTTTGCAGATATCGTCCTACTGGAAAGAGGGCGATGAAATCCGCATCAGCATGTTGCCCGGTACGGATCTGTTCGAAGCCTTGCGTGCGCAGCGCACGACAAATGGAAAGCAGGCCCTGCAGACAGCACTCGGCCTGTACCTTCCGAAGAAACTTGCACAGACAATCGCCGAGGAAAACGGTGCCAGCGGGCATCTCGCCGATATGTCCGACAAGCTTTTTCGGCGTGTGGAAGCTGCCGTCAACGACTGGCGCATCAAGCCCGCCGGATCGGAAGGCTATCGCACGGCGGAAGTGACGCTGGGCGGTGTCGATACACGCGATCTCGATTCGCGCACCATGGAGGCCAAGTCGGTGCCCGGCCTCTATTTCATTGGCGAAGTGGTCGATGTCACCGGCTGGCTCGGTGGCTATAATTTCCAGTGGGCATGGTCTTCTGGCTGGTGCGCCGGTCAGGTCGCATGAGCGCGATAAACGACGTGGCGTTTCAGTTGGGGCGTTTCGTCCGGTACGCGCGGATGATCGAAATCACTTGAAGGATCGCGCACCATGCCAATGCGCTGCATGACGTTCGTGGAGCGATCATTGTTGTGTACGGCGAAAGAAACCACCTCAGACAGGCCCAGAGAACCGAAGGCGTAGTCAAGAAGAGCTTTGGCGGCTTCGGTCACAAAGCCCTTTCCCCAGAAAGGGCGGGCTAGTCGCCAGCCGATTTCCACTGTTCCATCCGGCAAATGCGGCTCAAGATTGGTGCGGGCAAGACCGGCAAAGCCGATGCATTCACCGCTTGTCTTTTCTTCGAGAGCATAGAAACCAAGGCCGGTTTTCGAAATCATGGTGCGCAGCCGGGTGAAAAGTTCGTCCGACTGTTGCCGGTCGTGCCGGAACGGGAAGAAATGCATGACATCTTCGTCGGAATTGATCGTGTGAAAGAGGTCGCGGTCGCGATCCTCCCAATTTCGAATGATGAGCCTTGGCGTTTCCAGAATGATCATTCGACGAAATCCGTTATCCTGTAACCCTGAATGTAGAGAAGTGCAGTCAGGTCGCCATGGTCGATGCGAACCTTGGCTTGCGCTGCCACCGCCGGTTTGGCGTGCAGGGCAACGCCGGTTCCCGCCAGCTGGATCATGCCGAGATCGTTGGCGCCGTCGCCGACCGCAATCGCATCCTCGGGCGTCAGCCCAAGACGGTCTGCAATTTCTTCCAGCCGTTCCACCTTGGCTTCGCGACCAAGAATCGGTTCCGCGACAACGCCGGTCAGCTTGGCGCCATCATCCAGAAGGAGATTGGCGCGGTCTTCATTGAAGCCGATCATTTCGGCAATACGGTGGGTGAAAGACGTGAAACCGCCCGAGACGAGCGCGGTATAGGCGCCATGCTTGCGCATGGTGCGCACCAGTTCCGGCCCGCCGGGGGTGAGTGTGATGCGGGTGGCGATCACCTTGTCGATAACCTGAAGCGGCAAGCCTTTCAGAAGGGCAACGCGCTCGCGCAAGGCTGGTTCAAAGGCGATTTCACCATTCATAGCTCGGGCGGTGATAGCGGCCACATGGTCGCGCAAGCCTGCCTCTTCGGCCAGTTCATCAATGCATTCCTGCTGGATCATGGTGGAATCCATGTCGGCGATCAGGATTTTCTTGCGGCGACGATCCTGCTCCTGCACAACCACGTCGACGGGTGCGCCATCCAGCGTAGCGCGCAGCGCAGCGTCAGCTTCTTCGGCGCTCAAGCCGATTGGCAGGGGGATATCGCAGGCAATACCATCTGCAAGCCAGTAAAGTCCTGTTGCATTCACTGCCGCTGACGCTTTAATCCCGAGCGACGGAACAAGAGCGGCCTTGGCCGGGTTGGCGATCAAAGTGGCAATGAGCGAAGCGGATGCGGACATGAGGGAGCGATTCCTGCGATGAGTGAGGAGGCGATCAAGAATGCCATCCTGATAGCTGGCCCGACGGCCAGCGGCAAGTCGGCACTTGCTGTTCATATGGCAAGGGAGACTGGCGGCTTTATCGTAAACACCGATTCCATGCAGGTTTATGACGTGCTCGATCTGCTGACGGCGCGTCCCGGCGCAGACGATCTGGCTTCCGCCGAGCATCATCTCTACGGTCATGTTTCGCCGTCTGTGTCCTATTCCACCGGCAAATGGTTTGCCGATGTGGCATCCCTTCTGGCGCAGCCCAAGCTTGAAGGACGGACGCCGATTTTCGTCGGCGGAACCGGGCTTTATTTTCGCGCTCTGCTGGGCGGCTTGTCACAAATGCCGGAAGTTGCGCCCGATGTGCGCAATCATTGGCGCGCCCGCATGGAAACAGAAGGTGCTGAAACCCTGCATCGGGCGCTGTCGGAACGCGATCCGCAAATGGCCGCGACGCTTCAGGCGACCGATAGCCAGCGCATCGTACGGGCGCTGGAGGTGATCGAAAGCACCGGAAAATCCTTGAGCGAGTGGCAGCAAAACAAGGGCCATGTGCTGGTGGATGACCAGTCGGCTCGGAAAATTGTGCTTTTGCCGGAACGGGGCTGGCTTTCCGAACGTATCGCGCGGCGCTTCGCACTGATGTGGAACAATGGCGCAATTGACGAAGTGAAGGCGCTGCTGTCTTTGCAGCTTGATCCGGCGCTGCCCGCGATGAAGGCCATCGGCGTTCGGGAAATCACCGCTTTTCTTGATGGCGCCATGACCGAAGACGAGGCCATTGAACGATCCGTCATTGCAACGCGGCAATATGCCAAGCGCCAGTCGACCTGGTTTCGCAATCAGCTGGATGCAAGCTGGAATTTTTTAAGTAATTCTGATGAAGCACTACTTCAATTAACGTCACCGAAATAACTAGCAGGCTATCTTCTGACAGGAGAGGCGGGCGCGAAACATGCGGTTTCATAAATCGGAGCGGGCATTTTTCATTCTGATTATTTTAATGTGCGGGATAGGCATTTTGCTTTATCGCGTGCATGTCGATTTGGGCTTGCTTGAAGCGACCTCTCTTGATGCCTCCGCTGCCGAAATCGCAACTTCTCTCGGGCGGCTCAATCATGCGGCGATCTGGGTTCTCATTGCCTCCATCGTCTGCGGGCTTTTGCTGATCTATCCGCAAATCCGCACCGAGGCGCTGGATCGCGGCAAATTGCAGATCATCACGCAGGATTTGTCCGAACGGTCGCAGACGCTCGAACATGCCGCGCTCACCGACAGCCTCACCGGCATGCAGAACCGTCGTTATTTCGACGAAGCGTTGAAGGAATATCTAGTCCAGTTCGACCGTATCCAGCGGCCCGTCGGCCTGATGATTATCGATCTGGATCACTTCAAGGCGGTCAACGACAACCACGGACACGATATTGGCGACGTGGTGTTGCAGGAAGTCGCGCGCTGCCTGCGTGATTATACGCGATATCACGATGTGGTTGCGCGGCTTGGCGGCGAAGAATTTGCAGTACTCGCTCCCAATATGGATGCAGAGTTGATGATCAAGCTCGCCAATCGTATCCGAAAGGCCATTGCCGGGCTGGAAATCGATCTCGGCGATGTGAAGCTGACGGTCACCGTCAGTATCGGGCTTGCGGTCTGGGACCGGCGCGAAACGTCAAAGGACCTTTATCGTCGCGCTGACAAGATGCTCTATGCCGCCAAGAATATGGGGCGCAATCGCGTCTGCGCCTGATGCCGGGTGGTTAAAGGCGTCCCGTCAGCTCTCATAATCCTTGCGGAAATTGCGCACCAGATCGCCTAGCTTCTTCATGCTTTGGGCTGTCTCGCTGTTATGCGAGACGATGGGAGCAGGTCTTTCCGTTGCAAGTGGCGCTGCCGCGACGGTTGTAAGCCTGCTGATCGTCGAAGGCTTTTTCAATAGATCGCTGTCGTCGGTCGGCTTTTCCGGCGCGCCGGGATGCGCGTTGTTTTCGAACGAACGCAGCCGGTCCACGATACGATCCAGCGCGATTCTGTCATCGACCTGCAAGGATGATGTCAAGCTTTCGGCTTTGCGCCGCCCGGGCAGCTGATGCGCTGGAACCGTTTCGAAGGTCAGCCGCATCGGTGTCGAAAACGCTTCGCCGAAGGCAATGGCTTCGCGATTGGCAATCGACGAGAGGAAACCGGCCATGCTGCGCGCACCGCCGCGCAGCGCGCCCTTGATGATTTCCTGATCGCGCTCATTGCCGAGACGCATCGCGAAGATCGAATTGCACTGCGAAAGAATGGTGGCGTCCAGCTCGCCGGGGCGCTGGCTGATCACGCCGAGATAAGAGCCGTATTTGCGCCCTTCCTTGGCGATGCGGGCAATCGCCTGCCGCGTCGGCCAGAAGCCAGCATCCTTGTCGGCTGGAATATAACGGTGCGCTTCCTCGCAGATGACGAGGGTTTGCAGGCTGCCTTCGCTCGACATGGCGATGTCGAAGGAGAGGCGGCACAGAACCGAAGCAACGGCATTCACCACTTCGGACGGGAGGCCCGCAAGCTGGAAGGTGCAGATCGGCTTGCCATTATGCGGAATGCGGAAAATGCGCGCGATAGCCTGACGCATGGTTTCCGGCCCGCCGGTGACGGCAAACATGAAGCGGAAACGCGGATCGCTGGCGATCGACTCCAGTCTTGCTTTCAGGTTGCGCAGATAGGGGCGCTCCGCCTTGCTGTCGAGAAGGCCGATCCTGTCATCGATCAGCGTCAGGAGATCACGCAGGCGATAGGCAATCGGCGTATCGACGCTGACCGTCCTGTCCGAAAGCTTGCGCCGCAGGCTGTGGCGTCCGCCGGTTTCGCTGTCACTGGTTTTTTCGCGCGCAAGCTGCACGAGGTCGCGCAATATGTCGTATTCCGTCGGCTCCGGCGTGCGGCCGCGAAAAATAACATCGGCAAATTCGTCCAGTCGCAGCATCCAGAACGGCAATTCGATATTGGTCTGGTCCACTGCAATGGCGAGGTCTGGAAACGCGCCCGCAAATTCATTGTGCGGGTCGAGGATCAGGATGCGCAAATCGGGCCGTTGCAAGACGATGCGGCGCAAGAGCAGCATGACGGCGCTGGATTTGCCCACGCCCGTGGTGCCGACAACGGCAAAGTGGCGCGAGATGAGGTCTTCAACCGAAACATAGGCCGGGACGGAGGCGTCCTGGGTCAGCGCGCCGATGGGTACGCTTGTCTGGCCCATCTGGGCATAGACTGCGGAAAGGTCGGAGGCGCGGATACGGTGGGCGATGGCGCCGGGATAGGGATATCTGGAAATGCCGCCGCTGAACGACATATGGCCATCGGGTTCGCCGCGCACTTCGCCCAAAAATTCGACATGGACATGGACGATGTTGTCGCCGCCGCGCGTCCAGGCATTATCGGGCACGGTGACATTGTGGACGAGGCCAACCAGGCGGTTGCCGCCCGACTGGATGGAGATCAACTGACCGACGGTCCAGTAGTCATCGGACGCAGTGGAGGAGGGGCCGGACAAAGCCGCAATGATGGCGCGCTCGCCGTCGCACTGGATGACATGACCTTCCGTGCGGTTGCGCTGTACAAAGCCGCGGCCCTTCATCTCGGCACTGCCGTCAATATCCCCGCCCGTGTTCATTTCGCCAACTTTCATAAGAGCTATCTGATGAAGCTAGCAAATCCGGGTTGAAATAAAGTTATCGAGAGGGTGGGGTGAATCTTAAGAAAATATCACAGGGCTCGTATTTATGCGTTGACGGCTTCTTTTCAGGCGATTAGTGTCCCGCCCCATGAACACGTTTATTATTCTTGTGGTACGGGCGCGCATGGGCAGGATGGTGTAACCATCCGGCGAAAGCTCCCATGCGCGAAAGACAGGCTCCCTCGGGGGCCTTTTTTATTATCCAAAAAAGCCCGATGCGGCTAAATCTGACACCGAAATACAGACTAGACGGGAAGAGAACGATGACTGCAGGTAAACAAGAGGCGGAAGCGACCGCCGCAGGATCTCAGGAAACAAGCCATCCACGCGAGATGACCGGCGCGGAAATGGTTATTCAGGCCATGATCGATCAGGGCGTGGAGAGCATTTTCGGTTATCCGGGCGGCGCAGTGCTTCCGATCTATGACGAACTGTTCCAGCAGGACAAGATTCAGCACATTCTCGTGCGTCACGAACAGGGCGCAGGCCATGCCGCCGAAGGCTATGCCCGCTCCACCGGCAAGGTCGGTGTGCTGCTGGTGACATCCGGCCCCGGCGCAACCAATGCGGTCACCCCGCTTCAGGATGCGCTGATGGATTCCATCCCGCTCGTCTGCATTTCTGGTCAGGTCCCGACCTCGTTGATCGGTTCCGATGCCTTTCAGGAAGCCGATACGGTTGGCATCACACGCCCCTGCACCAAGCACAACTGGCTGGTGAAGGACGTCAACGACCTGTCGCGCATTCTGCATGAAGCCTTCCATGTTGCATCCACGGGCCGTCCGGGTCCGGTTCTGGTCGATATTCCGAAGGATATCCAGTTTGCCAAGGGCATATACACGCCGCCGCAGACCACGCCGCGCACCACCTACCGTCCGGTTCTCGACGGCAATGCGCAGGCAATCTCCGACGCCGTCCGTCTGCTCGCCACGGCCAAGAAGCCCGTCATCTATTCCGGCGGTGGCGTGATCAATTCCGGCCCGGCAGCTTCCCGTCTGCTGCGCGAGCTGGTTGAACTCGGCAACTTCCCGATCACCTCGACCCTGATGGGCCTCGGCGCCTATCCGGCATCGGGCAAGAACTGGCTCGGCATGCTGGGCATGCACGGCACTTACGAAGCGAACATGACCATGCATGATTGCGATGTCATGCTGTGCGTTGGCGCGCGCTTCGACGACCGTATCACCGGTCGCCTCAATGCCTTCTCGCCGAATTCGAAGAAGATTCATATCGATATCGATCCGTCTTCGATCAACAAGAATGTCCGCGTGGATGTGCCGATCATCGGCGATGTTGCGCATGTTCTGGAAGATATGGTTCGCCAGTTCCGCGCTTCCGAAAAGAAGCCGGAAAAGAAGGCCATCGCCGCCTGGTGGGAGCAGATCGACCGCTGGCGCGCCCGCAATTCGCTGGCCTATACGCCGAACAAGGACGTCATCATGCCGCAATATGCCATTGAGCGGCTGTATGAACTGACCAAGGATCGCAAAACCTACATCACCACCGAAGTCGGCCAGCACCAGATGTGGGCGGCACAGTTCTATGGCTTCGAAGAACCGAACCGCTGGCTGACCTCGGGTGGCCTCGGCACGATGGGCTATGGCCTGCCTGCCGCGCTCGGTGTGCAGATTGCGCATCCGGATGCGCTGGTTATAGACATTGCCGGGGACGCATCGATCCAGATGTGCATTCAGGAAATGTCGGCAGCGATCCAGCACAATGCGCCGATCAAGATCTTCATCCTGAACAACCAGTATATGGGCATGGTGCGCCAGTGGCAGCAATTGCTGCATGGCAACCGCCTGTCGCATTCCTATACGGAGGCGATGCCGGATTTCGTCAAGCTGGCAGAAGCCTATGGCGCGCACGGCATTCGCTGCGAAAAGCCGGGCGATCTCGACGCCGCCATTCAGGAAATGATCGACATCGACAAGCCGGTCATCTTCGACTGCCGCGTTGCCAATCTGGCGAACTGCTTCCCGATGATTCCGTCCGGCAAGGCGCATAATGAAATGCTGTTGCCCGACGAAGCCACCGACGAAGCCGTCGCCAATGCCATCGACGCCAAGGGCCGCGCGCTCGTCTGATCCGGAGGATTTGAAATCATGAATGCACAGAACCTAGCTTCCGGATCGGCCTACTTCATCGCAGCCGAAACCCAGACCCCGGAAACCCATACGCTTGCCGTCCTCGTCGATAACGAGCCAGGTGTCCTTGCCCGCGTGATCGGATTGTTTTCCGGTCGCGGCTATAACATTGAAAGCCTGACGGTTTCGGAAACCGAGCACGAAAAGCACCTTTCGCGTATTACCATTGTGACGCGTGGTACACCGCACGTGCTTGACCAGATCCGCCACCAGCTGGCGCGCATCGTTCCGGTTCACCGCGTGGTTGATCTCAGCCACCGTGCGAGCGAACTCGGGCATGATCGCCCGATCGAGCGCGAGCTGGCGCTGGTGAAAGTGGCTGGCAAGGGTGAAGCCCGCGCCGAAACGCTGCGTCTCGCCGATGCGTTCAAGGCCAAGGTGGTCGATGCGACGACCGATCACTTCATTCTGGAAATCACCGGCAAGACCGCGAAGATCGACCAGTTCATCTCGATTATGAAGCCGCTTGGCCTCGTGGAAATCTGCCGCACCGGCGTGGCGGCGATGAACCGGGGTCCTGAAGGCATGTAAGTCGTGTTTCTCTGCCAAGAGCAGGGATCGATACAATAAGGCTCCAAACCGGCACAATGTTTCGATTGTGCCGGTTTTTTATTGAGCTAATTTGTGCGGGTAAGAGCCTCACTCAAAAAGCGGCATGTGGGGGCGAAAATGGCGATTTTCGAGTACCGGAGCGGAGCGTACTTTTGGGTACGTGAGCACCGGAATGGAGAAAATTGCCATTTGCAGCCACACAGGGCGACTTTTGGAGCAGGCTCTAAATCGGGTTCATCACATGTCTGTCGAAGTATTTTTGGCGCTGATCGCCTTCGCTTTTGTGTCTTCCATCACACCGGGGCCGAACAATCTAATGCTGCTGGCATCGGGGGTTAATTTTGGCTTTCGGCGCACGATCCCGCATATGCTGGGTATCGGTGTCGGGTTTTTCGGCCTGCTTCTGGCAGTTGGCTTCGGTCTTGGCGTGCTGCTTGAAACGGTGCCTGCCTTCTACACCAGCCTGAAATTCGCGGGCGGCGCTTACATGCTCTATCTGGCATGGAAAATCGCAATGTCGCGTTCGATCGGTGAAGCGAAGGGTACTGGTGATGGCAAGCCGATGACGTTCATGCAGGCGGCAGCCTTCCAGTGGGTCAATCCCAAGGCGTGGGTGATGGCCGTCACCGGCATTGCCACCTATGCCACGCATGACAATTACTATCTGGCCGTTTCGCTGGTGAGCGTTGCCTTCGCGCTGGTCAACCTGCCGAGCGTTTCGGTCTGGGCAGGCTTTGGCATGTTGCTGCGCAACTGGCTGGATGATCCGGTGCATCTCAAATGGTTCAATATCTTTATGGCCTTGCTGCTGATCGCGAGCCTCTGGCCGATGCTGAAGTAGCTCAATCGGAGCATCAAAATGCGTGCACTTCCTACCTATGACGATGTGGTTTCCGCCGCCGGACAGATCGAGGGCCATGCGCTTCGCACGCCGGTTCTGACCTCTGCGGCGCTCGATGCCGAGACCGGCGCACAATTCTTTTTCAAGGCCGAAAATCTTCAGCGCATCGGTGCGTTCAAGTTTCGCGGCGCGTTCAATGCGCTTACCCGTTTCAGCGATGAGCAAAAGAAGCGCGGCGTGATTGCATTTTCATCGGGCAATCATGCGCAGGCGGTGGCCTTGTCGGCAAAGCTGCTTGGCATTTCCGCCACCATATTGATGCCGGAAGATGCGCCGCAGTCGAAGCTGGAAGCAACGCGCGGCTATGGCGCCAATGTCATCACCTTCAATCGGTATAAGGATGACCGTGACGCCCTGACGAACCGTCTGGCGGAGGAGGGCGGTCTCACCCTGATTCCACCCTATAACCACCCGCATATCATTGCCGGGCAGGGCACGGCGACCAAGGAGTTGATCGAGGAAGTGGGGCCGCTTGACGCGCTGTTCGTCTGCGTCGGCGGCGGCGGGTTGATTGCCGGATCGGCGCTGGCCGCCAAGGCGCTTTCGCCCGATTGCGCCGTTTATGGCGTCGAGCCGGAAGCAGGGAATGATGTCCAGCAATCCTTGCGGGCGGGCAAAATTGTGCGCATCGACACGCCGCAGACGCTGGCCGATGGCGCGCAGACGCAGGCGCCGGGCGACCTGACCTTTGCCATCATCCGCGAGAAGGTCACGGATGTTCTGGCCGTTAGCGATCAGGCCCTTGTCGACGGCATGAAGTTCTTTGCTCGTCAGATGAAATTGGTGGTCGAGCCGACGGGTTGTCTGGCTTTCGCCGGTGCCCGCCAGATGGCGGATCAACTGCGCGGAAAGCGCGTCGGTGTCATCGTCAGCGGCGGCAATGTCGACCTCTCCCGCTATACGGCTCTGCTTAATACGGCTGTTTGATCACGGTTTGATCTTGTTTTCAGGTCGCGAATCCTGTCTGAAAGAGCCATGCAGTTTTCACCGGAACAGGATCAGGCGCTCAAGGCCGTCGGACAATGGCTGAAAGAGGGGCGTAGTCCCATTTTCAGGCTGTTCGGTTATGCCGGAACGGGCAAGACGACACTGGCGCGCTATTTCGCGGAACATGTCGATGGCGATGTGCAGTTTGCCGCCTTTACCGGCAAGGCCGCGCAGGTTTTGCGGTCCAAGGGCGCCAGCAATGCGCGCACGCTGCATTCGCTGATCTATCGTCCGCGTGGCGAGGAAGCCGTTGAGGACGAGACGACAGGCAAGACGTCCATCGCGCCGACATTCTCGCTCAATCGGCAAAGCCCGGTCGCCAAGGCGGCGATGATCGTGGTGGATGAGTGTTCGATGGTGGACGAGGCGCTTGGGCGCGATCTCATGAGCTTCGGAACGCCAATCCTCGTGTTGGGCGATCCGGGCCAGTTGCCGCCGATTTCCGGCGGTGGGTTCTTTACCGAGCATGAGCCGAACTATCTGCTCACCGAAATTCACCGTCAGGCGCAGGACAATCCGATTATCCGCATGGCGCTTGACGTGCGCGAAGGGCGCGAGCTGCCCTATGGTGATCACGGTGCGGCAAAGGTCATCAGCAAGAACGAAGTCAATCAGGACATGGTTCTGAAGGCCGATCAGGTGCTTGTCGGCACCAATCGCACGCGGCGGCGTTATAACCAGCGCCTGCGCGAGCTGAAGGGCTTTACGGCGGATTATCCGCAGGCGGGTGACAAGCTGGTCTGCCTGCGCAACGATCCGGCCAAGGGCCTGCTCAACGGGTCGCTTTGGAAGGTCATGACCTCCTCCAAGGAAACCGTGAAGCCCGGGATCAATCTGCTGGTTGCGCCGGAAGACGATGATCGCGGCGTTGCCAAGATCAAGCTTTTGAAGGCGCAGTTCGAGGACCCGGATAGCGAAATTCCGTGGCAGACCAAGAAGCGTTACGACGACTTCGACTATGGCTATGCCCTGACGGTGCACAAGGCTCAAGGTTCGCAGTGGGATGATGTGGTATTGTTCGATGAAAGCTATGCTTTTCGCGATACGCGCGAGCGCTGGCTCTATACGGCCATTACCCGTGCAGCAGAACGCCTGACGATTGTAAAATAATCAGCTTTCAATTGGTTTGGCGCTCAGCCACTCCCATGCGTCCTGTTCTTCGTCGGCTTCGAAGGAGCGCATTTCTATCGAGAGGAGGGGCTGCATCAGGGTGATGCTGGCCTGTATCCATAATGGACCGCCTACAATCGCATAGCGGCGCAGATGCTTGAGCGATTTTGAGCGCATTGAAAGCATGCTTTCGGAAAAAGCCGCGGTCCAGTCCGCGCCCTCATAGCCGGTCAGGCGGATCAGCAGATCAATCTCGTCATATTGCTCATAGGCTGCGTCGAGCAGCCCATAAAGGTTCTCCAGCGATGAATCGTCCAAATGCCCTTCAATGGCAAAGGCGAATACATCATTCCGGTCCGTGGGAATGCGGCGGACGACGGGGATGTCCTCATTGCGCATCATCGGTCTCCAAGCGTCTTCTATGACCAATCGTCAATTCGTGCCCCTGTCAGGACAGGATTCAAACGTCCAAACCGGGCGAAAGGTTGCGGATTGTTGTTCCAAATTCGGCAAGGAATAGCTTGGCCTATGCTCCAAAGACGGGAAACGGCAACATTTGGGGATGGGTCATCAGGTGCGACGGGAAAACACTCACACTTTCCTGCGGCGGGCGATATAAGAGCCTGACTCAAAAAGCGGCATGTGTGTGCGAAAATGGAGAAAATCGGCATTTGCGGCCACACAGGACGGCTTTTGGAACAGGCTCTAAAGCGAAAACCGATCATGGGAGAAATGCCTCCATGCCTGCGAAATTATCTGTCAATCTCAATGCCATCGCCATGCTACGTAACCGTCGCGATCTGCCCTGGCCGAGCGTCACCGGTCTCGGGCGAATTGCACTCGCGGCGGGGGCGGCAGGATTGACGGTGCATCCGCGCCCGGACCAGCGCCACATCCGCTTTTCCGATCTTGGCGATATTCGTGCATTGATCGATGATGAATTTCCGCAGGCCGAATTCAATATTGAAGGCTTTCCAAGCGAGGCCTTCCTCGATCTGGTAGAAAAGCACCAGCCGGAACAGGTGACGCTGGTGCCGGATGATCCGACACAGGCCACTTCCGACCACGGCTGGGATTTCCTGTCCAAGGCCGATTATCTGGCGCCCATCGTGGCGCGGTTGAAGAAGGGCGGCATGCGCGTTTCGCTGTTCGCCGATCCCGATCCGCTGGGTTATGAAAAGGCCAAGGCCATCGGCGCTGACCGGTTGGAATTCTATACCGGTCCTTATGGCGCGACCTATGACGATCCGGCAGCGGCAGCGCGCGAGCTGGACCGTGTTGGCAAGGCCTCGGATGCCGCAACGGCGCTCGGTCTTGAAATCAATGCCGGTCACGATCTGACGGTCGAAAATCTCCCGGCACTGGTCAAACGCATTCCACAATTGAAAGAAGTTTCCATCGGACATGGATTGACGGCGGACGCTTTGACGTATGGTATGGCGGCGACAGTGGGACGTTTTAACGCTGCTTTGGCTGGGTAATTGGCACGTTCAATGCGCAAAATGCATAGCTTTGACCTGAGCTTTGCGAAAAGCGCATTTGTGCCAAAGCTCAACAAGCTATAGGCGTCCGCGGCTGGTTCATCCGCGTCAGGAGCGCGCAGGGACGTATGAGGGAAGCATTGATACGGTTTTCCGAAATCCGCATTCCACATCGAAGTGCCCCGGCGTGCTTTGCCTTCGGGGCATCATCGGAGCAGCGCGTATGCACCGCTCGGTTCGGTGATGATGTTTGAACCGGATTGGGGCAAAGATGCGGCACGGTTGTTGCAATCCGCAATCTTTTGCGGGTGTACCTGTGAGTGGACTCCACACAATATGATTTCCAGCCAGAATGATTTCAGGATGTTGCGAGGTGTCGGCAAATGAGCGACGAGCTGAACGGCCAGAACGCGCAATCGCAATCCTCCGCGCCGGATGCGGCGGTCACGCCGCTTGTTGGCAGTGTTGGCGCTGAAACCGGATATATCGGCGAAGAAAACGATCATCATAGCGACAGCATGAAGACGCTGGTCTTGGGCGCGCTCGGTGTGGTCTATGGCGATATCGGCACCAGCCCGATCTACGCTTTTCGTGAGGCGCTGCACACGGCGGCCTCTGACGGCGTCCTGTCGCGCCCGGACATTCTTGGCGTCGTCTCGCTGATATTCTGGGCGCTGACGCTGGTTGTCACGATCAAATATGTTCTGTTCGTGCTGCGGGCCGATAATAACGGCGAAGGCGGCATCCTATCGCTGATGGCGCTGGTGCGCGGCGCTCTGAAAGGACGTCCCAATCTCATTCTGGCCGTCGGTATATGCGGCGCAGCGCTGTTCTTTGGCGATGCCGTGATTACGCCTGCCATTTCCGTGCTTTCCGCGATGGAAGGCCTGGAAATCGTCGCGCCCAGCCTCACGCCTTTCGTGGTGCCCATTACGGTCGTCATCCTTGTGACGCTGTTTTCGGTACAAAAGCTCGGCACCGGCAAGGTTGCCATCGTATTCGGGCCGATCATGGCGATCTGGTTTCTGGCGCTGGGCGCGTCGGGCCTCTGGCACATATTCGACGATCCAACCGTCATTTATGCGCTCAATCCCTATTATGCAGTGCGCTTTCTGGCCATTAGCCCCGGTATTGCCTTCATCACCGTTGGCGCGGTTTTCCTCGCCATGACGGGTGCCGAAGCGCTCTATGCCGATCTTGGCCATTTCGGGCGCAAGCCCATCGTGCGCGCCTGGCTGTGGATCGTGTTTCCATGTCTGGTGCTGAATTATTTTGGACAGGCCGCCTTCATCCTGTCGCATGGCGAAGCAGCGGCATTGCCGTTCTTCCAGATGCTGCCGAATTTCGCGCTGCTGCCGATGGTGCTGCTGGCGACGGCAGCAACAGTGATCGCCAGTCAGGCCGTTATCACCGGTGCCTTTTCCGTGGCGCGGCAGGCGGTGCAGCTCAACATTCTGCCACGCCTTGAAATTCAGCACACGTCGGAGAAGCTGCACGGGCAGATCTATATCCCGCGTGTCAATCTGCTGCTCGGCCTGACCGTGGTCATTCTGGTGCTGGGCTTTGAGAAGTCGACCAATCTGGCCGCAGCCTATGGTATCGCAGTGACCGGCAACATGCTGGTGACGACCGTGCTGCTCTATATTGTCATGACGCGGATCTGGAATTGGCAGGTCAGTCGTGCGCTGCCTTTGATGCTCGGTTTCCTGCTGATCGACATCATGTTCTTCAGCGCCAACATCATCAAGGTGCATGAAGGCGGTTGGGCTTCTATCGGCATTGCCGCAGTGCTTGTGCTCATCATGTGGACATGGGTGCGCGGCACCCGGCACCTGTTCCTCAAGACACGCAAGGGCGAAGTGCCGCTCGATCTCATCGTCGAGCAGATGGCCAAGCGCCCGCCAACGATTGTGCCGGGAACGGCTGTCTTCCTGACGGGCGACCCGAAAAGTGCGCCAACCGCGCTGATGCACAGTCTGAAGCATTATAAGGTGCTCCATCAGAACAATGTCATCCTGACCGTCGTGACCGCTTCGAAGCCGTGGGTCTCCAGCGCAGACCGCGCGCGTGTCTCGCAATATAACGAGCGCTTTATGCAGGTGACGCTGAAGTTCGGCTATATGCAGCAGCCGAATATTCCGCGCGCGCTTGGCCTTTGCCGCAAGCTTGGCTGGAAGTTCGACATCATGACGACCTCGTTCTTCCTGTCGCGCCGTTCGCTCAAGGCTTCGGTGCATTCCGGCATGCCTCTGTGGCAGGACAAGCTGTTTATCCTGTTGGCGCGCACGGCGTCGGACGCGACCGAATATTTCCAGATCCCAACCGGACGCGTGGTAGAAATCGGTACGCAGGTGAATATCTGATCGGGAATTCGCTTTAACAGACCGTGTTTTATCAGGGCGTTATCTGAGAATTTGATTCCGGATGGCGCCCTAATTGTTTGTTTTTCCTACTATTTTTGCGCAAGTACATAGTTCAATCGCGCTATCGGCAAAGGCATCTTTAGTACACGCCTTACCATCCGAATTTTTCAAAAATCTCGCTTGACCGCCTATGCGGCAAGGGCTAATAGAATGGGAACCGTACCGTACGGTACAAGAGGAGGAAGTGCCCCGTGACTGATGGTAGCGACGAATTGCAGGCTCAAAAGCAGCAGGCTCTTTCGCCGCGTCAGAACGATGTTCTGGAGCAGGCGTTGCGCCTTCTTGTCGAAGGCGGAGACCGCGCTTTGACGACGGCGAGCATTGCGCGTGCCGCCAATTGCTCCAAGGAAAGCCTCTATAAATGGTTTGGCGACCGTGACGGTCTTCTGACGGCGATGGTTCGCTGGCAGGCCTCCAAGGTTCGCGTTGTGCCGCTGGCGCGCGAGAAGCTTGACGCGGAATCGCTGTTTTCAAGCCTGGAACACTTTGCCCGCGACTGGCTGCTGGTGCTTTCGGGCCGCACGTCGATCGCGCTTAACCGTCTGGCTGTCAGCCATGCGGCATCGGGCAAGTCGGCGCTGGGCGATATCGTTCTCTCCAACGGGCCGGTGGCCATGGCCAAGCGCCTGAAGCCGATCCTTGAAATGGGGATGGAAGCCAAGCTGCTGGCTTTCGACGATATCGATGAAGCATTTCGCACGTTCTTCGGGCTCGTCGTCCGGGACATGCAAATCCGGTTGCTGTTGGGCGACCGGCTGGAACTGACTGACGACGTGGTCATCCGGGACGCCCGGCGCGCCACAAAGCAGTTTTTCGCTCTGTACGGGGCTTAGTCACATCGGCTGACGCAAGAAGGCCAGAGAATAAACTGAAACGAAGGGAATAGGAAATGCGCGTTTATTACGACCGGGATGCAGACGTTAACCTGATCAAGTCGAAGAATGTGGTTATCGTCGGCTACGGCAGCCAGGGCCGAGCCCATGCGCTGAACCTGAAGGATTCCGGTGCTGCCAATGTGCGCGTCGCCCTTCGAGAAGGTTCCGCAACCGTCAAGAAGGCGGAAGCAGACGGCTTTCAGGTGATGAACGTTGCTGATGCCGCCAAGTGGGCCGACCTCATGATGATGGCGACTCCGGATGAACTCCAGGCCGACATCTACCGCGACCACATCCACAGCAACCTGCGCGACGGCGCTGCGATTGCTTTCGCACACGGCCTCAATGTTCATTTCGGCCTCATCGAGCCGAAGAAGTCGGTCGACGTCGTCATGATCGCACCGAAGGGCCCAGGCCACACGGTTCGCGGCGAATACCAGAAGGGCGGCGGCGTGCCTTGCCTGATCGCCATCCATCAGGATGCATCGGGCAATGCCCATGACCTCGCTCTGTCCTACGCTTCGGGCGTTGGCGGCGGCCGTTCGGGCGTCATCGAAACCACCTTCAAGGAAGAGTGCGAAACCGATCTGTTCGGTGAGCAGGCTGTTCTCTGCGGCGGCGTGGTTGAGCTGATCCGCACCGGTTTCGAAGTTCTGGTTGAAGCCGGTTATGCGCCGGAAATGGCCTATTTCGAATGCCTGCACGAAATGAAGCTCATCGTGGATCTGATCTACGAAGGCGGCATCGCCAACATGAACTACTCGATCTCGAACACCGCTGAATGGGGCGAATACGTCACCGGTCCGCGCATCATCACTGCCGAAACCAAGGAAGAAATGAAGCGCGTTCTGAAAGACATTCAGACCGGCAAGTTCACTTCCGATTGGATGCAAGAATATCGTGCAGGCGCTGCTCGCTTCAAGGGCATCCGCCGCAACAACGATGCGCACCAGATCGAAGAAGTTGGCGAAAAGCTCCGCGCCATGATGCCATGGATTGCCGCCAACAAGCTGGTGGATAAGGCTCGCAACTAAAAATCAGCGATATTTAGGTTCTGGCTGTCTGCAAATGGCACTTCCTTCCGCTTCCGGTGCTCATGTACCTTTAAGTACATTCCGCTCCGGTTCTCAGAAAGCACCAGTTTCGACGGACCAGAACCAAAATCTCATCTGATTTTGGGAGCTTCCACGACGAGCAAAAAAGGGGGCGTTTCATACGCCCCCTTCATTACTTGGCGCTGGATGGTGGGATTGATCGCGATTAAGCCGCGAACGAAAAGAACCAAAACTCTGCGTCAGCTTTCCGTTTCATGCACTTCGACGGCCAAAAGAATTTCGAATAGCTTTATTCCATAGAAGCATGGGAAAAGCTGTTCTCGTTGGTCTAAAATTGCGCTAGAGCTTCGCCCTATTAGCTGGGGTTTGAGGAGATCTGGCTAATACGAATTCCATCAGATGGATGGTTAAGTCTAATTGAGGAGATTTCCCGTGTTGGACTGGGAAAATGTTTTTGCAACGCGCTCCAAACGCATGCGCGCATCGGAAATCCGCGAACTTTTGAAGCTTCTGGAACGTCCGGACATCATTTCATTTGCCGGTGGCATTCCCGATCCGGCGCTGTTTCCGCATGACGCCTTTCAGGCTGCCTACAAGGAAACCCTGACGGGTGCGGAAGCCAATGCCGCGCTGCAATATTCGGTATCGGAAGGCTATAAGCCGCTGCGCACCTGGCTTGTCGGCGAACTGGCCAAGATCGGCATTCCCTGCACCGAGGACAATGTTTTCATCACCTCCGGTTCGCAGCAGGCGCTCGATTATCTCGGCAAGCTGTTCATTTCGCCCAATGATACCGCGCTGGTGACTGCGCCGACCTATCTCGGCGCCTTGCAGGCATTCAATGCCTATGAGCCGACCTATGACACGCTGGCGATCAAGGGCAACCGCACGCCTGAATCCTATGTGCAGGCCGCTGAAAAGGCTGGCGGCAAGGTGAAGTTCAGCTATCTTTCTGCCGATTTCGCCAATCCGACCGGCGAGACCGTCGATCTGGCTGGCCGTCAAAAGCTTCTGGCAGAAGCCGATGAGCTGAATATCCCGATCATTGAAGACGCAGCCTATCAGTATCTGCGCTACAATGGCGAAGCCATCCCGCCGATCCTTTCGCTCGACATCGCCCGCAATGGCGGCGACATCGAAAAGACCCGCACCATCTATTGCGGCTCGTTCTCGAAGACCCTCGCACCGGGGCTGCGCGTCGGCTACGTGGTTGCCTCGAAGGATGTTATCCGCAAGCTCGTTCTCATGAAGCAGGCGGCGGACCTTCATTCCTCGACCATCAACCAGATCGCGATCTATCATGTCGCGACGCATGGCTTCGATGCACAGGTCGCCAAGGTCGCCAAGGTCTACAAGCATCGCCGTGACCGCATGCTGGAAGCCCTTGCCAAATATATGCCGGAAGGCACCAGCTGGACCAAGCCTGAAGGCGGCATGTTCATCTGGGTCACGGTGCCGGAAGGCATGGATGGCGCGCAGCTGCTTGCATCGTCCATTGAGACTGAAAAGGTCGCTTTCGTTCCCGGCAAGGCGTTCTTTGCCGATGCCACCGGCGCGAACACGCTGCGCCTTAGCTATTCTTGCGCCAATGACGAAATGATCGATGAAGGCATCATGCGGCTTGGCCGCCTGATCCGCACGCACAGCAAGTCTGCTGCTGCATAAGAACTGGGAACAAAAAGCAAAGGCCGGGAAATTTCCCGGCCTTTCTTTATTGAAATGGCGAGTTGCAGCTGGTGCGCGGCCCGGCGAGGGGCTGATAGGTATCATCGGAGCTGCGATAGCTGCGATAGCGGTTTGAGCACCACTGCATGTGATTGACGCTCGGCCCGAAGCGCTTAACCTGCGGGCGGGTGGATGGGCGCACGTCCAACGGCTCGCCGTTCTTGTAACGCAACACACCCTGACCGGAGATATAGTTTTCGCTGTTGCGGCAGGTGACGGAGCCGTAGCATCCCGGCGAATTCGGGCCGGGTCGATTGGTATTCGAATTGGGATTGACGACTGGCGGTCTGGTCGGCTGCAACGATGGCAGATAGGGCGTTTTGCGCAGTTCGACCGCCACGGCGGGCGCAGCGAAGCCAACGGCAAACAGACTGGAAATCATCGCTGCGCACAGGGTTTTCTTGAGCATTACGACTATTGCCTTTCATGTATGGGAGGCGGGCATTCGCTGTCGTCATACACTTAATATGGGTGTTTCATCTTCCAAAATCATCCGTTCGGGGAAAATTCCCGGCGCGGCCAAGAAGTCCTTGCCAATCGCGATGCAACTGGCGAGATTGCTCGCACATGTTTACGATAGCCACATTCAATGTCGAGAATCTGATGCGCCGGTTCGATTTTTCGGGCTTCCGCAATGAATTGCATCAGGACCGCAGCCTGCAATTGTTCGAAATCGGTGACGAGGCGCAATACCGTCTGCTGGAGCAGGCGCGTGCTGTCGCCCATGCCGACGACACAAGGCAGATGACGGCGCTCGCAATCGCCGAAACGCGCGCCGACATACTGTGCCTGCAGGAAGTCGATAATCTGGCCGCGCTCAACGCCTTCGAATATGGCTATCTTTTCAAGATGATCGGCCATGGCTACCGGCACAAACATCTGATCGACGGCAATGACAGCCGGGGCATCGACGTGGCCGTCATGATCCGGGACACGACCCGCGACGGCCAGCCTATAGAGGTGGACGAGGTCACGAGCCACGCGCATCTGACCTATAATGATTTCGGCCTGTACGAGCCTGTTCTGGCAGAACTTGGCATTGAGCCGCATGACCGCATTTTCAAGCGGGATTGTTTGAATGTGGATTTGCGTATTGCGGGCAAGCCGCTCTCGCTTTTCGTGACGCATCTCAAATCCATGACCGGCGCGCGCAACGGCTTTGACGGGCGCACCGCTTCATCCCCGGTTCGCAAAGCCGAGGCGAAGGCGATCCGCCGCATCATCGAAGACAAGTTCGGACCGGCCAAGGCTGCCAATCGGCGCTGGCTGATCTGTGGCGATTTCAACGATTATCGCGAGCGCATCGTCATTGGTGGCGATGAATGGAACGGCTATGACTTCACGCCCGTTCAGGAAGAGGACAGCGCGCTCGATGTGCTGCTTGGCGATGGTTTTGCCGTCAATCTCGTGGAGCGCCGCCCGATCATGGATCGCTGGACGTTGTATCATACGCGCGGACCACAGGAGCGACATCTTTGTCAGCTTGATTACATCCTGGCGTCACCATCATTTGCTTTGAAAAACGAAAGCGCGGTGCCGCAGATTGTCCGGCGCGGCCAGCCATGGCGCACGGTGTTTCCACGGGATCAGCAGGTGGAGCGCTATCCGCGCACGGGCTGGGATCGGCCCAAGGCCAGTGATCATTGCCCGGTCGCCGTGACGCTGAATATTGTCTGAGAGGCAGGATAGAACCACGATGGATCATGTGCGGGAAAATACGGTTCATGTCATCGATGATGCCGATGTCCGTGTCGTTCCAGGGCCGCTTGAATATACGCAGCAGCATCAGCAGATAATTGCGCTGAACTGGAAGCGTGAGCAGGCCGCAAAGCCAGCTTTGTTCGATGGCGAAATCTTTTTGGCGCCGGAAGCGCGGCTGGCCGATGGTGTCTTGAAGGCGGGTTTCAAGCGCAGCAGCTTTGCGACGCTGATGCATTGGCGCAACGACCCGGAGCCAGTTCGTCCATGGCATATCTTCGGCGTGGGCGTCATTGTTTCATGCGAGGGACATCTGATTGCGGCCCGTATGGGCATGCAGAATGCCGGTGGGGGGCGCATCTATTTTCCGGCAGGCTCAATCGACGATAACGACATTGTAGACGGGCGGGTGGACTACGTCGCCAATATGCAGCGCGAGGTGCGTGAAGAAACCGGTCTCAATCTGGCCGACGCTGAGGGCGAGGTGCAGCTCAATCTGGTGACTGGCAATCGCAGCATCGCGCTGTTCCGCCGCTATCGCTTCGATGCGCCGTCGCGGGAGCTGGTTTCCGGCATCGAAAATTTCGTATCTGCGCAGGCTGAGCCGGAACTGGCCGAGATTATCCCGATCAAGGCAGCGGGCATGATGGGCGATGCCACACCGTCTTATGTTCGTGCTTTTGCCGACTGGCATTTCAGACAGTGAACAAATAAGCCAGACTGGCAGTGACAGGGCCGATAAATTGGCTATGCTCGCACAGAATTCTATTAAGATGATGGTTGAATATAAAGACACTGATCATAGTTTCCAGAAAAGTGTCGAGGGGAGATTGAGGGATGAGCGAAGCCGCTGTTTCCGGCCGTTTCTATGAGGTTTTCGACGTTTTTGCCGAGAAAGCTCTGGCCGGAAATCCTTTGGCCGTCGTCCATGACTGCGAAGGGCTGAACGATGCCCGCATGCAGGCCATCGCCCGCGAGTTCAATCTTTCCGAGACGGTTTTCATTTTTCCGCCTTCCAATCCCGCCCATGAGGCTGCGGTTCGGATTTTCACGCCCGATTACGAATTGCCTTTTGCCGGTCATCCGACGGTGGGCGCCGCCGTTTCGCTGGCGCGCCGTCGCAACACCGGCGATGAGGCCGACCGGCTTGTCGCGCTGGAAGAAAAGGTGGGCATTGTGCGCTGTGGCGTCATTCTGGGTGACAACAGCGCCTTTGCCGAATTCGATCTTCCGCGCTTGCCGGAAAAGATCGACATACGCATCGAGAAAGAAGAAGCAGCCGCCGCCATCGGGCTTGGAACGCATGAGATAGGCTTCGAGAATCATGTGCCCGGCATCTGGAGCGCGGGAACGCCTTATCTTCTCGTGCCGGTTCACAATCTCATCGCTGCGGCCAAGGTGTCGATCGATCCGGTCTATGTCACGGAGAACCTGCCACATGTCGATGGGCGTCCGCTGCCGATCTATGTCTATTGCCGCGAGACGATTCTGTTCAACAGCAATTATCATGCCCGTATGTTCGTGACCGGGGCGAATGTCTATGAAGACCCGGCGACGGGTTCGGCGGCTGCAGCCTTTGCCGGAATGATCCAGCAGAACGATAAGCCGATGGACGGCAGTTCGCAATGGTGGATCGAGCAGGGCATGGAAATGGGGCGTCCGTCGCTCATCCGTCTTGAACTCGACGTCAACGGGCAGAAGCTGACCGGCGCGCGCATTGGTGGAACGGCGGTCAAGATCGCCGAGGGGCGGCTTTTCATCTGACGCAAATCCTTTCGTCTCCTTGATCTCTGTCAAGGCAAGCTCACCGCCCTATGTATTAGGAGTATGGGGAAGCTTTTTCAGGAGACGATACGCCATGTTGATCAAGGAAATGTCGGACTACGATCTTCGGGACATGATTCAGAATTCGCATATGGGGCGGCTGGCTTATATTCTGGATGACCGCCCGGTTATTGTGCCGATGAGTTTCCGCTTCAATGGCGGGTCGCTTTATTCCTTCACGACCGATGGGCAGAAGACCGAAGCGATGCGCAAGAACAATGCTGTCTGCATCCTCTTCGACCACATTCTATCCCGCACCGAATGGAAAACCGTGGTGCTGCACGGTCGCTATCGTGAGATCGCGCGGGAAGACGAGAAGGCGGCCATCGTCAGTATCATGTCTGCTGAGCCGACTTGGTGGGAACCGGCCTATACCAAGACCATCACCAAGGAAGGCGACACCCGCAAGCTGGAGCCGGTTTTCTTCCGGGTGGATATTGAGAGCGCCAGCGGTCATCAAACAAGCTGATCGCCGCGACTTCGATCATCCTTCACTTATCGAACGACAAGCACCGGAATCGTGCTGCGGGTAACGACTTCATAGGTCTGGCTGCCGAGCAGCAGGCCCTTGAAACCGCGCCGTCCGTTGGATGCCATGACGATCAAATCGCTGCCCAGTTCGGTCGCGGATTCGATGATGGCTGTTGCCGGGTGCTGCTCGACCACATGCAGCGTGTGGACTTCGCAGCCAGCCTCGACTGCCAGTTCGCGCGCGCGTATCAGTGTCGTATCGGCGAAATCCTTCCATTCCTGTTCGAAACGTTCGATGAAAGCCGGACTGTCGGTCCAACCGCCGGGCAGGCCGGACACGGAATAAGGTGCGGTGACCGTCACAACCGTAACCTTGGCCCCAACGGCCTTGGCCAGCTGGAATGCATGCACGAGACCACGCTCGGCGAATTCCGATCCATCGGTCGTGGCGATAATATTCTTGTACATGTTTCCTCGCTTCTCCAGATTCTGCTTTAAGCTAACGCCTATAAGAACCATATCCAAGCCTTGGCCGCATTGTTTGCGGCTGGAAATGCAAAATCAAAAGCGGAATGCCCATGCCTCTCGACATATCGCCGCCCATATCACCCCATTGCGATGCGTTTCAGGCAAGCTGGATCGCCACGGTTCTCAATCTCGACTGGCCATCGCGGGCGTCAACGAAAATCGAAAATGACGATGAACGCATCCGGCGGCAAAAACAGGAGCTGGCGAACCTCTTCAACGAGGCGTCGGAACACGGAATCAATGCGGTGGTGTTTCAGGTGTCGCCAGCAGCGGATGCATTCTATGCGTCATCCTATCTGCCGTGGTCGTCCTATCTGACCGGGACGCTCGGCAAAAACCCCGGCTTTGATCCGTTGCAGTTTGCCATTGAGCAGGCGCACAAGCGCGGCATCGAACTGCATGCCTGGCTCAATCCCTATCGGGTTTCGATGGACGTCAAGGCATCCACGCGCAAGGAATTGAAGAACTCGTCCAAGGATTCGCCGCCGAGCGTCTACAAGACGCATCCAAGCTGGGTCGGCGTGTCGGCGGATCGCTATGTTCTCGATCCCGGCATTCCCGCCGTTCGCCAATGGGTGACGAACATCACCGCCGAGGTCGTGCAGAAATACAATGTCGATGGAATCCAGTTCGACGATTATTTCTATTATGAAACCGCGTCCTCGCCTCTCGATGACGACAAGACCTATGCGCGTTTCGGTACACGCTTTGCCAGCAAATATGACTGGCGACGTTACAATACCTATACTTTGGTTCAGGAAATTTCCGACAAGATCAAGTCGATCAAGCCGAATGTGCGCTTTGGCATCAGCCCCGGTGGGGTCTGGCGCAACAAGGCCGACGATCCGCTAGGGTCTGCCACGCGCGCGGGCAAGACGAATTATGACGGCGATTTCGCCGATACGAGACGCTGGGTCAAGGACGGCCTGATCGATTATATCGCGCCGCAGGTTTACTGGTCGTTCGGACGCAAGGCCGTGTCCTACGACACGATCGTCAAATGGTGGGCGGATACGGTGCGCGGCACCAAGACTGATCTTTACATCGGCATGGCGCTTTATCGCGCCGGAACCGCAACCGCGTCGGAGCCGGGCTGGCAGGCAGGTGGCGGCTTAAGCGAGATCAAGCGCCAGCTGGAACTGAACCAGTCGCTGCCGGAAGTGAAGGGCAGCATCCTGTTTCGACAGGGATTTCTGTCCGACCCAAAACTGAAGAACGTATCGGATTATTTGAAGAAGACGTGGGGCAAGTGCGGCCAGAAATAGCGCGTTTCACCGCGCATCTTTGATCCTGATCAAAGTGCGCTTCCCGCAGAGTTGCTAATGCTTCTGCCGTTGCTGGTTTCCACCAGAATCGGCGACCGGGATGTCCGGCCCTAAATGGCATCCCGGCCTTCATCAAATCTGTCGAGCGCATACCAGCGCGATCTTTCGTAACGCCGTTTTCGACAGCCAGCGGGTGCTGTCGGCGTTGCCCCTCTATTTCACCAAATCGGCACCCGCGCTTCTCGTCGGTCGAGTATTTTGAAGAAATTGCCAGTATTTTAGCGTCTATTGATCAAGGTCAAAGCGATTGAAATTCGCGGCCTATAAGCAGGGCCGCAACGGCATTTACTTTATCCCGCGTTTATTAGCATTCGCTGGTTGTCAACCTGTGCAGTTGTTCCATATCCTCAACCATATGGTTCTCCGATGACTATCGAGCGGGGCGGTGGGATTGCGAACAGCCCGACAATGGGGATCGCCTGCCAATGCCTTGAACTAACTCGGGAATAATGCCGGCATTGTCGTAGATATTGCAAAAAGGGTGTTTCGCATGAGTTCCAACCGCAAGCAATGGATTGTGGCTGCAGTGGTGGTGGCGCTGGCTGCTGGTGGTTACTATGCCTGGAAGGCGCTGAACGGCAGCGGATTGCCCGATGGGATTGCCTCGGGCAATGGCCGTATCGAAGCAACCGAGATCGATATTTCGACCAAGAGCCCCGGTCGTATCCGCGAAATACTTGCCAATGAGGGTTCATTCGTCAAACAGGGCGATATCCTTGCGCGCATGGATACCGATCAGCTGGAAAGCCAGCGCGCACAGGCGGAAGCGCAATTGCGCCGGGCGCAGATCGGCATCGAGACGGCGCAGAGCCTCGTCATACAGCGACAGGCGGAATTTGCCGCCAATCAGGCGACGGTCGCCCAGCGCAATGCGCAACTCGATGCGGCACAGCGGCGTCTGGCACGTTCGCAGGCGTTGACCCAATCGCGAACCGTCTCCGAACAGGTTCTCGATGATGACCGCGCCAGTGCGCAAGGCGCGCAGGCAGCGGTCGAGGCTGCCAAGGCGCAGCTTGCGGCAAGCGACGCGGCCATCAATGCCGCCAAGGCGCAGGTTGTCGATGCCGAGGCATCGGTGGAAGCCGCCAAGGCGGCGATTGCCAGCATCATGGCGGATATCAACGACGCAACGCTGGTCGCGCCAACGGCGGGGCGGGTGCAATATCGTGTTGCCCAGCCCGGCGAAGTCCTTTCGGCTGGCGGTCGCGTTCTCAACCTCGTTGACCTTGGCGATGTCTATATGACGTTTTTCCTGCCGACCGCGCAGGCCGGTCGTGTCGCAATCGGCGCCGAAGCCCGCATCGTGCTGGATGCTGCGCCGCAATATGTCATTCCAGCCACGATTTCCTTCGTGGCCGATGTGGCGCAGTTCACGCCGAAGACGGTTGAAACCGAGGAGGAACGCCAGAAGCTGATGTTCCGCGTCAAGGCAAAGATTTCGCCGGAACTGCTTCAGAAATATATCCAGCAGGTGAAGACCGGGCTACCGGGCATGGCCTATGTGAAGCTTGACCCCGCTGCTGAATGGCCGAAGAACCTCGCGGAAACCGTAAAATGAGTGACGCTTCGGTCCAGTCTGAGGCGGGAGGCGACAGTTTTGTCGTTCGCGCAAAGGGCGTAAAATTGTCCTATGGCGCTGCGCAGGCGCTGCGCGATGTTGATCTCGATATCCCCGCAGGGCGCATGATCGGCCTGATCGGTCCCGACGGCGTCGGCAAATCGAGCCTGCTGTCGCTGGTTTCAGGCGCGCGCAGCATGCAGGAAGGCCACATTGAGGTGCTGGGCGGCGATATTGCCGATCGGAAGCATCGCGAATCTGCCTATCCGCGCATCGCCTATATGCCGCAAGGTCTTGGCAAGAACCTTTATCCGACGCTCTCGGTTTTCGAGAATATTGATTTTTTCGGACGGTTGTTCGGCCATGACAGGCAGGAGCGGGAGCGACGCATTGCCGATCTTCTGGCGCGCACTGGCATGTCACCCTTTGCGGATCGCCCGGCAGGCAAGCTCTCGGGCGGCATGAAACAGAAGACGAGCCTCTGCTGTTCGCTGATCCACGATCCTGATCTGCTGATCCTCGATGAACCGACCACTGGCGTCGATCCCCTGTCGCGCCGGCAGTTCTGGGAACTGATCGACGATATCCGCAAGGACCGTCCGGGGATGAGTGTCATCGTCGCGACCGCCTATATGGAGGAAGCGGAGCGTTTTGACTGGCTTGTCGCGATGAATGACGGGCAGATATTGGCAACGGGCACGCCGCGGGAGCTTCTCGAACGCACTAAAACGCCCAATCTCGATGCGGCCTTCATCGCTTTGCTGCCGGAGGAATTGCGGCAGGGGCACAAGGAAATCGTCATTCCGCCGCGCGCGCCGGGTGCCGATGCCGAGATCGCCATTGAAGCCGAACATGTCACGGTTCGGTTCGGCAATTTCACGGCGGTCGATAATGTGAGCTTCCGCATTCCACGCGGCGAAATTTTCGGGTTCCTCGGTTCGAATGGCTGCGGCAAATCCACCACCATGAAGGTGCTGACCGGCCTTCTGCCCGCCAGCGACGGCATTGCACGGTTGTTCGGGCGCGAGGTCGATCCGAAGGATATCGATATCAGGCGGCGCGTCGGCTACATGTCGCAGGCCTTTTCGCTTTATTCCGAGCTGACGGTTCTCCAGAATCTGGAACTGCATGCCAAGCTTTTCGGCATGGAGCCGGAACTGACCGCGCGGCGCATCAAGGAACTTTCCGAGCGTTTCGATCTGTCCGGAGTGATGGACGAATTGCCGGATTCCATGCCGCTTGGTATTCGCCAGCGCCTGTCTTTGGCGGTGGCGCTGATTCATTCGCCGGATATTCTCATTCTCGATGAGCCGACTTCCGGTGTGGACCCGGTGGCGCGTGATGCTTTCTGGGAAATTCTGGCCGACCTGTCGCGCAAGGATAATGTGACGATTTTCGTCTCGACCCACTTCATGAATGAAGCGGAGTTGTGCGACCGCATTTCATTGATGCATGCGGGCAAGGTGCTGATCAGCGACACGCCGAAAGCGATCACGGCAAGCCGCAATGCGGCGACCTTGGAAGAAGCCTTTATCGCCTATCTGACCGAAGCCATCGGCGAGACGCCGCAACCGGCAGCACCTGTTACGGAAGAGGCACCAGCGCCGGTTCAGGCTGCCGTCAGTCCTCCCAAGCCTCAACCGAGTTGGCTTCCCAATCCGCGCCGCATGCTGGCTTATACACGGCGCGAGGCGCTGGAATTGAAGCGCGATCCAATCCGCGCGACACTCGCCATTCTTGGTACGGTGATTTTGATGTTTGTGATCGGTTACGGCATCAATCTCAATGTCGAAAACCTGACATTTGCGGTTCTGGACCGCGACGATACGACGGTCAGCCGCGATTATACGCAGCAGATTGCCGGGTCGCGCTATTTCACTGAAATGCCGCCGATTACCGATTATGACGATCTCGACCGGCGGATGCGCAACGGCGAGATTAGCCTTGCCATCGAGATACCGCCACGTTTCGGCGCAAATATCGCGCATGGGCGGCCTGTCGAGGTGGCGGCCTGGATCGACGGTGCCATGCCCACCCGCGCTGAAACGGTGCGCGGCTATGTGCAAGGCATGCATGCCAACTGGCTGACGCAAAAGGCGCGCGAGCTTTATGGCAATGCGGCGACGGTCGGCAATTTCAATCTGGAAATTCGCTATCGCTACAATCCCGATGTCCAGAGTCTGGTGGCGATGGTTCCAGCAGTCATTCCAATGCTGCTTTTGATGATCCCGGCCATGCTCGCGGTTTTGAGCGTGGTGCGCGAAAAGGAGCTGGGCTCTATCATCAATTTCTATGTGACGCCGGTGACCAAATTCGAGTTCCTGTTCGGCAAGCAATTGCCCTATATCGCACTCGCCTTCCTCAACTTCCTGATGCTGACAGCCTTTGCTGTCTTCATCTTCCGGGTGCCGTTTACCGGCAGTTTCCTCACCTATGCAGCGGCGGCGCTGCTCTATGTCATCATCGCGACCGGCATGGGTCTGGTGCTTTCCACCTTCATGAGCAGCCAGATTGCCGCCATTTTCGGGACGGCCTTGCTGACACTCATTCCGGCGGTGCAATATTCCGGCATCATCGATCCGGTTTCGTCATTGCAGGGTGCGGGCGCATTCATCGGCAAGATTTACCCGACGACCTATTTCGTGACCATCTCGCGCGGGGTTTTCTCCAAGGCGCTTGATTTTGGCGATCTTGCCGGGTCGTTCATACCCTTGCTGATCGCCATTCCGGTGCTGATGGTGCTGGCCATTCTCCTTCTCAAGAAACAGGCGGGCTGAGATGCGGATAGCCAATATATTCCAGCTCGGTATCAAGGAATTGCGCGGTCTCGCCCGCGATCCTATGCTTCTGCTGCTGATCGTCTATGCGTTTACGCTTGCGGTCTATACCTCTGCCCGGGCCCAGCCCGAAAATCTCAGCAATGCGGCTATCGCGATTGTCGATGAAGACCAATCGCCGGTCTCAAACCGTATCACCTCGGCTTTCTACCCGCCTTATTTCGTGCCGCCCAAACTCATTTCTTCCTACGAGATGGACAGCCGCATGGATGAAGGGCTCGACACTTTCGCGCTGAACATTCCGCCGAATTTTCAGCGCGATCTGCTGGCCGGGCGCTCGCCGACCATCCAGCTCAATGTGGATGCAACTCGCATGAGTCAGGCCTTTACGGGCGGTGGCTATGTTCAGTCCATCGTCTCCAGTGAGGTGAACGAGTTCCTGAACCGTTGTCGCGGCACGGCGGATACGAAGGTCGATCTCAATTTGCGATCCCGCTTCAATCAGGATCTGAACAAGAGCTGGTTTGGCGCGATCAACAATGTCATTTCGTCGGTCACCATGCTGTCGATCATCCTGACGGGTGCTGCGCTGATCCGCGAGCGCGAGCATGGCACCATCGAGCATTTGCTCGTCATGCCGGTGACGCCGGTTGAAATCATGGTCAGCAAGGTCTGGTCCATGGGGCTGGTCGTGCTGGTCGCTTCGGCCTTTGCGCTGATCTTTGTAGTGCAAGGTCTGCTAGCGGTGCCGATTTATGGATCGGTTCTGCTGTTTCTGGCTGGCGCCGCATTGCAGCTTTTCGCAACCACCAGCCTCGGCATTTTTCTGGCAACGGTTGCAGGCTCCATGCCGCAGTTCGGCATGTTGCTGATGCTGGTGCTAATGCCGTTGCAGGTGCTTTCCGGCGGCATGACGCCACGGGAAAGCATGCCGGACATCATCCAGAACATCATGCTGGTAGCTCCAAACACGCATTTCGTCATATTGGCGCAGGCGATCCTGTTCCGAGGGGCAGGGATCGGCGTGGTATGGCCGCAATTTCTGGCCCTGATCGTCATCGGTTCGGTGCTGTTTTACTTCGCGCTGCAACGCTTCCGGGCATTCCTGCGATAGAGCGGTGGGAACCGCTCTATCCATTCGTTTTGACGCATTATCCTGCGCATCGGAGCGGGATCAGAAATCAGTCCATTGAACCGATTTCCCCGCGTAGGCGCTGCGCACTTTGGCTGGAAATGCTCTAACCAAAGATGTTTGAAAACAATGCCCTGAATCGCTTCGTTGAGAATGCGATTCAGGGGAGCGCGCTTTTTGGCGCATTGCGAATCCGCCTCGGCCTTGCTAGGGCTCGTTTCAGGAAACGGTTTCGCTGTAAAAGGCGGATGAAAAGGGAACGCGGTGAGGCCATCTGGCCAATTCTGCGACTGCCCCCGCAACTGTAACCGGAGAGCTATCTTCCACAATCGCTCAGGCGATCAAGCCACTGAGAGCAGTTTTTGCACTCGGGAAGGCGGAAGAACAGCGGCGACCCGGAAGTCAGGAGACCTGCCGCATCCGGTCACCTAGTTTCGACGCGGGGCGTGTCGGGGCGCGGCTTTCCGTAGCGGTGACATTGGACAAATGTTGCCGCCGGAACGGGAAAAGGGTATCCCCCATTTCTTCGACCTGCGGTCAGGCGATATCGCCTTGCAGGAGACGATACAGGTGCATATTCCAAAATTATCCATTTTGCTGACGGCTGCTTTTGCGGCTGCAAATCCGCTTGCCGCATCGGCCCAAACCGCCAGCGGCGCGGGCGATGCCAATGCAAGCGTGGTTCTCGATACGATTGTTGTCACGCCGCTTCGTCGCGCAACGTCGTTGCAGCGATCCACCTCGTCGGTAACGGTCATCGACACGGCTGAAATCGAGCGTTCGGCGGCCCCCGATCTGCAATCACTGCTGAAATCCTATAGCGGGGTTTCGATCAAGGCGAATGGCGGGCAGGGGTCGAAGTCGGACATCTATATGCGCGGCATGTCGTCCAAGCAGACGGTCGTACTAGTCAATGGCGTCCGCACGGCATCGGCTACGGACGGAACCACGGCGCTGGCCAATATACCGCTGACGTCCATCGAGCGCATCGAGATCGCCAAGGGCGGCCATTCGGCCCAATATGGTGCGGATGCGATGGGCGGCGTCATCAACATCATCACCAAGCAGGGCGGGGCTTGTGGCGAGCGCTCATGGTGCGGCAGCCTGTCCACGGGCGTCACCCATCCCTGGGGCGGCTATGCTTCCGGTTCGGTGCAAGGGCAGAGCGCTGCGGGTGTCGATTATGCCTTTGGTGCGGCGATCACCGGCACCGAGGGCTATGATTTCACCAGCCCCGATGCGTGGGGACACGAACCGGACCGGGATGGTTTCCTGCAAGGCTCGCTCAACTTCTCGCTCGGAAAAGATTTTGACTGGGGCAGGATCTATGCGGACGGGCTTTTGAGCCGGGGCCGCAATCAGTATGATTCCGAATATCCGTCCGCCGATCAGGGCTACAGCACAGCCTTTTCTGGCAAGATCGGCACGCGGATCGATCACGCGGATGACTGGTCTTCGACAGTCGAGTTCAGCTCGGGCATCGATAGCAGCCGTGATTTCCGCAAGGGCGTCTCCGGCTCCGACCGTTATGAAACCAAGCGCTACGGCGTTTTCGCGTCCACCGAGAAAAGTTTCGAAACGGGCAAGGCAAAGCATGTCGTGACCGGCGGTGTCGAAGCCTATCGCGAGACGATCGATTCCACCGTCGCCTATGACGAGACGGGGCGCAATCTGGCGGCGGTGTTCGGGCAGTATTCGCTGGAATATGAAGCGCTGCGCGTCGATGGCGGTGTGCGTTACGACCACAACCAGCAATTCGGCGACGTGACGACATACAATATTGGTGCGAGCTATGAGATTGTACCCGACCTCGTTGTGCGGTCGTCCTATGCGACCGGATTTCGTGCGCCGACATTCAACGAGCTTTATTATCCCGGTTTCGCCAATCCCGATCTGCAGCCGGAAAAGTCACGCTCCTATGAAGTGGGGCTGAACTGGCAGATTTCGGCGGCGACCAGCCTTGATCTTGCGCTTTATCGCAATGAATTGCGCGATGCGATCATGAGTACCGCGCCTTCTTATCTGCCCTATAATGTGGCGCGCGCTCAGGTGACAGGTTTCGAGGCGACGCTGGCGCATCGCTTCGATGACCAATGGGGCGTGAAGGGGGTGCTGGACTTCAAGCGACCCATCGATGAAGAAAACGACACCGATCTTGCCTATCGCGAACGTTTCAAGGCGACCGCCGAAGTGAACTATACGCCGTTCGAAGGTCTCGACCTGACGGGCCGCGTCTTCTATGGCGGTTCGCGCTATGCCGATGCCGCAAATACGCGGAAGCTCGGCAGCTATGTGACCGCCGATTTCGTGGCGCTTTATGCCGTCGACAAGCAGTCAAAGCTGAAGTTCTCGGTCGAGAACATCTTTGACAAGGACTACCAGACGACCTCCGGTTATATTGCGCCGGGCCGTACCTTCAACATCGGTCTGACGCGGAATTTCTGAGGGTTTATCGACGGATGACGAGAGCGACGATCCTTGGCGCAAACTGGCTTATGGCGCTGGCAGCCATGGTTTCGGTCGCTCTTTCTTCTGCCAAGGCTGCACCGCCACAGCGCGTGGTGTCGATCAATGTCTGCACCGATCAACTGGCCATGCTTCTGGCCGCGCCGGGACAGTTGCGGTCGGTTTCCCGTCTGTCGCGCGATCCGCAGCTTTCCGTGCTGGCTGTGCAGGCGGCGACAATACCGGTTAATCGGGCTGAAGCAGAGGAGATTTTCCTCATGAAGCCCGATCTGGTGCTGGCGGGCACATTTTCATCGCAGGTGACGGTCGATCTTCTGCGCAGGCTTGGCCTGCATGTGGAACAGTTCACGCCTGCGCGCTCGTTTGACGATATCGAAGCGCATCTAAGGCGGATGGGCGCGTTGCTTGGACGCGAAGAACAGGCGGAAGCGCTGGTCGCCTCCATGCGATCTAGACTTGCGGCAATAGAAAAGCCGCAGCAACGCAAGACCGTCGCGCTTTATTTCGCCAATAGTTACACATCCGGGCGCGGCACATTGATTGACGAGGCGGTCAAGCGGGCAGGGCTGGACAATATCGCCGACCGCGCTGGCGTGAACGGACCTGCGGCGCTACCTCTCGAAATGCTGGTGATGGAAAAGCCAGATATGCTGGTCCTCAGTGCAAGCGAGCGCGCACCGGGGCTGGCTTTCCAGAATTTCCGGCATCCGGCTTTGCAGGCGCTGGAGCGCGAGGCGAAAGCAATGACGCTTCCCGATAATCTGACCGTTTGCGGCGGGCCGTTCAGTGTTGAGGCGGTGGAAAAACTTGGCGAGGCGGCGCGTGACTGAAAACACTCGTTTCGTGCTTTTGCTCGTCAGCCTTACCGTGCTTGTGGCGGTCCTTTTCGCGTGGTCGCTGCTGACCGGGCCAGCCAATATTGCGGTGAGCGACAGTCTCCGGGCGCTGTTCAGCGGCGAGGGCGATGCCATCGTGCTGGTGATGCGTGAGATCCGCCTGCCGCGCGCCTTGCTGGCTTTGCTGATCGGCGCGTCGCTGGGGCTTTCTGGGGCGGCCCTGCAAGGCTATCTGCGAAACCCGCTGGCAGAACCCGGATTGCTCGGCGTCAGCGCTTCGGCTTCGCTTGGCGCAGTCATCGCCATTTATACCGGGCTGTCGCTGCTGTTTCCCTTGGCCCTGCCTTTGCTGGCGCTGGCCGGTGCATTCGCATCGGTCTTTCTCGTCAAGCTTCTGGCCGGGCGCAATGCCGGAACATTGGCGGTCATTCTGGCCGGTGTCGCGGTGACCAGCCTAGCCGGAGCGCTGACTGCTCTGGCGCTCAACCTTTCGCCCAACCCCTTCGCAGCGATGGAAATCGTGTTCTGGATGCTCGGCTCGCTGGCAGACCGCTCGATGACCCATGTGATGCTGGTGGTTCCGTTCATCATCATTGGCTGGATCATGCTTCTGTCGCTGGGGCGGGCGCTCGACAGCCTGACGCTCGGTGCCGATGCAGCGGCCAGCATGGGTGTCAGTCTGGCCCGCGCGCAGCTTCTGGCCGTGTTGGGCACAGCGCTTTGTGTCGGTGCTTCGACGGCAGTGGCGGGCGCTATCGGATTTGTCGGTCTTGTGGTGCCGCATCTGCTGCGACCGCTGGTCGGGGCGCGACCATCGCGGCTGCTTGTCGCGAGTAGCTTGGGCGGTGCGGCTTTGCTGCTTGCTGCCGATATAGTGGTGCGGGTCGCCATGCCGGGACGGGAACTGAAGCTCGGCGTCGTCACGGCCCTGATCGGCGCGCCATTCTTCCTGTGGCTGGTGTTCAAATATCGCAGGCAACTCGTATGACGGTGCTCTCGGTTCAAAATATCAGCGTGTCGCTGGGCGGGAAAACCGTGCTGGATCGCGTCAGCTTCGATGCAGGCCCCGGCGAGTTCATCGGCCTGATCGGACCCAATGGCGCAGGCAAAACCACGCTTTTGAAAGCAATGCTCGGCCTTGTTCGGGCAGATGGCGCGGTTTCACTCGATGGACGAGGAATAGCCAATTTCAACGCCCGCGACAAAGCTGGTGCGGTTGCCTATCTGCCGCAGGAGCGCGATGTCGCCTGGCCGGTTTCCGCGCATATGCTGGTGTCATTGGGACGGTCGGCGCTGAAGCCAAGCTTTGCTTCGCTGGACGCTGGCGATGAAGCGCTGATCCGTTCGGCGATGCAGCGCATGGATGTGGAAGCCTTTGCCGAGCGGCCAGCCAACGCGCTTTCCGGCGGTGAACTGGCGCGGGTGCTGATCGCCCGCGTTCTGGCGCAGGATACGCCTGTGATCCTCGCCGACGAGCCGGTCGCCGGGCTTGATCCGTCGCATCAACTGGCCTTGATGGAAAACTTTGCCGCAATTGCGCAGGAAGGCCGAACGGTGATCGCCTCGCTGCATGAGCTTGGCCTTGCGGCACAATATTGCACGCGGCTGATCATTCTCGAGAACGGGCGTCTTGCGGCGGATGGCCCGCCGCAGGACGTGCTGACGCCGGAGCGGCTGCGGCAGGTTTACGGGATCGAGGCGCATATCCTGCATATCGACGGGCAGTTCATCGTGCAGCCGAAGTCCCGCGCTTAAACTCTGCGCCACTGGCGTTCCCGCGCCGAACCGTAGATCGTTTCCAGCGTCTTTTGCACTTCATAACCTTCACGGAAATCGGCATGTCCGGTTTTATGGCCAGCAATAGCCAGCAGGAAGTCGCGCACTTCGATGGTCTTGAGGTCGTTGAAACCGATCTGGTGTCCCGCCGCCACGCAGAACGAACCATAGGGTTCGTGGTCGGGACCGGCAAAAATCTTGCGAAAACCCTGCTGGCCTTTTTTGTCGGCATGAAGAAACAGGTCCAACTCGTTGAACCGCTCCTGCGTGAAAAAGATCGCGCCTTTCGAGCCGGAGATTTCGAAGTCATGCTGCATTTTGCGCCCGCTGGCGATCCAGCTTGCTTCCAGCGTCCCGGTCGCCCCATTGGAAAAACTGATCATGGCATGGCAGACATCGTCCACTTCAACCGGCTTGCTTTGTGAAGGATCGGCGCTGTCCGGGCGCTCGCGAATGGCGGTGACGGTCTTGCCCATGACTTCGGCAATCGGGCCGACCAGATAGCGCGCGGCAGCGATGATGTGGCTACCTATATCGGCAAGGGCACCGCCGCCGCCAGCCGGGTCCAGTCGCCATGTCCATGGAATGCGCGCATCGGCCATGAAATCTTCCGCATGGATGCCGCGAAAGTTCCGGACCTCTCCAATTTCACCGCTGTCTATAATGTCTTTCGCCAGCCGGATCATCGGGTTCTTGAGATAGTTGAAACCAACGGCTGTCTGGACACCTTTCTTCTCCGCCGCGAGCGTCATTTCCAGACAATCGGCTGCGCTGGGGGCAAGTGGCTTTTCGCAATAAACATGCTTGCCTGCTTCAATCGCCGCCAGCGCCATTTCCTTGTGAAATCGGTTGGGCGTGGTGATATCGATAAGGTTGATTGTCGGATCGGCAATCAGGTCGCACCAGTTGCCGGTCGCATGGGCAAAGCCCAGTTGTCTTGCGGCTTTCTCAGCGGTTGTTTCATCGATATCGGCCAGCGTGTGCAACTCGACCTGCAAAGGCAGGTCGAAGATGCGATTGACGTTGGCAAGCGCCAGCGCATGGGTCTTGCCCATAAAGCCGGACCCGATCAGACCTGTAACGACTGCCATGCCTTCCTCCCAAGCGCTGACACCATACATGCTGGCAAAGTTCTGCCCGCAATACGCATCATCCAGTCGGAAAATATGCGTTTCGGGGAGAGCTTATCCGATTGACATGGGCTAGCAGAAATGGAATTATAATTCCACGAGAATTTTCTAATGATTGTTTCATTCTATTGAATAGCCGAAGTCGCTTTATTTGCGGGTCATGACTTGGAGGAAGTCACCGTGATGATACCGACAAGGCTGAAAATCGAGAAAACCGGCGGGGAGCGTCGGACAATGGGAGGAGTGAACATGAAATCTCTTTTGAAATCGGCAGTCGCTGGCGCGGCCCTCATGGCTGCGTCATTCGCTGCACATGCGGCTGACATCAATATCGTTGTCGTCAGCCATGGTCAGGCATCGGACCCGTTCTGGTCCGTGGTGAAGAATGGTGTGGCGGAAGCTGCCAAGGATACGGGTGCCAAGGTTGACTATCGCGCGCCGGAAACCTTCGACATGGTGCAAATGGGCCAGCTTATCGATGCGGCCATCAACCAGAAGCCGCAAGGTATCGTCGTATCGATCCCGGATGCCGATGCGCTCGGGCCGTCGATCCAGCGCGCCGTCGCCGCTGGTATTCCGGTCATATCGATGAACTCCGGTTCCGATGCTTCCAAGAAACTCGGCGCGCTGCTGCATGTCGGTCAGGATGAATTCGATGCGGGCAAGGTCGCCGGCGAAGCCTTGAAAGAGGCCGGCGGCAAGAAAGGTATCTGTGTCAATCAGGAAGTGGGCAATGTCTCGCTTGACCAGCGTTGCGCCGGTTTCAAGGAAGGCTTCGGTGACGTGACCGTTCTGCCGACCTCCACTGATCCGGCGGAAAATGAAGCCAAGGTGCGCGCGGCGCTCGCCTCCGACACAGCGGTCGATACGATCCTGACCCTTAACGCGACGCTTGCCGGTGAGCCTGCCGTGAAGGCGGCAGCAGAAAGTGGCCGCAGCGGCATTCATGTTGCAACCTTCGATATGTCGGCAGGCTTCCTTGAAGCCGTCGAGAAGGGGCAGGCAGACTTCGCCATCGACCAGCAGCAGTTCCTGCAAGGTTATCTGCCGGTTTCGTTCCTGGCGCTCAATGCGAAATATGGCCTGATGCCCGGCGGCAATGTGCCTTCCGGCCCGAACCTGATCACCAAGGACAAGGCTGCCCAAGTAGTCGAGCTTTCCGCCAAGGGCATCCGTTAGAACCGGCAATATTTCGGCTCTGGCGGCCTGCAAATGGCACTGTTTTGCGCTTCCGGTGCTCATGTACCCAAAAGTACACTGCGCTCCGGTTCTCAAACCGCACCATTTTCGGCTCGTCAGAGCCAAAATTTCCTCCGGTTCTAAAAACACTTTCCATGACCCGCCCATAGCGATGGGCGGGAACGGGTGGTTGCACCCGAAGCTCGACAGCTGGGCATGAAGCAGCTGCGATGAGGCCTCAGGAGAAAATCATGAGCGAACCCATGTCCGAACCGAAGCCCGCGACGATTGCGGAGCAGCGAGACGAACGGCTGAAAACGGCAAGTCCGATCCAGCGGCTGCTCAGTCGCCCCGAACTTGGTGCGGTTTCCGGGCTCATTCTCATCACGGCTTTCTTCCTGACTACGGCCAACCCGGCAATGTTCACGGCGGCGGGCATCATGAATTTCATGGCGCCTGCATCGCAACTTGGTATTCTCGCGGTCGCCGCCGCGTTGCTGATGATCGGCGGTGAATTCGACCTTTCCATCGGCTCGATGGTGGCGTTTGCCGGTCTGATTTTTGCTGCGGCGCTTGTCGTCTGGCAATTGCCGCTTGGAGTGGCGATCATTATCACGCTTGTCTTTGCGGCGCTCGTCGGAACGGTCAATGCGCAGATCGTGATCAGGAGCGGCTTGCCGTCCTTCATCGTGACGCTGGCTTTTCTGTTTATCCTGCGTGGCCTGTCGCTTGTCGGCCTCAAATGGGCAACCGGCGGCGCGACGCAGCTTCGCGGCGTCAAGGAAGCAGTCGGCAACAGCGCGCTTGCGGGCTTGTTTTCAGGCGATGCGTTTCAGGGGCTGTTCGCCTGGATGGCCGAGCGCGACCTGATTGCCAAGTTCCCGAATGGCGAACCGACCGTAAAAGGCGTTCCCGTCGAGGTGCTATGGTTTGTCGGTGTGGCGCTGATCGCCACCTATGTTCTGGTGCGCACCCGCTTCGGCAACTGGATTTTCGCAGCGGGCGGCGATGCGCTGGCGGCGCGAAATTCCGGCGTTCCCGTGCGCCGCGTCAAGACCACACTCTTCATATGCACGGCCATGGCCGCAGCGCTGGTCGCCATTCTCACCGTGCTCGATGCCGGATCGACCGATGCGCGGCGCGGTTTCCAGAAGGAGTTTGAAGCGATCATCGCGGCTGTCATCGGCGGGTGCCTGCTGACAGGCGGTTATGGTTCGGCCATTGGTGCTTTCTTTGGCGCAATCATTTTCGGCATGGTGCTGATCGGCCTGACCTACACGCAGATCGATCAGGACTGGTATCTCGTCTTCCTCGGCGGAATGCTGCTGATCGCCGTTCTCTTCAATAATTTCATTCGCAAGCGCGCCACGGGCGAGCGCTGAGCCGGGAGGTTGCCATGACAATGACAACGACGATGCCGACGATTGAAATCCGTAATCTTGTCAAACATTTCGGGCCGGTTATTGCACTGAATGGCGTTTCGTTGAGCGTCGAGCCGGGGCAGGTTCATTGCCTGCTGGGCGACAATGGCGCGGGCAAATCAACGCTGATCAAGACGCTGTCCGGCGTGCACAAGCCGACGAGCGGTGACTTCCTTGTTGAAGGCAAACAGGTTGCGTTCAATAGCCCGCGCGATGCACTCGACCACGGGATCGCGACCGTCTATCAGGATCTGGCGATGATCCCGCTCATGTCGGTGATGCGGAACTTCTTTCTGGGTCGCGAGCCGACCAAGGGGGTTGGCCCGCTGCGCTGGTTCGACACGCAGTTTGCTGAAGACGTGACCCGTGAGGAAATGCGCCGGATCGGCATCGATGTGCGCGATCCACAGCAGGCCGTGGGCACGCTGTCCGGTGGCGAACGACAATGTGTGGCCATTGCCCGCGCTGTTTATTTCGGGGCGAAGATATTGATCCTCGATGAGCCGACCTCCGCGCTCGGTGTTCGCCAGACCGCGATGGTTCTCAAATATATCAATCAGGTGCGCGCGCGGGGTCTGGGTGTGATCTTCATCACGCACAATGTTCGCCATGCCCATGCGGTGGGCGACAAATTCACCGTGCTTAATCGCGGTGTGACGCTTGGCACCCGCACCAAGAGCGAAGTCGATATGGATGAATTGCAGAGCCTGATGGCTGGCGGTCAGGAATTGTCCGACCTGTCAGCCGAATTGGGCGGCAGGGTTTGATCGGGTCTCGGAGTTTGCGATGAGCGAGCAATTGAAAGGCAAGGTTGCTGTCATTACCGGCAGTACACAAGGGCTGGGTGCGGCCACGGCAAAGCTGTTTGCAGAACGTGGCGCCGCCGGTCTGGTTATCTGCGGACGGTCCGTGGAAAAGGGACGGGCGCAGGTCGATCTGCTGGAGAAGATCGACGCGCGCGCGGTCTTCGTTCAGGCCGATCTGGAAAATGTCGAGGATTGCAGAAAGATTTTAGCCGAGGCTGACCGGGCTTTCGGACGTCTCGATATTCTGGTCAATGCGGCGGGACTAACCGACCGCGGAACTATACTGGATACCTCGCCGGAGCTTTTCGATCGGCTGTTTGCTGTCAATACCAGAGCGCCTTTCTTTCTTATTCAGGAGGCCATCAAGCTTTTCCGGCGCGATGGCGTGGAGGGCGCGATTGTCAACATTTCCTCTATGTCGTCGATGGGGGGGCAACCATTCATCGCCGCTTATTGCGCCTCCAAGGGCGCGCTCGACACGTTGACCCGCAATGTTGCCTATTCGGTGCTGCGCAACCGTATCCGCGTCAACTGCCTGAATATCGGCTGGATGGCGACGGACGGTGAAGATCGCATCCAGCGCGAATTTCATGGTGCGCCTGCCAACTGGCTCGATGACGCCGCCAGAGCGCAACCCTTTGGGCGCTTGATCGATCCTGCGGAAGTTGCGCGCGCAATTGCGTTCCTGGCTTCGGAAGAATCGGGGCTGATGACCGGAGCAATCGTCAATTTCGATCAGTCGATCTGGGGCGCCTACGATGGTTCTCCGCACCCACAAGCACCGCTCTGAGTTGCATTACTGTGGCGTTTCTAACGCGATCTACTGAAAAACCACCTGTTTTATTGGGAGTATGCCGAAAAATCAGGCAGCAATCGCCATTCCTGCTTGCGCGCACAATTACAGGTAGTTAGAGCACCTTATTGCCTGTTTGATTCAGGCAGGGTGCTCTAAGCTGTTGTTTTAGCCGTGTTTCTGTAGACCATGATTTTCCGTTTGGTTGCATGATCCTTAGGCTGCGACGGCGGGCACCGACAACCGTTTCAATTGCGCTGAAAGGACGAATATCGTGGAGCAGGCAAAGAACGGGACCGGCAAGGGTGGACGCAAGGCGCTTTGGGCCGCCGTTGCGGTCATCGCGATAGCTGCCGCTGGTCTGACCGGATACAAGATCACGCTTCAGAACACCATCACGTCACAACTGGAAAAGCGTGGCGGCAAGGCTGCTTCCGTCGAAGCCGATTTCCTTGGGCGCATTCATCTGCGCGACGTGACGCTGCCGCTCAAGAACGGTTCTGATGTGCGCATAGGCTCGATCGAAGGCCGTCCGAAATTCCTGTTTCTGACCGGTATGCTAGATGCATCCGACATCAACACGCAGGTCGCCAATTACAAGATCTCCATTCCCCATGTGAAGATCGACGATGCGAGCTTTGATATTTCCACATTGCGCGAAACCTTTGGCAACAGCCAGCTGACCTTGCCGGAGCGCGTCGGTCGCTTCTCGGCCAAGAGCGTCGTCGCACCGGAAATCAATCTGGTTCAGACCATTGCGGGCAACGAGCAGAAAATCGTCTACAAGGACGTGAAGCTCAATGACATCCAGCAAGGCCACGTCGCCAGTTTTTCCGCCGCAAATACGACCTTTGAGTTTGCGTTCGACGCGCCCAAAGAGGACGGCGAAACAGTCCGCGACCAGATGCAGGGCTCAATCGGCCAGACGGAAGGCAAGGACATTGACGGTGTTTATCTGACGCGCCTTTATACGGAAAAGGCCGGACCGGACGACAAGGACGCCAAGCCGGTTTATGGCCCGTTCTCTGCCAAGAATATCGTCATGAAAAGCAGCGAAGCGAGCTTCGGCTACGACGAAATTCGCAGCAATGGTTTCAGCATGCGCATGCCTGCCGAACCGCTTCTGGAAACGGTTCAGAAACTCGAGGCGGTGAAGAACCCCGACGACCTGACGCCCGCAGAACAGCGCGAATTCTTCCTGCGCGTGCTGTCGATCGTCGATATGATTGGCAAGGGCGACATGGAGATGCTCGGCCTCAAGATCGAGCCCGCCGACGGCACCAAGGGCAAGGGCGACATTGCTCAGATTTCGATTGCGTTCGACACCAGCAAGGTGGACGCCACCGTGAAGGGCGTCAATATCGGCAACGGCACCGACTATATGAAAGTCGATGAAGTTTCCATGCAGGGCTTTTCCTGGGCACCGACTATGGAAGCCTTGAAGAAGTTCGCCGCGCTTAGCGATGAAGAGGCCGAAAACTTCCCCTTTACAACGCTTTTGCCTGAATTCGGCACCACGCGCGTTTCCGGTGTCGATGCTGATCTGCCTTATGAACCGGAAGCGGTTGATGATGTGACCGGCGCTGACGAAACCACAGACGATGCGACCGATCAGGAAACCGTCGATGCGGCGGGCGATGATGCAGCCGCCGCGACGGACGATCAGGGTGTCGATATCGCGGGTCCGGCACAGGATTCCACGGAAGAGCCTGCGACCGAAGGCGAAGAGGCGCAGCCGGAAGCTGCTGAAGAAGCAACGGTTCCAGCAGTTCCAGAGCGCATAAAATTCTCCATGAAGAATTACGAAGTCGCGCTCACCAAGCCGCAGAACGGTATCCCGTCCGATATTCGCGTAAGCTATGAGGATATGACGCTTCCGGTTCCGCATGGCAGTGACCAGATTTACGATCACCTGCGCAAGCTTGGCTATGACACGGTGACGATCTCCTCCAACATGGCGATGAACTGGGATGAAGCGAACCAGAATCTCGTCATTTCGGATATTTCCGTCAGCGGCAAGGACATGGGCCGCGTTTCGGTCAATGGCCTGATGGGCGGCTTCACCAAGGAGTTCTTCTCGGGCGACAAGGTGATGACGCAGGTTGCCGCTCTTGGCCTCAAGGCGCGTGAAGTGAAGGTGAAGGTTGAGGAAAAGGGCCTGCTCGCCAAGGCGCTCAAGCTTTATGGGGAAGAAAACGGCATGACGGAGGACGAAGTACGCAGCAACTTCTCCCTGATCGCCGCCGCCTTCCTGCAGGAACTGGCGACTGATCAGCCGAAGCTACAGGACGCGGTTACCGCATTCTCAAACTTCCTCGCCAAGCCGAATATTTTCGAGCTGACGGTCACGTCGAAGGCGGAGAAGGGCATTGGCGCGCTGGATATGATCGCGGCGTCGCAGGACCCGCTGTCGCTGCTCGACAAGGTGAATATCGAAGCCAAGGCCGAGTAAGCCATCTCTCCGGAACCATCGAGAAAAACGCCGGCTGCATCGCAGCCGGCGTTTGCATATGGACCGCCGTTTGAATAGATTTTCGCATCGAAAACGCCTCCAATCTGGAATCAGACACTATGCTGAAAAATATCAATCCGTTGCTGACCGGCTCGCTCCTCTCCATTCTCGCAGATATGGGGCATGGAGACGATCTCGTCATCGTGGACGCAAACTACCCGGCGCAGGCTTCCGGCGTGCACGTGCTGGATTTTCCGGGCATCAGCGCCACGGCCATGGCCGAAGCCGTGTTGTCGGTTCTGCCGCTCGATGATTTTGTCGACATGCCAGCGGCTGTCATGCAGGCGCCGAACGAGACGCCAGCCATCTATGGCGAGTTTGAAGAGGTCATCGCTGTGGCCGAGGGGCGCAAGATCGCCGTCGATCCGGTGGAACGCTTTGCGTTCTACGCCCGCGCCACCGAAGCTTTCGCTGTGATCCGCACCGGCGAGCGCCGGCTTTACGGCAATATCATTTTCAAGAAGGGCGTTATCCGCTCCTGATCGTCGAAGACGAACCAATAAAAAGCCCGGGCCGTTGCGCCCGGGCTTTTGTTTCAGGAATTATTCCTGCGGCTTTTCATTCTGGCCCTTCATTGGACCGTGGGAGCCTTTTTCGCCGCCCTTATGGTGCTGTCCCATGCCGTGACGGCCTCCATGTGGACCTTTGCCACGGCGGTCCATATGGGCAGCGCGCATTTCGCTGCGGTCGAGCTTGCCGTCTTCGTTACGATCCAGCGCGGCGAATTCCTTCTTGCGCTGGTTTTCGATGGCCGTCAGGGTGATGTTACCGTCGCCCTTGACGTCGAGACGACGTTCCAGGCGGTCGGCTTCGCGCTTCACGAAACGCTTGAGCGCCAGCGCTTCAATTTCATCGCGAGACAGGGTGCCGTCGCCATTGGTGTCGGCGGCCTTGAGCTCTTCCATGCGGGAAAACTTTTCCAGATCGATTGGCCCGCGCTTGGTCTTGACGTCCTTATCCTGTGTAGCAGCCGCTTCCGTTGCTGGCTTTGGTGTATTCGCGTTGCTGCTTTCTTGTGCCAGTACAGGACCAGCAAGCATAGTCGATGCGATTACAGCGAGAAGTGCGGTTCTATATTTCATGGTTGCTTGACTCCATTACTCTTTACAGGGCGCCGTCAATTGGCGTGTGAGTAATGTGTGTCTTTTTAGATGAACCGCATATGAATGGGCCAATTAATTATATTTAATGAACTGTAATGTACTCGCGACACGGTGTACGAGGTTGCAGCGAATGCGGACATATCCAGATGAACGATGAGGTTTATGAGGGGAAGATAATCGAAATTTTGATGCGATCGCAGGATCACTTCGTCGCCGTTCGTTACGGTGTCAATCAGCGGAAGCGTTTGTTTTCAAAAGAGAAAATGGTGGGTGATGTAGGGATCGAACCTACGACCCGCTGATTAAGAGTCAGCTGCTCTACCAACTGAGCTAATCACCCACTCGCTTTGCCGAGGCAGCGGCCCCGGTGAAGTGAGCGGGTGTATACCGGTCGATTTTCCAGCTGTCTACCCTCCAATAGAAAAATTTCGAAAAAAACTTGCGTCTTTGTGCAAAAGCCCGGAAATGCGGTGTTTTGGAAAATCCGGCTTTGCACCTTTTCCGGGAATATCGATCATTCATCCGCCAAAGTTGCGATTGCTTGAGCGAATCCCGAAGAATCGAATGCAAAAAGAATCTTGTTTTGATTCATTTTTTTGCTCTTCCAGCGTTGTAAGCGCGCCTGGCCGACTCCATATTCGCGAAATACTGGATTCGTGCTTGCGGATGTGTCCGCGCGGGAGGCGAAACAGGTTACGGCATCGGGGCGTATGCAAACGCTTCAAATGTCGCAGCCATGTCATCATTTTTTGATGCTTGTCTGAGAAGTTAGAGCATATAAATGTCTTGATCAGCGGATATTAAGTCCTCGATCAAAAATCTTCGCTGATCGATCAGCAAAACAAGCTCGAGCAAGGCGCGTCATGCACCGGATAGCCTTTGCGGAGAAAACCGAGGCGGGTAAACCGCTTCAAGATCCGGTTCGCGGCATTTGAGGAAAGCATGGAAAGCATTATCAGCGATCTCGGGCAGTTCATTTCCGATCATCGGGCATGGGCCGGACCTATTGTTGGTATCATTGCCTTCGGCGAATCTCTCGCGATCATTGGAATGTTCATTCCCGCCACCCCGATAATGATTGCCATTGGCGGCCTTGTCGGCGCTGGAATCATCGAGCCGCTGCCGGTTATTATCGGCGCCATCATCGGCGCGGTAATCGGCGATATCATCTCCTATTTCCTCGGCTGGTGGCTGGGCCGTAACATCATTCACAAATGGCCTCTCAATAAACATCGCAGCGGTGTGGCGCGTGCGCGCCTGCTGTTCCGCCGCTATGGCTTTTCTGCCGTCTTCCTCGGTCGTTTTTTCGGGCCGGTTCGCTGCACGGTGCCAATGGTCGCGGGCATGATGTCGATGGACCAGACGCGCTTCCAGACTGCAAACGTGCTGTCGGCACTGGTTTGGGCGCCGCTGATGTTCCTGCCCGGCTGGCTGGCTGGACGTGGCGCGGGCATCTTCGCCAAGATGGATGGCGACCATATGTTCTGGTTCGCCATCGGAATCACCGTGCTGACTCTGATCGTCACGGTCATCGGTGTGCGTTTCTTCAAGGCGCGTCCGCGCCGCGAGCGCAAATCGCGTCGGGTGCAAGTGTCGCCCGCCGAATAGGAATGAGGCAGACGCACTTGCCTGACCGGCGATCGTCTGCATAATAAGAGTGAAGCTGGCAGCGGATCGAAGCTTTTGCCTGCCAGCCTTTTGAATATATTGCGAACAACAACCGTATGTTTCGTATGCCAATTGGTGCCCGAGGTCGGCGAGAAAGCCGATACAGCGCCCTATAAAAGGTTCATCGCGCTTAATGCCCGACGACAGTTCTGACGATTCGTCTTACCGAAGTACCGGTTCCCTCGCGGGAACCTTTCACTTCATAGGCCTGAAGCCTCTCTCCGCCGCTTGTGGATTTTTTCGGCTGGATCGCGATTTTGCGTTCCGGCCCGAAAGCGTTTGCGCCGGTATCTCTGAATTCCGCTTTTTCTGACCCGTTTGGACGCTGTCTTTTTGATTCAGGTCAGCGATCTAAACATTTGTTTGTACTCACATATTGCCCGAAAATAGTCTTCGGGTTGTGTTCTAAAGGAGCCGACATATCATGGACTGGTCCATGGACTGGATTGCCGACCCCAATGCCTGGATAGGTTTGGTGACATTGGTGGTGCTTGAGATCGTTCTCGGCATCGACAATCTCGTCTTTATCGCCATTCTGGCCGATAAATTGCCCCCGCATCAGCGCAATCGCGCCCGCGTCATCGGTCTCGCTCTGGCGCTTCTCATGCGCCTTGTCCTGCTTGCATCGATTTCGTGGATTGTGACGCTGCGCGAACCGCTGATCGAAGTGATGGATATGTCGTTCTCCGGACGTGACATCATCATGTTGATCGGTGGTCTGTTCCTGCTGGCCAAGGGCACGATGGAACTGCACGAACGCCTGGAAGGCGCGCATGGTGCGAAAACCTCCCGTGTCGTCCATGCCGTGTTCTGGCAGGTCATTGTCCAGATTGTCGTCCTCGATGCGGTGTTCTCGCTGGATAGCGTGATTACGGCTGTCGGCATGGTGCAGCATCTGCCGGTGATGATGATCGCCGTCATTATCGCAATCGGCGTCATGATGCTGGCTTCCAAGCCGCTGATGGACTTCGTCAACAAGCATCCGACGGTGGTTATCCTCTGCCTTGGCTTCCTGATGATGATCGGTTTCAGCCTCGTGGTGGAAGGCTTTGGTTTTCACATTCCGAAGGGCTATCTCTATGCGGCCATCGGCTTCTCGGTGTTGATCGAAGCGGCCAATCAGGTCTCGCGCCGCAATCGTGAAAAGCTGGTGACGACCAACGATCTGCGTGAGCGGACGGCGGGCGCGGTTCTGCGCCTGCTCGGCGGCGGGCGCGGCGAGAATCCGCTTTCCGATACTGTTGACGTGATCGCCCAGCAGACAGCTGCCAATGACGTCTTCCTTCCGGAAGAAAAGGAAATGATCCGTGGCGTTCTGGATCTGGCGGATCGCCCGGTGCGTTCGATCATGTCACCGCGCAATGAAATCGAATGGCTCGACATCGATGAAAGCGAAGAGGATTTGCATGAAGCGATTCGCAAGCTTTCGCACTCGCGCGTTGTTGTTGCCCGCCGTCAGGTCGATGAATTTGTCGGCGTCGCTTCGGTTCGCGATCTGCTGCTCGACATGACGGACAAAAAGTCCATCGATTGGGATCAGGTCGTCAAGCAGCCGCTTGTCGTACACGAAAGCGCCAATGTGTTGCGTGTGATGGAGCAGCTGCGTGTCTCACCGGTGCAGCTTGCCGTCGTGGTCGATGAGCATGGCTCATTCGAAGGCGTCGTTACGCCGACCGACGTGCTGGAAGCGATTGCCGGGGAATTTCCCGATGAAGACGAGGAAGCATCTGTTGCCGAATCGGACGGGCAGGGCGGTTATATCGTCGACGGCTTTGTTGATATTCGCCGCCTGAGTGGTCTTCTGGAGCGCGATCTGGTGGATGACAGCGACCGCTATACGACGCTGGCTGGCTACGTGCTCTGGCACCTTGGCCACCTGCCGCTGGGCGGTGAAAGCTTCGTCGCGGATGGCTTCGAATTCAGGATCGACGCCATGAAGGGGCGCAATGTGGACAAGGTCCATATCAAGCCCGTCAATGACTACGAGGTGTAAGCTGGTATGATTTTGCGGGCGGCGGCTTGTCGCTCGCAAAATATTTCACTCTGTTAACTCCGATAAAATAAGTCGGTTATTGACATCTGCGCGGAAGCCTTCAAAATTAACCCATCGTTCATTGTTACGGCGAAAGCGTGTCTGGATTGAAGACGTGCTTTAAGGTCGGAAGCTTTGAGATGGGGACGCGACAACGCGGATAGGAGGCCTGGTTTAATGCAGAACTTGCAGGTGCTGACCACCGGAGTGAAAAACGCCTTCTTGGGCATTCCTGCGTTTTTGGCGCAGCCATGGCGGGAAATGAAATTGAGCGCTGAAGAAATCGCAGCGCGTCGGCGCAGCCGGTTGGAGCGCAGTGAGCATAATTTTCTGTGGTGCTGGCAGCATCGCGGTTTCTGGTAAGATTTTACGCAGAATAAAATATGGGCCGGGGGCGAAAGTCTCCGGCTTTTTTGTTGTGCTGTTTCTGATTTTTGACGCTTGAAGGAATAATTTTCTAACGCGCTTAGGCCGCTTGGGCGCATGTTCCAAGGACTCCGCAGAAAGTAGTTTATTGATTTAAATCAATGATTTAGGTTGATTTTGAATCACCTTTCGGTAGATTTTCTTTCCAAGTTCAATCGTCTGTATGAACGCTTTGCAGGTGCAGGGCGGTGGGGATGGGTCTAATGCGAAAAATTTTTCTCTATGCGGCTGTCGCGCTCGGTCTGGGCGCAGCGCCGGTCAAGGCTGAAGAGCCGAAGGAAATCCTGAACGTTTCCTACGATATCGCCCGCGAGCTTTATGAGCAGGTCAACAAGGCGTTCATCGCCGACTGGAAGACGAAGACCGGTGATGAGCTGACCGTCAACCAGTCGCATGCCGGTTCGTCCAAGCAGGCCCGCTCCATTCTGGAAGGCCTTGAAGCCGATGTGGTGACTTTCAATCAGGTGACCGATGTGCAGGTTCTGCACGACAAGGGCGATCTGATTCCGGCGGACTGGCAGAAGCGCCTGCCGAACAATTCGTCGCCTTATTACTCGTTTCCGGCGTTTCTGGTGCGTGCGGGCAACCCGAAAAACATCAAGAACTGGGATGATCTGGCCCGCGACGATGTGAAGGTGGTTTTCCCGAATCCGAAGACCTCGGGCAATGCGCGCTATACCTATCTGGCGGCGACCGCCTATGCGAAGGAAGCCTTCAACAACGATGACGCCAAGGTGCGTGAATTCGTCGGCAAGATCTTCAAGAATGTACCGGTTTTCGACACGGGCGGTCGTGGCGCGACGACGACCTTTGCCGAGCGCGGTATCGGCGATGTGCTTGTTACATTTGAAGCGGAAACCCGTGGCACGCAAAAGCAGCTCGGTGCGGATAAATACGACGTTGTCGTTCCGCAAGTCAGCCTTTTGGCCGAATTCCCGGTCACGGTCGTAGACAAGGTGGTGGACAAGCGCGGCTCGCGCAAGATCGCGCAAGCCTATCTGAACTATCTCTATGCGCCGGAAGGTCAGGAGATTCTCGCGCAGAACTTCAACCGCGTGCATGACAAGGCGGTCATCGAAAAGCATAAGGATATCTATCCCGATGTGCGTCTCGTGACGGTCGAGGATGTCTTCGGCGGCTGGGACAAGTTGCAGAAAGAGCATTTTGCCGAAGGCGGCGTGCTTGATCAGCTCTTCACCAAGAAGTAAGCGGTTATTTAGCTCATATGCAGGAGCGTGCGGCGACGTGCGCTCCTGCCGTCATATGGAATGATTCAGTGTCGCTTCTCAGCATGAAACGCAATTCGGTGTTGCCGGGGTTCGGTCTGACCCTCGGCTGCACTTTGTTTTATCTGACGGTTATCGTGGCTCTGCCATTGCTTGCCATGATCATGAAGACTGCGAGCCTCGGCTGGAGCGATTTCTGGTCCATCGTCACCTCCGACCGCGCGCTGGCCACCTATCGCATCACGCTCGGCACTGCGGCACTGGCAACCGTGTTCAATGGTCTGTTCGGGCTGCTGCTGGCATGGGTTCTGACGCGATATGAGTTTCCCGGCAAGCGTCTGATGGATGCGGCCGTCGATCTGCCTTTTGCGCTGCCCACGGCAATTGCGGGTCTGGCACTGGTGACGGTCTTTGCACAGAACGGCTGGTTCGGCCAGTTTCTGGAACCGCTCGGCATCAAGGTCGCCTATGCGCCGCTCGGTATTTCCATCGCCATGGCGTTCACCAGCATTCCCTTTGTCATCCGCACGGTGCAGCCGGTGCTGGAAGATATGAGCGCCGATGTCGAGGAAGCCGCGCGCAGCCTCGGCGCAAAGCCATGGCAGATTTTCGCCCATATCATCTGGCCGACGATCTTCCCGGCCTTTCTAGCGGGCGCATCGCTGTCGTTTGCGCGCAGCCTCGGCGAGTTCGGTTCCATTGTTTTCATTTCCGGCAATCTGCCATTCGAAACGGAAGTGACATCGCTTCTGATCTTCATCCGGCTCGACGAATATGATTATCCAGCAGCGGCAGCGCTGGCCTTCGTCATGCTGGTTACAGCATTCCTGATGCTGCTCATCACCAATCTCATTCAGGCAAGGCAGCTTCGTTATGCAGAGCGCTAGTGTGGCGCGCAACGCGCCGGGGGCCGTTCGCAGCCTGTTGATCTGGCTGGCCAGCATTCTGTCCATCCTGTGCATCGGCGCGCCGCTGGCGGTCATTTTCGCTTATGCGTTCAGCAAGGGCGCGGGCGCGTTCTTTGGCGAAATCCTGAAGCCCGATACGCTGCATGCGATCTGGCTGACTGTGCTGGTCGCCATCGTGGTCGTGCCGATCAATATGGCGTTCGGCGTCTGTGTCGCCTGGCTGGTGACGAAGTTTCGTTTTCCGGGACGCAGGCTGCTGATTACCTTTGTCGAGATTCCCTTCTCCGTCTCGCCGATTGTGGCGGGCGTGACCTATCTCTTCCTCTATGGCTCGCAGGGCCTGCTCGGACCTTTGCTTGAAAGCTATGATCTGAAGATCATGTTCACGGTCCCGGCGATCTTTCTGGTTAGTCTGTTCGTGACCTCGCCCTTCGTGGCGCGGGAATTGATACCGCTGATGGAAGTGCAAGGCAGCGACGAGGAAGAAGCGGCGATGACGCTCGGCGCCAATGGCTGGCAGACATTCTTCTATGTCACGCTTCCCAATATCAAATGGGCGCTGCTCTATGGTGCGGTGTTGTGCAATGCGCGTGTGATGGGCGAATTTGGCGCGACCTCGGTGGTTTCCGGCGCTATTCGCGGCAAGACGAACACTTTGCCGTTGCAGGTGGAGCTACTGTTCAATGACTATAATGTCGCCGGCGCCTTTGCTGCGGCTTCCACACTCGCATTGATTGCCGTTCTGACGCTGGTTTTGAAATTCCTGCTGGAGCGCAAGCAACACGCTTGATGCCGTGCGTCCGAAAGGACGCACGGCGCGCGAGCGGTCAGGCGGCCAGTTGGGCAGCTTGGGAGGATGCTGCTGTTTGTGGCTCCCTTTGCAGGGAAGAGGCGAGAATGACGCCTTCCGGCCAGCGGCTGAACCCGCTCGCGACATTGATGTGACCGGCATGGCCAAGGTCGACGAAGCCCGAACCCCAGACATTCGCCAATGCCTCTGCCTTGGCAAAGCGCATATAATCGTCATTGCGGCTGGCGACGACGATGGACGGGAAACCCAGCTCATGGCGCGGCAACGGCGCGAAGCTCTGGAAGCGGTTGTCCCTGGAGGCCATGGTTTCCGCATCAGCCGGGGCGACCAGAAGTGCGCCTGCTACGTGGGCAGCAGCCGGACGGCTTGCCAGATGGGCAACCAGCACACAGCCGAGGCTATGGGCAACCAGAACCGCGCCGGGATTTTCGGCCAGTTTTGCTTCGAGCGCATGCATCCAGTCGGATAGCACTGGATAATGCCAGTCGTCCTGTTCAACCAGTAATGCTGACGGATCGTCATGCAACCATTGGCGCTGCCAGTGGCCTGCTTCCGATCCCTTGTAGCCGGGGATGATAAGTGTCGCAGGCATGCGTTGTTTCCTTTTCAAGCAATTGCAGCAAAAGTGCAAAACGGTTTTGCGTTCGCAATTGCGATAGAGATCAGAGCCTTGGGAGGGCTTTTCTGTTTCGCTTTTCGTCCCGATATCGAGGCGACTTGCGAAGCAGTTTCCAAAATAGGCCCTGAAACCCGCAACTTTAAGGAAAAGGAATTCAAATTCAGGCGGATAAGTGAAAATTATTCTCCGCCTGAATGGGGTCTCACTTATTATGCTTTTCGTTCCAGCGCAGCAGGAACTGCGATTTCTCGAAAACCAGCACCACCACCAGCGACATGGCGAAGGGGATCAGGAGATAGAGCAGGCGGAACACAATCAGTGCTGCCAGCACATCCGCCTGATGCATATCCGGCAGGCCGGTCAGGAAAACCAGTTCAAGCACGCCAAGGCCGCCCGGCGCGTGCGAGATAAGCGCTGCCGAGAAGGAGACGAGGAAAATGCCGAGCACGATCAGGAAGCCCGGATTGCCCGCTTCCGGCAGCGCGAAATAGATGATGCCCGCAGCGCCGATCAGCTCCAGCGGGGCCACGATCAATTGCTGCACGACAACCGACATGCGCGGATATTCCAGTCGGAACTTGCCGATCTGTAGCGGACGCAGCTGCATCCAGCTGCCGAAGACATAGAGCAGCACGAAGGCCAGCATGATCACGGCAATGACCATGGCCACGGTGGGTGTCAGATCTTCGTTGAAGCGCATGAGGACATGCGGCTCAAGCAGCAGCACGACACTTGATGTGATGATGACACCGAGAATGAATGTGAATGAGCAAAACGCGATGAGAACAGCAATCTCGCTGCCGGGCATGCCTTGCGAGGAATAGGCGCGGTAGCGAACAACAGCGCCGGAGACGACCGATGCGCCGATATTGTGCGACAGGGCATAGGTGGTGAAGGAGCAGAGCGCGATGAAAAGCCAGGAAATCTTGCGTCGCAAATGGAGAAGCGCGATACGGTCGTAACCGGCAAGCGAGCTATAGGCGAGAAGGGCTGCCGCCGCTGCCAGTACCCAGTGATGTGCGCGAATGGCGTAGAGGCTGTCCAGAACATCGTCGAGCGATATGCTGCGAAGTTCCCGATAGAGAAGCCAGACTGAAACGCCCACAGCACAGACACCGATGACTGGCCAGATATAATCCTTTGCTTTCATTAACCGATTACCGCCCCTTCAATTTTCATCTGTGTTCCCCCTTATATAGCCTGTGCTTCGCCATCAGCGGCAGTCACAGAACTGTCGTCCTGTGCCTGAATATGCCGCTGTGGCTGCCGGGCAGAAGCATTGCCGCCCGTATTCGAAACGTCTGCGCCGATTGCCTTGGCCATTGCCTTTGCAATTTCCTCTTCGCCAAGAATGACGGCGGTTGCACCAAGATCGGTCAGATATTGTGCTTCGGCCTGCGAACTGGCCTGCGCGACGATGTGAATATCCGAGTTGGCCGCATGGGCCAGAGCGGTTGCGCGTCCTGCCTCGAAGGCATTCGGAATCGCAATGACCAGATTTTTGGCAAGCCCCGGATTCGCCGCATTCAATATTTCGGTATCGGAGGCATTGCCCGCAATAGCTTCGATGCCTTTTTCCCGCAAAGCGGTGCAGATTTTCGGCGAGTCATCGATGACGAGGAACGGCATCGCATGTTCCTGCAAACTGGTGGCCAGCCTGCTGCCGATATGTCCGTAGCCAGCAATGATCGTGTGGCCGGTCAGAAGCGTGTGAGGCAATGGTTCCGGTTCGGAAACATCGATGGCTGCGCTGCCCGTTGGTTCGTTTGCTGCTTCGCTTGCGCTGCGCTTTTCGATCCAGGGCCGCATCCGTTCCGCGACGATGAACATCACCGGATTGAGGAAGATGGAAAGGATTGCGCCAGCGAGAATCAGATCGCGTCCGGCGGGTGGCAATAGATTGAGGCTGACGCCAAGCCCGGCGAGAATGAACGAGAATTCGCCGATCTGCGCCAGACTTGCCGAAATCGTTAGCGCCGTGCTGACCGGGCGGCGGAAGGCCCGGACGATAAAGAAGGCCGCTACGGATTTGCCGATCAGGATGATCGCAAGCGTGGCCAGAAGGGGCAAGGGGTCTTTCAAAAGGCTCATCGGGTCGAACAACATGCCGACCGAAATGAAGAACAGCACTGCGAAGGCGTCGCGCAAGGGCAGGGATTCTTCAGCTGCGCGGTGACTAAGCTCGGATTCGCTCATCACCATACCGGCGAAGAATGCGCCGAGTGCGAAGGACACGCCGAAGAGATGCGCCGCGCCGAAAGCCACACCGAGCGCAATGGCCAGAACGCCAAGACGAAACAATTCGCGCGAGCCGGTCTGTGCGACGACGTTGAGAAGCCAGGGAATGACCTTGCGCCCGACCACCAGCATCAGGGCGACGAACAGAACCACCTTGGCGATGGTCAGGAGAATGATGCCGCCAATGCCGAGGCCAAGCCAGGCCGCAAGCGGGTCGCTTGCTGCGGCACTGGTCGCGCGTCCCGTGACACTGGCGACGGCGGGCAGCAGGACCAGCGCCATCACCATGGCGAGATCTTCAACGATCAGCCAGCCGACGGCAATGCGGCCGCGTTCGGTGTCGATCAGGCGGCGCTCCTGCATGGCACGCAACAGAACGACGGTACTGGCGGTGGATAGCGCAAGGCCGAAGACCATGCCTGCTTCAACGTCCCAACCGAGCGCAAGGCCAAGGCCGGTGCCAAGGGCGGCCGCGGTGGCGATTTGCGCCAACGCGCCCGGAACGGCGATGGCTTTAACGGATAGCAGGTCTTTCAGGGAAAAATGCAGACCGACGCCGAACATCAGCAGGATGACGCCGATTTCGGCGAGCTGCAAAATGAGGTCCTGATCGGCAACGAAACCGGGTGTGTGCGGACCGGCAATAACGCCAGCCAGAAGATAGCCAACCAGTGGAGAGATTTTGAGGCGGGTGGCTACAGCACCGAAGATGAAGGCAAGGCATAACCCGATGACGATTGTCGCTATCAAAGGCGTGTCATGGGGCATAGGGTGCCGTTTCCCTCTGTTTTAGCATGTCCTTGTCCCAAAATCGGTTTCCACTTTCGGGGAACATGCTTCTGTCAATTCATTGTGGGAGCCGGGCAAGACGGAAATCCTGCCCGGCGATTGGATTACTTCTGCGCGATGGCCTTTTCTTCAGCAGGCTTGTGAGCTTCCTTGTGGTGCTGCCACCAGTCGCCCAGCAGAAGCAGGATCGGCGCTGCGATGAAGATCGACGACGACGTCGCAATGACGATACCGAACAGCATCGGCACGGCGAAATTATGGACGGCGCTGCCGCCCCAGATCGCCATCGGGAACATACAGAGGAATGTCACCAGCGATGTGTAGATACAGCGCACGAGCACCTGATTGATACTCATGTCGATGATCTCGCGCAGCGGCTTCGACTTGTAGAGGCGCATGTTTTCACGCATGCGGTCATAGACAACCACCTTGTCGTTCACCGAATAGCCGATGATCGTCAGGAGAGCAGCGATTGCCGTCAGGTTGAAATCGAGCTGCATCAGCGCGAAGAAGCCGACGATCTTGGTCGTATCCAGCACAAGGGTTATGATCGCGCCGAGCGCGAAGAACCACTCGAACCGCCACCAGAGATAGACCAGCATGCCGAGTGCGGAGAGCACGACCGCTATGAAGCCGGAACGCGCCAGTTCGCCGGAGACTTTCGGTCCCACGACTTCTGTTCGTTCGATCTTCACGCCCGGATCAAGCTCGGTAACGGCTTCGCGCATCTTGTTGACAGCAACCGTCTGCGCTTCCTCGCCACCATCCTGACGCTGGATGCGGATGAGCACTTCATTCGGGCTGCCTGCGCTCTGGAGCGCCACTTCACCCAGTTCCAGCGAACCGAGCTTGGCGCGAAGCTGCGCAAGGTCGGCGGGCTGCGACGTGGTGATTTCGGCCTGGATACCGCCCTTGAAGTCGATGCCGTAATTGAGGCCCGGCTTGAAGAACAGCACAATCGAGGCAATCGACAGCACGATGGACACGCCGATACCGGCGAAGCGCGCGTTCATGAAGCGGTAGTTGGTGCCTTCCGGCGCAAACTTCAGGATCGGCTCGATATGCAGAACCTTCAGCTTGCGACGACGCACGAACCAGCCCATCGCCATGCGCACGAGCGTCACGTCGGTGAACATCGAAATCGCGATGCCGAGCATCATGGTGATGGCGAAGCCGCGAACCGGGCCTGTGCCGAACATGAACAGAAGCAGCGTCGAGATCAGCGAGGTGACGTTAGAGTCGACGATGGTTGCAAAGGCGCTGTGGAAGCCCTTGTCGAGCGCCGCCATCGCGCCGAGGCCTTTACGCGTTTCTTCGCGGATACGTTCGTTGATGAGAATATTCGCATCGACCGCGATACCGATACCTAGAATAATACCGGCGATACCGGGCAGGGTCAGCGTGGCCCCGATGAGGCTCAACGCGGAGAAGGTCAGCAATGTGTGCAGAAGAAGCGCCACATTGGCGATCATGCCCCAGAGGCCGTAAAGCAGAACGATGAACACGGCCACCAGCGCGAAGCCGATGATGCCGGTGACAAGGCCCATCTTGATGGCGTCGCCGCCAAGGTCGGGACCGACGGTGCGTTCTTCAATGACAGTCAGCGGCGCGGGCAGGGCGCCTGCGCGCAGCAGGGCGGACAGAACGACAGTGTCCTGAACGGTGAAGCTGCCGCTGATCTGGCCCGAACCGCCGGTGATCGGCTCACGAATAACCGGTGCGCTCAAGACCTTGCCGTCGAGAACGATGGCGAAAGGACGGTTCACGTTCTTCGTGGTGATATCGGCGAACTGACGTGCGCCAAGGCTGTCGAAACGGAAGGAAACGATCGGCTCATTGGTGCGCTGGTCGAAACCGGCGCGGGCATCGGTCAGGCGTTCACCCGAGAGCGCGATCTGGTCTTCGATCGGATATTTGATATTCGCATCCTTGGAATCCGGCATGATCGTCACGCCCGGAGGCGGCGTATCGTTCGGATTGACATCGGCGACCATGTGGAAGCTCATCTTCGCCGTGCTTCCGAGAAGCTGGCGAAGCTGAGCCGGGTCCTGGAGGCCCGGAAGCTGAACCACGATACGGTCGGAACCGACGCGCTGGATCGACGGTTCGGCAACGCCGACCTGGTCAACGCGCTGGCGGATGATTTCGAGGCTCTGCTGCAGTGCTGCGTCGAGGCGGTAATTGAAGCCCGCTTCGGTCAGCGTCAGGCGGACCTGATTATCGGTCGAGTTGACGTCGATATCATTGATCGCCGTGCCGAAACCGCTGGTGTTGACCTGCGAGATGAGCGTGCGAAGCGCCGTTTCCGCCTTGGCGCGCTGGTCGGCATCGGGAATTGCCACGATGACGGCATCGCCCACGGCGCGGATCGACTGCGGCTGGATGCGCTCAGCGCGCAGCTTGCTGCGGGCATCGTCCAGCAGCGCACGCAGGCGGTCCTTTTTAAGGCCGGCTGCGTCCACTTCCAGCACGAGATAGGAGCCGCCGCGCAGGTCGAGACCGAGCGTCACCTGACGCTTCGGGAACCAGGATGGCATCGCATCCAGCTGTTTTTGTGTGAAGAAGTTGGGCAAGGCGATGATAAGCCCGATCACGACGATCAGGCTGTACAGCGCTACGACCCATTTCGAAGTACGCATGGATTGTGGTTCCGAGTCTGCGCGTCATCTCAAAATCCCGACAGGCTGACCGGAATGGAAAGCCACAATCTGTGTGGGGGCGGATGACGCTGTTTTACGTAAAAGTGTTGGGGACTGGAGAAAGCCAGTCTTCCGATGGTGCCTATTATGCGCTTACAGGAGGTGCGCGGGCAAAACCAAAATATTGCTGGGCAGCCGTAAAATGCTGAAAATCGCGCCCGGCCTCTGCAGATTTCGCATTGGCAAAGGGATGACCGGCTCGGGCAACGGCGAGTGCCGTGTCACCACCCAGCGGAAAAGCTGCTTTGATTTTCGCGGCCATGGCTTCGACGAGAATGGCGCGCATGGGCTGCGGTGCGGGTGCCGATTGCTGCCGGACAGGAGCTGTCGGCGTGCTTTCAGCCTGTCTGGCGGCAAGCATTTTATGAAGGCTGCGAGATGTATCGTCGCCAGTCTTGTCGTTCAGTGCAGAGAAGTCCACGGCGAACAATAGTGCTGCAAAAGACAGCACGCATGCCATCAACAGCATGAAACCATGCTGTCTATGCTGCCCTGTGCTGTTCATGCCTATCATAAAACTGCCCAGACTTTCGTTAGAGTCTCGCTCAGGATTCGAGCCAGTTTCTGCACTGTTCACGAATCCTCATTAGCCATTTGTGCCGGTGCGAACAAGGAAATACTGGCGTTTTGCCGTGGTTTCATTGTCGCCTCGCAACAAGTGGCGGGCGAAAAGCACCGTTCATGCCATTGGGGAGCACGTGGGATTCTCTCTTGCAACCTGCCTTGCTTCCGTTCTACGGCGCTTTATGTTGAAACAGTGATCTTCATAACGGCAGATTTGAAATTGGCCCATTTATCGACGTTTCGGTTCGTTGCATTTTCTCTTTTGATCGGCGCGCTTTCGTTGGGCAGCATAGCGCCCGCCAGCGCACAGGATAACAAGCCGCAAGCGCAGCAGGCTCCTGCCAGTCAAGCGCCTGCCAGCCAGTCGAACGATGGTGCTCAGGCAGCGCCGGAAGATGGCGACCAATCTCAGCCGCCGGTATCGGCCATCGTGCAGCAGCAAAAGCCGATCATTGACGATCTGAAGCAGCAGGCCGACAAGCTCAAAGAACAGCTGCAGAAAGCTGAAAACAGCGACGAAGCGCTGGCAAACCTGAAGCTTCAGTTCGACGCACTGTCCAAAAAGCTTCTTGATGCGGGTGTCGCCTTTCGTCCACGACTGACCGAGATCAATACGCGTCTGGAGCAGCTTGGCCCCGCGCCATCGGGCGATGCGACAGAGCCGGGTATCGTGACGGATGAGCGCAAGCGCCTCACCGCCGAAAAGGCGCTGATTAACGCGATGATCGGCGACACGGAAGATACCTCGCTCAGCGTCAACCAGATGTCGGCGAAGATCGGCGATCTGCGTCGCGACCTTTTTGCGAAGACGCTGTCGCAACGCGTCAATCTCGATACCGCGCTCGGCACGGAGGTCGCTTCAGCGGCGAATAATCAGGTCATATCGCTGTGGCGCATCATCCAGTCCTGGTGGCGCTTCGTCGTCACCTTCAAGCTAAACTCGTTCCTGGCAGCAGCATTTTTCGCATTCGTCGGTGCGCTGGTGATCCAGCTCGGTGCGCGGCGTTTGCTTGGTACGCTATATCAACGAGACCCGACCATCGAGTCGCCGTCCTACCTTAGCCGCCTTCTGGTCGCCTTCTGGTCCACGGTCATTCCGTCTGCAGCACTCGGCGTCTTTCTGGCGACGACCTATTTTTTCCTGAACTATTTCAATGTTCTAAGAACGGACGTTGCGTCGATATTGGAATCGCTGTTCATCGTCCTCGGTCTCGTCTTCTTCATTCATCGTCTGGCCGCTGCCTGTATCAGTCCCGACATGCCGCAATGGCGCCTCGTACCGGTCGCGCCGCGTCCGGGGCGGATTCTGGGCTTGCTGATAACCGCGACAGCGCTGACGACGGGCGTCGATTCTTTTATCGGTACCGTCAACAAGCTACTGTCGTCGCCCTTGTCGCTCACCATGGCCCAAAGCCTGCTGGCGACTGTCATGGTGGGCATTCTCATTCTGGCAATCGCCTTCCTGAAACCCGTAGTGCGGCGGGATGACGAGCGCGTGCGGTCATGGCCGCGTCTCTTCAAGATATTTCTGATCATATTGGGATTGCTGCCCATTCTGGCCGCCCTCTTCGGCTATATCGGCATGGCGCGCTTTCTGTCACAGCAGATCGTCGTGACCGGCGCTTTTCTGGTGACGATGTATCTGGGCTTCCTGACGGGGCGCGCCATTTCCGAAGAACAGGCATTTGCGTCAAGCAAGGTCGGCGCGAGCTTGCGCGAGCGTTTCCACTTTGACGATGCGACGCTCGACCAGCTGGGGCTTGTCGCAGGCATTCTCATCAATCTAGTCGTAGCACTGATCGGCATTCCGCTGGTGCTGATGCAGCTCGGCTTCCAGTGGGCCGAGCTGAAAAATGCATTCTTCAAACTGATGACCGGCTTTGAAATCGGCAATATGTCGGTTTCGCTGATGGGGCTGCTCACCGGCATTTTGCTGTTCGTCATCGGCTATCTGCTGACGCGCTGGTTCCAGAACTGGCTCGACAACAGCGTCATGGCGAGGGGCCGCGTCGATTCCGGCGTGCGCAATTCCATCCGCACGGTGATCGGTTATGTCGGTCTCTGTCTCGCCGCCCTGATGGGCGTCTCGGCGGCCGGGTTCAATATGTCCAATCTGGCGCTGATCGCCGGTGGTCTTTCACTTGGTATCGGTTTTGGTCTCCAGAACATCGTCCAGAATTTCGTTTCCGGTCTCATTCTTCTGGCGGAACGCCCGTTCAAGGTCGGTGACTGGGTGGAAGCAGGCACGGTCAGCGGCATCGTCAAGAAGATCAGTGTGCGCGCAACGGAAGTGGAAACCTTCCAAAAGCAATCGATCATTGTGCCGAATTCGACGCTCATCAACGGCAATGTCGGCAACTGGACGCATCGCAACAAGCTTGGCCGCATCGATATCAATGTTCAGGCTTCCTATACGGAAGACCCGCGCCGTGTGCACACGCTGTTGCTGGATATCGTGCGCGGCCATCCGTCCATTCTCAAGAATCCAGAACCGTTCGTCGCTTTCCAGAGCATGACCGATTCACTGATGGTGTTCGACATCTATGCGCATGTCGCAGACATCACTGCGACCGGCGGCATCAAGAACGAGTTGCGGTTCCAGATCGTGGAGCGCTTCCACGAAGAGGGGCTGCATCTGTCGTCGTCTTCGACCGATCTCGTGCTGGGGCTGCCGGAAATCGAAAAACTTTCCGAGATCATGCAAAAGGCGCCGACAGCGTCGCCAAAGAAGAAGGTGCGCGAAGAGAAGGCAAAGGCAACGGACGACAACGACGATAAAGCGTGATCACGCCTCGTTCAGTTGCAGTTCAGTTTTGTCCTTTTATAAAAGAGCTACGAACGGCGGGTCGTTCATCGAGGATGGAAGCAAGGCTTGCTTCCATCAGGGTTGTAGAAGCGGGAGCGGTGGAAACACCGAAACGATATGAACGTAATTCAGATCAACAAGTTTGCTACGATCGGTCTTGGCGCAGTCGTCATGCTTGCCGCTTCCATGGGCGGTTCTTACGCCGCCAAGATTTCCAACAAGGACAGCGCCGCGCAGACAATCGTGGTCACCGAAGGTGCTTCAAAGCGCGAGATGGTTGTGGCGCCGGGCGACACTGTCGATTTCTGCGCCGCAGGCTGCTTCGTCACTTTTCCGAACGGCGACCGCGAAGCGCTGACCGGTGATGAGACGATCACCATCACCGGCGGCAAGGCGACGCTGAAATAAGTCTGCCGCATTATTGAATTGAAAAAGCCGGGCGTTGTGCCCGGCTTTTTGTTGGCCTCACCGCTGGCTCAACTGCGCGGCTTGAGGTTTTCCGGGTCGTAAAGCGGCTTATAGCCAACAGACGCTACCTCGACCGGATAGGTTTCGCCGAAATATTCGACGGTCAGCTTGCGGCCTTCCTGACAATGGCTCCATGGCAGATAAGCAAGCGCGATATTCTTGCCGATGGTCGGGCCGAAAGCGACCGACGAGGTGAACGAGCGGCGGCCCAGTTCATCGACCAGCGTTTCGCCGGTTTCCGGCTCCATGACCGGCATGATGCCGACCGGGAAACGGGCGACGCCCTTCGAATCGATATTGTCGGTCATGACCAGCGTGCAGAGCATAGCGGGCTGATGTTCCCGGGCGCGATATTCGACATGTTTGGCCTTGCCCCGGAAATCGGCCTCCTTGACCTTCGGGCGCGCCAGATCTGCTTCAAGGAGATTATACTCGGTCAGCAGGTCGGCGTTCTGAAGGCGCAGGCTTTTCTCCATGCGGCGGGTATTGGCATAGGTTTCGACACCCACGGCAATCGTGCCGGTGGAGCGCAGCGCATCCCAGACGGCGAGGCCATCTTCATAGCGCATATGCAATTCCCAGCCCTGTTCACCAACATAGGAAATGCGGAAGGCGGTCACGTCCTTGCCCGCAATCCTGATCGGCTTGATCGCCGCAAACGGGAAGTTTTCGGCATTGAGACCGTCAGGATTCTCAACGACTTTCTTGAGATTTTCGCGGGCATTCGGGCCCCAGATGCCGATGGTGACATATTTCTCCGTCACATCGGTGATGGTGACGTCAAAGCCCTTATCCTCGGCCACGCGGCGCATGTAATGGAAATCGCGGGGGCCAGCATCGGCACCGTTGATCATGCGGATGCGGTCCGCCATGCGTATTGCCGTGAAATCGGCGCGCACCATGCCTTCATCGTCGAGGAAATGCGTATAGATGCCCTTGCCGATATTGGCGTCGCCGCCGATCTTGGCCGCACAAAGCCATTCCATCAGCTCGACATGGTCCGGGCCTTCAATGTCAACAATCGCGAAATGTGAAAGATTGATGATGCCGCAATTTTCGGTCAGTTCGAGATGCTCGGCATTGGAAACGCGCCAGAAATGGCGGTTGTCCCATTCATTTTCACGCACGGGTACGCGGTCGCCGTATTTTTCCAGCAGGTGTTCATTGGCGGCATAGCCATGCGCACGCTCCCAGCCGCCGAGTTCCATGAAATAGCCGCCAAGCTCCACTTCGCGTTCATAGAAGGGTGAACGGCGGATATTGCGGCCCTTGGAGAAAGGCTCACGGGGATGCACCGCCGGGTTATAAACCTTCATTGCCGTTTCGGTGCAGCGATCCCAGATGAACTGTTCGGTCATCTGGTGCGGATAGAAACGGGAATAGTCGATGGCGTGATGGTCGATGGATGTGCGGCCATCGGTCATCCAGTCGGCAATAAGCTTGCCCATGCCGGGGCCGTCCTTGACCCAGATGGCCACCGCATACCAGAGGCCGCGCACCTTCTGGCTTTCACCCATGGATGGGCCGCCATCGGTGGTGACTTGCAGGAAACCGTTGAAGGAATGGCTTTCATTATAGCCAAGCTCGCCGAGGATCGGGGTCAACTCGATGGCGCGTTCGAGCGGTTCCAGAACCTGTTCCATATCGAGGTCGCGCTGCGATGGCGAAAGGCGCGCTTCGTGCTTTTCCAGAAGATCACGCGGGTGGCAGAGGCGCGGATTGGTCTCTTCGTAATAGCCCCATTCGATCTGGCCACCTTCGGCGGTCTTCGGATCGCCGGTGTCGCGCATATAGGCCGAATTGCCCTGATCGCGCATCAACGGCCAGCCGATTTCCTTGCCGGTGCCTTCGAATTCATTATAAGGACCAAAGAATGTCAGCGGATGGTCAATCGGCATGACAGGCAGATCTTCACCGACCATTTCGGCAATCAAACGTCCCCAGAGGCCAGCGCAGATCACCACATAATCGGCTTCAATCGTGCCGCGATGGGTGACAACACCCTTGATGCGACCGTTTTCGACCAGCAGCGACTGGGCGGGTGTATTGGCAAAGCTCTTCAACTTGCCAGCGGCTTCCGCCTGATCGATCAGTTTGCCAGCAACCGTCTGCGAACGTGGGATGACCAGACCGGCATCCGGGTCCCACAGGCCGCCCTGAACCATGCTTTCTTCGATCAGCGGAAATTTTTCCTTGATCTCTGCCGGTTCCATCAGGCGGGCGCGGGTGCCAAACGCCTTGCCCGATGCGACCTTGCGCTTGATTTCATCCATGCGGCCATCGTCGCCCACACGCGCAACTTCAATTCCGCCGACGCGGGCGTAGTGCCCCATCTTCTCGTAGAAATCGATGGAATAAAGCGTGGTCCAGCAGGAGAGGAAATCGTGGCTGGTTGCATAGCAGAAATCCGACGCGTGGGCTGTCGAGCCGATATCGGTCGGAATGCCCGACTTGTCGATGCCGACGATGTCGTCCCAGCCCCGTTCGATCAGGTGGTGCACGACGGATGCCCCGACGATGCCGCCGAGCCCGACGATTACGACCTTCGCCTTCTTAGGAAACTCTGCCATTTTATGTGACCCTGGTTGGTATTTGACAGAACCATAATCGCTGACGGGGCAGGATATTTGCCTTTATACGACATATTCGCTGCCTGACACGACTGCGTCTGCCACCGGGCAAAGCCGGGGTTATTCGCAACAAGCCTGTTCTGCAAGCGACATGCCGGTACGAGCGTCACCCGATCTTGCGAAACTGATTCCGAAAGACGCTTTACGATACTGATTTTCTTAGTCTTTTACACGAGGATCGGACTGCTTCATCCAGCGGGCATTCGATCTGTCGCAATGATCCAGCCTATGCTGCGATGAGCATTTTGCGATCTGCGCGTTCCTGCTGCGGCGAGCGTCCATAGAGTTCGCGATAGCATTTGGAAAAATGCGACGCGGAAACGAAGCCACAGGCCACCGCCACTTCCACCACCGGCATGGACGATTGCAAAAGCAGGTGCCGTGCTCGGTCGAGGCGGATTTCCAGATAATAGCGGGCGGGAGAGCGCCCCATTTCCTGCCGGAACAGACGCTCGACCTGACGGCGCGACAGGCCGATGGTATGGGCGACATTGATCAGCGCCTGCGGCTCGGAGAGGTTGGCCTCCATCATCTCGATGATCGTTAGAACTTTCGAGTTCTGGATGCCAAGGCGCGCGCGCAGCGGCAGACGCTGCCGGTCTTGCGGGCTGCGGACGCGGTCGGTCAGCGCCTGCTCGCAGATTTTGTTGACCAGATTGGCGTCGAAATCATCGCCGATGAGCTTCAGCATCATGTCGAGCGAGGCTGTTCCGCCTGCGCAGGTGTAGATATTGCTGTCGAACTCGAACAGGTCGGCATAGACTTCCGCCTTCGGAAACGCCTCGGCAAAGCCCGGCAGGTTTTCCCAATGAATGGCGCAACGCTTGCCGGAAAGGAGGCCGGCTGCCGCAAGGATATGCGCGCCGGTGCACAGGCCGCCGACCGCGACGCCGCGGTTATATTCTTCGCGCAGCCAGGCGAAGACCGACTTGTTGCGGAATTCCTCGACATAGACGCCGGAACAGACGAACACCATGGACGGGCGCTGCTCGCGTTGCAGATAGCGTCGTTCGTCTTCCAGCGAGGCATTGGCGGCGCAAACCACGCCGTTCGATGCCGTTACTGGCTGGCCATCCGCCGACGTCAGACGCCAGCGATAGGCTTCGTAACCGAGCATGCGATTGGCGATGCGTAACGGCTCGATGGCGGTCGCAAACGCGATCATCGAGAAGTTCGGCACCAGAAAAAAGACAATAGACCGCTTAACCGATGAAGCCTGGTTCATAACCGGACCGTTCCCACTTTATGAAGCACGCGCTGCGGTTCCCGACGCGGCGATGCTTCCGTCTCCGTCACGACTGCGGGGCCTGTTTTTGCCCCGCTTTTTGCCGGTCGCTATCAGACCGGCGATCCCGGCATCATTGCCCGCAAACACTAGGGGAGAGCAATGACGCAAACGGGACAGTGCTTTATTGAGACACAGAACGGTTAGGTTGCAAAGTGCGGCTAAATGCCTGCCGCGAGAAGGTATTTTCATGTCGTGAAAATGAGGGCGAGACAGGCTCGCCCTCATTGGAAAAGAGATGTTTGTCGCAAATCAACCGTTGTGGAGCGTGTTGGCACGCGTGGGTTGGCTCGGTCGGGTCATCGGAAGGCGGTCATCGATTGCGGGCCAGCCGATGTCCTGCCGAATATGTTCCGGCAAATTCTGGATCGAGAGGCGCGTGCGTGCAATTTTGCGGTCGAGCATCCACTGTTCGATCTGGCTTCTTATTTCAGAGTGGGCCTGACGCAGCCATGTAAAGATCGAAGGCGATTCCGACGTCGCTGAACGACGGTCGCGGGCTGCTGTCTGGCTTAGGGCTTGGCCCATAGTTTGGCATTGTGCGGTCATTTTCGGTCTCCTCGGGGCGAGAATGGATTGGTTTGAATGCCTGCTGCAGCGGGATGGGTGTTTTCGATGTGCTTAATGTGCGCTGTGCTTGACGTTCAATCAAACGAAATATAAAAAGGCTTAAGATCAGAAAATTTGATTTATCATCACCGGAGTTCCGTCATGACAGCGCCCGTCCAGCATCCTTTGCCAATGCTCGATATCGATGTCCTTCGCACCTTTGTGGCGATTGCGGACACCGGCAGTTTTTCATCCGCAGCCAATGCGGTGTTTCGCACGCCATCGGCCGTATCGATGCAGATCAAGAAACTTGAAGAGCAGATCGGCGTCGCCGTGTTTGACCGCGATGCCCGTTCGGTGACACTCACCAGCGATGGCGAAGTTCTGCTCGGTTTTGCGCGTCGCCTTCTGGCGCTCAACCGTGAAGCGGTTTCGAAATTTGTCGCGCCGACTGTCACCGGCGTGGTGCGGCTGGGCTCGCCCGACGATATCGGCGAATGTGTTTTGCCGCTCGTCTTGAAGCGTTTTGCCGAAACCCATCCCGGTGTGACCGTCGATGTGGTGATCGATCAGAGCAGCAATCTGCGCAAGCGCCTGGATGAACGGCGTCTCGATGTAACGCTGGTGAACATGTCGCATACGGTGCCCGGCAAGGGGGACACGGAAGTTCTGCTCGATGAGGAACTCGTCTGGGCCGGGGCGAAATGTGGAACGGCTTATCGTCGCGATCCGCTGCCGCTTTCCATCTGGGAAGAGGGCTGCGCCTGGCGCGGCAATGCTCTGGAAGCGCTTGAAAGCTCGGGGCGTCCCTATCGCATCGCTTATATGAGTTCGCATTCTACCGGGCAGCGCGCCGCCATCATGGCCGATCTCGCCATCGCGCCTTTCGCGAAGACCTTGCTTGGCGAAGGCATTGTCGCGCTGGGTTCGGAACATGGCCTGCCGGAACTGGGGCGCTATCAGCTTGGCATGATCATAAAGCCGGAAGCCGGACCACATATCCATGCAGTGGCGGAGAACTTGCGCAATGTGTTCGAAGCTTATCGTCGGACGGGCCGCTTCGAGACTTTTCGTTCTTGCTGATACATCTCACAAGAACTTGTGGGTCTAAGTAATCCCGTCTCTTGTCAGGCCGAAATGTTGCGCTAGATTTCCTCTATGACAGCCGGATGAAACGGCTTCATCGCCAGCTGACAGAGGCGGGGTCCGGGGTGGGCCGATGGAATGCTGGCACGATACAAGCATGTGTGCCCATTGGTTTGGGCTGTAACGACATCCTTATTCGGAGAGACCGCTATGAAACTGACCCGCCTTGTCCCGGTTGCTATTGTTCTCTGTGCCTTCACACTGGCTTCTTGCGCCAATACGGTTCGCGGCGTCGGACGCGATGTAAAAGGCACTGCAAATGCCGTTCAGGAAACGGTTGAATAAGGTTTTAAGCAAAAGGCCCGGGATATGCTCCCGGGCCTTTTTCGCGACGCGCATTATTGCGCGTTGACCAGAAAATAACCCACCTGCATCTGCATATCCGGGCGTGTTTTATAAGCGATGCTCGTCGTGAAGATGCCCGTCGTCGGCAGCGCGATATCGGCATTCGCCAGAAGATTCGCAATGTGGGCGTTGGGCGTAGCGTCGCCAAACCACATGACCAGAATTGGCGCTGTGATTTGCTTGGCCCCATCGGGCGTTTCCGGGTGGACAACTTTCAGCGACGGATCGAAGAGCCGGAAATTGCCCGGTATCTGCGCATTATCGGCCACGATGGTCCTGAAATGTCCGTGGCTGCTGATTTCCGTATAAAGCTGACGATAATCCAGCTGACCGTAGGGCGGCATGCTGGAGCCGTAGACCAGATAATAGGACAGGACCGGCGGAACCAGCAGCGCAACCAGCGCGCCCATTGCTGCATATTCGATGACTGGGCGCTTGCCGATACGGAAGCGCTCCAGACGAAATGCCAGCACAGCCGGCAACAGAAACAGCACTGGCTGAAGCCAGCGGTCCTTGACGTCATTGGCGCCGGTAGCAACGACGCCGACGAAAACCACGAGCAAGCCGACAAGCACGAGGCGACGCATGAATGTCTCGCCGGGCGTGTAGGGCGTGGTTGGCTTTGTGCGCTTTTTGTAATGGATCAGCGCGATGATAGCCGCGATTGCCAGGGCGAGCACAGAGAACAGGAAGGCCGCTTCCACGAAGCTTTCAATGCCGTTCAGCCGGTCGAAGATCGGATTGCCCGATGCGCCCATCTGCAACTTGCCGGAACGGGCGATGACGCTCGATTTGTGCGCGAACATCCATGTTGCCGTCGGGCCGACACAGATCGCGAAGGCAAGCAGGGTGACAGCCGAAAGTTTCGACAGCAGCACAGTTCGATATTCGGGCACTGAAAGCCCAGTTATGATCACCATGATGAGGAAGAACGACGCGTTGAACTTGCCCAGAAGTGCAGCGGTCATGGCAACGCCAAGAAGGGCAGCCGAAATAACGCTGCGCTTGCGCATATGCCAGGCAAAGGCAAGGAAGGTCCATCCGCAACCCGCCGTGCCAGCCACCGAATGGGTCAAGGCGCGCTGCGATTCCCAGCCGATTTGCGGAATGAGAAACAGGCCGAGCATGCTGGCCGAGGCCACGGCGCGCGAAAACCCTAAAAGCCGCATCGCGCCAAAGACGCTGAGGAACAGGCTTGCCAGCATGCCGAACTTCACGATTTGAAGCGTCAGCATCGACGTGCCCAGCACGGAGGCGGCAAGATTGGTCGTCCAGGTATAGAGTGGTGGCTGCGAACCGCCATAACCCCAGTCGAGATAGCCTATATTGGCGAGCTGTTCCGCGTCATCGAGCCCGGCACCGTTGGAGATATAAGTCACCAGAACGGCCTGAAGCACGAAATAGCACACTATAAAAAGAACGGCCCAAGGCAGTCCCAATATTTCTTTGTCTGCGGTAGACGCGGTTTGTCTTAATGCGGTCAAGCTTGAAGTCCCGATGCTGAACGAAATGCCCGGATGGGCGCAAACAGGCTGCTACATGTCACAGGATTATGTTCGGATTTCAATCCGGGTAGCGCCAATCAATCGAAATATGAGGACAATATTTGATAAAATTTTCGTTTACGGCAAAAACCGCGCTGCCTTTCGGCGCACGGTTTTGCCAACTACGCATGGCAATCTCACCGGACTAAACGCTGGTGAGAGATACATAAAGCTCCGGTACGCAATACCAGATCCGGAGCATCGAGAGAGGCTCAGCCTGTCTCGAGCTCCTTTTTATCCGAACATCGTTACCGTACGGTTAGCAGACGATTAAGCAAATCTAAACATTGCCTTTTTTGGGCAAGTTTTTCACGGATGTGATGTTTTTTTACTTGGCGTCGGATTTTGCCCGCAAATGATTGATGATGCCGGAGAAATCTTCGCCACCATGACCTTCACCGTCGAAAAGCGCGTAAATCGCTTCGGCATGGGCACCAAGCGGCGTTTCCGCGCCCGCACTTTTCGCCGCTTCCTGCGATAGCTTGAGGTCTTTCAACATGAGTGCTGCGGCAAAGCCCGGTTTGTAGTCGCGATTGGCGGGGGAGGTCGGCACCGGCCCCGGGACAGGGCAATAAGTGGTGAGCGACCAGCATTGGCCCGACGAGGTTGAGGCCACGTCGAAAAGCGCCTGATGCGAAAGGCCGAGCTTTTCGGCCAGCACGAAGGCCTCGCTGACGCCGATCATCGAAATGCCGAGAATCATATTGTTGCAGATCTTGGCGGCCTGTCCGGCTCCATCGCCGCCGCAATGCACAATCTTGCCAGCCATTGGCTTGAGGATCGGTTCGCCACGCTCGAAGGCCTTGTCGCTGCCGCCCGCCATGAAAGTGAGTGTGCCTGCGGCTGCACCGCCGGTGCCGCCCGAAACCGGCGCATCGATGGAGAGGTGACCGTGGCTGGCAGCGAGAGCATGCGCCTTGCGTGCTGAATCGACGTCAATCGTGGAGCAATCAATGAAAAGCGAGTCTTTACGGGCCGTAGGCGCGATTTCCTCATAAACGGCGAGAACATGCTTGCCTGCGGGCAGCATGGTTATAACTGCGTCTACGTCGGCCACGGCTTCCACCGCGCTCGCGGCGATCTGCAATCCATTGGCGCGGGCTTCTTCAAGATGCTGCGGCAACAGATCGAAGCCGCGCACCGTATGTCCGGCCTTGACCAGATTTGCCGCCATCGGGCCGCCCATATTGCCGAGGCCGATGAATGCGATAGTGGCCATGATAAACTCCTCCGTATAAGTGCTGTTCAGCGCCCGATCATATGCCTTGCAATGATCACGCGCATGATTTCGTTGGTGCCTTCCAGAATCTGGTGCACGCGCAGGTCGCGAACCAGCTTTTCGATCCCATAATCGTGAAGGTAACCATAACCGCCAAAAAGCTGCAGCGCTTCATTGGCGACATTGAAGCCCGTGTCGGTCACAAACCGCTTGGCCATCGCCGACCATTTGCCAGCATCGTGGGTTTTGCGGTCGAGCTTGCTGGCGGCGGCATAAAGCAGCAGGCGCGCTGCCGAAAGTTCCGTCTCCATGTCCGCAAGGCGAAACTGCAGGGCCTGAAAACGGTCGATCGTTTGTCCGAAGGCTCTGCGTTCACCGCAATATTCCAGCGCCTTGTCGAGCGCGGATTGCGCGCCACCAAGCGAACAGGCACCTATATTCAGACGCCCGCCGTCAAGACCCGCCATGGCGATCTTGAAGCCGGTGCCTTCATTGCCAAGCCGATTTTCCACCGGCACGCGGCAGTTGTCGAAAATGACGGTTCGCGTCGGCTGACAGTTCCAGCCCATCTTGTATTCATTGGCGCCAAACGACAGGCCGGGTGCATCTTTCGGCACAATGAGGGTGGAAATACCCTTCGGACCGTCCTCGCCGGTACGCACCATGGTGACGTAGATGTCAGTCTCTCCGGCGCCGGAAATAAACTGCTTGGCGCCGTTGATGACATATTGATCGCCGTCCCGCGTCGCACGGGTGCGAAGGGCGGCGGCGTCCGAGCCGGACCCCGGTTCGGTCAGGCAGTAGCTGGCAAGCCAGTCCATCGCTGTCAGCTTGGGCAGAAACTGCTGTCGTTGCGCTTCGTTGCCGAATGTGTCGATCATCCACGCAGCCATGTTGTGGATTGAAACAAAGGCCGAGAATGACGGGCAGGCCGCTGCGAGCGCTTCGAAAATAAGCACTGCATCCATGCGTTTCAGCGCTGATCCGCCAACATCTTCGCGGACGTAAATGCCGCCCATGCCGAGCGATCCGGTCTCGCGGAGTGCATCAACCGGGAAATGCTTGTCGCGGTCCCATTGCAGCGCGTGGGGTGCAATCCGGTCGCTGGCGAAGCCGCGCGCCATTTCCTGAATGGCAAGCTGTTCTTCATTCAGCTCGAACTGGTTTTGTTCGGCAGCATCCATGGTTTCCTCCCTCAGCTTTGAAAGTTGAGTACCGCTCCTCTGTTGTGGACTAGAGCATAAGACCGGATGGCTGCCAACGCTCTATTGGAATAATCTTGCTCACATTTGTAATAAACTGATGCGCATTTTTGCATAGAAGGTGTGTCGTTGAACGCTTCGGATGTGCTGTAAAGCATAGGCTGCGACCCAGATTGCCATGGCTTGCCGTTTCGGCTACGCAGGTCCTATGGTACGGGCAATTATGTTTCAGGGAACGGGGTCTGATGTCGGCAAGAGCGTGCTTGTCGCTGGGCTCTGTCGTGTGGCGCGCAATCGCGGATTGAAGGTCCGCCCGTTCAAGCCTCAGAACATGTCGAACAACGCTGCTGTCAGTGACGACGGCGGCGAAATCGGTCGTGCCCAATGGTTGCAGGCACTGGCGTCGGGCGTGCCATCCTCGGTGCATATGAACCCGGTTTTGCTTAAACCTCAGACAGATATGGGCAGCCAGATCGTGGTGCAGGGTCAGGTGCGTGGCGAGGCACGCGGGCGCTATTATCAGGAATTGAAGCCGCAGTTGATGGCGTCGGTGATGGAGTCCTTTTCCATCGTCAGTGAAGGCGCTGATCTCGTGCTGATCGAAGGTGCGGGGTCGCCCGCGGAAATCAACCTTCGGGCGGGCGACATTGCGAATATGGGTTTCGCAACGCAGGCAGATGTGCCGGTGGTGCTGGTCGGCGACATTGATCGGGGCGGGGTGATCGCCTCTCTGGTCGGAACCCATACAATTTTGTCGGACGAAGACCGCGCCATGGTGCGCGGTTTCATCATCAACAAGTTTCGTGGTGATATTTCTCTGTTCGATGACGGGCTGGAAGCAATCGAACGCTTCACCGGCTGGCGCTCGTTCGGTGTGGTTCCGTGGCTAAAGGCGGTTTCCAGATTGCCTGCCGAGGATTCGGTGGTTCTGGAGCGCGCCGTGCGCAGTGCTGACAAGGCGCTAAAAGTTGCGGTGCCGATGTTGCCGCGCATCGCCAATTTTGACGATCTGGACCCGCTGAAAGCCGAGCCTGCGGTGGAGGTGGTCATGGTGCCGCCCGGTACGTCTCTTCCGCCCGATGCCGGGCTGGTTGTACTGCCGGGAACGAAATCCACGATCACCGATCTGCTGGCTTTCCGTGAAAACGGTTGGGATCGCGATCTGGTACAGCACGTGAAGCGGGGCGGACATGTGCTGGGTATCTGCGGCGGGTTTCAGATGCTGGGGCGCAGCATCCATGACCCGCACGGTATCGAAGGGCAGGTGCGCGAAGCAGAAGGGCTGGGGCTGCTCGACATCGAGACGGTCATGGAGCCGGAAAAAGTCGTCCGCAATGTGAAGGCGACTTCGCTGCTCTATGATGCGCCGCTCGAGGGATATGAAATTCATGTTGGCCGCACGACAGGTGCGGATATGTTCAGGCCTTTCGCGCGCATCGAAAATCATGATGACGGTGCGATATCTGCCGATGGCCGCATCATGGGCACTTATTTACATGGTGTTTTCGGTGCGGATCGTTTTCGGCAGCAATTTCTCGCAGCGCTAGGTGTTGAGGGCGGAATAGGCAATTACCGCCTGAGCGTCGAAGCGGCGCTGGATGAACTGGCGGAAGGGCTGGAAGCCTGTCTCGATATCGATGCGTTGTTTTCGCTGATCTGACACAACTGTACTCGTTCAGTCTCGATAGTTTCACGTATCAGGGCTATTTTTTGGTCTGATATGACAATAAATCTTAATTATATATAAATTTCAGATAATTCTAATATACTGTATCGTATAAAAATTTATACTGGCATTTTTACCATCTCGTTTCATTCAAAATATATTTAAAATTATAATGAGGCTATTTTGATATTGAGGTTTTTATATCAAAATCATCATATTGTTTTTCGCCGTCATCTCTACGTATATTCACTCTTGGCGGTCAATGCATTGTTCATTGTTTCGCCTCAGGTCGATTTGATTACCAGCCGATATTTTTTCAAACACGGGGATTTTTCCGCGTCGAATTCACCGGCTTGGGTCGCCCTTAGGGATTTCCACCGTGTCAGTCAGTGTTGGTTGCTGGCTGCAATGCTGGTTTTGATCGGTTTCTACGCGTTGTGGCGGCGCCCCATCCTTTCTATCGCCCCTCACAAGGTGCTTTATGTGCTTCTGACCTTTGCGCTTGGCCCAGGCATCGTAACGCAAAGCCTGAAGTTGCTGATCGGAAGAGCGCGGCCACGACATCTGCTGGAATTTGGCGGCTCAATGAATTTTACACCGGCCTGGCAGATGGCTGCGACATGTAGCAAAAACTGCTCATTTCCGTCGGGAGAGGGCGCTGCTGCGGCTGCGATGCTGTCGCTTTTAATATTCGTTCCTGAACGCTGGCGCGTTATGTCCGCCGCGATTTTCATTCCAATCCTCATGCTGATTTCCATGAACCGTGTTTTCATGGGCGCGCATTTTCTATCGGATGTGGTGATCGCATGGAGTTTGGTGGTGGGCGTGATGTTGTGGCTCTGGCCCAGGATCAATGCCAAGGCGGAGACCATCGACCGCTGGGTTCGGCGCAAGGGGCAATTTCTGCGCCCTCGCGCTGATTGACGGCCTATCAGCAAAGGCTTAATGTCCGCGCATGTGACAGGTTTTCGCCGGACGAATCTGGTGAAACCAAGAGGGAATGCGAAGGACGGACCCAATCAGGGCGTTTCTATCGCAGCCGACCCCGCGACTGTAGAGCGGAGAGGAATGAAGCCAAGCCGGGCAACCGGCAGCCACTGGAACATCACGTTCCGGGAAGGCGGTGACATTACCGACGACCCGCGAGCCAGGAGACCTGCCTGTTGCAGAAGGGTATTTTACCCGCGCCCCATGGGAGGTTTTTCCCTGCTGCCTGCACGGAGGTTGTCATGGCTGCACGTATGAATAATTCTGTCTCCGCTACTATTCCCCTGCCTTTGGCTGCGCGCCTCGGTACGGCGGTGGTCTCCCTGCTTCTCGGCGCGTTTCTTATCTATGGCGTTGGCATTGCGCATTCGGATGCGCTGCACGATTCAGCGCATGATACCCGCCATTCTTACGGTTTTCCCTGCCATTGATGCTTTGCATCGACATTGTGAGCCGCGCCCTTGGCCGGTTTGCATGGGGAAATGACCATATGTCTGTTTTTCTAGGAAGCTGACATTGCAGAGCGTCGGATAGCGTTTGCTACCGACGGGCTTTGCAGCTGGGGAATTGAAATGTTGATCCGTTATCTCTTGGCCACGCTTGCTGCGGGCCTTCTGGCAGGGCTTCTGGTGACGCCTGCCATGTATCTCAAAACCGTGCCGCTGATCATTCAGGCGGAAGTTTACGAAGAGGCGGGCGGCGGCCATAGCCACGGACCGGCGGAAGCCGCGCCGCATGAACACGCCGCTGAGACGCCTGCCCATGACCATGCGGCAACTGCCGCGCCGGAGGAAGAAGGAGCCGGAGCAGAACTGCCTTTCGGTCGCCTTGGCAATACAATCCTCGCCAATCTTGTTGCGGGTGCCGGTTTTGCACTGCTGCTTGGCGGTATCGCGCTGCTGATTGGTCGCCCGATCACCGTGCAGAACGGGCTTTACTGGGGCATGGCCGGTTTCTTTGCGGTGGCATTCTTGCCTGCGCTCGGTCTGTCGCCGGAACTGCCAGCCATGCCTGCCGACGATCTTGCAGAGCGCCAGCTTTGGTGGATTTCGACGGTTGTTCTCAGCGGCGTCGGCCTTTATCTCATCGTGCTGCGCGGAGAAATCTGGGCAAAACTGCTCGGCCTCATCGCCATTATTGCGCCGCATCTCTATGGCGCGCCGCATCCTGAGGATATTGCGTCGCCTATTCCGTCGCTGCTTGCGTCGCAATATGCGGTCGCCTCGCTGGCGACGAACCTGTTCATGTGGGCGGTGATTGGTCTGGCGCTTGGCTGGTTCATCCAGCATTACGCCTCATCGGAACTGGAAGGCTGAAAGCATGGCTCTGCCCGGAAAAATAACCTTTGTTCTTGGCGGAGCCCGTTCAGGCAAATCGTCCTATGCCGAAAAACTGGTTGAAGCCTCCGGGCTTCAGCCGGTCTATCTGGCGACTGGTCGGGCCTTCGACGGAGAAATGGAAAGTCGCATCGCGGTGCATCGCGACCGGCGCGGCACGCAATGGCAAACAGTCGAAGAGCCGTTCGAGCTGAAGGGCGCGCTTTTGCAACAGGCACAATCGTCCAGATTTGTGCTGGTTGACTGCCTGACCTTGTGGGTCACCAATCTCATGATGGCCGAACGCGACATTGCTGCGGAAGGGCGTGATCTGGTGACCGCGCTTTCTGAGCTGGGCGGGCCGGTTGTTTTCGTCTCCAACGAGGTGGGTCTTGGCATCGTGCCGGAAAACCGCATGGCGCGGGAATTTCGCGATCATGCAGGCTTTTTGCATCAGGCCATCGCTGCGGCGGCAGACGAAGTTTATTTCATGGCGGCGGGCTTGCCGCTCAAGATGAAGGGATAATTTTATGCAGGGCCAAAAGATACCGGCGACCGTGATTACCGGGTTTCTCGGATCGGGGAAGACCACGATGATCCGCAATCTGCTTGAAAACGCCAATGGCAAGCGCATTGCGCTGATCATCAATGAATTTGGCGATCTTGGTGTCGATGGCGGTATTCTGAAAGGTTGCGGCATCGAAACCTGCCGCGAGGAAGATGTGATCGAACTCAACAATGGCTGCATTTGCTGCACCGTTGCGGACGATTTCATCCCGACCATGACCAAGCTGCTCGACCGCGCGGATCGCCCGGATCACATCGTCATCGAGACCTCCGGCCTCGCTTTGCCACAGCCGCTTGTGGCTGCCTTCAACTGGCCGGAAATCAAGACGCAGGTGACTGTGGATGGTGTGGTCACGGTGATCGATGCCGCCGCTGTCGCCGAAGGCCGCTTCGCTGATGATCATGACAAGGTGGATGCGCAGCGCGCCGCCGATGAATCACTGGACCATGAAAGCCCGCTGGAAGAGCTGTTTGAAGATCAGATTCATGCGGCCGACTTGATCGTGCTCAACAAGGCCGACCTGATCGATGCCTCAAGCCTCGATAGCGTGAAGGCGGATGTTGCCGAGCGCTCGTCGCGCCGCGTCAACATGGTGCCTGCAAGCTTCGGCAAGCTTGGCGCTGATGTGCTGCTTGGTCTTGGCGTTGGTACGGAAGACGATATCGCCAACCGCAAGTCGCATCATGAAATTCATCATGCCGATGGTCACGAGCATGATCATGATGAATTCGAGAGCTTTGTGGTCGAGGCCGGTTCCGTGTCGGACCCGAAGGCTTTTGCCGAAGAGCTGAAGACCATCATCGCCGACCATGATGTTCTGCGCCTCAAGGGCTTTGTCGATGTGCCCGGCAAGCCGATGCGTCTAGTGGTGCAGGCTGTCGGCCCGCGTATCGAGCATTACTTCGACCGCCCATGGGGCAAGGATGAAGCCCGTTCGACGCGTCTCGTTGTCATCGGCCTGCATGAGATCGATGAAACCGCCATTACCAAGGCCGTGAAAGACGCAGTTTTGTAATGCATCTTCTGCTTGCCCAGAAAGGAACGATCAGCGACGGCAATGAGGCCGTCGATCTCGGCCAGACGCCCGGTGACATTCTGTTCCTTTCCGCCGCCGACACGGAGCTGGCCAGTCTTGCGCAGGCGCACCGCGCTGAGCCAAACGGGCCAAGCCTGCGGCTCGCCAGTTTTCTGAGCCTGACGCATCCTATGTCCGTCGATGCTTATGTCGAGCGGACGGTGCGTCATGCAAAGCTGATTGTCGTGCGCATTATCGGCGGTGAAACCTACTGGCCCTATGGGCTGGAAGCACTTCATGCCTGCGCTGTGAACAACGGCGTCAAGATCGCGGTGCTTCCGGGCGACGACAAGCCGGATCATGGGTTGGATCGCTTTTCGACGGTTGCAAACGCTGACCGTGACGCGTTGTGGCGCTATCTGATTGAGGGCGGCGCTTCCAACATGCGCGCTTTCCTCGATTATTGCGCCGCGCTGATCCACGGCGGCGAAAAGCCAGCCGAAGCCGCGCCACTGCTCAAGGCGGGGCTTTGGTGGCCGGGCGAGGCGGTGGTTTCGCTCGATCTCATCAGCAGTCGTTGGATCGAGAATGCACCCGTTGCGGCAATCGTCTTCTATCGCGCGCTGGTGCAAAGCGGCCAGACTCAGCCGGTTGAAGCACTAATTACGGGTTTGCAGGCGGAAGGCATCAACCCGCTGCCTCTGTTCGTCTCCAGCCTCAAGGACCGGCTGTCCGCTGCCGTGGTGGACGGTGTTTTCGAAGATTGCGCGCCGGATATCGTGCTGAACGCGACCGGCTTTGCCATTTCGTCGCCAGGTGCTGAGCGCAAGCCGACGGTACTCGACAAGCGCGGCAACATGGTTTTGCAGGTGATTTTTTCGGGCACGCCAAAGGCGGTCTGGCAGGCATCGCAGCAGGGACTGCTGGCCCGCGATCTCGCCATGAATGTTGCCTTGCCGGAAGTGGACGGGCGCGTCCTGTCGCGTGCGGTTTCGTTCAAATCGGCGCGGCAGTTCGATGCGGCGGTGGAGGCGAATATCGTCACCCATGAGCCCGATGAAAACCGCGTGACTTTTGTTGCGAAACTCGCGGCGAACTGGGTCCGACTGAAGCGGAAGAAGGCCGGGGAACGCCGTGTGGCGTTAATCCTCGCCAACTATCCCAACCGTGACGGGCGGCTTGGCAACGGTGTCGGTCTGGATACGCCTGCCGGAACGGTTGAGACGCTCAGGGCCATGGCCGATGCGGGCTATCAGACTGGCGAAGTGCCTGCTGATGGCGATGCGCTGATGCAGCTTTTGATGGCAGGGCCGACCAATGCCGCGCGCGATGGGCGCGAGATTCGCGAAACCATTTCGCTCAATCAATACAACGACTTTTTCAAAAAGCTTCCCAATGCGATTCAGGCGGAAATCACCGCCCGCTGGGGCGAGCCGGAAAGCGATCCATTCTACGACCGGGAACGCATTGCTTTTGCGCTGCCGCTGATGCGGCTTGGCGAAACGCTGACCGGCATTCAGCCCGCCCGCGGCTACAATATCGATCCGAAGGAAAGCTATCATTCGCCGGATCTGGTGCCGCCACATGGCTATATCGCATTCTATGCTTATTTGCGCGCCGTGGCGAATGTCGATGCCATTGTTCATATGGGCAAGCACGGCAATCTCGAATGGCTTCCGGGCAAGGCGCTGGCGCTGTCGGAACACTGCTATCCGGAAGCTGTGTTCGGGCCCACGCCGCATATCTATCCGTTTATCGTCAACGATCCGGGCGAGGGCACACAAGCGAAGCGCCGTGCGGGTGCGGTGATTATCGATCACCTGACGCCGCCTTTGACCCGCGCCGAAAGCTACGGCCCGCTGAAAGATCTCGAAGCGCTGGTCGATGAATATTACGAAGCCTCGGGCGTCGATCCACGCCGTTTGTTGCGGCTCAAGGGGCAGATTCTCGATCTGGTGCGCGATATCGGCCTCGACCGCGATGCGGGCATTCACGACCATGACGATGAAGATATGGCGCTGCAAAAGCTCGACGCCTATCTCTGCGATTTGAAGGAAATGCAGATCCGCGACGGGCTGCATATTTTCGGGCAAGCGCCTCAAGCGCGGCTTTTGACCGATCTTCTGGTGGCGCTGGCCCGTGTTCCGCGTGGTGTGCCGGTTTCGCTTGGCGGGAGTGCCGGTGACCAGAGCTTGCAGCGCGCCATTGCGGCTGATGCGGGGCTGGATGAAGGTTTCGATCCGCTGGATTGCAACATGGCCGATCCGTGGACAGGGCCGAAGCCGGAATTGCTGGCCGAGGTTAGTCCGGCGACTTGGCGCATCACGGGCGATACGGTGGAACGTATTGAACTTCTGGCAGCAAAGCTTGTCTCGGGCGAGCAGGCTTGTCCGCAAGACTGGCAACAGACGGGTGCCGTGTTGCAAGCGATCGTCGATCATCTGCGCCCCAGCGTTCTTGCCTGTGGCCCCGCAGAAATCGAAGGACTGTTGGCTGCGCTCGATGGGTGCTTCGTGCCGCCGGGACCATCCGGCGCGCCAACGCGCGGACGGCCCGATGTCTTGCCAACAGGGCGTAATTTCTTCTCGACTGACAGTCGTGCGGTGCCAACACCTGCCGCGTGGGAACTCGGACGCAAATCGGCGGAACTGTTGGTTACCCGCTATACGCAAGACCATGGCGAATGGCCGACCTCCTTCGGTCTCACGGCTTGGGGCACATCCAATATGCGCACTGGCGGCGACGACATTGCGCAGGCGCTGGCGCTGATCGGCGTCAAGCCGGTCTGGGATATGGCCTCGCGGCGCGTCACCGGCTACGAAATCGTGCCGCCCGCTATGCTTGGGCGTCCGCGTGTGGACGTGACCTTGCGCATATCGGGCTTTTTCCGTGATGCGTTTCCCGAACAGATCGCCTTGTTCGACAAGGCCGTGCGTGCGGTGGGAGCGCTCGCCGAAGACGCGGAAGACAATCCGATTGCGGCGCGCATGGCGGCAGAGCAGGTGCGTCTTGTGGCCAGTGGAGTCGATGAAAAGACGGCGCAACGCCGTGCAGGCTATCGCGTGTTCGGCTCGAAGCCCGGTGCCTATGGCGCTGGATTGCAGGCGCTGATCGACGAAAACGGTTGGGTTGGGCGCAACGATCTGGCGGAAGCCTGGCTTGTCTGGGGCGGCTATGCCTATGGCGCGGGCGAGGAGGGGCAGGCAGAGCGTGGCCTTCTCGAAGAGCGCCTGCGTTCGGTGCAGGCCGTCGTGCAGAATCAGGACAATCGCGAGCATGATCTTCTCGACAGCGACGACTATTACCAGTTCGAAGGCGGTATGGCCGCGACGGTGGAAAACCTGACCGGTGCCATGCCAACGGTTTATCACAACGATCATTCGCGACCGGAAAAGCCGGTGATCCGCACGCTTGAGGAAGAGCTTTCGCGGGTGGTGCGCGGACGCGCCTCAAACCCGAAATGGATCGCGGGCGTGATGCGCCACGGCTATAAGGGGGCGGCGGAAATCGCAGCGACGGTCGATTATCTGTTCGCCTTTGCGGCGACCACCGGAAAAGTCGGGAACCATCATTTCGAGGCGGTCTATCAGGCCTATATCGCCGACAAGGCGGTGCATGATTTCATGGCTGAAAAGAACCCGGCAGCGCTGGCGGAAACCGCCGCGAAGCTGAACGATGCCATCGAGCGCGGTTTCTGGACGCCGCGTTCGAATTCAGCGCGGTTCATATTGGAAAATCTTCAGAAGTTGAATCCGGAAAGGGCGACAAATGGCTGAGAAATCTGAAAAACTTCTGTCGATGACGGAAGAAGAGCTGAATGCGCGCCATGCCGACAAGATGCGCAAGAAGAAGGCCGCGCGCGACAAGATACAAGCCACCAAGACCGAGGAAAAGGGTCTTGTGATTGTCCATACCGGCAAGGGCAAGGGCAAATCCACTGCCGGTTTTGGCATGGTGTTCCGCGCGCTCGGTCACGGTATGAAGATCGGCGTTGTGCAGTTCGTCAAAGGATCGTGGGACACCGGCGAACGCTGGGTTCTGGAAAAATTTCCCGATCAGGTGACGATTTCGGCACTGGGCGAAGGCTTTACCTGGGAGACGCAGGATCGCAGCCGCGATATTGCCATGGCGCGTGGCGCATGGGAGCAGGCCAAGGCCATGATCATGGACGAAGAGATCGACATGGTGCTTTGCGACGAACTGAATATTGTTCTGCGCTATGATTATCTGCCCGTGGAAGAGATCATCGAAGTGCTGAAAGCCAAGCCGGAAATGAAGCACGTCATCGTGACTGGTCGGAACGCAAAAGATGAGCTGATAGAGGTGGCCGACCTTGTCACGGAGATGGAAATGATCAAGCATCCGTTCCGTTCGGGCGTGAAAGCCCAGAAGGGGATAGAGTTCTGATCATGTTAGCAAGCTGGCAGTTCTGGGCGTTGATGTCGGCGGTATTCGCCGCGCTGACCGCGATTTTCGCAAAGGTCGGCATTCAGGGCATCAATTCGGACTTTGCAACACTGGTCCGCACCTTTGTTATTATCGGCGCGCTGTGCCTGTTTCTGACGATCACCGGCCAATGGCAAAGGCCGGGTGAGATTTCTGCCAGGTCGTGGCTGTTTCTCGTCCTGTCCGGTCTGGCGACTGGCGCGTCCTGGCTTGCCTATTTCCGCGCCTTGCAAATTGGCGATGCGGCGCGCGTCGCGCCGGTCGACAAGCTTTCGGTGGTGCTTGTTGCGCTGTTCGGCGCTGTGTTTCTCGGTGAGCGCATGTCGACTATCAACTGGTTCGGCATCGTGCTGATCGGCTGTGGCGTGGTGCTGGTGGCGCTACGGGTTTAGAACCCAACCCATTGCCGGAGCGGATTGGTCGGGTCCATCAGAAGGCGCACAGCCAGAGCGAGGCTAACCACGATCAACAGCGGCTTGATCATGCGCGATCCAACCTTCATCGCCAGACTTGCGCCAATCTGCGCGCCGATGAACTGCGCAATGCCCATGCAGATACCGATTTTCCAGTTGATGACGCCGACAGCCGCAAAAGTCGCAAAGCCGCCGACATTGGAGGCGCAGTTCAAAAGCTTCGTATGGGCTGTCGCTTTCAGCACGCCGTAGCCCGCCAGCGCCACGAAAGCCAGCATGAAAAACGATCCGGTGCCCGGACCGAACACGCCGTCATAAAAGCCGATCAGCGGCACGATGGTCATGCCGAACAGGAACGGGCCGATGCGGCGGGAACGGTCGATATCGCCGATATTTGGTTTCAGCGCGAAATAAAGGGCGATTGCCATCAACAGCAGCGGCAGCGCGGCGCGCATGATTGCGACCGGCAGAACTGTTGCGAGCAGTGCGCCGAAAACCGAACCGACGAGTGAAGCAAGCGCTTCCTGCCATTGCTCGCGAATGTTCACGTAACCCTTGCGGGCATAGGCGATTGTCGCCGAAGACGAGCCGAACAGACCCTGCAACTTGTTGGTGCCAAGCGCTTCCACCGGAGGAATGCCCGCAAGCAGCAAGGCGGGAATGGTAATCATGCCGCCACCGCCGGCAATGGAATCGATGATGCCAGCGATGAACGCGGCAGCCGTCAGGAGCAGGGTGAGTGTATCGAAGAATTCTAGCATGGAGAGGGTCCGGGAACTGATGTCGCAACATAACGTTGTTTTCCCGATCCGCCAGCATTAATGATGTGCTTCTAACCACGAACCCGGAGGGGCGCCTATGAGCGAAAGCATCTTCGACCGCATTAGCGCATTTTTGAACAAGAAGAGTGCCGTGCAGCGTGTTGCCGATGATCCGGCGCTGGCTTCCGAATTGCTCCTGCTTCTGCACGTTGTGTTCGCCGATGGCGACCAGCATCCGGCGGAAATTGCTGCCTTCAAGGAAATCGCCTTCAAGAATTTCGGCATCGCGGCGGAAGATATTCCGGAAGTGGCCGAATATCTGAAGGATTTCGCTTACGAAACCACCACCAAGCAGGCCGCCAACATGCTGGCCGAAATGGCGCCCGAACGGCGTCTGTCGTTGTTGCGCGATCTGATGACGATTGCCTGCGCCGATAATCGCATCGATAAATCGGAAACGGTGCTGATCCAGCGTGTTGCCGATGTGCTGGGCATCAAGCGCGAGGAATTGCAGCAGGCGCAACGGGGCTCGCCCTGTGGGGCGTGAGGCGCGGCTTGCCGTTCTGGGGATGGGCAGTTCTTCAGGGGCGACGCTTGGCGAACTGATGGCGCTTGCGGGCACTGTCCTATCCCAGTGTGGTCTGCGCAAACCCGATATGATCGCGACACTGGCATCGAAAGCCGGTGATTCCGTTTGGGCGGAACTTGCCGCTCATTACGATTGTGCTTTGCGCTTCTTCGAGGCGGGGCGTCTGGAAGAAGAAACGCCGCGTCTCGTCAATCCTTCCGAAGCAGTGTTCCGGACTGTCGGATGCCATGGCGTGGCGGAAGCTGCCGCGCTTGCCGGGGCGGGGCCGACGGCAAAGCTCGTCGTTCACAAGACCGGCCTGCTGCACGCCACCGCTGCGCTGGCTGTGGCGGGACAAGAAAACAGGTAAGACAAGTGACCGTTCATTTCATTGGCGCCGGTCCGGGCGCGGCAGATCTCATCACTGTGCGCGGCCTGCGGCTGATCGAAAAATGCCCTGTGTGTATTTATGCAGGATCGCTGGTGCCAAAAGATGTGGTTGCTTCCGCTCCCGCCGATGCGCGCCTCGTCGACAGCTCATCCATGACGCTCGATGAAATCATCGCGGAAATGGCGGCAGCCCACGCGAAGGGGCAGGATGTCGCCCGCGTTCATTCCGGTGATCCGTCAATTTACGGCGCGGTCGCCGAACAGATGCGCAGGCTCGACGCGCTGGGCATTCCATATGATGTGACACCGGGCGTTCCCGCTTTTGTCGCCGCCGCCGCCGCGATGAAACAAGAACTGACGATCCCGGAAGTCAACCAGACGATCATTCTCACCCGCACGTCGATGAAATCCTCGGCGATGCCGGAGGGGGAAGACCTCGCCACGCTTGGTCGTTCCGGGGCCACCTTGGTCATTCATCTGTCGATCCGCAATCTTGGCAAGATCGAACGCGAACTGACGCCGCTTTATGGTGCGGATTGCCCGGTTGTGGTGGCTTATCGCGTCGGTTGGCCGGATGAACTCATCCTGCGCGGCACGCTGTCGGATATTGCCGGAAAGATCGAAGCAGCCGATTTGAAGCGGACCGCGATGATTTTTGTCGGGCGCGGGCTCGATCCGAAGAATTTTCGGGATTCGGCGCTCTATCACGAAGCGCACAGCCATGCGGCGCGCTCAAAATCCGAAGTGTAAGCGAATAAGCCGGATTGTTTCTTCCACTGTCTCCGTGACATGTTCAGCCATGACCGGAGGGCGGGCGATCATCATGACGGGCAAAGCGAGATCGCGCGCGGCCCTGATCTTGGCATAAGATGTGTCGCCACCGGAATTGCGACAGACAATCAGCCCGATGCGCTTTTCCGTCAGAAATTGCGTTTCCTGCGCGTGAGTGCCCGGTCTGGCCAGAACAATTTCACACGTCTTTGGTAAGGGCGCGTCGGTCGGGTCGATCATGCGCATGATGAAATGCGCGTCGGCACGGGTTGCGAAAGGCGCGATATGCTGACGCCCGAGCGCGAGGAACACGCGTTCGCCCGCCGGGATCAGTCTTGCAGCTTCTTCTTCATTGGCCACAGTGATCCACTGGTCGCCATTCTGCTGCACCCATTGCGAGCGCTCAAGCCGGAGCAGGGACGTGCCGGTCAATGCGGTTGCCGTCACCGCATTTTGAGAAATGCGCGCGGCATAGGGATGCGTGGCATCAATGACGTAGTCGATTTTCTCAGCCGTGATATAGGCGGCAAGACCGTCAGCGCCGCCGAAACCGCCGCTGCGCACCGGACCGGGCAGAGGTGCCGGATTGGCGGTGCGCCCCGCAAGAGAGGTCATGACTGCAACCGGCCAGGTCGAAAGCTCCTGCGCCAGCTGTGCAGCTTCCGTTGTGCCGCCCAGAATGAGAACCTTGGGTTTAGACACGGGCAAGGATTGTTCCCGCCCGGTCAGTCACGATGATTTCCACATCGACAGGTGCGCCACGGAGAGTCGCGAGCGCGGTTTCCTTCGCCTTGACGGCAATCGGCGTGGCGATATCGATGCCGATTGCCTTTGTCATATCAAGCACTTCCTTGGCGGTGTTCGCAAAGAGAATCCGGTCCTTGAGGTTTCCCGGTGCGCCAGCCTGTTCGGCGATCTCTGCCAGAAAGCTCATGTCCACCTGACTGCGTGCCGAATGCAGGTCGAGCGCACCCTGCGCCAGCTTGGTGAGCTTGGCGAAGCCGCCTGCGATCGTCAGCCTGTCGATCGGGTGATCGCGCAGATATTTAAGCACGCCGCCTGCAAAATCTCCCATATCGAGAATGGCGAAATCCGGCAGATCGTAGATCGCCTGCGCGGCATCTTCCGATGTCGATCCCGTCGCGCCAAGCACATGCCTTTGGCCTGCCGCCCGCGCCACATCGATACCGCGATGAATGGAGTGAATCCAGGCAGAGCATGAGAAGGGATGCACGACGCCGGTGGTGCCGAGGATGGAAATGCCGCCGACAATGCCAAGACGCGGGTTCCACGTCTTCTTGGCGATTTCCTCGCCGTCGGGCACAGAAATGGTGATGACGAGATCGGCAGGGAGGCCGTATTCGGCGCAGATTTCCTCGCAGATTTCGGTCATCATGCGGCGCGGAACGGGGTTGATCGCGGCTTCGCCCGGTGGAATGGGCAGTCCGGCCCGCGTCACGGTGCCAACACCTTCGCCAGCGCGAAAGACCACGCCGGTTCCGGGTGGAGCGGGAAAGACGGTGGAAATGATCGTCGCGCCATGGGTGACATCGGGGTCGTCGCCCGCATCCTTGACGATACCCGCCATGGCGTAACCTTCGCCAAGTCCTTCATAGGCCAGCTGGAAATAGGGCACTTCCCCCTTCGGCAGGATGATTCCAACCGGGTCGGGAAATTCGCCGGTAATAAGCGCCGTCAGCGCCGCCTTGGTGGCAGCGGTTGCGCACGCGCCCGTGGTCCAGCCACGTCTAAGCTCGCTTTTTCCAAGCTTTTTATTGGGGTCTGCGGTTTCGTCACTCATGGATGCCTTATAAAGTATCTGATAGCAGTGCCGCCAGATTTATTAATGGTTGAAGCGAATGAGCGGAATCGGATCGACGACAGAACGGGGCATTGCCCTGCCAGCGATGGAGCCGGGCCATGTCTGGCTGGTTGGCGCCGGGCCGGGCGACCCGGGTTTGCTGACGCTCCATGCCGTCAATGCGCTGCAACAGGCGGATGTCATCGTCTATGACGCGCTGGTGGACGAAGCCTGTTTGTCTCTGAAAAACGAACAGGCGGTGCTGGAATATGCGGGCAAGCGGGGCGGCAAGCCGTCGCCCAAGCAGCGCGATATTTCACTTCGGCTTGTGGAACTGGCGCGGCAGGGCAAGAAAGTCCTGCGCCTCAAGGGCGGCGATCCTTTTGTTTTCGGTCGTGGAGCGGAAGAAGCGCTGACGCTGGTGGAACATGGCGTGCCGTTTCGCATCGTTCCCGGTATCACGGCGGGGATCGGCGGACTGGCCTATGCGGGCATTGCCGCCACGCATCGCGATATCAACCAGTCGGTGACGTTCCTGACCGGACACGATGCGACGGGATTGCTGCCCGACCGCATTAATTGGAATGGCATCGCAAAATCGTCACCGGTTATTGTCATGTATATGGCGATGAAACATATCGATCTCATCACGGCGCGGCTGATCGTTGCCGGACGTTCGCCAGACGAACCGGTCGCTTTTGTCTGCAATGCCAGCCTGCCAGAACAGACCGTTCTCGAAACGACGCTGGCGCGCGCGGCCAGCGATGTTGAGGCTGCGGGGCTCAAGCCGCCTGCCATCGTGGTGGTGGGAGAGGTGGTCCGGTTGCGCGGTGGTCTCGATTGGATCGCCGCCGCACAAGGCCGCCAGCTCGTCAGCGATCCCTTGGATATCAGACGCGGAGGCGAAAGCGCATGAAGGGTTTTATGATCGCCGCGCCCTCGTCCGGTTCGGGCAAGACGACGGTAACGCTTGGTTTGTTGCGCGCCCTGAAGCGGGCCGATGTGGCGCTTGCGCCAGTCAAGACGGGACCAGATTATATCGATCCCGCCTATCACAAGGCGGCAAGTGGCGTGGAATGCTTCAATCTCGATCCATGGGCGATGCGCATGGAACTGATCAGCGCCCTGTCGGCACGGATGACCGAAGGTGGAAAGGTGCTGATCGCCGAGGGCATGATGGGTCTCTTCGATGGCGCGCTGGACGGGCAGGGCTCTTCCGCCGATCTGGCAAGGCTGCTCGATTTGCCGGTGGTGCTGGTGGTGGATTGCGCGAAACAGTCCCATTCCATCGCAGCGTTGGTTTCCGGTTTCAGCCGGTTCCGCAAGGATGTTTTCGTTGCGGGAGTTCTGCTTAATCGTGTCGGCAGTGCGCGCCATGAGGCCATGTTGCGTGATGCCCTGAAGCCGCTCGGCATTCCCGTTTTGGGTGCATTGCCGCGCGATGCAGCGCTGGCTTTGCCGGAACGCCATCTGGGGCTTGTGCAGGCGGGCGAACATGCCGATCTCGAACGCTTTCTCGATCACGCCGCCGATAGGATTGAGGCGCATGTCGATCTTGCTGCTCTGCAGCGCATCTGGTCGGCACCGAAACGCTTCGATCCGATGGCCAACGTGCCGCGTCTTCTGCCGCTCGGCAGTCGCATTGCGGTTGCGTGTGATGATGCTTTCGCCTTTGCCTATACGCATCTTTTCGAGGGCTGGCGCAGGCGCGGGGCGGAAATTTCCTTCTTCTCGCCTCTGGCTGATGAAACCCCGTCGCCAGACGCCGATGCGGTCTATCTGCCGGGCGGCTATCCTGAACTCCATGCGGAACGGCTTGTCGCCGCGCAGAATTTCCAGAACGGTATCAGGGCTGCGGCAGCGCGCGGCGTGACGATCTATGGCGAGTGCGGCGGCTATATGGTGCTGGGCGAGACGCTGGAAGATGCCAGCGGCAAACAGCATCCAATGCTGGGTCTTTTGCCGCTGGAAACCAGTTTTTCCAAACGCAAGCTGCATCTGGGCTATCGCGTTCTGGAGCCATTGAGCGGGTCGCCCTGGCAGGTGCCGCTGAAAGGCCACGAATTTCATTATGCCAGCACCACGCACGAAGGCGCGGCGGACAGGCTGTTTAAAGTCCGCGATGCGGCGGGGGTTGATGTGGGCGATGCCGGGCTGCGGGTCGGATCGGTCGCTGGTTCCTTCATGCATGTCATCGATTTTTCCGGAGACCGTGCGTGACATCCAGCATTGAACATGGCGGCGCGCTCGACAAGGCGATTGCGCGTTTTGGCGGCACATCGGGCGATTGGCTCGACCTTTCGACCGGGATCAATCCCGAGCACTATCCCTTGCCGTTCATTTCAGCCGAGGTCTGGAACCGCTTGCCGGATGAAGGTCTGCTGCGCCAGACGCTTGAACTTGCACGAAACTATTATCGCATACCGGCAGGCGCACCTATCGTTGCCGCACCCGGCACGCAAGCGCTGATCCAGATTATTCCGACTCTGGCGCAACCTGCGACGGTCGCCGTTTTGACGCCGACTTATCAGGAACATGCGGCTTCATTCGCCGCCTCTGGCTGGCAGGTCGCGGAATGTGCTGGCATTGCCGATATTCCCGACAGTGCGACGGTTGCGGTCATCGTCAATCCCAACAATCCCGACGGAAGGGTAATTGCTGCAGATGAGCTGCGCGCTCTGGCCCGGACTTTGGGCGCGAGAGGTGGTTTTCTGGTGGTGGATGAGGCTTTTGCCGATCCGCATCCCGAAGTCAGCGTCGCGGCGCTGGCCTCCGACGAGCCTCTGATCGTACTGAAATCCTTCGGCAAGTTTTTCGGCCTGGCTGGCGTGCGTCTGGGGTTTGCCGTCGCGCAGGCTCGAATCGTCGACACGATCACGCGGCGCTTGGGTCCTTGGGCCGTGCCGGGACCGGCGCTTGTCATCGCTTCCGACGCTTTCGCGGGTGGCGAGACATTGCAGGCGTTTCGCAGGCGGATAGACATTCGGCGTCGGGAACTTTCCGATGTGCTTGCGCGATGCGGATTGTGGGAAGTCGGCGGCACCGCGCTGTTCTCGTTGGTCGCGCACGACAATGCGCACGGATTGCACGGGGCATTGTGCGAAAACCATATTCTCGTCCGCAAATTCGCCTATGCTCCGCATTGGTTGCGCATCGGCCTTGCCAATGACGATGCAGATCTTGCGCGTCTGGAACATGCGCTCATTCAATGTCTCGGAAAAGCAGCTTGAAAAAGTGATTCATGAATCTCGGTTAAATCCATGGAAATAAAGCTGATTATCCTGTCGCTGGCGCTCATCCTCGACCGCGTCGTCGGTGATCCGCCGCAGCTGTGGCACAGGCTGCCGCATCCGGTGGTGCTGTTCGGCAAGGCAATTTCCTGGGGTGAGAAGCGTTTCAACGACCGCACGCTGCCGGACGCGGTCCTGCGCCGGAACGGTATGTGGCTGACCATCGCGCTGGTCGCGGCCTGTATTCTGCTGGGGCTGGCGATCGAAAGCCTGCTGCCCTTTGCGGGCTCTGCCGGGGCCGTGGCGGAAATTCTCATCGTGGCGGTGCTTCTGGCGCAAAAGAGCCTCGCCGATCATGTCGGGGCGGTTGCGCGCGGGCTGCGCGACGCGGGCATCGACGGCGGGCGCAAGGCGGTTTCGATGATCGTCGGGCGCAATCCCGAGCAGCTGAGCGAAGGCGGTGTCAGTCGAGCGGCCATTGAAAGTCTGGCGGAAAACGTCTCGGACGGCATTGTTGCTCCGGCATTCTGGTTTCTTGTTGGCGGTCTGCCGGGACTGTTCGCCTACAAGATGATCAATACCGCCGATTCGATGATCGGCCATCTCAATGATCGCTATCGACACTTCGGGCGTTTCGCTGCAAAGCTGGACGATGTTGCCAATTATATTCCGGCGCGCTTGACTGGCCTTCTGGCCGCGCTTGCAACTGCACCGACCCGGAGCAGGGGAGCAGCAAAGGCAGCGTTTTCGGTCATGCGCAGCGATGCGCGCCTGCATCGTTCGCCCAATGCGGGCTGGCCGGAATCCGCTTTTGCCGGTGCGCTTGATCTGGCGCTCGCCGGTCCGCGTCAATATGGCGAAGAGAAAGTGGAAGGGCCGATGCTCAATGCATCGGGCAAGCGCGAAGCCAACGCGGCCGATATCGACGCGGCGCTGGACCTTTTCTGGGCGACGATGAGCCTGCTGACTAGCCTCGTTATCGTCGCAAGCCTCGCCGGACTTATCTATCGGCTGGTATGAAGCGCGAACCCTCGTAGCGCTGCAAGCGGTTCGGATTGTCTGTCCGCATGCCGTTGCCGTCGAACTTGATCGTGCCAAGCACCGTTTCGAAGGATGTATGGCGCAGCGTGTCGAGCACTGGCTGCTTTTGCTCATCGGCTTTGCTGACGGCATCGGCGGCGATCTGCACCGTTGCATAGCCGGTGATCGCATAGGCTTCGACAAAACGACCCGCCTGATGAAGCGCGTCGATTGCCGGTTTCGCGGTTGGCAAATCCTGCGGCTTCAGCGGCGCGGTCATCAATGTGCCTTCGCTCAAGCGTTGTGCGCCGGGTGCGGCGTCCAGCAGGCTGCTGCCTGCAATGACCAGCGGATAATTGAGCGAAGCAGCACTTGCGCCAATCGCGGCAATGTCGTCGCGTTCGCCGCCGACGTAGACATGGGTGGCGCCAGCGCGCTTAAGGCGGGCAACCAGCGCGTTTTGGTTTTCCAACCCGGGGCGATAGGTATCGGTGAAAACCGGCTGTAGCTGCTGCTCTTTCAAGCTGGCAAGAACCCGGCTTGCGCGCTCACGGCCTTCAATGGTGCCATCATCGATCACCGCGAAGGGCTGGGCGCGCCACAGACTGCCGAGAAAACTCGCCGTCGCCTGCGTTTCCTTTTCCAGTCCCGTGCTCAGGCGGAACACCGGCAGGGGCGTTGCGGCGCGGCGCTCGACAAGGGTTTGTTCGCTGACGCCGGATATGATCACCGGAATGTTGCGTTCGGCCAGAAGCGGGGCTGCGGCTTCGAGAGATTCGGCGCAGAGAAAGCCCGATGCGATGCGGACATTTTGCGCAATGAAGCGTTCTGCCGCCTCCTTGCCACCTTCCGCGTCGCAACGGTCATCGAAAATGACCAAGTCTGTGCTTCGTGTTTCGGCAGCCGCACGCGCGCCCTGCGCAAGCTGGTTGCCCAAGGGGGCGAAAGTGCCCGTCAAAGGTGCCGCCAGACCGATCCGGATGTTATCCGCATACGCCAATCCCGATCCTGCCAGCAACAGCATGGCAAGGCTTGTCAGAGTGGCAATGGGAAGCTTCCCAGACTCAATCACGTTATCGGTCTTCTTTATACAATTCGTGGCAATGTGATCGAAAAGTGGGTAGCGGTTTCCGCGCCTTTGTGCAATGCCCGTAATCTATGCCAGTATTTCGGCTAAATATTACGGTCGGCAACGGATCGATTCTGACGTGCAAACGATAAATAACATCATCTCCAGTGCGGCATCTGTGGAGCCCAAGGCTTACCGCGATGCCATGAGCCACTATGCAGGCGCGGTGCAAATCGTGACGACCGATGGCCCGGCAGGACGGCGCGGCCTGACATTGACGGCGGCCTGTTCGGTATCCGACGCTCCCGCGACAGTTCTGATCTGCCTTCAGAAGGTTCATGAAGACAATCGCCTGTTCATCGAAAACGGTGTCTTCGCAATCAACACGCTGGCTGGAACACATCAGCAACTGGCCGATGCCTTTTCCGGGCGCATCGGGTTGACACAGGATGAGCGCTTCGAACTGGCGACGTGGGACAGGCTTGCCACCGGCGCGCCGGTGCTGAGCGATGCGCTGGCGGCTTTCGACTGCCGGGTTGTCAGCATTCAGGATCATTCGACGCATCATGTGCTGTTTGGCGAAGTGATCGGCCTGCGGTCCAATGCCGATGCATCTGCGCTCATCTATCTGAACCGGCGCTATCACACGCTCGAATTGTGATCGGCTGACTGGAGGGGAGGAGGCAGAATGAAAATGCGATTGAACGCAACAGCGCAGGCTGGACTTGGGGGCATGGCAGCGCTGCTGTTGTCGGTGTCCGTAGCTTGGGCACAAGGGCCACTGCCGCCTTTCAAGGATGATGCCTTCGCCTATCCCGGCGTGTTGAGCAGCGCCGATGGCGGCGACTATAAAATCATTGATTACAACGAGATGCGCGACATCAATGGTCGCGATAGCGTGCCGGAAAAGCGCGTCAAGGACAGCTATGTCTCGCTGAAAGCGCGCGCCTATCAAAAGGATGTCACCTTTCAGACCGCGGCGGGGCCTGTGAAGGCCATGGTCGCTGGCAAGCAGCAGGGGGCATCCTTCATCGTAATCTATCTGCACGGTCGCGGCGGTAATCGCTTGCAGGGGATGAATGATTTCACCTTTGGCGGCAATTTCAACCGCGTCAAGAATTTGGCCGCGCTGAATGGCGGTCTCTATGTCACGCCGGATTTCAAGGATTTCGCGACTACGGGCGAAGCGCAGATTGCGGGGCTGATCGAGGCCTTGAAGGCGTCGTCGCCTTCCGCACCGCTGATCCTGTCCTGCGGTTCGCAGGGTGGTTCGCTTTGCTGGCGCATCGCGTCCAATGAAAAGGCTGGCGGAGAGCTTGCCGGGCTCATTCTGTTGGGTTCGCTGTGGGACGACGGTTTCTTCACATCGGCGACATTCAAGCGGCGTGTGCCGGTCTTCTTCGGACATGGCAGCCGCGATCCGGTTTTCGCTATTGACCGGCAGGAAGCTTTCTATGGGGAAATTCGCAAACGCGCGCCGGGCTATCCGGTACAGTTCCGGCGGTTCGAGTCCGGCAATCACGGTACGCCCATCCGCATGACCGACTGGCGGGAGATGGTAAACTGGATTCTCGCAAAACAGTGACGACAGTTTTGTGGATGCGAATCGAAATTCCGGCTCTGTGGCGTTCCTGCCACTCGACAATCGGCTAAAACCGAATAGTTATCGAAATTAAAATTTTACCTATCCAGCAGACCTAATGAGGAAGACCATTATGTACGGACGAGTCCGCACCGGAGCCCGTTTCCTTGCAATCGCCATGTTGGCCCCGCTTGCTGCCGCCTGTACGACGACCGCGCCGGTTGCCATCACCCCCGGCAAGACCGATTCCCCGGTGCCAGCGGCCAGCTCCTCGCTGCCAAGCTTCATTCCGACTCCGGTTAAGACGGTCGACTATTCCCTGGCGCAGCCTTGCATCACTGCCGCCGCCAACAAGTATTTCCTGCCGGAACGCGTGATCAGCGCTGTCGATTCCCGTCCGGGCGCCAATGGCGGTACGGATGTGGACCTGAAGGTCGATCTGCGCACCGCAGTCTGCCAGCTGACCGCCAAGGGCGGCGTGCGCGCGGTTATCGACACTTCGCCGAAGAGCGCCGATCAGGTTGCCGCTGAAGCTGCTGCCGCCAAGGCCGACGCAGCCGCAGCTGTCGCGCCGAAGAAGGCCAAGGCAAAGAAGAACTGATTCATTAAACTTAAATAAGTTACGAAAAAGGCAGGGATTTCCCTGCCTTTTTGTTTGATCATTTGTCCGGCTTTACGCCGTACCAGCGTGGCGTATAGACCCATTCGCCGCCTGTTGCGCGGTCAAACCGTTGCGTATGAGACGAGCCGACGATCACCACCGTGCGCATATCCACATCGTCGGGCGTCAATTGCCCAAGCGTGGTGACGCGCATTGTCTCCGCCGGTCTGCCGATATCGCGGCCTAGCACAACCGGCGTTTGCGGTGCGCGATGCTGGCGCAGAATTTCCAGCGCACGGCCCAGCTGATGCGGGCGGGCTTTGGAAATAGGATTGTAAAAAGCCATGGCGAGATCAGCTTCTGCGGCCAGCGCCAGCCGCTTTTCGATCACGTCCCATGGTTTCAGATTATCGGACAGCGAGAGAATGCAGAAATCATGGCCGAGCGGTGCACCGCTGCGGGACGCTGCTGCCATCGCAGCCGAGATGCCCGGCTGAATGACCAGTTCCACACCATGCCATGCAGGGTTGTCGGTTTCGTGCAGCGCCTCGACCACGGCAGCCGCCATGGCGAAAACGCCGGGATCGCCAGACGAAACCATCGCCACCGTGCGGCCTGAGGCGGCCAGTTCGAAGGCATGGCGCGCGCGCTGCATTTCCTCGCGATTATCGGTCATATGCACGGTCTGACCGGCATGAAACGGCCCGGCCATGTGCACATAAGTCTCGTAGCCGAGAATATCTTCGGCCTGTTCGAGTTCGCGCTGCACGGCGGGCGTCATCAGATCCCGTGATCCGGGGCCAAGCCCGACCACGACCAGCTTTCCGCGTTTGCGCCCAATCCGCAGCACGTCAGCAGGGGCAGGAGCGACGGCCAGCACGAGGCCGCCCGCTTCGATCAACCGCAGCGGCTGCTCGACTGAAAGATGAGCAAGTGAAAGCGCAGTGTCAGCCGACGGCACAAAGCGTAGCTCTGCGCCGAGTGCGCCTGCCGCTTCATGGATTTGCTGCACAGCGCAGTGACGTTCATGGGCCAGCAGCAGCGCGAGCGATGATCGTGCGAGGCCCGTTTCGTCGAACGCCCGTGTCATTGCTTCCGCAAGATCGTCGGTCGGCTGGTCGATGGCGACGGCCACGACCTGCGGATGATAGATGAGTTCATCCGGCAGCGGCGTGCGCTTTTCTGGCGTGATGCTGACGGTGAGCCTGCCATCGTCGGCGAAAGGCAGCTTCGACGTCTGTAGCCAGCGGGAACGTCCGTTGAGGCGCAGTTTCGCACCTGCCAGAAGATCGGACGTGAAGGCTTTCGCCGCATCCGGATTGGCGAGCGTCAGTTCCGCTGGCGGGTGCAGGAGATTGATTCCGAAGCGCAATTCGCCGGAGGTAGTGATCGCCGGGGCGATTTCAAGTGCGGCGGCGATGGTTCGCGCCATGTCATTGACGCCGGACAGCCCGCCAAGAAGCGGCACTACGGCGCTGCCGTCTTCGGCAATCACCAGAACGGGCGGCTCTATGCGCTTGTTCTGCAAAAGAGGCGCCAGTGCGCGGATGACAATACCGGCGGCGCAGAGCGCTACGACCGGTCGGCCTTCTTCATAGAGGGCGCGTATGGTGTCGCCGAAATGGGCAAATGTCCTGTCGGCACCCGTGACGCGATCCTGAAGTCCAAGCACCTCGGCCTGATCGAGCACGGCGGCAATGCGGCGTGCTGTTACGGTCGCCGCTTCCGCCAACACAACGATAGCCGGCTTCATGCGCCGTTCCATTTCTGGCCGGGAACAAGGATGATCGAGAAATAGGGGCAATCGCTGCCGCTGACGTCCGACAGCGGCACGATGCGCTGATTGGCCATGGTGGCGCGCTCGACATAAAGCGCGCGGTCCATCAGGCTAAGATCGGTCAGCACATCGCGAACCTTGTCGAGATTCTTGCCGAGTTTCATGATGGCGGCGGCACCAGTATCGGCCAGCCTGCGCTTCAATTCGCCGGCTTCCATGACGCCGGAAAGGATCGACAATGTCTGGTTGCGATAGACAAGCGGCGCGCCAAGCACAGCCGAAGCGCCGAGCACCGAACAGACGCCCGGAACCACTGTGGTTTCATAGCTTTCAGCCAACCGGTCATGAATATACATGAACGAGCCATAGAAGAACGGGTCGCCTTCCGCGATCACGGCCACATCCTGTCCCTGATCGAGATATCCGGCGATTGTCGTGGTGATCTCGCCGTAAAAATCGCTGACGATCTGCTCATAATCCATGTGCGCGGGCAGTTTTTCCGTAGTCACCGGATAGATGAGCGGCACCAGAACCTGTTCCGGCGAGAGATAGTCCTCAACAATGGTAAGGGCATTGCCCTTCTTGCCCTTGGCAGCGTGATAGGCCACCACCGGCGCTGATTTTAGCAGCCGAAGCGCCTTCAGTGTGATGAGTTCAGGATCGCCGGGGCCGACACCCAGACCGAAAAGCTTGCCTTTTGTCGTCATTATTCGCGCTCCGAAGCCAGAGCATTGACCGCCGCCGCGGTCATGGCACTGCCGCCGCGTCGTCCGCGCACGATGACATAGGGCACGCCGCGACTATTGGCGGCGAGTTCGTCCTTCGATTCCGCCGCACCGACAAAGCCGACCGGCATGCCGATGATAAGCGCTGGCTTTGGCGCACCGGCATCCAGCATTTCGAAAAGCCGGAAGAGGGCGGTTGGGGCATTGCCGATGGCGACGATGCTTCCTTCGAGATGCGGCAACCACAAATCGAGCGCGGCGGCAGAACGGGTGTTGCCGATTTTCTTCGCCAGTTCAGGAACGGAAGGGTCGTTCAGCGTGCAGATGACCGGGTTGTCGGCAGGCAGGCGCGAGCGGGTGATACCTTCGGCAACCATGCGTGCATCGCAGAGAATCGGTGCGCCTTTGGCAAGCGCCTGTTTGCCAGCCAGACCTGCACCTTCCGAAAAAGCGATGTCGCTCACTACATCCACCATGCCTGAAGCATGGATGACGCGCACGGCGAGTTTTTCGAGATCGGCAGGGATGCGGCTCAGATCCGCCTCGGCGCGGATGATGGCGAAGGAGCGGTCATAGATGGCCTGCCCGTCGCGAATGTAATCAATCATGGTTTCCGCTCTGGTGAGTTGAGAAGGCGCGCGGCAGCGTCAATAGTCACGTCAGTCGCCAATAGCCGCCCGAAACGGGATGGTCCAGCCTTGTCTGCAAAAAAGACATCGTAGCGGCCCGGAGCGCGCGCCAGAAGCGTGTGCGGAAGCGGCGCAAGCGCGGCGCAGGACTTGGCGCAGCCAGTGAGATGGACCGCGTCCGGGCTATCGACGTCAAGGAGCGAGGCCAGTTCTCTCGCGTCGGTCTGTGTGTCGGAGAGGGCAGAGGCGCAACCCTTTGACCCGGTACAACTGCGCAGTCGTGATTGCGGTGCCTGCGCATCGGTCGCAAGGCCGAGCGTATGCAATTGCCGGAGAACTTTGTCGCAATGTGCTGCATCGACATTTGGCAGGATCACGCCCAGCCAAGGCGTCAGGCGGATTTCCCCGCCGCTGACCTTTTGTGAAAGGGCACCGAGTGCCCGCAGTTGCGTCGTATCGAGCCGCCCCAGAAGCGGCATGGCGCCGATGTAGAGCCGTCCGTCAACCTGAACGTGGGCTCCCAGATGGGCGCATGGGCGGGGTTGCCGCCGTTGCCAATTGGCAGCGGAATCGACCGGAAACGGAAGGCTGGCAATCAGTTCTTTCAAAAACTCTTCGACAGCAAGGGTTTCGAAGAGTTGCTTCATTCGCGCCGCGCCTTTGGAGTGGGCAAGAAATAATCGCAGCGCTGCTTCTATAAAGGGCAGCGCATCATCGATTTCCACGCTTCCCAATGCGGTTCCATCGGGCGACGAAGCAAAGCCGAAAGCAAAAATACGACCGTCATCTGTTGCGGATAGCCAAATGTCACCCGGATGAGCAATCATGGCGCAAGCTTCGCCGCCATCGATCTGGAACGAGAATTTTGGCGACAGCGCATGATGGTCGGCGTTGTTCTCAAGCGCTGCCAGCAATTGCCGCGCTAGCGGCGTGACATCGCAAGCTTGATCGCGGTCTATACCGGATGTGGGGCTGACCATGACGTTGCGAATGTCATCCGCAGCGGGGTTATCGGCACCAAAACCTGCTTGATAAAGTGCTGTGACTGCTTGTTCCCAGTTCTCAGGCGCGATGGCGCGCAGCTGGATATTGGAGCGAATCGAAAGTTCCACAGCGCCGGGACCGAATTTTTCGGCAATCTCGGCCAGCGCAAAAGCCTGATCGGCGGTGAGCCGTCCGAGCGGCAGTTTGATGCGCGCAATGGCACCGTCGAGCGCCATAACCATGCGCGACAGGCCCGGACAGGCATTTCGCCTGTCAAACGGTTCGATCTTTGTCGCGGTGGTCTGCTGGTTCAACATGATTGCCTTATACGCCGCCCGTGCCGGGCCGGAAAGTAGGAACCGCCTTTGGGACTTGCGCTTGTCACCGTCGCACCCTACGAACGAAGAAAACGGAGCAAAGAGCATGGCTTGCTGGCTGACGGTCATCGGCATCGGCGAAGACGGTTTGAATGGGCTTGGCGAGACTGCGCGGCAGGCCCTTGCTTCGGCTGATTTGATTTTTGGTGGCAAGCGGCATTTGGGGCTCATCGGTGAAACACCCGGTGCCCGGCAGATTGCATGGCCTTCGCCCTTCGATGATGCTTTTCCGATGATTGCTGCCGAGCGCGGCAAGTCAGTCGTGGTTCTGGCCAGCGGCGATCCGATGCATTACGGCATGGGCGCTTCGCTGACCCGGCATTTTTCTCCGGATGAAATGCTTGTCTTGCCTTATCCGTCGTCATTTTCGCTGGCTGCGGCGCGTATGGGCTGGTCGCTGCAGGACGTGTGTTGCCTCAGCGTGCACGGGCGTCCGCTGGACGTGCTGGCAAAGCATATTCTGCCCGGCATCAAATTGCTGATCCTCAGCAATGACGGCACCACGCCTGAAAAAATCGCAACGATGCTGGCGGCACGCGGTTTTGGATCAAGCCGCATCGATGTGCTGGAACATCTGGGTGGCCCCAAAGAAACGCATAAGCGCGGTATTGCAGGTGCATGGACAGTTCCCGCCGGTGCCGATCTGAATGTCGTCGCCGTGGAATGCATTGCAGAGCCGGATGCGAAAATTCTTCCCAGCGTGATAGGCCTGCCTGATGAAGCCTTCGAAAATGATGGTCAACTGACGAAGCGCGATATTCGCGCCGTGACACTGTCGCGGCTGGCGCCGCTGCCTGGCGAAATTCTGTGGGATGTCGGCGCGGGGTGCGGCTCCATCGGTATCGAGTGGATGCGCACCCATGCTTCCTGTCGTGCCATCGCCATCGAGGCGCATGAAGAGCGGCAAGGCATGATCGCCCGCAATCGCGATGCGCTGGGCGTACCCGGTTTGCAGATCGTTTCCGGTGAAGCGCCGGGCGCTCTCGCAGGACTGGAAACGCCGGACGCGATTTTCATCGGTGGCGGCGTCACGGATGAAGGCGTGTTGCAAGCCTGTTGGGATGCACTGAAACCCGGCGGACGGCTGGTTGCGAATGCCGTGACCTTGCAAAGCGAAATGCAGCTTTTCGGCTGGCGGCAGCGCTTTGGCGGAGAACTCGTGCGGCTTTCCGTGGCACAAGCCGGTGCGCTTGGCTCGTTCGATGTATGGCGGCAGGCACTGCCTGTCACGCTATATTGCGCGATCAAAGACAAATGATGACTTGAATTGTCATCTTATATTCGGGTAAGGCTGACGCATCATTTCATCCGATGGAGGATGGGTCGTGTCCGAACTCAACGCCAATACCCGTTTCACGCTGACCAATGCTGGTCACATCGTCAATCAACTGCTCGATCATTTCGTCGAACATGCTGATGTGCAGCGTGACGAGACGCATGCGAAACTCGTTTTGAGCTTCGGTCAGGCCGATGTTCAATGGGATAACGAGACGGTCAGCGTCGATGTCAAAAGCGATGATGAGACCGGCCTTGCCTATATGAAATATTCCATCGCTGAGCATGTGCTGGAATTTCTGGAGAAGGGCAGCCCCACGCCGAAAATCATCTGGCAGGGCGATGGCGCGGCGGGACTGCCGCTGCCTTACTTCCGCGAAATGCAGGTGGTGGCGGTGTCCAATGTCACGCCGCATATGCGTCGCGTGCGCCTGAAAGGCGACAACCTCCAGCGGTTTTCGCATACCGGGCTGCATATCCGCCTTCTGTTCCCGCCAAAGGGGCTGGCAAAGCCACAATGGCCGGTGACGGGTGAGGACGGGCGTCCGGCATGGCCGGAAGGCGATGCCAAGCTTGCAACCCGTGTCTATACCATCCGCAATATCGATCCTGAAGCGGGCTGGGTCGATATCGACATGGTTGTGCATGGTGATGATTGCGACGCTCCGGGTTCGGGTTGGGCGCTTAACGCCAAGCCGGGCGATATTGTCGGCATGACTGGTCCGGGCGGTGGCGATGCAGGCGATGCCAAATGGTATCTGCTCGCAGGCGACGAAACCGCGCTGCCCGCCATCGGGCGCATTCTCGAACGACTGCCTGAAGATGCAAAGGCCGTTGTGCGCATTGAAATCGGCGATCAGGCCGAGGAACAGAAGCTTGTCTCGCGTGCGAATCTCGATGTGCAATGGCTGAACCGCAATGGCGCCGAAGCTGGCACCACCACGCTGTTGCAGGATGCGGTGCGCGCGGTCGAACTGCCGGAAGGCGAGGAAGACATTTATGTCTGGGCGGGTTGCGAGTTCAATGCCTTCCGCAATATTCGCAGCTATATGCGCAAGGAGCGTAACGTTCCGAAGAATCGCCAGCTGATTGTCGCCTATTGGCGGCGCGGCCAGGACGGGGACAATGCCCGCAAAGCTTCTGAGGAATAAAAAAGGGGACCGAAAGGTCCCCTTTTTGTTGTGTCATGCGGCTGGTTTCAGCGCCGGAAACCTTCACTCGCGCGCATCAGGTTTTTGGTATAGTCGGCGTGAATATTGCCGGTGACGAGATCGCCAGCCTGTAATTGTTCAACCACTTCGCCGTTGCGCATCACTGCAAGGCGGTCGCACATATGGGTGACGACACCAAGATCGTGGCTCACCATGATGAAGGTGAGGTTGCGGTCACGGCGAACCTGTTCAAGCAGGTTCAGCACTTCCGCCTGTACCGATGCGTCGAGCGCCGAAGTTGGTTCGTCGAGCAGCAGAATGCTCGGTTCCACGATCAATGCGCGGGCAATGGCGATGCGCTGGCGCTGACCGCCCGAAAGCTGGTGCGGATAGCGGAAGCGGAAGCCCGAGCCGAGCCCCACTTCATCCAATGCGCGCACGATGCGCTGTTCGGCATCGCCGACACCATGAATGGCGAGCGGTTCCAGCAAAAGCCGGTCCACCGTCTGGCGCGGATGCAGGGAGCCATAAGGGTCCTGAAACACCATCTGCACCTTGCGATAGAAGGCCTTGTCGCGTGGTGTCTTGAGAGGTGCGCCGTCGATACGGATTTCGCCATCGTCAATCGGCGCAAGCCCCGCGACTGCGCGCAGAAGTGTGGACTTGCCCGAACCGGATTCGCCGACGAGACCATAGGATTCGCCCTGCGCCACATGGACGCTGACCGACTTCAACGCATGGAAATGGTCGAAATAGACATCAATATTGTCGACGCTCAGTGCTGGTGCCGTACTCATAGCTTCCAGGCCTCCTCACGCTGCAAGGTGGGCAGAGGATGGCGGTCGGCTCCGATTTTCGGCATGCAGTTCAGCAATCCTTGCGTATAGGGATGTTTCGCATTGGCAAGATCCTTGGCCGCGATCTCTTCGACGATGCGGCCCGCATACATCACGATGACGCGGTCGCAGAAGGACGAAACAAGGCGCAGGTCATGGCTGACGAAGATCAGCCCCATGCCGCGTTCGGCCACCAGCTTGTCGAGAATGCCCAGCACTTCGAGCTGCACCGTCACGTCGAGCGCCGAAGTCGGTTCGTCGGCAATCAGCAGTTCCGGCTCGGCCACGAGCATCATGGCGATCATCACGCGCTGGCCCATCCCGCCCGAAACCTCGTGCGGATAGAGTTTCATGACGCGTTCCGGATCGCGAATCTGCACCGCTTCCAGCATGGCCATCGAGCGCGTGCGAATTTCTCCGCTGCTGTATTTGCCGTGCGCTTTCAGCGTTTCGGCAATCTGCTTGCCGATGGTCATCACAGGATTGAGCGAATATTTCGGGTCCTGCAACACCATGGCGATGCGGCCGCCGCGTAAGGAGCGGCGTTCACGGGCCGAAATGTTGAGGAGATCGATGCCGTCGAAATTAAGCGTCTTGGCCGTAATCTGCGCGTGGAGTGGCGTCAGACCCATGATGGCGCGCCCGGTCTGGGACTTGCCTGAACCGGATTCGCCAACGATGCCAAGGCGTTCGCGGCCCAGCTCAAAGCTGACACCACGGACAGCCTCGATGGCCCCCGTGCGCGTCGGGAAGGTGACGCGCAGGTCTTCTACTGTCAGAAGCGGCTTCATTGGTTGTTACCCCGCGGATCAAGCGCATCGCGCAGACCATCGCCCAGCAGGTTGAAGCCGAGGCTGACGATCAGGATCGCAATGCCGGGCATGGCGGCAACCCACCATTGGTCGAGGATGAAACGGCGACCCGATGCGATCATCGCGCCCCATTCCGGCAGTGGCGGCTGTGCGCCGAGGCCGAGGAAGCCCAGGCCCGCTGCCGTTAGAATGATGCCCGCCATGTCGAGTGTCACACGGACGATCAGCGACGAGGTGCAAAGCGGCATGATGTGGCGCACGACAATGCGGATCGGCGAAGCACCCATCAGGCGGACCGCCGAAATATAGTCGGAATTGCGCACCGTCAGCGTTTCGGCGCGCGCGATGCGCGCATAAGGCGGCCATGAGGTGATCGCGATGGCGATGATGGCGTTTTCGATGCCCGGTCCCAGCGCCGCCACGAAGGCAAGCGCCAGAATGAGTTTCGGGAAGGCCAGGAAGATGTCGGTGATGCGCATCAGCACGGCATCGACCCAGCCGCCCGCATAACCGGCCACTGTGCCGACCAGCAGGCCGATTGGGGCCGCAATGATCGCAACCAGCAGCACGACATAGAGCGTCAGGCGGGAACCGTGAATGAGGCGCGAAAGAATATCGCGACCCTGATCGTCGGTGCCGAGCAGATAGCCGGGGCTTCCCGGCGGCAGCAGGCGGGCATTGGCCAGATCGCCGACAACCGGCGAATGCGGCGCCAGCACATCGGCGAGCGCTGCAACGACCAGCAGTCCGATGATGATCAGGAGGCCGAGAACGGCCAGCTTGTTGGCGGTGAACCGCCGCCAGACCATATAGGCGCGACCGAGGCGGGCCTGCGTACGTGACTGGGGCCGCTCGGTAAGCAGCCATTCACGCCAAGAGAGGTTGGAATTATCTGTCATTTGGCTCATCGTGCGCGCGTCCTTGGATCGAGAAGCCGATAGAGAAGATCGGACACGAGGTTGAGCGCGATAAAGACCGACCCGATAACAATGGTGCCACCGAGAACGGCATTCATATCAGCGTTTTGTAGCGAATTGGTGATGTAGAGACCAAGGCCCGGCCAGGAGAAGATGGTTTCGGTCAGAACCGAACCTTCCAGAAGCCCGGCATAGGAAAGCGCAATCACGGTCACCAGCGGCACGGCGGCATTGCGCAAAGCGTGGCCCCAGATGATGCGGGTTTCCGAAATGCCCTTGGCGCGCGCCGCGACGATATATTCCTGATCAAGCTCGTTGAGCATGAAGGAACGCGTCATGCGGCTGATATAGGCAAGCGAGAAATAGCCAAGCAGTGCCGATGGCAGGATAAGGTGGGAGACAATATCCTTGAGGGCTGGCCAGTCGCGCTGAAGGATCGCGTCGATCAGGTAGAAGCCGGTGATCGGCGTGAACGTGTATTCGAATGTAATGTCGATGCGTCCGGGACCGGAGGTCCAGCCGAGACGGGCATAGAAGATCAGCAGCGCAAGCATGCCGAGCCAGAAGATCGGCACGGAGTAACCGACAAGGCCGATAACGCGCACGATCTGGTCAATGATGCTGCCGCGTTTGACGGCTGCGAGCACGCCGAGCGGAATGCCGAACACGGCGCCGATGATCGTGCCGAGTGTGGCCAGTTCCATCGTGGCCGGGAATACGCGGCGAATGTCGGTCATGACCGGATTGGTCGTGAGCACCGAAGTGCCGAAATCGCCTTGCAGCACGCCTTTCACGTAAAGAAAGAACTGCTGGTAATAGGGCAAATTGAAGCCCATTTCCTCGCGCACGCGGGCGACGACATGCGCAGGCGCGCGGTCGCCGACGATGGCCAGCACAGGGTCAATCGGCACGACGCGACCGATGAAGAATGTTACGGCCAAAAGGCCCAGATAGGTCGTGACGACGATGACCAGAAAACTGGCTATCGACGCGGCAAGGGCCGATGAACGCCGCGGCGCTCGCCTAACCTTTTTGGTGGTTTCAGTGTTACTCAATGTTTTGACCGCTTCCGATGATGAGTGCGTTCAGAACAGGGTCCGGTCTGACGCTCGATCATCTTTGCTTGAAAAAAGCTCTGGAGCGGCTTTCCTTTTTGATTCAGAAAACCGCTCCATCTCCTTGTTTTAAAGCCGGTTAGGCACATTCATGCGCCGAGGCTTGGCCGACTATTCCTTGGTGATGTTTACCAGCGGATTGGAGTCGAAGGTCGGGCCGAGCTTGTAACCCTTCACATTGCCCGCGATACCGGCTGTTTCGATCTGCTGGAACAGCATCACGAACGGGCTCTGGTCGAGCGCTTCCTGCTGAAGCTTCTTGTAGATCTCGGCGCGCTTTTCGTTGTCGCGTTCCAGAAGAGCAGACTGCGTCTGCTTGGTCAGCTCAGGAATGTCCCAGGCGTTGCGCCACGCAAGCGTCTTGTTGGCGGCGTCGTCCTTATTATCCGGATTGCTCGTGAAAGCTTCGGCATTGGAATTCGGATCCCAATAGTCCATGCCCCACTGGCCGATATACATGTCGTGGTTACGCGCACGATATTTGGTCAGGGTCTGCTTGCCATCGCCCGGGATGATTTCGATCTTCACGCCAGCCTGAGCAGCGCTCTGCTGGAAGGATTCGGCAATGCCGGTCACCGGCTGCGTGTTGCGCACGTCGAAGGTCACGGAAAGACCGTCCTTCAGACCTGCCTTGGCGAGAAGTTCCTTCGCCTTTGCAACGTCGTATTTGTAGGGTGCAGCATCGAGCGCGCCCAGAACGCCCTTAGCCTGATAGGTCTGGCGGATTTCGCCAATGCCTTTGATGAGGGTCGAACCGATTGCATCATAATCGACCAGATATTTGAACGCTTCGCGAACTTCCGGCTTGGCTAGGTTCTCGTTCTTCTGGTTGAGGCTGATATAGTAGACCGTACCCTTCGCGGCGCTGGTCGTCGTCAGCTTGTCGTTTTTCTGAACGGCTTCGTAGTCGCCGGGTTCCAGATTACGCGCCACATCGACGTCACCCGATTCAAGCATCAGGCGCTGTGTCGCGCTTTCCTTGACGTGACGATAGAAAACGCGCTTCAGCTTGGCCTTTTCGCCGTAATAATTGTCGTTGCGTTCCAGAATGACGACTTCATTGGCGCGCCATTCACGGATCGCGAACGGACCGGAGCCTGCCGACTTGGTCTTCAGCCATGCATTGGCATAGTCGGTGTCGTATTTGTAGTCGTCGGTCGGTGTGACCTTTGCGGCATGCTCTTCGAGAAGCTTCTTGTCGACGACTGCGGCGACGGTCGCGGTCAGGCAGTTCAGCACGAAGCTTGGTGCGTATGGCTTGTCCACGGTGAAGACGAAAGTCGTGTCGTCTACGGCTTTCGCCTTTTCGTTGACATTATCCTTGGTCAGGCCGAACTGGGTCAGGATGAAGGCCGGGCTCTTGTCCAGACGCACGGCGCGTTCGAAGGAATAAGCCACGTCAGCAGAGGTAATCGGGTTGCCGGAAGCGAACTTGATGTCCTTTTTCAGCTTGAACGTGTAGGTCAGGCCGTCGTCGGAAACGGTCCAGCTTTCCGCCACGCCCGGCACGACTTTCGACGTGTCGTTGATGTCGAGGCGAACGAGCATGTCATAGGCATTACCGATGAATTCAGCCGGGCTGAGTTCGAAGGATTCTGCCGGGTCGAGCGTGATGGTGTCATCAATCGCCCATGCCTGGACGAGCGTGTCGGCTGGCGTGGCCGACAGGGCCGGATTGGCAGCCATAACGGCAGCAAGTGCTGCACCAGCGGCGAGGATGCGAAAACGTCCGAAATGCATCATGATTGAGTTCCCTTTCTGTATTTTTGTTGGGATTTTGTTGAATTGTATTTGTATCTCAGGCTTCGTGCCATGCCTGTTTCAGAACCCTGATCCAGTTGTCCCGGCAAAGCTTCGCCAGTTCCTCATCGTTATATCCGGCCTCTCGCAAGGCCGTGACGAGGTTCTGCGTTCCGGCGGCATCGGAGATTTCGGCTGGGATGGTCGCGCCGTCATAATCGGAACCGAGCGCCACGCAGTCGATCCCCATGCGGTCAACCATGTAATCGATGTGGCGAACCATATCGGACATCGGCGTGTTGGCATCTTCCTTGCCATCGGCGCGCAGCATGGTGGTGGCGTAGTTGAGACCCGCAAGCCCCTTGCTTTCGCGGATGGCATCCAGCTGCTTGTCCGTCAGATTCCGGGCCACGGGCGTCAGGGCATGGGCATTGGAGTGGCTGGCGATCAGCGGCTGGTCGCTGAGTTCAGCCACATCCCAGAAGCCTTGCTCGGTGATATGGGCGAGATCGATCAGAATACCCTTGCGGTTGCACGCCTTGACGAGACGCTTGCCCGCTTCCGTGAGACCGGGACCGGTATCCGGGTTCATCGGGTAAGAGAAGGGCACGCCGTGACCGAAAATATTGTTGCGGCTCCACACAGGGCCAAGCGAACGCAGGCCAAGCGCGTAGAAGACATCGAGCGCGGCAAGATCGGCGTCAATCGCCTCGCAGCCTTCCATGTGCAGAACGGCGGCAAAGGTGTCGCTGTTCAGCGTTTCATCGAGCTCGCGGCCATTGCGGCACAGTTTCCACGCGCCAGCTTCTTCAAGGCGGAGTGCGATGGATGCGATTTCGATGGCGATGTCGAGGGAAGGAGGGCGCTTGAGCGGCGGAGAAAGCGGCGTGTCGTAATGGCCATTGGCGTCGGGTTTGCCAAGTTCGATATGATGGCCGGACGGCACATAGATGGCGCAAATGCCGCCAGCGAGACCGCCTTTGCGGGAGCGCGGCGCATCAATGTGGCCGGTTTGCGTTCCGTCGATGAATTCCCGGATGGGATCGTCGCCGTTTCTGGAGTTTTCCCAGAGCCTCAGAAGGACATCGTTATGCCCATCGAAAACACGCTGCATGCTATCTTCCTGGCTGAGTGATAAAGCGTTGTTTTAGCACTCGATTAAATAAAATCACGCAACGGGAAGAATTTGTATCGGCATATTTGCATAAAATTTAAACACAATAGCCACGCGCCTAATCCCCAATCGCACATCCCTATAAGATAGGAGCCGGTGCCGGAGTCAAGAGATACGAAAGCGGACGAACTCTTTTGAAAGCAAAGAAATCGGTGCAAAAAGAAAGGGCTACGGTTGACCCTCAGCCCTTGTGCAAAAATGGAATTGCCTTATGCAGAAACGGTATAGGGCTTATATCGCTTTAGAAGCGATAGTTCAGACCGGCCTTGATGGCGTGGTTCTTGAGGTTGTTGCGCTGCGAAACGCCGTTGACCTCAGACTTCACGTCGCCGAAACGCTGGAAGTCGTATTCAGCCTTCACCGAAAGCGGGCCGGTCAGGGCCTGTTCGACGCCAGCACCAACCAGCGCGCCGCCTTCCCAGCCTGGACCTGACGTGGTGTTGTCCTTCGCCTTGAAGCGCGTTGCGCCATAGCCGAGAGTGCCATAAACCAGCGTCTTGTCGAAGGCGTAACCGGCTTTGACCTTGGCATTGGTGTTCCAAGACTGCTGGAGGCTGCCGCCATTACCGATGCGGTGTTCGGCTTCCGCGAAATTGGCTTCGACTTCACCGCCAACGACGAAATTGCCGCTCTGGATGTTCTTACCGGCGACAACGCCACCGAGCACACCAGCGCGATTCGTAAACGGGCCGGGGATCTTCGAGGACGATGCACCGACCTGTGCGCCGACATAATTGCCGGACCAGTCGTGCGGGCCTTCGGCAACCGGCTCGTTGTAGGAATAATCGTTCGAACCCATCATATCGGCAGCGAATGCCGGGGCTGCGATGGCCATGATGCTGGCGCTGAGCGCCACTGCGGTAAAGGTACGCTTCAACATTTTATACTCCGTTTTCCCATCCGGAACGCTGATGGAAAATATGCAAGATCTGTTTGGCAAAGACGGGCCTTCCCGTCTTCGGTTCGGTTGCCTTCTGTTGGGTGATTGTGACTAAATTTAAGAAAATTCGAGCGAATTCCACCCGTCGCACAGCCATTCTTCGCACTATGCTTAACAAGTGGTAACGATCTCCAACAGGCCAGCCCTGACGGCTTCACATCAGGTTCTGCTTTCTGAAGCTGATGCATTTTTCCTTGCCGACAATGATGTGGTCGTGCACCGCGATTTTCAAAGGTTTGGCAGCCGCAATCAACGCATGTGTCATCTCGATGTCGGGTCGCGACGGCGATGGATCGCCTGAAGGGTGATTGTGGACGAGAATGATCGCCGTTGCCGCAAGCTCCAGCGCCCGGTGAACCACTTCCCGTATATAGACCGGCGTATGGTCGACCGTGCCTCGCTGCTGTACCTCATCGGCAATGAGCCGATTCTTCTTGTCCAGAAACAGAATGCGGAATTGTTCGCGTGTCTCATGCGCCATGGCGGCAGCGCAGTAGTCGATCACCTTTTCCCAGACTGTGAAAACCTCGCGCTTCATAACCTTGCTGCGCGCACTGCGTTTGTAAACGGCTTCTATGATCTTGAGGTCGCGCGCCACGGAGGGGCCCGCGCCCGGTACTTCGGCGATGAGCGTTTCGGAAGCGCCGAGCACTTCCGCAAGCGTGCCGAAGCGGGTCAGCAAGGCCTTTGCGATGGGTTTGGTATCCGCACGCGGGATAACGCGAAAGAGCAGGAGTTCAAGCAGTTCATAATCGGCAAGCGCATCGGGCGCGGTCTGAAAGCGTTGCTTCAGGCGATCCCGGTGGCCGACGTGATGCGGCTGCTTCGCCACTTTCGGCGTCAGCTGGAGCGTGTCGCTGAAACCGGGAATGTTGTAGCTCCCCGGTCTATCCGTCTTCCTTGTCATTCTGTTTAAACCCCCGCAAAAACAGATGAGACTATAGTTTCAGTTTTATCGCATTGATGCCGGGCCAAACATATTGGCCGGTGACAATGTGAATATTTCGCAGCCGTCCTTGGTAACGCCAACCGTATGTTCATACTGGGCGGTCAGCGAGCGGTCACGCGTCACGGCAGTCCAGCCGTCCGCCAGCACTTTTACATGCGGCTTGCCGAGATTGATCATCGGCTCAATGGTGAAGATCATGCCTTCCTTGATTTCCACGCCTTCGTTCGGCGTGCCGTAATGAAGGATATTCGGCGCGTCGTGGAAAAGCTGACCAACGCCATGGCCGCAGAAATCACGCACCACGGAGCAGCGCTCGCCTTCGGCATAGGTCTGGATTGCAGCGCCGATAGCGCCGGTCTTCACGCCCGGCTTGACGACCGCAATGCCGCGCAACAGGCTTTCATAGGTGACTTCCAACAGACGTTCGGCAGCGCGCTTGATCTCGCCCACCGCATACATACGGCTGGAATCGCCATGCCAGCCGTCGAGCAGATAGGTCACGTCGATATTGACGATATCGCCTTCGCGCAGTGGCTTGTCGTTCGGGATGCCATGGCAGACAACGTGGTTGATCGACGTGCAGGTCGATTTGGTATAGCCACGATAGTTGAGCGTCGCCGGGAAGGCGCCTTGATCCATGCCGAATTCGAAAACGAAGCGGTCGATTTCATTGGTGGTCACGCCGGGCTTCACGATGTCGTTCAGCGCATCGAGGCAGCGTGCGGTCAGGTTGCACACCTTGCGCATCGCCTCGAAGGCGTCCGGGCCATAAAGCCTGATCTGGCCGGTATATTTCATGGGGGCGCTTGTCGCTTCGATATAAGTTACCATTACTAGATCCGTCTTTGTCTATTCAATTGGCACCAGCTCGGTGGCGACAATGCTTTTGTCCGTTATGTGGCATCGAACGGCCCATGCCTCAACCCCGGATGCGACGGCGCGCTCAAAAGCGCGTGCATATACAGGGTCGAGATCGCCGGAAATGCTGAATTTGCTGCAATCGCTTCGCTGGATAATAAACAACATCACACCACGATGACCAGCGGCAACACTGTCGGCCAGCTCATTGAGATGTTTTGTCCCGCGCGCGGTCACCGTATCGGGAAATTCCGCAAGGCCAGCCGTGCGGGTGAAGTGCACGTTTTTGACTTCCACGTAGGCGCGGGGCAGGGCACCTTCGTCGAGCAGAATGTCGATGCGGGAATTCTGTCCGTATTTCTGCTCACGCTTGAGGCTGGCATAGCCGCCGAGGCTCGGAATGAGACCGGCGAGTATCGCCTCTTCGGCGATTCTGTTCGGCAACCCGGTGTTGACGCCGACCAAAGTGCCGTCAGCTTCGATGATCTGCAGCGTGTGGGCATATTTGCGGTGGGGCGCATCGGAAACGCTGAGCCAGGCGCGAGAGCCGGGCGTCGTCAGGCCGAGCATGGAGCCGGTATTGGGCACTGCCGCCGTAATGAAGCGGCCATCGTCGAGCGTTACGTCTGCGAGAAATCTTTTATAGCGGCGTTCGAGCCTGCCGGAGACAAGGGGTGTTGGGAATAACATAAAGCTTTCTGAACAGTTTGGACGGAATGGCGAAATGTTTGTCCGCCTAACGCCGCAAAAAGTCAAAAGCACAATCGTTGCTTGTTATCGCTCGTTTCAGAAAAGAGCCTTGATAACATCTGCCCAGCTCAGATCCGCACCAAGCGCCATTGCTGCGGCGACAAAGCCTGCACCGAGAAAGGTGAGGGTGGTTCTGGTTTCGCTGGTCATCATATCTTTCCCCATCAAATCGGTCGCTTGAAGTTGTGAGGAATGTCGCGGGTGAATGAGCCCGGAATGTGATGCGATAATGGCTATTCCGGGCATTTTGCAGGCAATTTGCGGATAAGGTAAATGGCGGCTCTTAGGCCTGCGTCTGCTGCCAGTTGAACACCAGTTCCTCGCGGAAGGCAAAGCGGACGATGTGATTGACCACGACGTCCTGAAGCCGGTCGAGATTTTCGGCTGAGGTCTTCACGGTGGTGGTCAGTTTTTCCGCATCGGCGTCGAGAATCACCAGCCGGTCGTCGCCGAGATCGATCTGGCCGTGTTCGGGTGTGAATTCGACGGCAAACTTATGCGCCCAGTGTTTGCAGAGCTGCTGCAGATAACGGCTGGCATGGGCGGTGGGAACGATGGCTGTAGCTTGCGACATACGCAGTAATTTCCCTTTGAATTGCGAAATGGGTGCAGCTGCGCGTAGCAACATACTGGGAGAACGACCAGTATTAATTCCATCAATTTTTCGGGAAAAGAAAACCCAGCAAGTGGTACGCCCAAGGGGAATCGAACCCCTGTCTGCGCCGTGAAAGGGCGCTGTCCTAACCGCTAGACGATGGGCGCCTGCTGGTGTGGGGCGCTTATAGTCAGGATAATTCAGACATGCAAGCCCCTTTTTTCAGCATCTGTGAAATAAATTCAGATGGTGCAAAACGGCGCGCGAAGGACCGCTCTCGGAGCGCTAAAGCTTTGATATGTCGGGAAAAAGAAAAACCAGCAAGTGGTACGCCCAAGGGGAATCGAACCCCTGTCTGCGCCGTGAAAGGGCGCTGTCCTAACCGCTAGACGATGGGCGCCTGTTGCTGGTGTGAGTGGGCTTATATTCAGGTCGATGCTGACTCGCAACCCCCTAAAATCAGTTTTCTGAAAAAAGTCGCATAAGCACCTATTCCGTAGGACGCAGCCTGTGGATTTCCAGGCTATGGCTTTGAAATCGATGACAAAAAGAAAGGCTGGCTCCAATGGGGCCAGCCTGTTCATTCAAGAGAATTGGGGCGCAGAGGTTCAGATCAGCCCTTGCATTTCCAGTTCCAGTCGCGTTCCGGCCCGATATCCACATGGACGGATGACGTATGGCAATAGGTGCCGACGCCGCCGCGTCCCGGCATTGATCGCGCAAAGCGGGCCATTTCCCACTTGGAAACACCATCGATCTGAATATCGGCTGCGGCACAGATCATATGGAGCGATTTGCGTGCGCCGTTGACCTTGCGGTTATAGGACGGGCTGCGATAGCCAGACGTCACCATGACCGGGCGGCGGAAGTGCCGTTCCATGGTCTTCAGCATGGCGACGAGCTGTGGCTTGAGGCAGGCAACATCCACGGTCTGGCGCTGCACCTTCAGGCCGTTCGGCGCGAGCCGGGCGAGGCCGGGCGCCGAAGCAAGCGTGACATTGGGAGAATCATCATATTCGTTCGCATCAATGTCGGTGTCGTCATAGAGACTATTGCGATGCTTGATCTCGATGCCGCCATTCGCGCGCACACCTGGCAATGTATAATTATACTCATGCTTCACGGCAGGCGAGACAGGCTTTGCCATCGCCAGCTTCTTGTTCTCGGTACGGTCGGAACGTGAATTGGCCGATTCGTCGGAGAAAAGCCGCGAGATGCTGCCCTGCGATGCGGTCGGGCGCTGAGGTGTCGCATAGGCATTGGCATTCTTCGGTGTGCCGAAAAGCGAAGCGACCTGAACCGGCTTTTCCGGCTGGGCCGGTTTGGCGGCTTCCGGCTCGTTCGCCTTCGCGACTTCAACGGCAGGCGCTTCGGCCTCGGTTGCAGGCTTTGCTTCAGCGGTCTCAGCCTTGGGCTTCTCGGCGCTGGCCGTTGCGGCTGGCTGTTCGGTCGCTTCGGCTGGCTTCGATTCGCTGGAACCACTTCCGCCAAACAAGCCGAACAGCGAATTGCTCTTCTTTTCCGGTGCCGCCGCTGCCACTTGGGTTGGCTGCGCTTCGGTTGCCGCGTTTTCCGCAGTTGCGGTCGCGGCTGCATTTTTCGCATTCTCTTTGGCCGGGGAGGCGGCAGATGTAGCGCTAGGATTGGCCGCCGTTGCAGCGGCTGCGACCTGTTTGGCCTCGCCGGGCTTTTCTTCCGTCTTTGTCTCTGCGGTCTTTGCTTCTGCGCCAGCTTCGGCGGCGACAGTCTGGTCGGCAGCACTTTGCAGCGTCTCGGTCAGCATCGAGCCATTGGCCGTCATCTGCAGTGGCTTGCCGTCAGGACCGGTCCCCGTCGATGTACAGGACGACACCAGAAGCGCGAGCAAAGCCACGCTGCCTGAAAGTAGTCGGCCGGTTGTCCGGTGCGCAGAAGGTACAAATTTCAATAGTCCGCTCCAGCTCGATTTCCCTGACCAGTTTGGCGAACCGGACGTGTCCGAACCCACCTGGTTTCGGGAGATCGGCTCTCCCGTGTGGGTGGAACCAATCACAAAAGTGATTTCTCCCACAGTCCCCTGTCAAAGCCCAATAGAAGCTTAGGGAAACAAACTCCATTATATCAATGCGTTAAAGTGGCTTTCCCAGTTTCTCAGTGAGCCAATTTTAGCAGTGTGCAAATCACCTGATCTGCAATTGTTGCCAATTTTTAAGTTTTTTATGCCGTGAAGGCAACTATCGAAGTGCATTTTATACGACAGGCACTATGCATTATTCCGTGGGGTTAAGGATTAACCCGTTAGTAACGAAATATTACTTTGTGTAATCTTTTGAGGATCAGAGCGCTGCTCCTATCGAAATAAGCGGCTTCGGCAGGCCAAATGTCGGAATTGGGCCAATCGCTTGTTGACATAATGCATCGACTTGGTGCTATCCCTTCGGAAGTATATTCTGTCGCGACTTGTGCGGCAGCCTCAACGGCAGAACCGGGATCAGACATATGACCAAGAGCACGCGGCAGATCGCCCATCTCATGCTGGCATTAACCGCCGCAGCGATGCTCACTGCCTGTGCCGGTGGGAAGGAATTTCAGGGCGTTCCGCAGGAAGGCGCATTGCGCACCGGCGTCTATCCGACATTCGGTCGTATGCCGAAGGCTGCAACCGAGCAGATCACACCGGAAGAAAAGCAGCAGATGACTGCAAAACTCGATTCCGATCGCACGCGTCTTGCGGCATCGAGAACGTCTGGCGGCGGTTTTACCCCCGCACAGGCTGAGGCCATGCGCAAGCAAGCGCAGGCTGAATCGGAAGCTACCCTGAAGCAGATCGAATCCGGGGAAGAATAAGCCCTTCATCGGCACGGAAGGCCACGTTCGAAACGGCGCGGCAAGAAGTCTCGACCCGATTCGATAACAGGTGTATAGCTCCACCCACGGCGCAATAATGCGTCCTATCGTTAACTCTCCTTTTGGAACAGGATCATGTCGGAAGAATTCCATAAAGTCCGTCGCTTGCCCCCTTATGTCTTTGAACAGGTCAATCGCCTGAAGGCATCGGCGCGAGCGGGCGGGGCCGACATCATCGATCTTGGGATGGGAAATCCCGATCTGCCGACGCCGCAGAATATCGTCGACAAGCTGTGCGAGGCTGTTCAGGACCCGCGCGCGCATCGTTATTCCTCGTCGAAGGGCATTCCGGGGCTGCGCCGTGCGCAGGCGCAATATTATGCCCGCCGTTTCGGCGTGAAGCTCAACCCGGACACGCAGGTTGTCGCCACGCTTGGCTCCAAGGAAGGCTTCGCCAACATGGCGCAGGCCATCACGGCGCCGGGCGATGTGGTGCTTTGCCCGGACCCGACCTATCCGATCCATTCCTTCGGCTTCATCATGTCGGGCGGCGTGATCCGTTCAATTCAGGCCAAGCCGGATGACAACTTCATCCCGGCACTGGAGCGGGGCGTGAAGCACTCGATTCCAAAGCCGATTGCGCTGATCCTCAATTTCCCGTCCAATCCGACGGCTTATGTGGCAACGCTCGACTTCTATAAGGATGTCGTGGCCTTTGCGCGCAAGCATGACATCGTCATCCTGTCGGATCTGGCCTATTCGGAAATCTATTTTGACGGCAATCCGCCCCCGTCCGTACTCGAAGTGCCGGGCGCCATGGATGTTGCGGTCGAGTTCACCTCCATGTCGAAGACATTCTCGATGCCGGGCTGGCGCATGGGCTTTGCGGTCGGCAATGAACGCCTGATTGCTGCTCTGACGCGTGTGAAATCCTACCTCGATTACGGCGCATTCACGCCGATCCAGGTGGCGGCAACCGCTGCGCTTAACGGCGACGGTTCCGACATTGCCTATGTTCGCGATGTGTATAAGCAGCGCCGCGATGTGCTGGTTGAAAGCTTCAGCCGTGCAGGCTGGGATGTTCCGCCACCAGCAGCGACGATGTTCGCCTGGGTGCCGATCCCGGAACGCTTCCGCGCTCTTGGCTCGCTCGAATTCTCCAAGCTACTGGTGGAAATGGCCGATGTGGCCGTTGCTCCGGGCATTGGCTTTGGCGAGCACGGCGATGATTATGTGCGTATCGCTCTGGTCGAAAACGAACATCGCATTCGTCAGGCAGCGCGCAACATCAAGCGTTTCCTCGCCACCAAGGACGAAAACCTGCACAATGTGATCCCGCTGGAAGGCCGCCGCTAAGCGCCATTCCGGGTTCTTCCTTTCTGGCCGTGACAAGCGCGCGGCCAGAACTCCCACCTACCAAAAATCCACTACATCCACACAATCAGAGTCAGAAGGTCGATATAATGAGTGATGCATTGCGGATCGGCGTTGCGGGGCTTGGCACCGTTGGCGCTTCAGTGTTGCGTATCCTGCGTGACAAGTCCGAAATGCTCACCCGCCAATGCGGTAAGCCGGTGACTATTACCGCCGTCAGCGCCCGAGATCGCTCGCGTGACCGTGGCGTTGACCTGAACGGTATCGACTGGTTCGACGATCCAGTTGAACTGGCCAAGTCTGCCGATATCGACGTTTATGTCGAGCTTATCGGTGGTGATGATGGCCCGGCCAAGGCTTCTGTTGAAGCCGCTTTGCGCGCTGGTCGTCATGTCGTGACCGCCAACAAGGCGCTTCTGGCACGCCATGGCGTCGCTCTGGCGAAAATCGCCGAAGACAAGGGCGTTCTTCTCAACTTCGAAGCGGCGGTCGCCGGTGGCATTCCGGTCATCAAGGCGATGCGTGAGTCGCTGACCGGTAATACGGTTTCGCGCGTCTATGGCATCATGAACGGCACTTGCAACTACATCCTGACCCGGATGTGGGAAGAGGGCATTTCGTTCGAGGCCTGCCTGAAAGACGCGCAGCGTTTGGGCTATGCCGAAGCCGACCCGACTTTCGATATCGAAGGCAACGACACGGCGCACAAGCTTGCGCTGTTGACCAGCCTTGCCTTTGGTACGCAGATTGCTGCCGACGATATTTATCTTGAAGGCATCAGCAATATTTCGCTCGCCGATATTCGCGCCGCCGATGAACTGGGTTACCGCATCAAGCTTCTGGGGGTGGCGCAGAAGACCGATACCGGCATTGAGCAGCGCGTGCATCCGACCATGGTTCCAACCTCGTCGGTGATTGCGCAGGTGCATGGCGTGACCAATGCGGTTGCCATCGAGACCGATCTTCTGGGCGAGCTTCTTCTGTCTGGTCCGGGTGCGGGCGGCAATGCGACGGCGTCCGCAGTCATCGGCGATATCGCGGATATCGCCAAGAGCCGTCCGGGCTTCCAGCATGGTCCTGTTTTCGGCACGCCTGCCAAGGCCTTGCAGCCTTATAAGCGCGCCAAGATGCGCAAGCATGCGGGCGGTTATTTTATTCGTCTGACGGTTCTTGACCGCATCGGCGCCTTTGCCGGTATCGCCAAGCGCATGGCCGAAAACGACATTTCGCTTGAGTCGATCGTGCAGCGTCCGCCGATGGGCGACATGCAGCAGGAAGGCATCAAGACTGTCATCCTCGTCACGCATGAGACGACGGAAGCAGCCGTCAAGAAAGCGCTGGAAGCGATCCTCAAGGACGACCATCTGGTGGATAAGCCGCAGATGATACGTATCGAGCGCGCAGGCTAAATCGAGTGTCGCGCTGTGCGATCTGCCATGATTATTCGTGGCCGATTGCACCATGATGTTGCGCAGGCCAGTTCACGCCCGGCCATGACATGCAACGAAGCGTGTAGTCCTTAAATCGATTAAGCAATTGAGCGCACATAGTTTTTAGCTTTCGGGCTCTTGCAGGGCACCGGGGACTTTGACAAAAGGTTCGCATACTGTCGCTATAAACGCGGCACGGCGCCCCTTGTGGCGCATCAACGCAATTCGAATTCAGGACTTGTTCAAATGGCCAACACCGCAGAGCAGCACCCCCACGGACTGGATCGCATTCTCACACTGGAACTGGTCCGTGTAGCCGAACGCGCAGCAGTGGCAGCAGCGCGGCTGCGGGGGCGTGGTGACGAGATGGCTGCCGATCAGGCTGCTGTTGACGCCATGCGTCAGGAACTGAACCGTCTGCCGATTTCCGGCACTGTGGTGATCGGCGAAGGCGAGCGCGACGAAGCGCCAATGCTCTATATCGGTGAAGAAGTCGGCACCAAGCAGGGGCCGGATGTCGATATCGCGCTCGATCCGCTGGAAGGCACGACGATCTGCGCGAAGAACCTGCCGAACTCGCTGGCGGTCATCGCCATCGCCGAGAAGGGCAATCTGCTTTATGCGCCCGACGTCTACATGGAAAAGATCGCCGTTGGCCCGGGCTATCCGAAGGGCGTTGTCGATCTCGACGCCAGCGCAACGGAAAACATCAACTCCATCGCCAAGGCGAAGGGTGTAAAGCCGCATGAAATCACGGCTTGCATCATGGACCGCCCGCGCCACGCACGCCTGATCGAAGAAGTGCGCGCGACAGGCGCTGCAATCCGCCTGATTGGCGACGGCGACGTTGCAGGCGTGATGCACACGACCAATCCGGATGAAACCGGCATCGACATTTATATCGGCATCGGCGGCGCACCGGAAGGCGTGCTGGCTGCGGCAGCTCTGCGCTGCATCGGCGGCCAGATGCAGGGCCGTCTCCAGTTGAACACGGACGAGAAAGTCGCCCGTGCGCTGAAGATGGGCATCTCGGATCCCAAAAAGGTCTACACGATGGAAGAAATGGCCAAAGGCGACGTGCTCTTCGCCGCCACCGGCGTGACGGACGGCAACATGCTTTCTGGCGTGAAATTCGCCCGTGATTACATCCAAACGCATACTATCGTGATGCGCTCGAGCTCGCAGACCGTGCGCGAAATCAAGGCTCGCCATCAGGATCTGTCGAAGTTCTAGAGCATTTCCAGCAAAAGTGCGAAGCGGTTTTGCGTCGGATAATGCGATAAAATAAAGAACCCAATCGCGTCGAACATCACGACGAACCGGCAAATCCCGAAAAGCCCCGCGCTTTTCGGGATTTCTGTTTATGGAGCCTTGCGCAGATGCTTTGGCCAAAGATTTGTCATTTTGATCGCGACTGTGTTCAATCACCTTTGATGAAAAAATGGAGTGGGCATGACCGAAACGCCGAACAAGCTACGGATCGCGGTACTCTTTGGCGGGCGTTCCGCCGAGCATGAGGTGTCGGTTCTTTCCGCAACAAATGTCATGACTGCGTTGGATCCCGCGAAATATGAAGCCATTCCGATCTATGTCACCCATGAGGGGCAATGGCTTTTGGCGAGTTTTGCAGGCGGCAAGCTGGAACGGCCCGAACACGGTACTGAAGTGTCATTGCTGCCGGGCGGCAAGGGACGCGCTGTTGCGCTGCCCGAAAACGGTTTGCCTTATGAACTGGCGCGGATCGATATCGTCTTCCCGGTCTTGCACGGGCTTCACGGCGAGGATGGCAGCGTGCAGGGGCTGACCGAAGTGGCGCGTGTGCCGATGGCGGGTTGCGGTATCTGTGGTTCAGCCAATGCGCTCGACAAGGATATTGCCAAGCGCCTGCTGTCCGAAGCGGGCATCCCGGTGGCGCGCGCCATGACGATTACGCGCGACACGGTTCCATCCTTCGATGTGCTGATCGAAGCACTCGGCCTGCCGATCTTCATCAAGCCCGCGCGCCAGGGGTCATCTGTCGGTGTCAGTAAGGTTCAGACAGAAGCCGATTATCAAAAGGCGCTGGCGGAAGGTTTCAGGCACGACGCCAAGCTTCTGGCGGAAGAGTTCATACAAGGCCGCGAAATCGAATGCGCAGTGCTGGAGGACGAGAATCACGGCCTGTTCGTGTCGCGAACGGGCGAGATAGTCCCGGCAGAAAGCCACGGTTTTTATAGCTATGATGCCAAATATATTGATGAAGACGGTGCGGCGCTGAAAGTCCCGGCAGAGTTGCCGGCGGATATCGAGACCGAACTTCAGGCGGTCGCGGCGCGGGCGTTTCGAGCGCTCGGTTGTGACAGCATGGCGCGTGTCGATTTCTTCGTGACGCCGGACATGCGGTATTTGATCAATGAGCTGAATACCATACCGGGCTTCACCAATATCAGCATGTATTCGAAAGTCATGGCGGTGAGTGGCGTCAGCTATCCCGAGGTCATTGACCGGCTCGTGGCGCACGGACTGGCCCGGGCAGCGCGCGACAATTAAGGTTGGGCACGGCTGATAAATTGCGGGCGGCATTGCAAAGATGCCGCCTTTTGTGTCTTTAAGAGTTTATGACGACAGAGCGCCTTTTCCTTGGAATAAAACAATCTGCAACCGGCCAGAAATGGGTGGATCGACTGGGCTTGCGCGAATCCAACACCGCGCTTGCCATTGCCCAGCATCACGGCATTTCCGATCTGGTGGCGCGGGTTCTGGCGGGGCGGGGCGTAACGGTGGAAGGCGCGCCGGAATTCGTTGATCCCACACTGCGCAATCTCATGCCCGACCCGGCCACGTTGACCGATATGGAGAGCGCGGCAGGCCGCATTGCCGATGCCATCGAGCGCCGCGAGACCGTTGCGATCTTCGGCGACTATGACGTGGATGGTGCCTGTTCATCGGCGCTGATGGCGCGTTTTCTGAAGCATTACGGCATCCAGCATTCGATCTATATTCCTGACCGGATTTTCGAGGGTTACGGCCCAAATCCCGATGCCATGCGCGAGTTGGTTTCCAAAGGCGCGAGCCTGATCGTCACCGTGGACTGCGGCACGAACAGCGCGCCCTCAATCAGTGCAGCCAAACAGGCTGGGGCGGATGTGGTCGTGCTCGATCACCATCAGGTGGGCGGCGATCTGCCGGAAGATGCGGTGGCCATCGTCAACCCGAACCGCGAAGACGATATTTCGCAACAGGGCCATCTTTGCGCTGCGGGCGTTGTGTTCCTGACGCTGGTACAGGTCACCAAGATATTGCGCGAGCGCGGCAAAGGTGCTGCACCTGATCTGTTGTCGCTGCTTGATCTCGTCGCGCTGGCAACGATTTGCGATGTGGTGCCGCTGCAAGGCGTCAATCGCGCCTTCGTCGTCAAAGGTTTGCTGGTTGCGCGAGCGCAGAGCAATGCCGGATTGGCGGCGCTTGCGCGGGTGTCCCGTATCGGCGAGCCGATCAATGTCTTCCATCTTGGCTATCTCATCGGTCCGCGCATCAATGCGGGCGGTCGCATTGGCGATGCCGGACTGGGCGCAAGGCTGTTGACGCTCGACGATCCATCGATGGCAGATCGCATCGCCATCGAACTCGACCGGCTCAATCAGGAACGTCAGGCGATGGAAGCGGAAATGCTTCTGGAAGCCGAAGCGGAAGCATCGCTTGAGATTTCCGGCGGTGCAGGCGCTTCGGTGATCGTGACGGCCAGTGAACGCTGGCACCCGGGCATCGTTGGCCTGCTGGCATCGCGATTGAAGGAAAAGGCACGGCGACCTGCCTTCGCTATCGCTTTCAATGCCAATGGCGTCGGCTCCGGTTCGGGGCGCTCGATCAGCGGTCTGGACCTTGGCAGACTGGTGCGCGGCGCGATGGAGCGCGGGCTGCTTGTCAAGGGCGGTGGCCACGCCATGGCGGCCGGCATCACCATTGAACGGGCCAAGCTTGGCGCGCTTCGTGCCTATCTGGAAGACGAATCCGCCCATATCGTTGCGCGTCTCCGTGAAAATCAGAGCCTTTCCATCGATGGCGCGCTTGCCGCTTCCGGCGCGACTGTTTCGCTTTATGAAGCCTTGCAGAAGGCCGGACCTTACGGTTCCGCCCATCCGCAGCCAACTTTGGCCCTACCGCATCATGTGCTGGCCGATGTGCGTGGTGTCGGTCGCGACCATGTGCGCGTCGTCTTACGCGGCGCCGATGGCAAGCGGGTCAATGCCATTGCGTTTCGTGTGGCGGAAGGCGATCTCGGGCGCTTTCTGTTCAACAATATCGGGCAGAGCGTTCATGTGGTCGGCAACCTGTCGCTCAACCATTGGAACGGTTCGGTCTCGCCGCAAATCCAGATTCTGGATGCGGCAAAGCCGCTTTGACCGCATTTGAAATTTCTCGATTTTTTTGAGTTCACGCCCTTGTGAAGAACGGGGGGCAATTCCCATATGTGCAATGATTTAAACATTCAGTCATGTCTCTAAATGGGAGTAAACAATGCCGGGTTTCGGAAACCGCCTGACAAAACTGACCGCCGCGATGGTTCTGGGCCTGATCGCCTCATTCGCCGCTGTCGATTTCGCCGAGGCTCGCCGTGCAGGCGGAGGCGGTTTTGGCAGCCGTGGGGCGCGTACCTATCAGGCGCCTGCGCCGACGCGCACCGCACCGAATAATGCAGCACCAATTGAACGTTCAATGACGCCGAATACCGGCGCAACGCAGACGACCCGTCCTGCCGCCGCTGGCGCGCAGAATGCGGCTCCGGCACGTGCGGGTGGCATGTTTGGCAATTTCGGTCGCTCCATGTTGGGCGGCCTGCTCGTTGGCGGTCTGATCGGTATGATGCTCGGTAACGGCCTCGGTGGTCTCGCTGGCATGTTCGGTCTTCTGTTGCAGGTGGGCGTGATTGCGCTGATCGCAATGTTCGTCATGCGCATGTTTGCCAATCGTCGTCAGGGCGCGACCGCAACGGCAGGCGCTGGCAATGCCAACGCTCAGCCTTTTGGTTCAGCGCAGCCTTTCGGCGCAGCCAAGAGCGCCGCGCCACAGCAGGCTGGCAACTTCGGCGGTCGCACGCCTTCGGTCAATCCATTCGGCGCGGGCGCCAAGCAGGCTGAAGAGCCGGTGGCTCAGGCTGTTGAAGATGAACCGATGGATGTCGGACAGGAAGAGCTTGATCGTTTCGAGCAGATGCTTTCGGAAATCCAGAGTGCCTATGGCCGCGAGGATTACGCAGCGCTCCGCAAGCTGACCACGCCGGAAGCCATGTCCTATCTGGCGGAAGAACTGGGTGAAATTGCTTCCAGCGGTATGCGCAACGAAGTGAAGGACGTGAAGCTGCTTCAGGGCGATGTTTCGGAAGCCTGGCGTGAAGGCAATGTCGAATATGCCACCGTGGCGATCCGCTACTCCGCAATCGACCTCATGCTTGACCGCAACACGGGCGCGGTTGTCGAAGGCAACCCGAACGAGCCGGTCGAAAGCACCGAAATCTGGACCTTCACCCGCGTTGACGGCGGAGATTGGCTGCTCGCAGCCATTCAGGGAACGGAATAAGCGTTCTAATCAAAAAAAGCCCGGTCGCGAGACCGGGCTTTTTTCGTTTAAGCATTTCTCGCGAAACTGCGAAGCGGTTTTCGCGCAGGATAATGCGTGCAAGCAGAGTGTTTTACCAGCTGCCGACATTCTCGGCGGAAGCCCATGGCTCCTGCGGTGCGAGGCGCTCGCCCTTCTGGATCAGTTCGATGGATATGCCATCCGGCGACTTGATGAAAGCCATGTGGCCGTCGCGTGGTGGGCGGTTGATGGTGATTCCGGCATCCTGCAGCTTCTGACAGGTGGCGTAGATATCGTCCACTTCATAGGCGAGGTGGCCGAAATTGCGCCCGCCCGTATAGGCTTCCTGATCCCAGTTATAGGTCAGTTCGATGGTCGGTGCGCGCTCTGACTTGGCGCGTTCAGCATCGCCCGGAGCGGCAAGAAAGATCAGCGTGTAGCGCCCTTTTTCGTTTTCGATGCGACGGGTTTCTTCAAGGCCGAATTTATTCACGTAGAAATCGAGTGATTCGTCGATGTCGCGGATTCGAACCATCGTGTGCAAATAGCGCATTTTATTCTCCTGAAGCATTTCCAGCATGTGGCGAAGCGTTTGGGGCTCGCGAAGGGATATAGCAAATAGCGGGCGCTTTTCCACTTTCCTCTTTGGGTTTTGATTTCTGGTAAGGTGCAGTCACGCGCAATGTCGGCAAAAAACATCAATTGGGGAATTGCCCTCGAGCGTCGTTGCCATATGTCCCGAAATGAAGCCGGTTTCGAGGCTTTGCGGCAGGTGCGCTAACCATGGAAACACAAAGTCTGTGATGATCTCGGGGGAGAACAAAAGTTTAGGCTTGCCGCCTCCGGTTAAGGAAGTGTTATTCTTTGGACAAGAATCAGCTTTGAATCGCAACGGAAGAATAGAGGAGGGGCGAACGCATGGCGGACAAGTCTGTGTCGAATGACCAGTTTCACAGCCAGCACGCCTCGGAAGAGCTGGGCGATATCATTGAAATATCGGGCCATATCAAATGGTTCGACGTGGCCAAGGGCTACGGTTTCATTGTGCCGGATCAGCCGGGCCTGAACGATATCCTGCTTCATGTGACGTCGCTTCGTCGCGATGGCTTCCAGACGGCGCTGGAAGGCGCACGTATCGTCTGCGAAGTTCGCAATGGCGATCGCGGCCTGCAATGTTTCCGTGTTCTCTCGATGGACACATCCACAGCGGTTCATCCGGCGCAGATGCCGCCGCAGCGCACCCATGTGACGGTTACCCCGTCGAGCGGCCTTGAGCGTGTCATCGTCAAGTGGTTCAACCGTACCAAGGGCTTCGGCTTTCTCACCCGCGGTGAGGGCACCGAGGATATTTTCATCCATATGGAAACGCTGCGCCGTTTCGGCATGATGGAACTGCGCCCGGGTCAGGTTGTGCTTATTCGCTTCGGCACGGGCGACAAGGGCCTGATGGCTGCTGAAATTCACCCAGATATCGGCACGGCTATCCCGGTTTCGCACTGATTTACATCAAATTGAGCATGTCATCCCACAGTGAAATCCTTTGGGAGCGGCTATGTGTGGAGACAATCCACATCGCCCTGTGAACTGCCCTTGACGTTCTCGGTCAAAAGGCGGTGAGGGGTGGGTCTTCGTCTCTTGTCCCCATTATACCGCGTTGATAATCTCCCCGCCCGAATTGCAGGTTTTTGGCGTGGGTTGAGTATGGCTCGATTATTTTTTGTTATCGCATTTTTATTTGGAGCTTTTGGCGCGCAGGCGCAGGAAAAGCAGCCGATGCGGCTGCCGGTGGATGCCGCGCCGCTGACCTTCATTACGGCCAAGGGCAATAAACTCCCCTTCGCACTGGAAGTGGCGGATTCTGACGATGCGCGTGTGCGCGGGCTGATGTGGCGCACCGATTTTCCCAAGGACCGCGCGATGATCTTCATCTTCGGTGAGATGCGCCGCGTCATGATGTGGATGCAGAACACCCCGCTGCCGCTCGACATGGTTTTCCTTGACGAGAAGGGCCGTGTCACGGCAATCCATGAAAATGCGGTGCCCTATTCGGAAGATATCATTTCATCCGAGGTTCCCGCAGCCTTTGTTGTCGAGCTTCTGGCCGGTACGGTAAAGCGCACGGGCATCAAGAAGGGCGACAGAGCTGTCCATCGCGTGATATGCGGCGCGTGTCGATCCTGAAATCGCGCCGAACACCGCCGACGGAACAATCATAAGGAATAAACAGTTGAGTGCCCTCGATATCGAATATTTCGACCATGACGGCTTGCGTCTTGCATATCGTCAGGATGGAGAAGGCGATCCGATCCTGCTGATCCACGGCTTTGCGTCGTCGAGCCTTGTCAATTGGGTTTCGCCCGGCTGGTTCCGGACTCTGACCGAGGCAGGCTATCGCGTTATCGCCATCGACGATCGCGGACATGGGTTTTCGGCCAAAAGCCACAACGCGGATGATTATACGCCGACCAAGATGGCAGGCGATGCAGCAGCGCTGCTCGATCATCTGGGCATCGAAAAGGCGCATGTGATGGGCTATTCGATGGGCGCGCGGATCACCGCTTTTCTGGCTATCGAGCATCCCGAGCGGGTTCACAGCGCAATCTTTGGCGGATTGGGCATCGGCATGGTCACCGGCGCTGGCGACTGGGAGCCGATCGGCGAGGCGCTTCTGGCCGAAGATCCGACGACGATCACCCATCCGCGCGGGCAGATGTTCCGCAAATTCGCCGACCAGACCAAGAGCGACCGCATCGCGCTGGCCGCCTGTGTGATCACCTCGAAGGAACTGGTTCCGGCGGAAGCCATTGCGCGCATCATGCAGCCGGTGCTGGTTGCCGTCGGCACGACCGACGATATTGCCGGTAATCCGCAGGAACTGGCGGATTTGCTGCCGAACGGTCAGGCGCTCGATATTCCGGGGCGCGACCACATGCTGGCTGTCGGCGACAAGGTCTACAAGAAGGCGGTTCTGGAGTTTCTCGCGGAAAATCCGCTCTGATCTTCCTTTGAGGCCTGTGTCAATTTCTGCGGTGTCAAGGCAAAGCATTTTCAGTTATGCTGCGCGCCGAACTCGTATTGCGGCGCGGAGCCATGCCGGAAATTCGGCTTTCGTCTGGCCTGCGCGGTGCAAAACCGGAGTATATCTATGTCTATTCGCTCAACTGCTAAAGTGAATGCCAGCCTTGGGCAAGTTGATCCAATCTGGCACTCGGTCCGCGCTGAAGCGGAGGAAGCCGCCAAGTCCGATCCCGTGCTTGGAGCCTTTCTTTACGCGACTATCCTTAATCAGCCGAGCCTTGAAGATGCGGTCATGCACCGCATCGCGGAACGCCTCGGTCATGCCGATTTGAGCGCCGATATTCTGCGCCAGACATTCGATGTGATGCTGGACGCCAATCCGGAATGGTCGCAGACTGTTCGCGTGGATATTCAGGCCGTTTACGACCGCGACCCGGCCTATAGCCGTTTCATGGACCCGATCCTCTACCTGAAAGGCTTTCATGCAATCCAGACGCACCGTCTGGCGCATTGGCTCTATCATCAGGGCCGCCGGGATTTTGCCTTTTATCTCCAGAGCCGTTCGTCTTCGATCTTCCAGACCGACATTCACCCGGCAGCGCAATTGGGCAGCGGGCTTTTCCTCGATCACGCGACCGGGCTGGTCGTCGGCGAGACCGCGGTGATCGAAGACAATGTGTCGATCCTGCATGGCGTCACGCTCGGCGGCACCGGCAAGTCGAGCGGTGATCGTCATCCCAAGATTCGCCATGGCGTTCTAATCGGCGCGGGCGCGAAGATTCTCGGCAATATCGAAGTGGGGCATTGCTCGAAGGTCGCGGCGGGTTCTGTCGTCGTCAAGCCTGTACCGAATAATGTCACGGTTGCCGGTGTTCCTGCCAAGATCATCGGTGATACGGGCTGCGCTGAACCGTCCCGCGTCATGGACCAGTTGCTGGGCGACGGCGTGCTGGGTGACGGCATTTAATCGCGCAAACGCCGAATGCACAGAATCCGGGCCGCTTGCTGGTTTTTCTCCGCGAGCGGCCTATATTTTGTCGAAAGCGGTGGTTAGGCGCTAAAACCCCGAGGGACTACTCCCCCAGGGGTTTACATCACAAAAGCCCGGGTGCAATAAACCGGCTTGAATTCAATATCAGGAGAAGCCGGTTGAAACCCGAAGAACTAAAAAAACTGGACGCCTATTTCAAACGGACCTTCAACAATCAGGGCCTTCAGGTGAAGGCGCGCCCGCGCAAGAACGACTCGGCCGAGCTTTATATTGACGACGAGTTTTTGGGCCTGATCTACAAGGATGAGGACGAAGGCGAACTGTCCTACAATTTCTCGATGGCTATTCTCGACGTCGATCTCTAAGGCGCGGCTTGGGAAAAATCGCGAGATTTTTCGAGAGTTGTCCATGATGATCCGTCACAGCCCGACGATCTGACGCCCTTTCCGCTTTGCGGAGAGGGCGTTTTGTTTAGTCATTCCCCAACAAGTGCCCGGTTGCGAACTGTCGCATGGCTTCATCGAGTGTTTTCCACTCGGCCAGCATATCGCGGGGAAAACGATAGAGAATCTGCAGCCCTTTTCCAAACTGGATATCGCGCTCGCAGGCGTTGAAATTTTCCGCTGATGCATCGCTCATGCAACGGGCGACGAAGGCCGGATTACCGCTTGCGATATCGGAGAGGACCAGTTCTTCTCCGGTATAACCACTGCCTTCCAGAAACCGGTGGACCATCAGTCCTCCCGGGAGAGATTCACCCTCCGGATCGATCAGCGCAGCATAGATCGGCAGATAGCGTCCGCTCATGTCGCGGGACATGGTGCGCTCTTCAATCGACATGAATAGCAATTGGCGCTTCGGCGTGAGCAGATTGAAGATTGCCCGGTCTGCTTCCGTATAGCCGGTCAGTCCGGGCCAGCGCGCGTAGAGATCGAGGCGCGTTGTCAGACCGTCCCGCCGCTGATTGGAAAAGCGGATCATATTGGCTGGCATTGACAGGACATTGTTGCCGATCAGCACTTTATAGAGATGCGTGCTGTCGGAATGGCCGCCGCGCGCGATCATTGGGCCAAGCAGGCGACCACCAATATTGATCGCAACGGAAGCCACAACAAGCACGACAACAACCAGCAAGATGCGGACGAAGAGCCGATTGCCATCTTTTGTCGTGGTAGTTTCGATTGCGCTGTCCATTGGCGGGAAGGCCATGCTGATGATATTGCAGCGATTATTGGTCTTTTATGGTTAACGGAGGGTGAAGCCGCGCTTGTCCCTCATCCAAAAAAAGCTTAGCTCTTTTCATGAAGACATTCTGATGGAGGAGCCCACATGCCGATATATGCTTATAACGGACACAAGCCGCAATTCGCAGACCGCGCCAGCAACTGGATTGCACCGGATGCGACACTGATCGGCAAGGTCGTCGTGGGCGAAAATGTGGGCTTCTGGTTCGGCGCCGTCCTGCGCGGCGATAATGAGGTGATTGCCATCGGCGACGACACCAATGTGCAGGAACTTTGCGTCATGCATACCGATATCGGCTATCCGCTGACGATTGGCGCGGGCTGCACCATCGGCCATCGGGCGATCCTGCATGGCTGCACCATCGGTGAGAACACCCTGATCGGCATGGGAGCCATTGTGCTCAATGGCGCGAAGATCGGCAAGAACTGCCTTATCGGAGCCGGGGCTCTGGTGACGGAGGGCAAGGAAATTCCGGACAACTCGCTGGTTGTCGGCTCGCCAGCGCGCGTTTTGCGTGGACTGGACGAGGTTGCGGTGGAAAAGCTGAAGCAATCCGCCAAGCATTATGTGGAGAAGGGGCATTCCTTCATGCGCGGCATGGAACCGGCCTGACGGTTTGATATTTAAAAAGGACGGGGCCAGAGGGAGACTGGCGACCCGTCCTTTGAACTTCATCGGTGTCTGATCAGTTTTTGATGCTGCCGACGAGAATGTCGCGGTCATCCTTGATCGAAACCCAACTGCCGCTGTTCGCGGTCGACTGACGCTTCAGGTAGGTGTAGTCGGTCTTGTTCCAGGCCAGAACGCGCTCATCGAGATTGTCGAGAATGAAATCGCCGCGGTCGGTGCGAAGCGTCAGGACGGCGTGGCCATCGCCATTCGGCTGGCGAACGACGGTGAACAGAAGCGTGTTGGCAGGAATGCCAAGCGCCATCAGTTCGCGCTGCTTTTCCAGCATGTAGTCGTCGCAGTCGCCGGCGGTTACCGGATATTCCCAATATTCTTCGCGACCCCAGACTTCCATGTCGGTGGCTGGCTTGATTCGCGTGTTCACGCTGTCATTGACGGCAATGATCTGCTGCCAGAGCTTCGGCGTCAGCTTGAGAGCATTGGTGTTGCGGCTGACGATCTTGCACTCAGCCGGGTAGCGCTCGCAAAATTCATAATGCCCGATTGGCTGCGAGGTGCGTTCGCCGGTGCTCATCCATGGCGATTTTGATGCCGGGTTCGCTGCTTGCGCCAGTCCGACGCCGAGCAGCAGAAGGATCGCTGCGATGATGGTTTGCTTGGTCATTCTTTTATCTCCCTGTTGGAGATCAAAATGACCGGGACAATTTGAAGGCGCGCAAATTTGAGCGCGAAAATGCGAGTCAAATTCGATTAAAACTGCGCGGAATATTGAAAGTTTTTGTAAAGAAAGCGGCCAATTCAGCCCGAAAACGCGGGTTTTCGCGATATTTTACTGTTTATACCCGCGCGGGCGGTTTGCCAATCCGTAACCTTGACGCGCGTTCATCTTTTCAGCCGTACAAAGTTTAGCTGAAAAGACTGTCGAGCGTCGTGCTGGTCTGGATTGTGGCGAACTCGATGGCGAAACCGTCTGCGAAATGGCGCACGACCCGTCCGCGGATCGGCCCAAGCAGGACGCCGCTCTTGATCGCCGGTTTGACATCGCATTCGATAGCCGCGCCCGAAAGCGACAAGTCGGCGATGCGGCAGAGCAATTGGGTGCCATCCGGGAAGGTGACATTCTGATGCGACTTGCGCGGAACGACACGCTCATGGCGGCGATCTTCCGGCAGCGAGAGTTCATGCCGATTGGCAAGCCATGTCAGCTGCGCCGAAAGCTTGTCCTTCTTGGTCGCGGTATTGGTGAGGAGAAGATGAAAGCCTTCCGCCGAAATCTGGTAGGCCGTACCTTCGATGCGCCCGACATGATCGATATAGGCAATGATACGCTCGCCATTACGCGGCGTGGCGATACCGGTCATCAAGGCAGTGCCGGGCGACATGCGCTTCAGGACACAAGGATACTCGTTGCGATTTTCGAGCATATAGCGACCGTTGAGATCAACGTTCACGGCATTGAAATTATCCTGCCGCCCGCTGTTTGCAGGTGATGCCGCCGCGAATCCCCTCATTGAAGCTGGCCCATCTCAGTCTTTCGCCAATAAGCTGTTATTTATATTATACTTAAAGCAGTTCGGCGCAAAAGAGAAACGCGATTTCAAGCTTTGCCGCCATTGATGACGCGCAGATGCGGCGCCTTGCGCATGGGTGGTGTTGCCAATCGGGTTTCCGTCCACTGACGGGTGCGATTCGATGCATTGACCGTAAAGATCGCCGCCTTTACCGCTTCGTCGGCAAGCGCCACATCCGGTGCAATCGGCTCGATGTGATTGAGATGGCCGAGCACCAGAGGGTCGGCACCCGCCCAGGTCACATTGTCCAGAACGGCGATGCTGCCCATCAGGCCCAAGCGACCGTTGCTCGCTTCTAAGGGCGCGAGCAGCATTTCAAAGCTGAGACTGCGGCCCGAAAGGCTGATTCCATCATGCAGGCTAAGTGCGGGGATCTGCATTGCGCTGACATTCTGCGCCAGTTCGCTGAGGGCAGGGCGGTCGCGCTCCGGCCACAGGGATAAAAGGCGCACACCTTTCAACTCGCGACCGAACAGGGTGCAGATTCGTGTACCGCCAAGACGAAAGACAAGTTCGCCATTTTCATCGGCTTCTACGAAAAAAAGATCGGACAAATGCCGTCCAAGCCGACGCGGTTCGATATCGGTCCGCTGCGGCGCTTGAAAGCCGTGCTCCAGATCGTCATTGCGATCAAAGGCCAGTCGCTGCCATTCGCTGAATATCGCGATCGTGCTGCGGTGTTTCATCGTGCGCCGTTCGTTTGATTCTGGGTGAATTGGGACTGTTGATCGATTTCGAAGCGCCGTGGCTCCGTCTCACGACCATTAAAATAGTATTAACGGCGCGGATGCCAGCTTAACCCTTTCTTCATCCACGGCGCTCAGCTGTTAAGGTTAACGGCAAGTAACTGTTGCAATGGCAAGAGCACAGGCGTTTGATGAACACATCAGATGAAGCCGTTGTCTTGATTTGTGTTTTTCTGAGATCCAGTCGTTAATTTTGCGAATCTCGCTGGTTCGCATCAGGGCCGGTGGTTGACCTCCACTGGCCTTTATTTTTAACGATTTCTATCTTATCAAATGCTGGTTTCGCCACGCGAACGGTCCGACCGGGCCGATTTTCGTTTCCGGGCCTCATTGGCCCCATCGCGGTTTCGCAATCTGGAAAGCAGTGTTCATGGTCCTTCCGCAACCGGAAATGCAGGATAATCGCGGTCGTTCCGGCGGAAGTGAGCCGATCTTCAATATTCCAGGCGTGGTGATCGCGCTGATCGGCATCTGCGTGGCGGTCTATGTTTATGAGAACTACCTGATCAGCGAGCAGCAGAACTATGAGTTCATGCTGAACTTCTCACTGATCCCGGCGCGGTTCTCAATGGCTGGCGGTTTTTCTGACCCGGCAGGCCTGTTCACTTTGATCAGCTATTCCTTCATGCATGGCGGTATCGAGCATATCGTGGTCAATATGATCTGGCTCGCCGCCTTCGGCTCTCCGCTCGCCGGGCGAATCGGAACCGCGCGCATGATCATTTTCTGGATTTTCACGGCGATCATCGCCGGATTGACCCATTACGCGATTTATCCGGATAGCGTGACGCCGCTGGTTGGAGCATCGGGCGCGATTTCCGGCATGATGGGTGCTTCGGCGCGCTATGGGTTCAGGCGCGTGAATGCTGGACGACGCGCGGAATTTGCCGGTCCTGTGCTGCCGGTCGGCTTAACGCTGACGCTGAAACCGGTCATCACCTTCGTTGGCGTCTGGTTCGTGATCAATATCATCACCGGCATTTACACGACCGGCGGGGCTGATCTGTCGGGCATCGCCTGGGAAGCACATATTGGCGGTTTTATCGCCGGTTTCTTCGGGATTTCGCTGCTGGATCGTCCGCGCAGCTATGACGCGGTTCTAAGGCGTTAGAAGAGTTACCTCCCAGTTTTATGGTACTTGCTAATCGGGCAATCAAAGCGCACCATCATGGAACGCGGCGGGAGGAGCTGCGTTCTGTTTTCAGGTGTTTGAGCGCCTGAAACAGCGAATGCTAAATCTTTGGAGGGACTTGGCATGACAGTAAGATCGATTCTCGAACATAAGGGCAGAGACGTTGTCGTCATCGCACCTGCCGACACGCTTTCCCACGCCGTCGCCATGTTGAACCAACACAAGATCGGCGCTCTGGTGGTTTGCGACGAGGCCGGTCATATCAAAGGCATTCTTTCCGAACGCGACGTGGTCCGGGCGCTGTCCCTCAAGGAAAGCGGCGCGATGGCCATGCCGGTTGCCGAGGTCATGACCGCAAAAGTGCAGGTCTGCCGGGAACATCACACGATCAATCAGGTCATGGAAATCATGACGCGTAGCCGTTTCAGACATATGCCGGTTGAAGAACACGGCAAGCTTGTCGGAATCATCTCCATCGGTGACGTCGTGAAACGGCGAATCGAAGATGTGGAACGCGAAGCCGAAGAAATTCGCACCTATATTGCGACCGCTTGAATCAGTTCGTTCGCAAACTCCATGCGCCGGTCGGGATTGCCGATACGGCGCATGAAAACCGAATCAACGATTGCGCAGATAACGCTCCGCCGCATAAAGCGAAATCGCTGCGGCGTTTGAGACGTTCAGCGATTTGATTTCGCCGGGCATGTCGAGGCGGGCAAGCGCGGTCACTGTTTCCCGCGTCTTCTGGCGCAGGCCTTTGCCTTCCGCGCCGAGAACCAGTGCGATTCGTCCACCGGCAAGCGCTGCTTCCATTTCCTGCGGGCCTTCCGAATCAAGGCCGATGGTCTGGAAACCCAGAGCGTGTAGCTCTTCAATCGCTTCGGCGAGGTTTCTGACCTCAATATGTGGAATCATTTCCAGCGCGCCGGAGGCAGCCTTGGCCAGAACGCCAGTTTCCTGCGGACTGTGGCGGCTGGTTGTGATCAGCGCACCCGCGCCAAAAGCCACAGCAGAGCGCATGATGGCGCCGACATTATGCGGATCGGTTACCTGATCGAGCACCAGCAAAAGCGGGCTTTCCCGCAATTCAGAGAGTTTCTTGGCGCGCAGCGGCTCGGCTTCGATCATCACGCCCTGATGCACGGCGTCGGAACCGGTTTCCTTGTCGATATCCTTCGGGTCGACAATCTCGACCGGGAAGGGGAGCGAATCGGCTTCTCCGATTTCAAGCCGCGCAAAACCATTGCGCGTCGCGCGCATACGCAGAATCCTGCGGGCAGGGTTTTCAACGGCTGCGCGCACCGTATGCAGCCCGTAAAGGCGCACGGTGCCATCCGCGACGGCGCTGGCTGAAATAGACGGGCGCTGTGGTCTGTGCGGTGCCTTGCCTTCTGCGAGGGCCTTCTGGTCGCGATGCTGGCGGCGCAGGCGCGCATAATGTGTATCTTTAGGGGTGCGGGGCGTGTTTTGATCGGTCATGGCGCGCTTATAACTCTTATAGGAGAGGGAAGATAGCTGTTTGCCCTGTAAATGCTATCAGGCTGTTATGGCTGCCTATTAAGAGGCGAAAGCCCGCATATCCCGATTTTTCCGCATGTCGGAATGCATGGGCGAGCCCGGTCTTCCGGAATGCTTTGGCCAAACTGTGGATAGGCATGCATTCTTTTCGCTTTTACCCTGTTGACAGGGGAAGCGCTTATCGTCATAAGGCCCCCCGTGGAGCGACGGCGCGGCCAACAGCCAACCGACTGCTTCACGAAAATGCCTAGTTACTCGACTCTGCTGATAGTGATATTAGGAGGAATGCCCGAGCGGTTAAAGGGGACGGACTGTAAATCCGTTGGCTAAGCCTACGTTGGTTCAAATCCAACTTCCTCCACCACTGTCGGATCAGAGTTTAGAGTATGCGGGTATAGCTCAATGGTAGAGCAGCAGCCTTCCAAGCTGAATACACGGGTTCGATTCCCGTTACCCGCTCCAGTTTTCAAGAGCGGATAGGCGTGTAAGGAATCATCGACGGGCGGTTCGCCGTTCCGTTTTGGCATAAATGCTGGCCCCGAAGCCGATCGGCTTTTGCGCTGGCGCTTGAGCGGTTCTAGAACGAAGAGAACAACGGCGATGGCTAAGAGCAAATTCGAACGTACGAAGCCCCACGTTAACATCGGCACCATCGGTCACGTTGACCATGGCAAGACCTCGCTGACTGCAGCGATCACGAAGTTCTTCGGTGA
>NZ_RCHH01000019.1:0-64471 GCF_003664555.1 Ochrobactrum soli | reverse complement strand
TATGGCTTCCGTCGCTGAAAATTTCACAAAGGTGTTTGGCGGCTTCCATGCGAGTCTCTGGCTTTTCGCAACCCTCCAGCGAATATCCGGAACATTGCAGGAAAGCACGAAGCGAAGGGAAATCTTCTGGGCCAAAGTAGGATAGACGTGAAGCGGAAGACATCGCATGTCCCCCTTCATTTTGGGGCAGGAGATTATTCTCTCCCAACGACAGCGCCCGTTTCAATTGCTGTGCATAATAAACAGTGCGCCTTTTCGAATTAAAGCGCAAGCAGACATTCGGGGGCGGCCCAAGCATGGATATCTTCACATTTTTGCCAACAGTTTCCACTGACCCGGAAAACGGCGATACCCTTCTGGTCGAGCGAGGATCGCACCTCCTGAACTGAGCGCAATTGCTTCGAAGCGCCGCCGAACGAACTCGCGGAAGCAAGAGTTCCCAGGTAGGTAGAATTCGTGCAAGCTATTCAGATAAGAGTGGTATAATGCATTTCAACGCGCAATAAGGCGCGTTCGATCGTTGAAGATCGGATTTCACCATGAAAAATGCCCAATGGATAAATTCCGCTTTTGGCGGAGCGATAGTTGGTGCGATTGCAACAATGGCTGTTGGCTTTACCTTCGGCGGCTGGGTCACTGGAGGGACGTCAGAACATCTAATCGCGTCCAATATGTCTGACGGTGTGGCACTCGCGCTTACACCATACTGCCTGGAAAAATCTAAGAATGATCCCGAGGCCGTAAAGGTGATGGCCGAATACAAAGCCGCACCGGCCTATTCGCGCCGCACGCTTATCGAAAAATCCGGCTGGGCCACGCCGTTGGGAGCGGAACAACCGAATGCTGCGCTCGCCACAGCATGTAGCAATGCGCTTGCTAAAGCGCTTTAGCGCGAATGCAAGCGTGCATTAACAGGAGGCTGAAATGAAAAAGGAGCGGTCATCCACATCGTCTGAACACAATCAACCTGTACGTCCGCGCCATGAAGAGGATCATGCTGCCAGTAAAGGCGACCTTAGAAATGCTCATCGGCAGATGAGTGAACCCTCCCGGGATTGGACCAGGCTTGCAAACATCTTGCGACGTGCGTGCGGTGGATTTTCCCGCTCGCGCACGGGACGTCATGGACCGAGAGGTGGTAAACCCGATGAGAAATGATACAACCGCGCTCGAACGGAAGGTTCTGGCTCACGAACAGATACTTCAGGTCCTTATCGGCCATCTGGCTGAGACTGAGCCCAAGTTTCTGGATCGATTGAAGGCAGTGTTTACCCGTCATCATAATCTTGGAGTAAATGAGCAGGACTATTTTGACACAGCTCAATATGCAGAGCAATTCATTCGTGAAATTGAGAAAATGCAGGAATACAAGGCAACAAGATAATCCTCGTTGGCTCATTGGAATTTAAGAAAAATGCGAAGGCAACTACTATCGCCTTTGAATCACTGCTGGAAGCATTATCGCGCTTAAATCTTGGAATTGCTTATCGCGCTCCGCACACGACGCTTGAACCGGGCTATTCGGCGACATAAACGGATAGTCAATTAAAGGCTCCACTCCAAGAGCGCAGAGCCCAGTTTCGTCGAACAGAGCACATTGCCAACCCAAAAATGCGGAGTGTTGGTTGGTGGCCAGTATTCGAATAAAAAACGTGTGCCGACTGCCAATCGAACCAAGCGGCTCCTTTTTTATCTGCCATCCTCAAACAGGATGAGAACACCATCGTTTATGGTTCTTCTATTAAACCTGACAGCCTCATAGAAACGCCCGGGAGCACTTCAGCTCACCATCAATTGCTCCGGCAAACGATAAGACAGGGAATGTAATGATTGTAAACGTTGGAGCCGCAAGGCGCGAATGGGCAGATACGGCTACGATTTATAACGAAGCACTTAAAGAATCTCATACAGAAGCTACATCTGATGGAGGGCTGCAGATCACTTTCGTAGCATGCGCCATTCATGGTCGAGAGCGTGGTTCATCCCATTATCGATATACCGTCATCCTTACATCAAGCGAGTTGGCGATCCTAACTGCACAAACCAAACTTGATTGAGCGAGACTGTGAGCCTCGAAGGAGCCGGCCACTAATTGGTATAAACGTTAAACGCTGGACTGATAGCAGGCTCAGTTCTTGCCGCATCGTTCCTGACTGGCAATCAGGTGGTTGTGCCGACAGCTCATTATGCCCCCTTTAGCACATTTTTTGGCCGGACCGGACTTTCTGCTTCCGGTCCCATTCAAGACCGTGTCACCCGGTCGAGCTCATCAAAACGGCCGATCAAGCGGATGGCGTTATATTCTTTTTAACTATGAAAGGGCTCATAAAGAGCAGCGCCAGCTTTGAGGGCCGCTAGCTTGAGCCGCTTGTCTCGGGTCCAAAGTGATGTGCGCTGATCAAGTAGGACAGAAGCGAGCAAGTGAGCATCCGTGTAGCCAATACCCATGCTAAAAACGTTATGCCTCTCAATGAGAGTCATAACCTCGTCGTGGGTTGCTACGATAGTCTCACGCTGTGCGCGGAGAAAAGTTAACACAGCGGTCCTGTCGCGTAGGCTGCCCAAAGCAAGTTCGCCAATGACTGCCGGATGGCAAAGCAGAAGATCGTTACCAATAATTTTTACAAGATCGTTATCACCTCGGCGGAAATGATCAATCCAAATGGAAGTATCTGCTAATATCACTTATTCACTGAGCTCCGACGGCGGGGGGCGGCTTCAGCGTCCGGCATGGTGCCTCCAAGAGCGATAAGCCGTTTACCAGTCTCGACGCGCACGAGTGCTTCTAACGCTTGGCGGACCAAAGCGGCTGTCTCCTTTGTGCCCGTCAGGGATCTGGCTTTTTCCAAGAGATTATCATCAAGATTAATGGTTGAACGCATAAAACTACCTCCTGCAGTTGAGTCAATTTATCACCAAATGGTGCTAATTTCAACACCTAGGTTGTCACTCAGATTAACATGACGTGGCTATCGTAAGTTGTTATGAGGAGGCTCGGCATTCTCACACTTCTGACTGGCAATCAGGTCGCAGCGCTAACATTCTCCAGAATAATTTCATCGTGCTCTCGAAGCAGCAATAGGTAGCCTTCCCTTCGAAGCGCCAAGGTTGGCGTGGAGTGCTTCGTTCCCTTATTCCGAAGGGCCTGTTAAGCAGAAAGAAGCCGCCGAAATACCTCGGCGGCTTCTTCCCGACATCGCGATAATCCGGATGGCTAGCTAGACAGTTTCCAACTGTTCAGGGCTCAGTCGGAGCGCTGCGGCCCGACGGTGTCCTTCGAGCTGTTCCGTTGCACTTTGCCGAACAGCAGCTGGCGCTACAGCAGCAACGCCACGCTCGTCCAGCCATTGATGCGTGGCAATTTTTACGTATGAGCCCACCCAAAGTCCACCCGTGTAACGGCCCGCCGCCATAGTGGGCAGTGTGTGGTTCGTGCCGCAGCATTTGTCGGAGTATACAACACTGGCCAGCTCGCCGATGAAAATCGAACCATAGTTGCGCAGCTTTTTCGCCGTTGCCTTCGGGTCGCGTGTGTGGACCTGAAGATGCTCTGTTGCGATATAGTCGGAGTAGGCGATCATGGTTTCTTCGTCGTCAACAACGGTCACTTCGCCGTAATCTTTCCATGCAACCCCTGCTACAGCAGCGGTGGAAAGGTTCCGCAGCTGTTTTTCGACTTCTTTGATGGTCTCATCCGCCAGCTTCCGATCTGTCGTAACCAGGCCAACGCGTGTGCGTACGTCATGCTCAGCCTGAGCAAGCATGTCGGTCGCCAGCGTCGCAGGATTGGCTGTTTCGTCGGCAACGATGAAGATTTCGCTTGGGCCCGCAAGCTGATCAATACCTACTTGGCCGAAAACCTGACGCTTTGCTTCGTTTACAAACGCATTGCCGGGCCCCACGATTTTGTCGACCGCGGGAATAGTCTCCGTGCCATATGCCATGGCTGCGATTGCCTGTGCACCGCCGACGCGGAAGATGCGGTCTGCACCTGCCAGATGACAGCCTGCAATCATGGCCTGATGCGCATTCGGGGGAAGACAGGCGATGACCTGATCACAACCAGCGACTTTGGCCGGGACGATCGTCATTACCGGAGCTGAGAGAAGAGGATAACGTCCGCCTGGTACGTAACAGCCTACGATTTCAATCGGAATAACCCGATGACCGAGATGCAGGCCCGGCAAGCTCTCTATTTCCAACGGGAGGATCGTGCCGAGTTGTGCTTCGGCGAAACGGCGGACATTGGCGATGGCAAATTCGGTGTCTTGACGCGTCTGCGGATCAAGGTCGGCAACGGCCTTGAGCTTTTCTTCCTCAGTGACCTCGAAACGGTCGAGATCCGCTTTATCAAAAGCAAGAGAATATTCGCGAACAGCAGCATCGCCGCGTTCTCGGACATTTGCGATGATGTCCTTCACTATTTTTTCGACCGGCGCCGTATCAGAGACGGCGTCTCGTGTCGGTTCTTTTATTTGAATAAACTTGCCTTTCAGCGCATCGAGACGCGACGTCATCAAAACCTCCTGTGTGGGATGATCATCCTCAACATCTTTCAAGCTTGGCTATCCGACAATTGCCCACAAACCATATGTTCATTATAATCACCAAAGCAGGTGAACCAATTTCGCTCCAGGTATCCTCCCTGCGTTTACGATGACAATGTGGGTAAGCACAGAAACATGGAAAACGATATATGCCTAAAATCGGTAGCAAACTTCGCGAACTTCGTCGTCGCCGAGATCTGGGAGTTCGAGAACTCGCCGCTCGTTCCGGGATATCTCACTCCACAATATCATTGATCGAACGTGACCGGATGAGCCCGTCCATCGACACTCTTGGTGCAGTACTCGATGCGTTGGGGACAACACTGACCGGTTTTTTCTCCGATTTGCAATCCAGCCTTCCTTATTCGCCCTTCTATTCGTCGGCAGATTTAGCTGAGATTGGGAAGGTAGATACGATTTCCTATAGAGTAATCGGTCTGGACCATCCCAATCGAGAACTTCTCATGTTACATGAACGTTATGCACCTGGGGCGGATTCTGGCGAGGAATTTACTCACGCAGCACAGGAGGCTGGCATGGTGCTTTCTGGTCTGGTTGAAGTTACGGTCGGAAGCCAGAAGAGGGTGCTAAAACCCGGCGATGGGTATTATTTTGATAGCCGTGTGCCTCATCGGTTTCGGAATGTCTTCGACGGTCAGAGCGAGATTATCAGCGCGGTTACTCCGCCAACTTATTAATCCCTTCACCCTATACTGAAATATGGTGAATATATTGACCGTTTCGGTTAACCCCGCTTTCCAAAGTTTTCAAACGTGCTTTGCTATAGGCCATCGAGAGCACAAAGGGGAGCGTCCGATGAACATACTCAAAGTTTCGATTATAGCGTCCACAGTCCTGGTAGCAGGTGTCTTTGGTGCCCAGGCCCGTGATCTGACCGTTGTATCCTGGGGAGGAAATTTTCAGGACGCGCAACGTAAAATTTTCTTTCAACCCTTCGCCTCCGCGATCGGCAAGCCAGTTTTAGATGAAAGTTGGGAGGGCGGTTACGGCGTTCTCCAGGCCAAGGTGAAGGCCGGTGTTCCAAACTGGGACGTGGTGGAAGTTGAGGCTGAAGAATTAGCGCTAGGGTGCGCCGACGGTATTTATGAGAAAATTGATTGGGAGAAGCTTGGCGGGAAGGATGCGTATCTTCCTGCAGCAGTCAGTGACTGTGGTGTTGGCAATATCGTGTGGTCGACCGGGCTTTCATATGACGGCGAAAAGCTCAAAGAAGAGCCAAGGACATGGGCTGATTTCTGGGATACGAAGAAGTTTCCCGGCAAGCGCGGCCTTCGCAAAGGGCCGAAATACGCTCTTGAGTTCGCATTGATGGCCGACGGCGTTCCTGCTAATCAAGTTTATGAAGTTTTGAGCAGTGAAGGCGGCGTTGACCGGGCTTTCAGGAAACTTGAAGAATTGAAGGCAGATATCATCTGGTGGGACGCTGGCGCGCAGCCGCTACAGCTGCTCTCGTCCGGGCAGGTCGTCATGACTTCTGCTTACAATGGTCGTATCAGCGGCATCAACCGGTCCGAAGGCAAGAGTTTCGGATTTGTGTTCCCGGGCAGTGTATACGCCATCGATAGCTGGGTCATTTTGAAAGATAGCCCGAACAAGGATGCGGGCATGGATTTCATCGCCTATGCCAGCAAGGCAGAGAACCAGGCGAAACTTCCTGAATATATCGCTTACGGTTTACCGACCCTTGGGGCGACGAAGCTGGTGCCTGAACAGTTCCAGAAAGAGCTTCCGACTGCCGATGAAAACATCGGCGGAGCCATCGCTCTGGACGTGGATTTCTGGACCGACAACCTAGAAGAGTTGACGCAGCGTTTCAATGCCTGGCTAGCTCAATAGGAATCAACGATTGCAATCTCTTGCTCCATTGCCCTCAGGGGCAGCGGAGCAGCCTTTGGCCTCGAGACTACCAAGAATCAGCGCAGGTTATGATGAGTGACGCGTTTATCCATTTCGACCAGGTCAGCAAAGCGTTCGGTATGATGACCGTTGTCGATGATCTCGATCTGTCGATTGGCAAGGGAGAGTTCGTGAGCATGCTGGGCCCATCCGGGTCCGGCAAGACAACACTTCTCATGATGCTGGCCGGTTTCGAGAATCCAACTAGCGGTGCAATTGCTGTCGGAGGCAGGCGCGTAGATGCTTTGCCGCCCCATAAGCGAAATATGGGAGTTGTATTCCAGAATTACGCTTTGTTTCCTCACATGTCTGTAGCGGACAACGTAGGATTTCCGCTCAAGATGAGGGGCCTTTCCAAAGCCGAGATTGTCGAGCGTGTGACGAAGGCCCTCGACATGGTTCAACTGGGAGCCTTCCACGAACGTCGACCAATACAATTATCCGGTGGTCAGCAACAGAGGGTTGCGCTGGCTCGCGCATTGGTATTCGAGCCGGAAGTCGTATTGATGGACGAGCCGTTGGGCGCTCTTGACAAGAAGCTTCGCGAACAGATGCAGATGGATATTCGCGATATCCATCATCGCTTGGGCTTGACTATCGTCTTTGTTACACACGATCAGACTGAAGCTTTGACGATGTCCGATCGCATAGCGATCTTCAATCATGGCAAGATTGAGCAGATCGGCGAACCCTCGGAAATTTACGACCGGCCAAAAACTCAATTCGTTGCCGAGTTTATTGGCGAAACTAACCTAGTGAGCGGCACAGTCGCTTCATCGTCCAATGGCATCGTGGACGTCACTTTGGATGATGGTCAAACAATCAAAGTAGCATCTACCGCAGGCTTGGAACCTCGAAGCACTATCAATGTGTCTGTGCGCCCGGAACGTATAGAGCTCGGACAGCCTGGAGCGGCAAAAAATCAGCTAAAGGTAACGGTAGCGGATATTGTGTATCACGGTGACCATCTTCAGGTACAAGTGGACGCCGGAAACGGATCCTTCGTGGTCAAGGCTACTAGAACCGCGATCACGCCAAAAATAGGGCAAGAGGTCATAGCCTCTTTCGCTCCGGAACAATGCTGGGTCGTTTCATGAACCGTCCATCTCGGCTCCAAAATCAAATCAAGTCGATAGCGCTAATTGCACCACTGGCTCTCTTCCTGGCATTTTTCTTCGTCGCACCACTTGCAACAATGATGAAGTCGGCGGTTTCCGATCCTATCGCGTCAAGAGCACTACCCACCGTATCCGAGTCCCTGCAGGATTGGGACAGAGCAACTGTCGCGTCGGCGGCAGCTCAGCTAGCACTCGCCAACGACATCCGAAATGTCAGCGACGATGAGCTTTTCGGCGACTTGGTCCGTCGATTGAACAGCGCAAAGTCCGGCTTTCGCACTTTGATGACCAAGACACGTACCGCTGTTGCGGAGAACCAGTCAATCTCCGATCTGGTGTCGGTGGACCCGCGATGGAGCGATCCGGTATTCTGGATTGCAATCCAGGAAGCGGCTGGCACCACGATTACCGACAGAAACCTGCTGTCGGCTGTCGATCTACAGCGAGACGCCAACGGCAGTATCATCAATGTGCCCGAAGATAAATCCGCCAATCGGACCACGCTCTTTCGAACGCTGATCATGGCCGGAGTGGTGACGATATGTTGTGTTGCTATAGGACTACCCTTTGCGATGGTTGCCGCATCGACTAATGGTTGGAGACGTCAATTGCTACTGGGAGCTGTGCTTCTTCCTCTCTGGACTTCGCTCCTTGTGCGAACTGCAGCCTGGTACATCATTCTTCAGGACAATGGCCTCATCAATATGACGCTTCAAACCCTTGGTTTGACAAGCGGGCCCGTACCACTCATCTTCAACCGGTTGGGCGTCGTGATTGCAATGACCCACGTCCTTCTACCCTTCATGGTACTGCCGATCTTCAGCGTTCTCATCGGGATTCCGAAAAACCTGATGCCTGCTGCTGCATCGTTAGGCGCGTCACCCTTTCGCGCTTTTTTGTTGGTACTGCTGCCCCTTAGCCTTCGGGGTGTCGTGTCCGGTGGGCTTGTCGTCTTTATGAGTGCACTTGGTTACTACATCACACCAGCACTGATCGGGGGGGCTAAGGATCAGATGATTAGCTCTGTCATCGCCTATTACGCGACTGGGGCGGCCAATTGGGGTATGGCCGGCGCGCTTGGAATTGTGCTTCTGGCTGCAACAATGATCCTCTACGTCGTCTATCTTCGTCTATCTTCGGAGGAAGCGCGCGCATGAGAACGCTCATCGTCAGCAAGGCAATATTCGGGTCTGGGGTTATCATCTTTTTGATGGCTCCGTTATTTGCCATCCTTCCTCTGGCTTTTACAGACAGCATTTTCTTGAATTACCCGATTCCTGGTTATTCTTTTCGTTGGTTTCATGAGTTGTTCATGGCCGACGCTTGGCGTCGATCCATCGTCAATAGTTTAATTATTGGAATTGGAACGACGATCCTTGCGAGCATTCTTGGTACGGTTGCTGCACTCGGATTACGTGGAAAGTCTGTATCTTTGTTATTCAGCTTCTTTCGAACAGTATTTCTGCTGCCAATGGTCGTTCCAGCAGTCGTGCTTGGCGTCGGCATGCAGTTGATGTTCGCACAGTATGGCCTCGCAAATACGTATATGGGTGTTATCCTTGCTCATACGGTCATTGCAATTCCGTTTGTTGTTGTTAACGTGACCGCTGCGCTTCAGGGCATTGACCGCCGCCTGGAAAATGCCGCAGCTAGCCTTGGCGCATCACCTTGGATGGTTTTGCGTCAGGTAACTCTACCATTGGCAACACCGGGCATCGTGACAGGGGCGGTGTTTGCTTTTGCAACGTCCTTGGATGAAGTCGTGCTAACCTTGTTTGTTGCAGGTCCGAACCAACGCACGGTTGCTCGTCAGATGTTCTCGACAATCAGAGAGAATATAAGTCCAGCCATCGCTGCTGCGGCGTTTCTGTTCATTATTGGAACGATCATCATCGCCTCGCTCTTACTGCTTTCAAAGCGAAACCCCCGAGCTAATATATAGCAGGTCGGAAGCAAGCAAATTGGGATGCGCAGTCGTCAGAACTTTGTCCGAACAAAAGTGGCAAAGTGAGGATACTGGTCGGCGAGGGTCAATTTTTATGCAAATCAGTTTTTGACTGGCAATCTGGAGTATACATGGCCCGCTCGGAAGAGCGGGCCATGTCTTCAATAATTAAAAGTCCATACCTGCGCCAGCAGGGGCGGGTTGGATTTCCTTCTTGGGTTTTTCGGCGATCATGGCTTCGGTTGTAACTAGAAGGCCGGCAACGGACGCCGCGTCCTGAAGCGCAGTGCGCACCACTTTGGCGGGATCAATGACGCCCTGGGCGTAGAGATCGCCATATTCGCCCGTCTGTGCGTTCCAGCCGTAAGAGTGGTCAGTCCGCTCGCGAAGCTTCCCAACGACAACAGAGCTTTCCGCCCCGGCATTTTCGGCAATTTGCCGAACCGGCGCTTCGATCGCGCGACGCACGATATCGATACCGACCTTTTGATCTTGATTGGTTGCCGACAGATCATCCAGCGCCTTGACCGCCCGGAGAAGGGCCACTCCGCCGCCCGGCAGAATGCCTTCCTCAACAGCGGCGCGGGTCGCATGCAGCGCGTCGTCGACCCGGTCTTTTTTCTCCTTTACTTCCACTTCTGTCGAGCCGCCGACACGGATCACAGCGACACCGCCGGCAAGCTTGGCGAGGCGCTCCTGCAACTTCTCCCGGTCGTAATCTGACGTGGTTTCTTCGATCTGCGTTCGGATCTGTGCAGCCCGAGCGTCGATTTCGGTTTTAGAGCCTACGCCGTCAATGATTGTTGTACTCTCCTTCTCGATTGCCACTTTCCTAGCTCTGCCAAGCATGTTTAACGTAACGTTCTCGAGCTTGATGCCGAGATCATCCGAGATAACAGAGCCACCAGTCAGTACGGCAATGTCTTCGAGCATGGCCTTGCGTCGATCACCAAAGCCCGGTGCCTTTACGGCTGCAATCTTCAAACCACCGCGCAGCTTGTTAACGACAAGCGTCGCCAGAGCTTCTCCCTCGACGTCCTCAGCGATGATCAGAAGTGGCTTGCCCGACTGGACCACAGCCTCAAGCAGTGGCAGCATAGCCTGCAAATTCGACAGCTTCTTTTCGTGGATCAGAATGTATGGATCTTCGAGTTCGACCCTCATCTTGTCCTGATTGGTAACGAAGTAGGGCGATAGATAGCCTCGGTCGAATTGCATGCCTTCAACGACTTCAAGTTCCGTTTCGGCAGTTTTGGCTTCTTCGACGGTGATGACGCCGTCGTTACCTACCTTCTCCATCGCTTCCGCAAGATAGCGCCCGATCTCTTCGTCGCCATTTGCAGAAATCGTACCGACCTGCGCGATCTCAGAATTGCTGGTAATCTTGCGCGCATTTGCCTTCAATTCCCTGACGACGGCATCGACCGCAAGGTCAATACCGCGCTTTAGGTCCATTGGATTCATACCTGAAGCAACCGCCTTTGCGCCTTCCTTAACAATCGCCTGGGCAAGAACGGTGGCAGTGGTAGTACCGTCACCGGCAAGATCATTGGTCTTCGAAGCCACTTCGCGCAGCATTTGCGCGCCCATGTTTTCGAACTTGTCTTCCAGTTCAATTTCCTTGGCGACAGAAACGCCGTCTTTGGTAATGCGCGGGGCACCGAAGGATTTGTCGATCACGACATTACGTCCCTTTGGGCCAAGGGTTACTTTAACGGCATTGGCAAGTGTGTCGACCCCACGCAGCATGCGTTCCCGGGCGTCAGTGTGAAACTTGACTTCTTTCGCAGCCATTTTTTAACTCCTCAATAGGCAGCTATCTGACTGATGGATTGAATTAATAAATTTTCGCGTTAGGCAGCTTTTTTCTGCTCGGTCGCATGCTCGATAATGCCAAAGACATCGCTTTCCTTCATGATCAAGAGTTCCTCACCATTGATCTTTATTTCCGTGCCCGACCATTTGCCAAACAGGATGCGATCGCCAGCATTAACGTCAAGCGCCTGAATTTGGCCAACCTCGTTTCGGGTGCCGGCGCCTACCGCGACTACTTCGCCTTCTTGGGGCTTTTCCTTCGCCGTGTCAGGAATGATTATCCCACCTTGGGTCTTTTCCTGCGAATTAACCCGGCGGACAAGAATTCGATCATGAAGCGGTCGAAACGACATGTTTTCCTCCGTTGAGCAAAAAAGATGACGTAGCTCCCCGCCCGGACCGGATCACCAGTCCGGGCGGGTGCAAAACCTCCTTGGAGCATCTTGCGCGTGATGATCTGGTTTAGCGATTTCCTGATTTCAAGAGGGAGACGAGAAAAATTAGCATTCATCGCAGAATGCTGCCAACGCACTGGTAACGAACGATAAAATCATTTTTTCTGTTGAATTTTTCAGGAAGCGGAGCAACATTTATTCTCAGTCTTTGGCTATCTTGAAACGGAGATGAATCGTGCGATTTTCATCGGATCTGGAACGTCAGATGCACGGCTATGGCCTCACCACCGCCCACATACTCTATCGAATTCCCGATTTCGAATGCGTTTTGCAATCTTATATCTGGCAAGACTATGATCTGGCGCCGGATTTTCCGGAAATGCACCGCTTTCTGGATTTTTGGCAGGCCAAACTTGATGGCCCGTTACATTCCGTCCGCTACACACATCAGCGACTGATTGGGCCAAACGAATGGCGCCGCGTTGAGGGCGAGTTCAAATTGCACTGAGTAATGAGACTGGATTTCATGGCTTCCGCTTCCCGGGAATACAAAGGTAGCTCAGATGAAAATCAAAGAGATAACCGCTATTTTGGGACCCACCGACGAGGCGCTAGCCGCAGCAATTAACGCGACTGGAGCATCATCAGCAGAGCTTGCCCAAGCTTGGGCGTGGATCAATGCTGACGAAGCACTCGTTAATGACGGACGTTCACTACCGTCGGGAATAATCGCCGATCTCATTGATATTCTGGAGGCGGCTAACGTAGGCGACGACGATTAATGAAAGTACGTTTCTCGCTGTAGTTCTCTGGAGCGTGCATTTAACTCGCCCAATACCCATTTTGCACCGTCACGTCTGGGTTACCAGTCATCCACTGACGGCTAACGGCAAACCAAAACCTTACGGCTAGAAAGGAGAGTACGATGAGAACCGATTTGTTTGAAAAGCCAGTTTCCATTCTTGTTGGCCTTGGCCTTCCGGTCGAGGTTCGCAATGCGACTGAGGCCTACCGGTTTCTTTCAGAACAGCCCGCTTCACTTCGAAACCCAGCCCATAACATTGCACTAAAGGCCTGCGCGGCCGCGCTGCGCGGAGAAATTGACTTCGAAACGGCCCGCGGACTGTTTGTTGCTTTCGCTAAAAGGCATGATTTTCTGGTTTCCGCAGGTATCGACCCCGCGATTTCTCAGCACCGAAACGAAACAGACCGTCACGTGCGTTGAATTGGTTCATCGTCACCAAAACAGATGAGAGATGACCAGCTGTGTCCAGACCAGGGGATTGACTAAGGGTGAAGGACCGCAGTTCATATGCTTCAAATAAAAGCCCCGGCCTGCGGGGGGGCGATAGCCGGGGCTCGCGCAAGTTGGGTTGCCATCGGTCTGGAAAGCCTGCGCAAAGGTGTTTGATAGGGGAACAAGGACAGCGGTCAAGGGTAAAAAATGAACTGCCTGGTATAATCGGCTAGCGCCCCGCGTGCCAAATCATGGCAAGTGCAACCAGTGCCAGCACAGAGGTAAGAACAGCTTCCGCTAAAATGATCCAACTCATTTGCGTCTCCCCAATGCACAACTACGATCCGATGGCTCAATCATGCAGGCGAAGCGTGCCACGTTTTCCTCAGAGCCAAATGCCGCGGTGGTTGTAAAGAAGCCTTAAAAAAGTGTAAACCCCGGCGGCGTTTCTAAACGCCGCTGGGGCCGCGCGCCGCATTCGTACATTCAGATCCACGCTTTGCGCTGGCATCCGAGAAACAGCGTCTCGGATGATGGGGAGGATGAGGTCGGTGAAGATGATTGAAGGGGCATCGAAGTGGTTTCGGATTTTTAGCGCTTCGCGGCGTCGCTCTCGGCAAAAGTCCTCTCCAGAAACTGGGTAGTTGTCGCATCCAGATTGGACCGAAGCCAGTCCGCCATAGCGATTTCCTCTTGCAGGCTCTGCTCACATGCCCTTGCAATTTCTTCCTCATTCAATCGGCGGGCAGCAGCGATGAGGATCGTGTAGGAGGCAATTTCCATATTCTCGAATGCGAAGCTCGCAAGGGAGCCTTTCAAAACCTCGTCGCCCGCGAAAAAGCCACTAAACGACTGACCCATGGCCATCAGTTTACCGCCAGCATCCTTTAAAGTGGATGCATCTTCACCGAGTTGATCCAGACAACGCTCAAGCCGCTCAGCTTGGGTCTTGGTTTCTTCAAGGTGGCCACGGATGCGTTCGGCCAAGTTCGGATAGTTTTCCAGACGCCCAAGGAGTCCGTTCAGCATCGTTTCGGCTTGCTCTTCCATTGCATGAGCATCACGAAGCCATTGAATGAGCCAGTGTCGAGTATCAGACATTTTCCACTCCCTTAATTGTCTTTCCTTTGATTGTCGCGCTGTCTAACCGATCGAAAAGCAGTTTGTTCCCCTTGGGACTACGGAACGAACCCGCCTGTCGGGTGTTAGGCGGTTCACACAAAAAGGATAGGCGCAATGCGAACCGTAAGTGCGTTGTTTTCAAACACACTCCAAGCAAAACTCACTATTGCCGCTTTGGTGGCTTCAGGAATCCATGCCGAAGAAATTGCCATCATATCCAGCGGGAGCGAAGGAGAATTGACGGAGAATGCAGCCGGTGTCGCAGCAGGCACCGGGGCCCTTGTGGGCGGGACCGCAGGATTGCTCACAGGTCTTGGATTGATGGCAATCCCCGGACTTGGGCGGATCGTCGCTGCAGGCTGGCTCGCGAGCACCCTGACGGGTGCTGTTAGTGGGCTGCAATCGGCGGCATCGCCGGGAATGTTTATCGTTCTCTCGTCGAAGCGGGCCTTAGTGAACGGATGCGAACATATACTCAGCCGGGATAGAGCAGGGCGGAACGTTCCTCGCAGTCAGGGTATCCGACGAACAGTACGAGGCTGCGGAGCGGATTCTGGAAAAAGCCCGCAGCTTTACAGAAACGGATATCAACACGCCTCCAGCGCCAGGTTAACACATTTTAAGACAGTGTAGCTCGAACGTCTTGTTAGACAGCAGGTAGCCGGAGTGCTTCTCCTGATTGGCTGTGGCACATCGGCTTTGGCTCTCTTAGGCAAGCGATCACAGACCCGAAACGAGTTTGGGAAAAAACTCTCTCGCTCAGGCAAACGTTCCAAAGAGGTTGTTGGAATTTGCCCGATCCATCTGATGGCGTCTGCTGTATCTAAGATGTGCCAGGTTTGCAGCAAGTTCGCTGATATAACTTTGATCGCGTAGTCCACGTTCGTACAGCAAAATTATGCACGATGCGAGTTCATGAGCCGAATAATTCTGGTCACTTTCTTCGAGAATGATGGCTGCATTAGTATAGCAGCTACGCAAAAAGGTGACTTCGATAGTATTATATACTCGGCTCGCTTCGTTAAAAAACGGCATGTCAGCCTCCTATTTCGGAATATTAACCATACGCTGTCTAGAAATATTAGGTATCGCAATATTATCACTTAATGTTAATGCGCCGGCTGAGCATTAAAACTGAAGCTTAACAATGAATTAGACGGCAGGCGCCATTCGGCCTAGTCCTGTTGGTAGCTTGCCGTTTACAGGACCGGAACTCGGTATTCCACACCAAACAGTCGGTGGCTTGCCTTGTGCGGCTGGGAACTTTGGAGGTTCGGATTGCTTAGGAAGACTTCGTTAAAAAGGAGACTTTCGATGTCAACACGGATTATTCGTCCGAACCGTCGCGGGTTTGTCGGACTTGCAGGGTCGGCTGCGGCTTTCCTAAGGTAACCGGTGTTCCGCTCCCACGTTGTCCTTACGGACCTGATCTGTGATCGCCTATCCATGGACGAGCAACGGGAGTTTCTCCATGGAGAGTACATTGGAGGTTCTCACGACCAGGAAGTCTGGACGTGAGTTTCACCGGCACTGGCCGGATGACGTTAAAGCACAGATCGTTTCGGAAAGTCTTCGGCCCGGAGCGCTGGTAAATGAAGTCGCAGAGCGACATGGCCTGAAGCCGAACCACCTCTCCACCTGGCGAACGATGGCGCGGCAGGGCAAGTTGGTTTTGCCTGCACCTGGGGATGCGGTGGAGTTCGCAGCGGTCATAGTTGCTGCACCTGTTTCGGAACCGCCGATCAAAAAGACCAGCCGTCCCGAGATCATCGTCGGGTCCGTCATCATTCGGCTGGAAGAAGGTGCGTCTGCCGAGCGCATCGCCGCTGTCGCGCGTGCCTGCGCGGTCCCGTCATGATCTTTCCATCGAACCGCGTCCGGATCATGGTGGCGACAAAGCCGGTAGATTTCCGCAAGGGCCATAATGGTCTGGCGGCGCTGGTCAAGAACGAACTGCACAAGGACCCGTTCACAGGGACGGTCTTCGTGTTTCGGTCCCGGAAAGCGGATCGATTGAAGCTGATCTACTGGGATGGCAGCGGTCTGGTGATGGCCTACAAGCGGCTGGAGGAACACACCTTCACCTGGCCGGGTATCAAGGACGGCTTGATGACGCTGGGCCATGCCCAATTCGAAGCGTTGTTTGCAGGCCTTGATTGGCGTCGCGTCCGTTCCGTAGAGGCGAGACCGCCGGACACCATCGAATAGATGCGGCACTATGACTCGGGCGGTAAATTCCAACGGCGAAGCGACGCTGATTTTGATAGACTTCGATCATGTTAGACGCCGCCGATCTTCCCGATGATGTTGCTGCGCTGAAGGCGATGCTGATCGCGGCGCAAGCGCGTGAACTTCGCAAGGATGACCGGATCGAGCGGCTGGAGAAGCTGGTTGCCGCATTCAAGCTGGCCGCCTTCGGCCGCAAATCCGAGAAGGCCAATCCCGAGCAATTCGACCTCGCATTGGAGGACCTGGAAACCGCTATTGCGGCCATCCATGCCGAAGATGAAGCCGATAGCGCCTCTGGGAAGCCGCAGCCTAAACTCCGTGCCGCCAATCGCGGCTCTCTGCCCGCCCATCTTCTTCGCGTTGAGGAGATCATCGAACCGGAAAGCCTGATCTGCGCCTGCGGCGGCGGTCTGCATTGCATCGGCGAGGACGCCTCCGAGCGGCTGGATGTCATCCCGGCGCAGTTCCGCGTCATCGTTACTCGTCGTCCCAAGTATGCGTGCCGTACCTGCACCGACGGCGTTGCCCAGGCTCCAGCGCCTGCAAGATTGATCCACGCCGGGTTGCCAACGGAGGCGACCATCGCGCATGTGCTGGTCTCCAAATATGCCGATCACATGCCGCTTTACCGACAGGCCCAGATCATGAGTCGCCAGGGCGTTGATCTCGACCGCTCCACGCTCGCCGACTGGGTCGGCCGGGCAGCATTCGAGCTTCGCCCGGTCTTCGACGCTCTGATCACCGACCTGAAGCGGTCCACCAAGCTGTTCATGGACGAGACCCGTGCGCCGGTCCTCGATCCCGGCTCTCGCAAAACCAAAACCGGATACTTCTGGGCGCTGGCTCGCGATGACCGACCGTGGGGTGGAGGTGCTCCGCCAGGCGTCGCCTTCACCTATGCTCCGGGTCGCAGTGGCCAGCATGCCGAACGGATATTGCAAGGGTTTACAGGCGTCCTTCAGGTGGATGGTTACGCGGGTTATAACCGCTTGCTCGCACCGGGACGCGCCGGGCCCGACATCCAGCTCGCCTATTGTTGGGCTCACGCACGGCGCAGGCTGGTCGAGATCACCCGCACCGGCTCGGCACCAATTGCCGAGGAAGGCGTGAAGCGGATCGGCGACCTCTATCGCATCGAAGCAGCGTTGCGCGGTCGCGACGCCGACGCCCGCTTGGCCGGAAGGCAGGCACGGTCAGCGCCATTGGTCGCCGACATGCGGACCTGGCTGACGCATCATCGTGCCCGCGTCTCTGGCAAGTCGCCGCTCGGCGAAGCACTCGCTTATATCGCCAAATACTGGGATGGGCTTTGTGTTTTCCTGACCGATGGTCGCGTCGAGATCGACAACAACAGCATCGAGCGAACCATCCGCCCGATAGCTCTGAACCGTAAGAATTCTCTCTTTGCCGGACATGACGCGGGAGCGGAGAACTGGGCGACCATCGCCTCCCTCATCGAGACCTGCAAACTCAATTCGGTTGATCCGTTTGCCTATCTGACTGCTACGCTGACCGCCATCGTCAGCGGCCACAAGCAGAGCCGAATCGATGTGCTGATGCCGTGGAGTTACTCATGACGGAGCAGACCCGAAGCGAGCTGACAGCCGATAAGCTGTCAGCTCACTTTGGAATCAAAAGGCGTAGGACATAGTTGGTTCGATCAGGTCCCACGGGTTGCCGTATAAGTCCTCGAATACGGCAACCTTACCGTAAGCCTCCACTCTTGGCTGTTCGCGGAAAGTGACACCCGCCTCCAAGTAGCGAGCATGATCACGGGCAAAGTCATCCGTTTCCAGGAAAAGGAACACCCTGCCGCCCGCCTGTCGCCCGATAGCGTCGGTCTGTTCGCCAACGGCCTTGGCGAGGAGCAGGGATGCCTGACCGCCTCCAGGGCCGACGACGACCCACCGCTTTTCACTTGATAACCTCGTGTCCTCCAGAAGTCGAAAGCCGAGCTTGCCGACATAGTAGGAGATCGCCTCGTCGTAGTCGCGCACCAGGAGTGACACGAGAGACAAACGTCGAGGCGTGCCCGTCGCTGCCTGGGTCATCGGGTGCGAACCTCGCCGGTGGAGCTTACCTTATCGATAAAGTCGCGCAGCAGTTTAGGCATTGCTTCTGTCGGCAGTGACGGCGGGTCATCGGCTCTCAGGTCCATATATATGGCAATGCATGCCTCTATCGCTCTTTTCACGGAGGCAGCGTCATTCGTGGCCACGGTTGCGGCAAGCATTCCCTGTTCGTCCAATGCCAGCGTCTCGAGGCGTCTGACACCCCGCTGGTTTTTGCCTGCACGGCGGTAAAGTAGCGGACCGAGAACCTGTTCCCGGTAGAATGCAAGCATCCCTATTGCCTCGTAGAGTTCGCCACGGGCAAGCTTGGTGGCCGCATAATGCAGCCATATCCAGGCCCGTGCTTCAAACCAGTCCGATGAATGGTTGGGCCACTCGACCTCTCCGGCTTGAACACGGGCCGCCATCTCGGCCGGCTTCCGGGCGAACAAAATCGCCCGTCGCTCGATTTGGCGGTCGAGATCAGATGCCAGGATAAATTTCAGATCGACATGCAGGAGCGGGGGACCATAGAGGCAGATCAGAAGACGCGGCTCCCCGACATGCTCGCCGGTGAAAGCGCTGACAAGACCAGGAAGGGTCTTCGCGAAAGCCAAGCGCGTGGCCATGACGTCCTCATAATCTTCGTCATTGACGACGATGACGAAGTCCAGGTCGGAATTCTCGTCGAACCCGCCGTGAATGTACGACCCGCCGATCAGAAGTGCGTTAAGCCGTTCGTCGACTGCGACCGCGTCGCAGACCTGATTCAGGAAACTCTCATGTGTTTTAGGAAGGTTGCTGGGCATATGATTCTCCTTGCCAGCACCTCAGGATAAAACAGGCGGCGCGCACACCGCAACCTTTTTTCGGGATAGCGTGACCTGTCTAACCAAGGTGGAGATGTATAGAGAAGCCTGAAGTCCACTATCGGTGCATTGTTGCCACCACGTCCAAGTGGAAAGGCATCGTTACGCCCCACTGCGCTTGGTCAACGTGCGAATAGAACAGCGCTTACTTCCTAAGCTGTGGCTGCGTTTCTGCTTTTGCAGAGCAATCGACCGAAAAAGGCGATCCAATCGCGGGCGACAAAAAATCTCTGAAAAGTCACGCGCTGGAGTTGGGTGCTGATCTCCTGCAGGATGATAGTCCGATCAGCGCGATTAATATGTATCTGAACGGCTTCCATTTTTATGCTGATGATATGGGCAGACAGGTCGAAGCGCATCATTATTGCACGCATATCAACGAGGACTTCTTCCAGTGTGTGATCTACGACGGAAATAAGGCCGGCTCGCGTCTAATCGGAATTGAATATATCGTCTCCGAGCGATTGTTTAAAACCCTGCCGGAAAAAGAGAAGCTGCTATGGCACAGTCATCGCCATGAAACGACTTCAGGCGAACTTATTATGCCCGGTATCCCTGAAACGGTTGAGCATACGGCGATTGCCGGGCTCGTATCTACCTATCGCAAAACATGGCACACATGGCAGATAGATGAAAATTCCTCTATTCCGCTCGGTATTCCGCAATTGATGATGGGTTTTACTGCCGATGGGCAACTTGATGCAGGCATGCTACGTAAACGGGACACGCAACTGGAAACCAACACGGCCTCTTTGAAGCGGACCAGGGTTGACCTTGCTCAAGCAGCACCGCCACCCGATCCATCGGCCGACGGTTGGAAAGACGGCACGTCCTATCGGCTTGCTCTTGAGGAAGTTCCGTTGAAAAACAAGCGGTAAGTTGGCATTAGGGTCTTTTAGCCTATGGCACCACGGATTGCCTGTTACGTTTGGAAAAGCACGTCAGTTTCATCGCTTGGGCTCTTTAATGTTCGATGGCATCGAGCCGAGAAAGCAGATCCGATAGCAAAACCGAATCTTCTACTGACGCCTCGGTCAGGCGGGCCTTAATCGCGTCCACAATAGCTTCAGAAGGATGCAGCGCACGATTTCTCGCGCCACGTTCCTCCAAGGATAACCAGATACTGACTGGCAATCAGATGGCTACGCCGTCCTTTAGTAAAAACATGACTTTTTTTGTGCACGTGGTTGAACCGGATACTGCATACTCGGCTAAGCCGGATTGCTAAGACTGAAATACGGCTACAATTCCAATTGTAAAAGACAAACAAGTTTTGCGTAGGCGCGAAACCTTGTAACCAGCCTTTCCATAATTGAAGCCCGTTGGCGAAAGTCATGACGTGGGTCTTAAGGCCATGATCGGCATCGTTGTTCCTATCGGCTAAGCATAGTGGCCATAGAGGTTCCATACTCCGACTCTCCCACAAATTAATTCGCGTTGTTCCATATATATTTTAAGATAACCGAGACGTGGTTTTGCTATCAACTCACGGGTTTGGCTGGTCGCAGCGTAGATCTATGAATGATTTATCAAAATGCTAGCGTACACGAACAATCCGTGGCGGTTCAGTAGGAAACAAGTTCAAAAACGTCTGTCCGGTCCGACCAAGCCGTCATGTTTGCAAACCGATAAATTACTGTCACATCAAATCGTGTTGCGGTTGTTTACACAATCTTCTCTCACACTGGTAACAGCGGAAAACTGGCTGGCCTATCTCGGTGTCTATGATCAGAGCGCATGTTTTATGCCGATGGGTAATAGGCACTCAACTGATCTGCTCCGAAAATTGGCTCGCCATCTTGACGAAACCGTTAATTCCGTGTTCGATATTGATATTCAAGACTGCTTATCGAAAATCGAGAAAAAGGGAACGACGATGGCAGAACTAAACCAAGTGAACACCTATGTCGGGTTTTCTGGAATATCGAAAACTTATGATGGGAAAAATTTCGTTGTTAAAAACCTGGATTTATCGATCAGGAAGGGCGAATTTCTGACCCTCCTCGGACCTTCCGGTTCAGGAAAAACGACCACGCTCATGATGCTGGCGGGCTTTGAATTTCCGACCACAGGAGAGATTGCGGTGGATGGACGTCCGATCCAAACCATGGCTCCCGAGAAACGCAACATCGGCATGGTTTTCCAAAACTATGCGCTTTTTCCTCATATGACCGTCGCAGAGAACGTGGGGTACTCACTCAAGGTGAGAGGTGTGGCCAAAACTGAAATTGTGCGTCGCGTATTCGAGGCGCTGTCGATGGTGCGTCTTTCGGAATACGCAGATAGGAGGCCCACGGCTCTGTCAGGTGGTCAGCAGCAGCGCGTGGCGCTTGCCCGTGCGCTCGTGTTTGAGCCAAGCTTGGTCCTTATGGATGAGCCGTTAGGCGCATTGGACAAAAAACTGCGCGAAGACCTGCAGCTTGAAATTCGCCAAATAGCTGACCGGCTTGGTTTGACGGTTGTTTATGTCACACACGACCAATATGAAGCGCTTACGATGTCCGACCGGATCGCCATCTTTAACGATGGGAGAATCCAGCAGATAGGCTGCGCGGAGGAGATATACTCTCGACCAAACAATCGGTTTGTCGCGGAATTTGTCGGAGACAACAACTGTCTCGACGCAACGATCACCGAGATCGAGGGAGGAACAGCTGTTGCAACACTGGCGGGAGGGCACACTGTTAGAGCACGGTCCACCTCCCACGCTCGACCTGGCGCGCAATGCACCATCGCCATCCGTCCAGAAAGTATTTCTCTACAGTTGGAGCCCACCCCAAACCACGTGCTGGGGACCATAGCTGACATCATCTACTGCGGTGATCAGTTGCGAATCCACATCGAACTGGATGGGGGATCGCGCCTTATCGTGAAGAGCAATGCGCCACAAACATCGCATCGGGTGGCGGTGGGAAATGAGGTCTACCTTTATTGGGAACCGGAGTGCGCTTGGGCGCTCGACGGCCGGAGTGTGAATTGACTTTTCAACATCAATAAAAGGGGAATTCCATGAAAACGCACGTATTTGCCGGTCTTATCGTTCTTGGAGTAGCGTCGCCAGCCTTGGGCCAAGAATTGACCATCGTTTCTTGGGGAGGAGCACTGCAAGAAGCGCAGACAAAAGCATTTATCGAGCCGTTTGCGAAAGACAAGGGTGTTTCCGTCACACAGGATAGTTGGAGTGGCGAACTGGCGAAGCTGCGAGCTATGGTCGACGGCCAGAGTGTCGTTTGGGACGTGATTGACATGGATCCGGTGACCGCCGCGACCGCATGCGAATCCGGCTTGTTGGAGCGTATCGGGGACGAGGAGGCGTTCAAGAACGCTGGTCTGGTTCCGGGTGGTGTGAGCGACTGCGCAGTGGCGACGAGCATATATGCGACGGTGCTGGCTTATGACAAGAAAGCTTTCAGCACGCCGCCCAAAAGCACCGTGGACATTTTTGATCTCAAAAAATTCCCCGGCAAACGCGCTGTTCGAAAGAGCCCTGTCGACGTTCTCGAAATTGCTCTCCTCGCTGATGGGGTGCCGGCCGCGGATGTTTACCCAACGCTCTCGACGCCGGAAGGGATCGACCGCGCGTTCAAGAAACTGGACACTATCAAATCGGAAATCATTTGGTGGGATGCAGGTGCCCAGCCCGCACAGATGCTCAAATCCGGCGAAGTCAAGCTCGCGCTCGCATGGAACGGCCGAATTGCCGATGCGAACGCAAAAGAAAAGGCGGATCTCGGCATCGCTTGGGCGGATCAGTTGCGCGGATTCGATATGTGGACCATTCCAGCCGGGGCCAAGAATGCAGACCTCGCGCGTGAGTTCATTTCCTTCAGTGTGAAGCCGGAAACAAACGCCGAAATTAGCAAGTACATAGCCTACGGTCCTTCCGTTGAAGCGGCAAACGATAAGGTCCCAGCGCAGACGGCGGCCAACTTGCCGTCCGCCCCCGAAAACAGCGCTGGAGCGCTCGCTCAAGACGGCTCATTCTGGGGCGCGAACAGTGAGACGCTGAACGCACGCTTTTCCAGCTGGGTTTCGCAATAATATCTCCATGCTTGAAAGAGTAAAAAACATGACCGGCAGCGGCACCTTGGCCAAGATTGATGCTAACGTCTCTCAATCAGGAGTGGGCGGCGTTAGCTTGCCTAACACCAAGACGAAAGAACGTTTTCAGAAATTAAAGGCCACGTTGCCGGTCTCGCCGCTTCTCCTCTTTATGGTGCTTTTCCTGCTTATGCCGATGCTTTTCATCGTTCGGACGGCCATTTCAGATGGAGAAATTTCAAGATCCCTCCCGGGCACCCTTTTCATGCTATCAAACGAGAAGGAGTTCCCGCCATCTGATGAAGTCTACAAAACCCTTGGGCAGGAGCTAAAAGCGGCGGTCAAATCGGGCGAACTGAGGCCATTGGGACGACGCATCGGTTATGAATTGCCACGCGGCCTCAACATCTTGCTTGATGCGTCCCGGTCGGTCAGTAAACTCACTGACGCCGTTCCTGCAAGTGATTGGAAAGCCGCGATCGTGGCTTCCAACGACGCTTGGGCGAAGGTTGGTGTTTGGTCAGTGATTGCTGCGCGTGGGGCGTCTTACAGCACATTCTATCTAGAATGGGCTCTGGGCTTTGATGTTGTCCGTGACGTCAATGGCGATGCGGCTGTTGACCAAGGTTATGATTTCCGCTCGATCTATGCTCGCACAATCATCATTGCGTTAGTTGTGACCGTCTTAACCGTGCTGATCGGTTATCCACTCGCCTATGTTATCTCGATGTCCACCGGACGCATGGCGGGTTTTCTTCTCTTCCTGATCCTGCTTCCATTCTGGACGTCTCTTTTGGTCAGGACCATGTCATGGATCGTGATGCTTCAGACAAACGGGGTATTGAACAATGCCCTCTTTGGGATGGGTTTGACCGCTGAGCCGCTGAAGCTTCTTTACACGCGTGCAGCCACGGTCCTCGCCATGATCCAAATCCAGTTACCCTTTACTGTTCTTCCAATGATTAGTGTCATGAAGGCCATTCCACCGAGCCATGTCAGGGCGGCGCGCAGTCTCGGGGCGGGGCCAATTCGTGCTCACGTTTCAGTCTTCATGCCGCAAGCGGCGCCGGGCGTCGCTGCGGGTGGCCTCCTTACTTTCGTTTTGTGCCTAGGTTTCTACCTGACCCCAGCTTTGGTTGGCGGACCTGCAGATCAAATGGTGAGTTTCTTTATCGCCCGGTTCACGAACGACGAACTGAACTGGGGATTGGCTTCAGCGCTAAGCCTCGTCCTGGTCGTTGGCGCAAGTCTGATCGCATTTCCACTTGCTCGCCATGTAGCAACGCACGCCTCGGATCGGATTTGAACATGAAGCAGCGACAATATTCTGACCTTCCCCCGTCAATTCGCGTGCCGCTATACCTGTTTACAGCCGCGATACTGGCCCTTCTCATTGTTCCGCTCGCGGCGGCATTGCCGATTTCGCTGAATTCAGATCCGTGGTTTTCCTATCCTTTGGGAGGCGTTTCGCTTCGGTGGTTTGACCAGCTTGCGTCCTCGCCAATTTGGCGAACTGCAATTATAAACAGCATACTAATCGCCGTTGTTACGACATTGCTTGCCACATCCTTGGGAACATTGGCTGCGATAGGTTTGGTCAATCCACGATTTCCAGCAAGAAATCTGGTAATGGCCATTGCTATTTCTCCTATGGTCGTTCCGGTGGTCGTTCTTGGCCTTGGCCTGTTTATCTTTTTCACTGCACTTGGATTGAATTACACCTTTGCTGGGCTGGTTATTGCACACACTTTGATTGCAATGCCTTTTGTGGTCATAACCGTGACGGCCACGCTCACGCGCTTTGACTTTCGCCTGATGCGTGCGGCGGCGAGCCTCGGAGCCGGCCGAATTACGGCTTTTCGCACCGTCATGCTTCCCATCATCGCGCCGGGGGTCGCGGCGGGAGCAGTGTTTGCATTCGCCGCATCCTTTGACGAGGTGGTGATGGTTCTGTTTGTAGCTGGACCGCAGCAGCGAACCCTCCCGAAACAGATGTTTACGGGTCTCAGAGAACAGTTGGATCCAACGATCATCGCGGCGGCGGTGCTCATGATTGTGCTTACAGCGCTTCTCATGTTGGCGACGCGTCGTCTCAATAAAAGATAGGAACGACATGACGTATCAACGCGTGACCTCAATGACGACGCGAGGCAGTGAAATTTTCGCGAAAGACTTTCGTGAACAGCCCTATTGGTGGAGGGCCGCTACGCCGATCTCGGACGTCTTTTCAGGCAGAGTTCCTGAGAAAGCTGAGGTCGTGATCGTCGGCGGCGGGATTACCGGTTTGGTGGCGGCGCTCGACCTTCAGCGGGGTGGAGCGGAGGTTATCATCGTTGATTCACAAAACATTGGGGAAGGCGCGGCCAGGCGAAACGCGGGTTTCTTGGGGCGTACGCTCAAACGATCGGTTGAGTGGATCGCTGGTCGCGAAGGTCAGAAACAAGCCATAAAGGTTTATCGAGAGCTGGACTCGGCATTGCACTGCGTGCGCACGGTTGTTTTAGAAGAAAATATCGATTGCTATCACAATATTTGCGGGCGTTTGGTTTCCGCAAATTCACCCGAGCATCTTCGTGGACTGGTCCATGATCTTGAATCCATGAAACGCCATCTCGGCTTTGACTATTCCGTTCTTAATAAGCATGAGATGAGCAAGGAGATCGCATCAGACCGGTTTTATGGTGCGGCGGTTTTGCCGGACCTTGGCTCAATTCATCCCGGGTTATACCACGCCGGTTTGATGACAAAGGTCATCGACGCAGGCGTCCGGCTTTTTAACAATACCGCTGTCACGGGCATCGAAACATCCAACCGGGGAAAAGTGGTCAGGACAACCAGAGGCGACATAAAAGCGGCTCACGTTGTTGTCGCCACGAACGGCTACACCAGTAAGGATCTTTCGTGGCATGCGAGGCGGGTCATTCCATTTAAAGGATTTGTCATTGCGACAGACCTTTTGCCGAGTGAACTGATTGACAGGGTGCTTCCGAACAAGCGCACCTATCTGGATACAAAAATGAATATCGACTTCATCCGGCCCGCTCCCGACAGTAACCGGATCTTGTTTGGCGGCATGACCGGTACGAATTGCGAAACCGGAACTGAAATGGCGGCGAGCCTTTATGACAGAATGATTTCAATACTTCCCGATCTCAAGGGTGTGAAACTGAGCCACGCGTGGACCGGAAACTGCGCTGGAACCTTTGATTTCATGCCACACCTTGGCTTGAACGATGGGGTGCACTATGCCTTGGGCTACAATTTTGCGGGTATTCCGCTGGGAACTCGCTTCGGGAAGATCGTGGCTTCCCGCATTCTGGGCCGTGGCGAACAAGGTTCTGTGTTTGACGTGGCGAAGTTTCCGTCCATTCCCCTTTACAGAGGGTCTCCATGGTTCGTGCCGCTCGCAATGAAATATTTCGACTGGCATGATAAGAGAATCGCAAATCATCGATGAGAAATGAATGGCAATGGAAAAAATGGTAACCAAGGCCACCGAGAAGCCTCTTGAGCGGTACGTTCGCATATTGGAAATCATCGCGGGCTTTCCCAAGGGGGTGTCGCCCACCACTGTGTCAGATATGCTTGGACTTCCCAAGGCGACTGCCTACCGGCTCATTCGTAGCCTCGCCGATGTTCAACTGGTGGAGTTATCCGCTCCACCCTCCGCGGAGTGCCGTATCGGTGGTCGTCTCGAACGTTTGCTATTCACTAACGCTGATGACGATTGGTTTAAGGTGGTGTCACGACCAGTTCTGCAGGATCTTGCACAACGCGTTGGGAAAGCTTGTTTTGTTGCTCGTTTCCAGGGAAACACCGTGCGCAGTCTCGACATGGTTGCTCCAGACAACCTGTTGCGAGCCTATATCATCCCTGGACAGGCCATACCTCTGCATGCTGGCGCATCTTCTAAAGCAATTTTGGCCTTCCAAGATCCCGAATTGGTTCGAATGCTCCTGCGTGCGCCACTTCAACGCTACACGGAATTGACCAAGACCAATCCCGCGGACGTCATGGTGGAACTGCAGGAGATTAGGGAAACGCAGATCGCCTATTGTGTCGGGGAGGACGTGGATGGCTTCGCTGGCCTTGCTGCGCCCGTGATCGTTGAGGGTTACCCCGTGCAGCATAGCGTGTGCATTACGGGCACGGCTACGAGCATTTTGGACACTAACCGAGAAGAGAACGTCGCGGCCGTCAGGAGCGCTGCGCGTCAGCTCGCGGACTTGTTACGCGAGAAGTTTCGAGGATCGTTTCAGCACGCGAGTTGAGCGCGACTGCATTCTTTTGACAAGGCACCGTGCGAATAGCGCGGCGCCTTGACGTGCCTTTATGTAAGTAATTGTTTTAATAGGATAATTTTCTTCCGAGTGATCGTTTTGTCATTGACAAACTTGTCGAGCCATATTTGACTGATATCACTATTCGGTACTTATTATCGATAAACGAGAAAGGTCTTCAGATGACGGTCCAACCAAACTGGCGGGCGATGGCCGCTACTCTTTCTTTCAAAAACAAGTCCTACATTGATGGGAAGTTTGTCAGCGCACTAGACGGCAGGGAGTTCGATGCCATCAATCCCGCGACCGGCGAGGTTATTGCATCTGTCGCATCATGCGATTCCAACGACGTAGATATAGCGGTGCGCTCAGCGCGGAAAGCATTTGAATCAGGTGTTTGGTCGCGCCGGTCCCCCGCGGAACGGAAGAAGGTTCTCCAGCGTTTTGCCGAACTGATGCATCAGCATGGGGATGAATTGGCGCTTCTGGAAACCCTTAACATGGGTAAGCCGATTGGTGATGCGCGATCAGTTGATGTTCCCGCCTCGGCGAATACGATTGCCTGGTATGCGGAAGCGGCTGACAAAATCTATGACGAGATTGCTCCGACTGATGCATCCGCGCTTGGAATGATCACCAGAGAGCCTATCGGTGTGGTCGCCGCTGTTGTTCCTTGGAACTTCCCGCTCCTGATGGCATGCTGGAAGCTTGGTCCAGCGCTCGCGACCGGAAACTCGGTGATCCTGAAGCCTGCTGAGCAATCTCCGCTCTCAGCGCTTCGACTTGCTGAGTTGGCGTCCGAGGCGGGCGTCCCGGATGGCGTGTTCAACGTCGTGACCGGCCTGGGTGAGACCGCCGGTCAGGCGCTCGGTCTGCATATGGACGTCGATAGTGTGACGTTCACAGGTTCGACCGAAGTTGGCAAACTTTTCATGAGTTACTCTGGTCAGTCAAACCTGAAGCGGATCGCCTTGGAGTGTGGTGGTAAGACCCCACATATTATCATGGGCGATTGCAGCAACCTTGACGAAGCCGCCACTGCGGCGGCCTTTGGGATTTTCTTCAATCAGGGCGAAGTCTGCAATGCCGGTTCCCGCCTGCTCGTCGACCGCAAAATCAAAGACGAGTTTATTGAAAAGGTCATTCGCGTAGGTCAAACCTTGAAGCCCGGTGATCCGCTTGACCCCACTACGAAAATGGGAGCAATCGTCAGCAGGACGCAGATGGACCGTGTTCTCGATTACATCGATATCGGTCAAAAGGAAGGAGCCAGGCTTCTGTCCGGAGGTAAGCAAGCGCTAGGAGAGACTGGTGGCTACTTTGTCGAGCCGACCGTTTTCGACAATGTCTCGAATTCCATGCGCATCGCTCAGGAAGAAATCTTTGGGCCCGTATTGTCGACCATTACATTTGCTGACGCCGAAGAAGCGGTCCGAATTGCAAACGACACGATCTATGGCCTCGCGGCAGCCGTTTGGAGCGATAATATCAATACGGCTCTCAATACGGCGCGCCGGCTCCGTGCGGGCTCGGTTTGGGTCAACAACTTCGATGAAAGCAATATCACAGTACCCTTCGGTGGCTATAAACAGTCCGGCTTCGGTCGTGATAAGTCCCTCCATGCGCTTGATAAATACACCGAGCTGAAGACCACTTGGGTCAAACTAACGGCTTAATGGTCCTCATTTTGCACAGGCTTTAAAGAGCATCCAAAGGAAACTCGACAATGCGCGATCCGCGTTTTGACATCTTATTTGAGCGCGTCCAGATCGGACCGCACATTGCTCGAAATCGTTTCTATCAAACTCCGCATTGTAACGGCATGGGGAATCTAAGGCCCCAGGCCCACGCCGCCATGCGGGGCGTAAAGGCAGAGGGTGGATGGGCGGTGGTCAACACGGAGCACTGTTCCGTTCATCCATCGGGCGACCTGATGCCTGAGGTGCTCCAGATGCTCTGGGACGATGGCGACATCCCTCCGCTGGCGCTTATGGTGGACGCGGTTCATGAGCATGGGTCTCTGGCCGGAGTGCAGCTTGCTTATCCGGCCTATTACAACGCAAACCGGTTGACGCGCGAGGCTCCTCTCGGGCCAATGGATCGGCCAGTCAGTGGCCATCACCCGATCCAGGTGAGGGCGATGGACAAGCAAGATATTCGCAATCTCCGGGGTTGGTGGAAGGATGCGGCGGTTCGCGCTCGCAAAGCGGGTTTTGATATACTCAATGTCGACGGAAACTTCTCCACCATAGCCTTTCAGTTTCTTTCCCCCAGGAACCAGCGGACGGACGAGTATGGTGGACCGCTCAAGAACAGAATTCGCCTTTTGAAGGAGCTGATCGAGGTCACACGTGAGGGTGGCGGAGACCAATGTGCGGTCAGCGTTCGTCTGATAGTCGACGAATTGTTCGGAGAACTCGGACTACGCGCGGCTGATGAAGGTATAGAGGCTATTGGCCTTTTGGCCGAGCTTCCTGATTTGTGGGACTTGGTGATCGGTACGTGGGCTGATGATTCCCCAACCTCCAGATTTGCACCTGAAAACGACCATGAGCCATTTATGGTCGGTATCAAAGCTGTCACGACAAAGCCTGTGGTGGGTGTCGGCCGTTTCACCTCGCCCGATACCATGGCCAGCCTCATCCGTCGCGGCGTTCTGGATATGATCGGGGCTGCTCGCCCGTCGATTGCCGATCCTTTCTTGCCCAGAAAGATCGAGGAAGGACGTTACGAAGATATTCGTGAATGCATCGGTTGCAACATCTGTGTTTCCAGTCATTTTGCAATGACCAATTTACGCTGCACCCAGAACCCAACCATGGGTGAGGAATGGCGGCGCGGCTGGCATCCCGAGCGAATAGCTGCAAAAACGAGTGACAAATCCGTTCTTATCGTGGGCGGAGGTCCTTCGGGCCTGGAGTGCGCCCGAGCTCTTGGAGAACGTGGTTACAGTGTAACTCTTGCCGAACGAGACACCAGGCTTGGAGGCAGAATTACTCTGGAAGGAGAATTACCAGGTCTTCGCGAATGGCTTCGGGTTCGGGATTGGCGTGTTACTCAACTAAACAAGCTTGCCAACGTTGATATTTATCTCGATAGTGAGTTAACCCTGCCTGACATCATCGATTTCGGCGCGGATCACATTGTGTTCGCCACAGGCTCCCATTGGCGCGCGGACGGCGTCGGACGAGCCACCCATTTGCCAGTCCCAATAGATCCGGACTTACCGCTATTCACCCCCGATCACCTCATGGTGGGAAAGACACTGTCCGGCAAAGTCGTCGTATATGATGACGATCATTATTACATGGGTGCGGTCATTGCCGAGAAGTTGGCGTTGGAAGGCTGTGATGTCACATTGATCACACCGGCGTCCGACATATCGTCCTTCACCGTGAATACCCTCGAAAACGTTCGAGTTGCGCGGCGACTGGCAGAACGAAATGTGAAAATGATCACGCATTCGGTGCTTTTTGAAGGGAAAAAGGATCGCCTGATTGTGGCGGACACGCGCACGGGCGCAAGAGCCGAGTTTTCCGCCGACGCACTCGTCCTTGTTACGGCCAGGGTCCCCAATAACAACCTTTTCTACGCCGCGGACGAGCATTATCGCGCTTCTGGCGCGGACAATGGCGTCTCCCGGATCGGTGACTGTAACGCGCCTGCGGCGATCTACGCCGCCGTTTATTCGGGGCACCGTTTCGCTGCGGAGTTTGATACCGCAAATCCTCTTTTGCGACGTGAACGGATCGATCTCATTAATTCAGGTTCCGTCGAAGATTTGGCCTTTGTCACGACGGGCCGAGGTTTTCGGTATCTGGAGAACGTTTAACAATTTCAATCGGCAGGAACATCATGACCACTACCGCTAATTCAGCCGCCCTTTATGAACGCGCGAAAAACGTCATGCCCGGTGGCAATACACGAACAACAGTTTTTCGTACTCCACACCAAATCTACGCGCAACGGGGGCACGGATGCCGCATTGTGGACGTGGACGGCAATACACGAATAGACGCCCTGGGCAATTTTACCGCGCTTATTCACGGTTATGGCAATGAGCGTATACTGTCGGCCGCTCGTAGCCAACTTGAACTGGGCTTCTGCTTTGGCATGTCAACTGAAGGCGAAATCCGGCTTTCCGAACTTCTTTCGGAGCGCCTGCCATCCGTTGAACAGTTGCGATACACAAACTCCGGCACCGAAGCGGTGATGAACGCGATCAAGGGAGCCCGAGCGTATACAGGGCGGACGAAGATTGCAAAATGCGAAGGCGCCTATCATGGGACATACGATCCCGCCGAGGTCAGCCAGGACGCCAATGCTTCAAACTGGGGAAACGTCGCTCACCCCACCTCGGTCGCGACGGCAAAAGGCACGCCGCAAGGCGTTTTGGATGATATCGTTGTCATTCCATTCAACAACACGGAACTTGCTGAAGCGATTCTCCGCGCGGAGGGACCCCGGCTCGCTGCTGTCCTTGTCGACGTCATGCCAAATCGGGCGGGCTTGGTCCCGGCAAATCATGATTTCTTGAGGATGCTTCGCCGAGTGACCCGCGACCTGGGCGCGCTCCTGATTTTGGACGAAGTCATCACATTTCGATTGGGATTTAACGGAGCGCAAGGTCGGTTCGATGTCGATCCTGACTTCACTACCCTGGGCAAGGTCATTGGCGGTGGATTTGCAATCGGTGCGATTGGTGGAAAAACCGAGGTGATGGCCGTCTTTGATCCCAGCAAGGGCGCGCCAGCGGTTCCGCACGGAGGCACCTTCAGCGCTAACCCGATGTCGATGCTTTGCGGAGTGGCGGCGGTGGAAGAATTGACCACGGAGCGATTTGAACAACTTGAGGACCTCGGACAGCGCTTTGAACGGGGTGTCCGCCAATTGTTCCAGGTCCATGGTGTTGACGGCCAGGTCACGGGGCTAGGTTCTCTTCGGCGTGTGCATATGACCAATTCCCCCCTTAGCGATTATCGTTCCACGGTTCAGGCCGCGGACGGGGCGAAGAGGGTGTCCGCGCTTGCTAAACAATTATTGGATGAAGGCGTACTGATTGCTGGTAACGGATTGATCGCCTTTTCCACGCCGATGACAAATAGCGATATCGACGAAATTCTTTCCAGTTTTGAACGCGCTTTGAAAAAGACATCTCAGCAACAGTGAGGACATCATGCAGAAGCAAAAGGTGGAAGTCACCAATCAATGGGGCGCGACAATCGGTTACTCGCGCGCCGTGCGAGTGGGAAATTTTATCATTGTGTCTGGGACGGCTGCTTCCGGCCCGGACGGTGCGCTTCACCGTGGGGATGCTCAAAAGCAGACGGAAATCGTCTTTGAACGCATAGGCGAGGCGCTTGCGGAAGTTGGAGCGGAGCTTTCCGATGTTATTGAGACCCGCATATTCCTGCGCAACATATCGGATTGGGAACCGGTTGGTCGGGTGCACGGTCAAATATTCGGTGACGTGCGGCCCGCCACAACGATGGTGCAGGCGGGTGCGCTGATCTCTGACGACCTGCTGGTCGAAATCGCAGTGACTGCTGTTAAGGATTAAGGTGTTACGGTCGGGTAAACGTTCCGGTTAAACTCTGAAGGGCAAGTATTCCAATACAGTTAGTAATTTTGCTAGGCGCAAAAAAGTGCCTTGAGTAGCTGCCCGTTCTTAACTTCGTTTGCTTGCAGTATTTCCCGAAGCCTCTGCGGACTTAGAAGAAGCTTTATCTCAGCTTTAAAACACGCTGGGGAATGTCACAACCATGTAGAAAGCCATATCCTTTGGCTAAGATCAAAAGAAGCGGAGCCAACCGTGCGAGTGTTGACAGACCAGACTTGATGTTGCCCTCTTACGCGACGAGAGCTGATTTTTTGGGGCGTATAAGCTACGCGATGTCGAAGGAAGACGTGCTGTTTACAATTTCGATGGTTTGACATTGGCATCGGTACCCACATAGTTTGTAATTAGCTTCATCATAACATTTGCCTATCTACTGCCATTCTTAAATTCTGACTGGCAATCTGGAAATGCATGCAAGGGCAGATGCTTTTGGCAAATTGAATGACTTTTTGTTCTTGTCTCAAGTGGGAATGCGTAGTTCGATGTTAGCATCAATTCGAGATCCCTTTGCATTGAGTTCGAGTTCTGGTATGAATTGTTCACACCTGATATGATGCATTGCTAAAGAGAAGAAGAATGGCCAACATCGAAAAACGCACGATTAGCCTTCCTAGTGAGCAGGCAGCCTTCATCGAATCCAAAGTCAAGAACGGTGATTACGCTTCAGTCAGTGAGGTTGTTCGTGCTGGTATTCGAGCATTAAGAGAGCGGGATGAAGTGATTGAACGGTGGTTAAATAATGCGGTTTCTGCATCTTACGATGCGATGAAATCAGATCCATCCCGTGCGGTGACCGTTGATTCTGCCTTTGCCTCAGTTCGTAATCGACATGCTGAACGCGTGAAAGTTCGCAAGTGATCTGCAGATCCGTAGTCTTGTCCCCGGAAGCGGAAACGGATCTGGTGGCTCTTTATGATTGGATAGCCGAAAGAGCATCGCCTGATACCGCACTTGGATACATTGATAGGCTCGAGAGCTATATACGCGGCTTCGACTACGCTTCTGAACGTGGCACTTTGCTGAACGATATACGCGAAGGGCTGCGAACCGTTGGGTTTGAACGCGGAGTAACGATCGCGTTCAATGTCACTGCGCAAGAAGTTGTTGTGCTTGGCTTATTCTATGGTGGCCAAAATTGGCAGGAAGCCTTATCTGAGCACTGAAACCGTGATCGTCGTTCTTGACTTTTACTCGGCATAAGAGGGGCTGGTGTTGTCACGTTAACTGGGCTGCAGTTGCCTGCCTGACGGTTTGGGCGTAAATTTTGGCGATGCAGACATCAGATATCATCTTCAAGCGTCACCGTTTTCCGCCACAGATCGTTGCTCATGCGGTGTGGCTTTATCTGCGGTTCAACCTTAGTCTGCGTGAAGTTGAAGAAATGCTGCTTGAGCGTGGAATCGACGTATCATACGAGACAGTTCGTCGTTGGATCGCCAAGTTCGGCCCCCAGATCACACGCAACTTGCGGCGGCGTCAGGCGCGCCCCGGCGATGTTTGGTATTTGGACGAAGTGGTCGTCAAATGCGCTGGAGAAAAATTCTGGCTTTGGCGTGCGGTGGATCAACATGGCTCCGTTCTCGAAGAAATCTTGCAGAAGCGGCGTGATAAAAGGGCGGCAAAGCGATTGCTTGTGGCGTTAATGAAGCGCTATGGCTTTGCTCCCAAACGGATCATCACCGATAAGCTCCGCTCCTACGGTGCAGCAAAGGCAGAAGTGGCACCCGGCCTTGACCATTGGTCGCACAAGGGCCTTCAATAATCGGGCCGAAAATAGCCATCTGCCGTTTAGGAAACGGGAGCGAACCATGCAAGGTCATCGGTCACCTGGAGCGTTGCAACGGTTCGTCTCCATGCACTCAGCGACCCGCAATTGTTTCTCTGTTCCATCTCGTCGCCGAGCCGCACACACAATTCGCTACCATCGCCTCGAAGCTTTCGATGCATGGAAAATTGCGGCCTGTTTCGCCTGAATATCTACGAGCCCCTGGCCTTTCCGGCCAGAGAAACTTAACGTGACAACACCGAGGGGCTTGATGCGGATACTTATGATCTTGACTTTGAATCAGAAACATAAATTTGCCACTCAATTTGCTCCGCTTACGAAATTCGGGACATATCCGCAAAAACGCTCTGCCGATCCGGAATTGCGTTTAGAAGGCCTCGAAGTTTGAATTGAAGGCGTCACATCGCTTGCCAAAAAGAATACCACGGCGGTCAATGCGTGAAATGTCGAAGTCAGCTTGTGAACAGATTATTGCACTGCCGTTGCTGGGGACGAGGGGCGGGGAGGCTCGGTATTCCATGGGCCGCTCTCGCATCGGCATGATCACGACGAGCCATAAGGCGTGATTTTCGTCTCGGTGACGCTAGACTGAAGGCGTTTGAAAGCTAAGGGAGGAATTCCGATGCCGAGATTTCTGGCTGTTTATACGATTAATTCTGAAGACCTCGCATCCTTTCGACGCCTGTCAAAAGCGGAGCAGGATGCGGTCGATGCGAAGGGAATAGCACAGTGGAGGGCATGGGAAGAACGGCACGCTGCGGTCATCCTGGATCGCGGCGGCATGGTGGGGAAGACGACGCGTGTGACGAAGCAGGGGATCGCTGAAGCCAAGAATCCGTTTTGCGGTTATCTTGTGGTGGAAGCTGAAACGGCGGACGCTGCGGCCAAGCTATTTCTGGATCATCCGCATATTACGGTGTTTCCAGGTGATGGCATTGATATCATGCCTTTTGTAACCTGATTTTCTAATTGTCCATCGCTGCCGAACCGGGCCGAGCAAGCGGGGCGTTCGGTCAAGGCAGCGCTTATCCTGGATTAACGCCAGAGAAGGGATGAAGCGGACACTCGAAATGCTATAACCTTCGTGACTTAAATGACCCATCTCCACGACCGACATTGTCCTCGCGCCATTGGCTTGGGGTGACGCCTTCCCATTCGCGGAAGGCGCGATAGAATGAGCTGGTGTCCTGATAACCGAGCAGATAAGCGATTTCCTCAGTGCCATTGACACCACTGGCCAGCATGTCACGACCCAGTTCCTGCCGCGAGGCTTCCAGCAGGTGCCGGAATGAAGTGCCAGCCTCGGCAATGCGCCTTTGGAGAGTTCGCTCGCTGAACCCCAACGCGTCCGCCACATCGGCCAGTTCCGGCTTGCCGCTGGCCAGCCTACGCTTGAGCACGATCTTGACCTGTTCGGGCAAGGAGCTTTGCGCGTCGATCTCCTTTAACGCACTGGATAATGCCGGTGTCAGAATGGCCAGTAGCTCGGGATTGTGCCCCGCAAAGGGCCGGTCGAGATCGGCAGCGTCGAGGACCAGGACATTGCGCGATGAGTTGAAGATGACCGGGGCGGCGAAATAGTCCCGATGAGCTTGGCTCAGCGGCCCGGGGCGGCTCATCTCCACCCGGATCGGCACGATATGCCGGCCGGTGCCGCGTCGTCCCAGCTCCAGTATGGCGGCAAAGGTCACATCGGCTGCGGCATCAGGCTCCAACTCGACGGCGTGGACCCAGTCCACTACAATCTGCGCTTCGCGGCCTTTTTCGACAAGGGTGAGTTCCTCGGGCGTGCAGAGCCGCTTGTACCGGGCCAGACGCACCAGCCCATCGCGAAAATCCCTGGCGAAGAAGGCCGACATAGTGGCTGGCGGATGCACGGATGTGTCGGTCTCGATGGTCAGAGTCAGGCCGATCGCTGGATCACCGGTCAGCTCTTCAAGGGCACGCCAGAGCGCAAAGTATTGTGCCGTCGTCACCCAAGCGTCGTCTGAGACGTGCAATGTCACCGGCAGCTTTGCCTGTCGGAGCAATGCGGCGGGCGGGATGCGGGCGCGCTCGACAGCGCGCCAGAAGGCCTGGGGAAGCTTGCACTTGTCGACAGGGAACCTGGACATGGTAACCTCCGCTTTTCTCTTACATCTGGCTCTTGATCATACGGTCGAAAATGCGGTCACCGAGCCATTTGCGGATCCAGATCATCGGCTTGGCATAAGCGCCGACCAGATAGCGGGTCTTCGGCCGCGATGATGCTATGGCCTTCGAGACAGTTTCTGCGATGACGTCCGGGTTGGTGCCGCGATTGTGGCCGTAGCTGGACTGCATCGACTTGACCACGCCGTTAGCGATCTTTTCATAGGGGCCGTTCTTGGAGCGCTCGGCAATACCCTGCTGTCCGGCATCGCCAAAGCCGGTTTCGATCAGGCCGGGCTCGATGATGACAACGCGGATACCGAATGGCTCGACCTCAAGGCGCAGGCTGTCCGACCAGCCTTCCAGCGCATGTTTTGTTGCATGATACCAAGCCCCGAGCACGGTGTAGATCTTGCCGCCCATGGACGTTATGTTGACGATGGTACCGGCTTTCTTCTCGCGCATGGCGGGCAGAAGCAGCTGCGTCAGGCGCGCGGCGCCGAACATGTTGACCTCGAACTGGTAACGAGCTTCATCGAGCGGGATTTCTTCCACCGGTCCATAAAGGCCGAACCCGGCATTGTTGACGAGAACATCGACGCCGCCGGTCTGGGCCAGAATGGTTTCGACGCCCGCCACGATCTCTTCGTCCTTCGAGACGTCGATGCGCAGTGGCTGAGCACCGAGGTCGGCGAGGTCCGCCATTTTGTCGACACTGCGCGCCGAAACATAAACCTGATAGCCATCGTTGATCAGGCGCTTTGCAATAGACTTGCCCATGCCCGACGATGCGCCGGTGACCAGAGCCGTCTTCTTTCCTTTGGTGAACATCTCAGCCTCGCTGTGTTTCGATGACCAAGAGGTAGGCTGTGTTGCGCGACAATACATTATCGTAGTACGCCAGCACGATAGCAAATTACGCCAAAATGTTCGCAATCTCCTCAAATACCAATGTATCGGCCAGGCAAATCCGGGTTGCTCATTTAACGGTAATAAACGCCTGTCCTGTTTTCTGGCGGTAATTCCAAGTGCGTCCACCGAAACCTGAGCGACCGCTTTGGTCCTCTTAGCTGTCTGTCGGTAATGCGCCCTCATGTCGGACGTTCGAGTTGTCGGAAAGTTTGCTGAAAGCGGTCGTTTCTCTTTTAATATTAGTAGCGACCGCGAAGGGCGGGAAAGCGGATAGTTTGCTCATTAGCAGCCTATGCGAGCAGCGGACGTCGCTTCGCGCTCGCCGTAGTTTAAAGGCATTGCTGCAGTCGGTTGTGGGGGGCGCCGCAAATCACATTCCAGCCGACAGCCTTGTGCCCAATAGTTGCCGGACTGTAACGGGCGTAAAGCTCTTCGATTAAGCGGATCCGATTAATACCAAATGCAGACCTTCTGTTTTGATTGAATTCATCCGAGGTAAGTTGGAATGCGCAGCAGAAGCGCTCATCCATGAACGGAAATAGAAATTGGAACGAACGGGTTCTTTGGCCCTGTTAACATCGCGGGTTGTCAAGGTGATTGCTATGTCCTTTACGCTTAAAAGGGTTTGGTATTTTCAAATAACCCTTCGAAAACTTAGCCGTCGCTTCGCTGAGAATGCGAGATCTGCGAATATCGGAAAATCACACAGAATGTTTGGTGTTGTTTGTTAAATAACGACATTAGATATATTGCAGAAACGATTGAAATTACATTTCATTTTGCAGATTTTAATTTGAACTATACCTTTATTGAATGGGGTTGATAAAAAGTATTCCAATATACGATGAATAATGAGAATATAAATTCTGACAATTAACGTACTTAAGTCCGCTGATAACAATAGCTGCCAATGGCTTATAGCTTTTGGATGGAGAAAAACCGCTGACTCCATGACAGTCGGCGGCCTTTCATTTCAAGAACCCAAAGTGGCTTTTAAAGTCGATTATTTGTAAGCGGAAACCACGATTTCAATCAGCGTGTCGCTGCCCAGATCGGCAACGCCAACGGTTGCACGGGTTGGCAGCTGCGAAGGATCGATCCATTCCTTCCAGACCTTATCCATTTCAGGCTTCTTGCTGAGGTCTGTTACGAAGATGGTGGCTGCCAGAAGCTTGGTCTTGTCCGTGCCTGCCTGTGCCAGATAGCTGTCGAGCTTGGCGAGGATTTCGCGGGTCTGACCAGCCATATCCAGGCTTTCGTCATCACAGGTGGTTCCACCGACATAGACAATACCGTTGTGTTCGACGACGCGATGCATGATCGGCGTCTGAATGAAACGCTCAGCCATAGTTTAATCCTTTCAGATGGTTAGGGAACTTTCCGGCTGCTCGCCGGTAACGGCGAAGACAGCATCGGGGGTTTGGGGTAGGGCTGCGATTTCACCGAGCGGCACCGGTTTCACCGGCGCGCGCAGACGATAGAAGCCGACATTTTCCGGCGCGCGGTTTTGCACCTCGGCCAGAATTTCTGTGACGGTGGAACTGCACAGGCGCCCCTGACAAGGCCCCATGCCACAGCGGAACATCGTTTTCAGCTGGTTCGGGCCGGCGATGTTACAGGCCGCCGCGTCGCGGATTGCGCCTACGGTCACTTCCTCGCAACGGCAGACAATCGTGTGTCTGTTCGTCGGTGCGCGAAATGCCGGTGCAGGCTGGTAAAGCGCATCGATAAAGGATCGACCACGTTCGAAACGTCGCGCCAGCGCTTTCAGCTTTACGATTTTTGATGCCAACGATGTTGCCAGTGCCGGAAAGATATCCTGACAGGCCGCGAGCGCAGCGAGACGCCCGCTGGGCTCGGCAACCAATGCACCGCCAATGCCGCTACCGTCACCAGCGATGTAGATGACCGGTATGGACGAACGCCCGCTACCGTCGAGTTGCGGTTGAAAACATTTCTGACCGTCGTTCCAAACCAGAGCGCAGCCGGAAGCATTGGCGAGAATGTTGTTGGGGATCACCCCCTGATGCAGGAACACGCTATCGACAGCAAGTCTGTGAGTCTTGCCTTTGGCCGAAAAGCGGATCGCTTCGGCTTCGTCTTTTCCTTCAATGGCTATTTCGGTGACACCGGAGTAAACCGGCACCGACTTGCGCACCTTCAAAAGCAGGGAAAGCCCCTTCAAGGCATAGGGCGAGAAAAGGAATGAAAGCAGGTTCGGTGCAGCTTTCGCGTAATTTGCGCCGGGTGTCGTATCGAGCAGAGCAGCAACCTTGCCGCCCGCCTGCAACAACTGCGCGGCGAACATGTAGAGGAGCGGACCGGTTCCTGCCAGAACCACACGTCCGTTGGGCAGGAGGCCGGAAGTCTTCAGCGCAATCTGTGCCGCGCCAACGGTCATTACACCCGGCAACGTCCAGCCCCTGACAGGCATCGGACGCTCCATTGCGCCGGTCGCGAAGATCACCCGGCGCGCGGAGACAATCCCGCTCTTGCCGCCCACTGACACACGCAGTTCGACGCTGTTGCTGTCGTCGCCATCCCGTGGCTCCACACTCCAGACGAGAGCCTGTGGCACATAGGTGGCATTGCTGGCGATAAATGCTTGCAGGACTTCTTTGCCCCGCCAGTAGTCGGTGCCGAGAAACGGTTTGCGGGCAGTCGTATTGTGTTCAATGCCACGGTAAATCTGGCCGCCGGCGGCAGGGTTCTCGTCAAACAGGACCACTTTGGCGCCAGCGATACTGGCTTCCGCCGCTGCCGACATGCCTGCCGGTCCCGCGCCGATAATGGCAAGGTCGTAAAACGCGTCGAGCGCATAAATATCAGAAATTCTCTTGAGCATGGTGATCATGGTTCCACCCGACGTGCGCCGGTCTGCGAAGAAATGACCATTCCATCGACAACGGGCGTCATACAGGCTTGGCGGTTCTGAACACTATCAATGGTGACTAGACACTCGAAACAGATACCCATCAGGCAGTAGGGCGCTCGCGGCTGATCACCAACGACGCTATCTCTGAGCCGGATGATACCCTCTCCAAGCAGTGCTGCAGCGACAGTTACATTGGCAGGCACCGTCAAAGTGCGCGCATCGAATGTGATCGTCACGGTTTCCTCTGGTGTCTCAGTTTTCAGGAACATTTTAGGAGACATGAAACCTCCGGCCGGAGAACGCATCACCAGCAAGTTGTTTGGCATCGGCTGCTATTTCCTGCGCCACGATCAGGGCGTGGTTGGCTGCAAGCGTGACGCCGGAATGGCACATGACGACATACGCGCCCTTGTGGCTTTCGGATTGTTCGTAGACAGGCAAGCCGTCCGGTGTCTTGACCCGAAATCCGGCCCAACTGCGAATGACATTGACATCGGCCAGATGGGGGAACGTCCGCACCGCTCTGTTGGCCAGAACTGCGCTGATATCCTGATTGGTGGCGATCTGATCCGTATGGGTTTCCTGACTGTCGCCGATCATGACACCACCCTCATCCGCCTGCCGCAGCGTCGCCGCTGTATAGGGGAAGAAGGGCGCGCATTTCTCCGTTACAAGAATTTGACCTTTGCTGCGCACAACCGGCGCATCGAGACCGACACTCTTTGCAAGCTCTGCATTGCCGTTGCCCGCAGCCAGAATGACGCGTTCCGTGAAGACTTCACCCCATGTGCCACTCAGGAGAAAGCCGCCGTTTTGCGGGGTGATGGACGAGACTTCACAATGCGGTTCGTAGGAAGCACCGAGGTTGATCATGCCCGTATGCAATGCGCGAAACAGGCGCAGTGAATTCACGTCGCCGTCCATCGGCGAATAGATCGAACCGATCACATCCCGGCAGATGGAGGGGACCATTTTAGCAGTTTCCTGGTGGTCGAGTACAACGTGTTCCGGGGCGTCATTGCCAAGCTCTCGTGCTACTGTCGCGACGTCTCCGGCAAACATTTGAAGCTCGCGCTCGTCGAGGCAGAAGGTAAAGGCACCGGTCTGTTTCAACGCCACATCAAGCCCGGTGACATCCCGCAATTCATCTGCGAAAGCGGGCCACAGGCGCGCAGATTGCATTGTCCAACGGGCATAGTGTGGTGCCCCTACGCCTTTGCCCTGTACCCAGATGAGCGCGAAATTGGCACGGGATGCGCGCAGGGACAGGTCTTCCCCATCGAGAAGCATTGGACGCAGACCAGATCGGGCGAGACCCCAGGCGATGGCAGAGCCAACCAGTCCCGCTCCGATAATGATTATGTTTTGGTCCGGCAATCTGCGCATTCGTAAATTCAATCTGTTGTCACAGCGTCGTCAGTGTTGGGCCTGACGAGAGCCAGGCCCGATTGTGTTGGCTCAGTTTTGCGGGCTTACGTCCACCTTGAACCACTTCTCGGACAGCTTCTTCACCGTGCCGTCGGCAATCGCGGCCTGAATGGCAGTATCGAAGCGACCCTTCAGGGCGGTATCTTCTTTGCGCAGACCGACACCGATCATGCCGAAGACCTTGCCCGAAAACAGCGGGCCAGCCAGCTTTGCGCGCTTCATGTCGTCCTTTTCCAGCGCAGCCGCAAGAACTGTGGCATTGGCGACAACCGCATCCACACGACCGCTGGTCAGGTCGAAATTGTGTTCTTCGGCGGTCTTGTACTCACGCACATCCGCGCCATCCTTGAAATATTGCTCCATGAAGGCCGAAGCGGTTGTGGAACCCTGAACGCCGACGGTCTTGCCGTTGATTTTCTTGGCGATTTCTTCGAGAATCGGCTTTGCTGCATCGGAATCGACATTCAGCGGCTTGCCGCCTTCCGGCAGATCGGCGAGGTCGCTGTCTTCCATGACTGCGAAGGAGTTGATGGCCGCCGCATAAGGTGACGAAAACGCAATCACTTCCTCACGCTTCGGTGTGATGCTCATGCCCGCCATGATGGCGTCATACTTGCCCGCGGTCAGCGATGGAATGATGCCGTCCCAGTTCTGGGCGGTGATTTCGCATTTCGCTTTCAGGCGCTCGCAAAGGTCTTTGGCGAGATCAATCTCGAAGCCCTCCAGCACACCGTTCGGGCCGGAGAAATTCCACGGCGCATAAGCACCTTCGGTAGCGATGCGCACAACATCTTCGGCATGCGCGGTCGGGGCAACGGCGAGAACGCCGAGGATGGAAAGGACGCATTTCAGTTTCATATGTTCACCTCTGTTAGAAAACCGATTGATCGGTTCATGCGTTTTGTTTGGAAATGAATTGCCGGAACCGTTCGCTTTTGGGGTTGCCGAAAACCTCGTCGGGCGCGCCTTCTTCTTCAATCACGCCCTGACGCAGAAACACGACACGGCTGGAAACATCGCGGGCGAAGCCCATCTCGTGGGTCACGACCAGCATGGTGCGCCCATCTGCCGCCAGATCGCGCATGACCTTCAACACCTCGGCCACCAGTTCGGGGTCAAGCGCGGAGGTTGGTTCATCGAACAGCATGATCTTCGGACGCATCGCTAACGCGCGGGCAATTGCGGCGCGTTGCTGCTGGCCACCAGAAAGATGCGCGGGATAGAAGTTGCGCTTATCAGCAATGCCGACCCGCTCCAGCAGTGCTTCAGCCTCGGCAATGCACTCCGACCGGTTTCGCTTCTGCACATGGATAGGCGCTTCGATCAGATTTTCGAGGATAGTCAGGTGCGACCACAGATTGAACGACTGAAACACCATCGTCGCCTGACCGCGCAGCCGCTGAACCTGTTTCGCATCGGCTGGACGCGCTGCGCGCCCGGGCTGTTGGTCGAGCTTGTATGCCTCGCCGTGAATAGCCACACTGCCTGCATCCGGCACTTCAAGCATATTGATGCAGCGCAGCAGAGTGGATTTGCCTGAACCTGACGCACCCAGAATGGAGATGACTTCACCCTGGTGGGCCTGCAAGGAAACTGTATGCAGAACCTTGTGCGCACCGTAACATTTCTCGAGGTTCTTGATCTCGACCGCAGGCGTTTCGAAACGTTGCATTATGAGTTCCCTCCGGCGGCATGCACGATGACAGGCTGACGCTGGGCCGCCGACGAGCGATATTCCAGCAGTTTGAAAATTCTGGTGACTACGAAGTTCAGGAGGAGATAAATCGCGCCTGCACAGATGAAGACTTCGACAGGGCGATAGGTGGCGGAAATCAACTTGGCCGCCAGCCCCGTTACCTCCATCATGGTGATGGTTGATGCCAGTGCGGTGGACTTCACCATCAAGATGACTTCGTTCGAATAGGCGGGCAGCATCTGTCGCAACGCTTGTGGGGCCAGAATGCGGCGGACGAGGGTGAAGCCGCTCATGCCATAAGCGCGCGCCGCTTCGATCTGCCCGGTCGCAACCGACAGAACACCGCCTCGAATGATTTCGGCGCTATAGGCAGCCGTATTGAGTGCAAGAGCCAGTACTGCGCACCAATAGGGTTCCCGCAAAAACGGCCAGAGAAAGCTCCGGCGCAGTTCTGGAAACTGGCTGAGGCCGTAATAGATGATGTAGAGCTGCACGAGCAGCGGGGTGCCGCGCAGCACAAAGATATAACCTCGCGCAATGAGGTCCAGTATCAGATTGCCCGACAGACGCATCGTAGCCAGTATGGTGGCCAGCACGGCGCCACTGATAACCGACAGCGCCATCAGTTGCAGCGTCAGCGGAATACCCCGGCACAGCTGAACGAAACTGTCGAACATGAACGGCAGGTCGACAAAGCTCATACTACCCTCCGGATGCCGCGCATGACGCGCTTTTCGGCGTTATTGAACAGCAAGCCCGATATGAATGTGATGACGAGATAAAGCAGCCCGGCGGTCAGAAAGAAGGTGAAAGGCTTGCGGGTTGATCCAGCGCCGATTTGCGCCTGACGCATCAGCTCAACCAGTCCTACGACCGAAATCAGTGCCGACTCTTTCAAGACAAGCTGCCAGACATTGCCAATGCCCGGAATGGCAAAGCGTGCCGCCTGCGGAACCATAATGCGGCGAAACAGCAGACGCGGTGGCATGCCATAGGCCTTGGCAGCTTCGATCTCACCTTTGGGCAGTGCCAGCACTGCGCCGCGATAGACTTCAGCTTGGTAAGCGCCAGAAACCACGCCGATGGCCAGTGCACCGGTGATGAAGATTGGCGCACTGACGAAGCCTTGCCCGCCGAACAACGCGCCGATCTGGCTTAACACAGCGCTACTGCCGAAATAGAACAGGTAAATGACCAGAAGGTCGGGGATGCCGCGAAGCACTGTCGAATAGCCGTCAGCCGCAATTCTGAGAATGCGCTGCGATGAAAATGAAGCGGCAGCGGCAATCATACCGAACACCGCACCTGCCGCAAAGCCGCAAAAGGCTACCGCGAGTGTCATGCCGGTGGCCCGGAGCATATCGTAGCCCCAGCCGTCTTCAGCAAAACCCATCAAATCCAAATATGCGCTGACCGCACCCAACTGCCTAGTTCCCTTTTTATGTCCGTTCCTTTTGCTGCGCCGGTACGTTTATGGGAGTGGTTTGACAGCGGGGATCAATACAGTCAAATTCGAAATGAAGCCTCAAGCATAACCAAATATTATGGTGAAACATGAACCTGCGTCAGGTCGAAGCGTTCCGAACCGTCATGCTGACCGGAAAAATGACGGCTGCGGCGGAACTGATGTCGATCACCCAGCCCGCCGTGAGCCGCCTTATCCGTGACTTTGAGATCGACACGAAACTCAAGCTCTTCAACCGTCGCGGAAACCAGTTGGTCCCAACACAGGCGGCCATGACGCTGTTGCAGGAGGTGGAGCGGGCTTATGTCGGGCTCAATCGCATCCGGAGTTTCGCCGACGAGATCAGCCGTCAGAATGCGGGCATGCTGCGGATTGCGGCTATGCCTGCGCTTGCAAACGGGATCATGCCGCGCTTTCTCGCCCGTTTTCTCAAGGCGCGACCCAATATCCATGCCTCTCTCAACGGTATTCCTTCCGCGATGGTTGTTGAGGCCGTCGCATCTGGTCAGGTCGATCTCGGTTTTGCCGACGGTCCGCTCGACAGACCCGGTTTCAATATTGAAACCCGGGCGATACCGGCGGTTGTCGCTGTCCCGCTGGGGCATCGTCTTGCAGACTATCCGGAGGTTTCACCGGATGATCTCGCCGATGAACGTATGATCACGCTGGAGCCGGGGTCGCTGTTTGCCATGCGCGTGGAAGTTGCCCTAGCGCGCATTCCACGGTCGGCCACCATTGAGACACGCCTGTCGCACACAGCGCTGACGCTTGTGGCTGAAGGTGTCGGCATAACGATCATCGATCCGTCGTCGGCAACCGATTTTCGCGGACGTGGTGTGGCGATCCGGCCTTTCACAAGCTTCGTTGACGCCGGATTTTTGGTCATTCGCCGCAGTAATGGTCCTCATAACAGTCTCGCTCAACGGTTCATAGACGAGTTCTGGGCCTATCATGAAACGCTACTTGCACAGCCATGAAGATAGGGCTTCGGGGCTCAATCCTGGTAGATGCGCTCCTCAAGGGGCGTTGATGCAATAATAGATTTCAGTCCGGCCAGCATGGCCTTTTCCGCCTTGTTGAGGTTGGCTTCAGGATTGTGGATCAGGAAAACATCGATGGCAGGCGGGTTGTCGTATGGCGGCAGACGCCAGAGAAGGCCGTCATCGATCTCGCGTCGCGCGACGTGTAATGGAAGTGGGCCGATGCCAAGCCCGGTGATGATCATCCGACGCACTTCCTCAAGGCTCGACGAGGTGCCGACAACATCAGGTGAGAGTCGCGCCTCACTGCGCAACAGGGCTACGGGTCGTAGCGCGTCTGCAATATGATCGGTCTGGAACGAAACCGATGGTTCTCCCTTCAGATCGGCAAGGGTCAGTCCGGACTGGCCAAACATCCGGTGCCGGGGGCCGCAGAAAAACCCGAAGAACTCACGATAGACCATGGTGTAGTCCAGCGCGGGGTCGCGATTACTCACCAGACCAAGGCCGAAGGAAGCGCGTTTCTCGCGCACAAGCCGCGCGACCTCTGTACTTGCGGATACGTTGATCGTCAGTGTCGCATTGGGATGCTGTTCATGAAACCGCGCAAGCGCCTGATCGAAGATCGGCGATATGATGTGGCTGGCGACAGAGATGGTGACATGGCCAGTCACATTGTCACCGACCCCGCGCACCAGTTGCGGCAACTGTGAAATGGCGCCAAACACCTCGATACTTTGCTCGTAGAGCAGTTTGCCAACGTCCGTCAACTCAAAATGGGTTGCGTCGCGCTCCACCAGCCGCTGGCCGATGCGGTCTTCCAATCGGCGCAACGCATTGCTTACGCTTGGTTGTTTGAGGTTGAGACGCTCTGCCGCGCGGGTGATGCTTTTCACCTCCGCGATTACCACAAAACTGCGCAGAAGGTTCCAGTCCAGATCCCAGACAAGGCGTTCGGGGCGATGTAGCGACATGGCATCATCCATTCATGAAATCTATGTAATCTATTCCCATTATCTATTTGCTAAATGCATTCATAAAAGCAATCATGAATATTGGAAGGCATCAAAAAGCCTCAAGAAAAACAAACAAAGGGAACAGCATGTTTAACAAATTCACGGGTTTCATTGCCGCGGCCGCGATTGCCACCGCCGCAGTTTTTGCGGTTGCGCCTGCACAGGCGGATGATCTTGAAAAGATCAAGGCAGCGGGCGAGTTGAAGATCGCCATGAGCGGCCAGTACCCGCCGTTCAATTTCGTCAATGAGAAGAACGAAGTCGTGGGCTTCGACGCTTCCATCGGTTCGGCGATTGCCGAGCGTATGCAGCTTAAGCCACAGCTTATCACCACCGCATGGGATGGTATCGTCGCCGGCCTTCGGGCAGGCAAGTTCGACACGGTGGTCGGCTCCATGACGATTACGCCGGAACGCGAGAAGGCCGTGGATTTCGTAGGACCTTACTATCACGCGGGCCGCGCGGTTTTCGTGAAGGAAGACTCTACAGTTCAAAAGCTCGACGATCTCAAGGGCAAGACACTGGGCGTCACACTTGGTGAAACCCATGAAAAATGGGCGCGCGAACAGGGCGGCTGGACCATTCGCACCTATAAGGGGCTGCCGGAACTGATGCTCGAACTGAATGCCGGTCGCGTCGACGCTATCGTCGTCGACAACATCCCGGTCATGGTGGCGATCAAGGAAACCGGCCAGAAGGTCCGTAGGCTCGATACGCCTGATATCGAAGGCGGCAGCGTCGCCATCGGCATCGCCATCCGCAAGAACAATCCCGAGCTGAAGGCTACGATGCAGAAGGCTCTCGACGAGATCATGGCCGACGGCACCTATGAGAAGATCTCGATGCAATGGGTCGGCAGCGATATTCGCTGATACGTCATCCCGGCCCGGCATATGTCCGGGCCGGTTGAGAACCGATTGACCGGAGTTTTCCGATGGATTTTGCGTTGATGCAGCGCGTCCTCCCGTTTTTTCTGGAGGCGGCATGGGTGACTGTCCAAATTTCTGCTCTGGCCCTGGTGTTGGGTCTGGCCGTCGCAGCGGTCCTCGTTAACGGCCGTCTGTCCCGCTCGGTCATCCTGCGATGGCTTGCGGCAGCCTATGTGAGCGTCTTTCGCGGAACACCTTGCCTTGTACAGCTCTTCATTCTCTATTTCGGCGGTCCACAGATTGGCATTAATCTGGAGCCGTTTGCCGCTGGTGTTATCGGACTGGGGCTGAATATCGGCGCATACATGTCGGAATCGATCCGCGGCGCAATTCAGAGCGTTGATCGCGGCCAGACGGAAGCCGCCCGTTCCATCGGCTTTGGGCGAGGGCAGACGATGCGGTTCGTCGTGCTGCCCCAGGCCGCCCGGCTGATGATCCGCCCTCTCGGTGTCAATACGATTGCGCTCCTGAAGGGCTCTGCGCTGGTTTCCACCATTTCAGTGGTTGAGCTGACCTATACGGCGCAGCGTTTCATCGGTTCAACCTACAAACCGTTCGAGATTTTCGGCGTTGCAGCCGTTCTCTACATGATCATCATCTATATCGTGGCGCGCGGGGTCGATCTTCTAGACGAGCGCTTCGCGGCGCAGTGAGGGAGGACTGGATGCAAGCTCTCGATTTGGGCATCGTCGCACCCTATACGGATCTACTTTTGACAGGGCTGTGGTGGACGCTGGTTCTGACCGTAGCGTCGGCTTTCCTCAGCTTCGTGCTCGGTATCGTATTTGCGCTGGTGGTGCTTTACGCGCCTAAGATTCTAGCATGGCCGGTGCGGTTCTTCATGTGGCTGTTCATGGGAACACCGCTTCTGTTGCAGCTGTTCCTGATCTATTTCGGGCTAGTTCAGATCGGTATCGATATTCCGGCACTTGGCGCGGGCATCATCGGTCTTAGCCTGCACTTTGCCGTCTATAATGCCGATATCATCCGCGCGGGTATCGTGGCGGTCGATCCGGGTCAGATGGAAGGCGCGCGTTCCATCGGCTTCAGCCATGGTCAGGCTTTGCGCTACATCGTCATCCCGCAGGCGGTGCGCAATACGATCCCGCCCATCGGCAACAATATGATCGTTCTTTTGAAGGATACGTCACTGGTTTCGATCATCGGCATTGCCGAACTGGTGCACAGCGCGCAGCTTGCCATCAGCGAAACCTTCAGCCCGTTCGAATTCTACATCACCATCGCCGCCATCTACTACGTGGTCAATCTGATTCTGGAAGCCAGCCTGCGGCGCATTGAAAGAAAAGTGGAGGTCACGCGATGAGCAGCCCCAAAATCGCAAAACCGATGGTCGAAGTGAAGGGTGCTCGCAAAGCCTATGGCGAGCTGGAAGTGTTGAAAGATATCGACCTTTCCGTGGCGCGTGGCCAGATCGTCGCCATCATCGGCCCCAGCGGCTCCGGCAAGAGCACGCTTCTGCGCTCGATCAATCATCTTGAAACGCTGAATGGCGGTGAAGTCTGGCTCGATGGCGTGCAGGTCAATCAACCTCTCACCGGGCAGGCTTTCGAGAAGCACATCAATGCCGTGCGCCAGCAGATGGGCATGGTGTTTCAGCACTTCAACCTGTTTCCACATTTGACAGTGCTGGAAAACATCACGCTCGGCCCCATCAAACTCAAGGGCATGATGAAGGACGCTGCTCGTACTCTAGCACTGGAGCTTTTGAAAAAGGTCGGGCTTGCCGACAAGGTCGATGTCTATCCCTCGCGGCTGTCCGGCGGTCAGAAGCAGCGTGTGGCCATTGCCCGTGCGCTCGCCATGCAGCCGAAAGTGATGCTGTTCGACGAAGCGACGTCGGCGCTCGATCCCGAGCTGGTGGACGAGGTCAATGCCGTCATGAAGCAGCTCGCCGCTGAACATATGACGATGCTGATCGTCACGCATGAGATGCGATTTGCGGGCGAAGTGGCAGATCGTATCCTATTCATGGATGGCGGTGTGGTGGTGGAAGAGGGGCGGCCGGATCAGATTTTGAGCAATCCGGTGCAGGAGCGTACCCGCTCCTTCCTCAAGAAATATCTGGCTGCGTGAGGTGATGGCATGAACGAGAGAAACGGCAATGAGTTTGCCGATCTTAGGGAATTTCCCGATTTCGGGCTGACCCCGGCGCAGCGACGCGAAGCCGTGCTTGGGCATTATTATGAATATCCCGGCATGGACGGGCCGCGTGGCGAAATCTGGTGCTACACCGATGCCTATTCTTATCTGCCTGGCACAACGGTTCATTTGCAGGTGAGTGCGACCGCGTCGCGTTTCGATATCGAAATCGTGCGGGATGGGGCGGTTGAAACGCCTGTCTTCTCAAAGCGCGGGATAGACTGCAAATGGCAGGAAACGCCTGCCCAATGTTCCGTTGTGGGCTGCGGCTGGGAGACGACATTTTCGTTCAAGACGGATGAGAACTGGCCTTCCGGTGCTTATCGCATCACGCTGAAAGCCGAAGGCAATGACGGTCAGCTGATCCATTGCCACCATCTTTTCATCCTGCGGCCTGTGGCAGGCCGTAAGCCCGGTCGTATCCTGCAGGTTGCAGCGACCGGCACGTGGACGGCCTATAATACCTGGGGCGGTTCCAACCACTATCAGGGCATTACCGGGCCGAATGGCGATCAATACGCGACGACGGTGAGCATCGAGCGTCCGTTCTGCCGTGGCTTTGCGCTGCTGCCGTCCGATGCGCCTCGCGTGCCGCTGGAGTTTGTAACGCCGCCTGCTGCCCCTCCACGCTATCCGCATATGGAATGGGCCTTTGCCAATGGCTATTCCAAGAAATATGCCTCATCCGGCTGGGCCAGCTATGACAGCCTGTTTTTCCGCTGGGCTGAACGGAAAGGCTTTGCGATTGATCTCGCCAGCCAGCATGAGTTGCACTTCTCGCCGGAAATCCTCGACGGTTATGATTGCGTGGCCTTTGTCGGTCACGACGAATACTGGACATGGGAAATGCGCGATGCCGTTGATCATTATGTCGATGACGGCGGCCGTGCGGCCCGTTTTGCAGGCAATTTCATGTGGCAGACGCGGCTTGAGAATGATGGCAAGCGCCAGACTTGCTACAAATATCGCGCCCGCGCTGAAGACCCGGTCTATCGCTCCGCCGATCCACGCCGCACCAGCGGTTGCTGGGAAGCGACGGAAGCCGGACGGCCAGCTGCCGAAACCTTCGGCCTCAATGCGCTGCGCGGGCTTTATGTCGGCTGGGGTGGCTGCGCCCCGCGTGGCGTGCGCGGTTTTCCGGTCTATCGCCCGGAACATTGGGCCTTTGCGGGAACCGGCATCTATTACGGTGATCTCTTGGGCGCTGACGGTCACGCCTTCGGCTATGAGGTCGACGGGCTCGACTATGTGATCCGGGGCGGTCTGCCTGAACCAGAGGAGGGCAGCGGCGCACCTGATGGATTGCAAATTCTGGCGCTCGGCATGTCGTCTCTCAAGGAAGAGAGCGCGGATATTCCAGCCGACGACCAGTTCCTCTCCGATGCCGATGCCAAATTCGTGGCCGATACGCTGATCGGCGACAATGGCGATGCAGCCGTCGAACGTATCAAGCGCGGCTGCGGCATGATCGTCAATTTCCCGCGCGGCAAGGGCGAGGTTTTCCACGCAGGAAGCTGCGAGTGGGTCGCGGCTCTCAAACGTAGCGACCGCATGGTCGAGCGTGTGACCGCCAATGTTCTCAACCAATATCTCAAGCGCTGACAGAGTAACGCCATGCTCAACACAAAAGCACAGAACGAACGCCCGGCATCGCATCTTTTCTACCAGTCGCGCCTGCGCAGGCCGCTGGTGGATCGTGCCGAAGGTATCTACATCTGGGATCAGGACGGACGCCGGGTCATCGACGGCTCTAGCGGCGCAATGGTGGTCAATATCGGCCACGGCAATCGCAACGTGCTCGACGCCATGAAAGAGCAGATGGATCGCGTCACCTTCGCTTATCGTCTGCACTTCGAAAATGAACCGGCGGAAGATCTGGCGCGCATGGCCGCCGAGCGTATGCCGGAAGGTCTGGACAAGATATTCTTTGTTTCCGGTGGTTCGGAAGCGGTGGAATCCTGTATCAAGCTTGCCCGCCAATGGGCGGTTGCAACCGGGCAGGGCACGCGCTGGAAAGTAATTTCGCGTTTTCCATCTTATCACGGCGGCACGCTTGGCGCTCTGGCTGTCACCGGCTATGCGGCCTTAAGCGAGCCTTTCGCACCCATCATGCGCGAAATGCCGAAAGTCCTGGCACCGACCGCCTATCTCGACCGTGACAATCTCACGATGGAACAGCGCGGCCAGAAATATGCTGACATGCTGGAGGAGAAGATTCAGGAAGAAGGTCCTGAAAGCGTGCTCGCCTTCATCATGGAGCCGATCGGCGGAGCGTCGACCGGCGCGCTGGTCGCGCCCGACAGTTACTATCCGCGTATCCGTGAAATCTGCGACCGCTATGGCATCCTGCTGATCCATGACGAGGTGATGAGCGGCGCCGGACGCACCGGCAAGTTTCTGGGCGGCGACCACTGGAACTGCAAGCCTGATCTCATCGCGCTTTCGAAGGGTTTCGCCTCGGGTTATTGCCCGCTTGGCGCAATGGCGGCGCCCGGACGCATCGTGCAGCCGGTTCTGGATGCTGGCGGTTTCCTGCACGGCTTCACGTATGCAGGCAATCCGCTGGCTTGCACGGCAGGCAAGGCGGTGCTTCAGGAGATTGATCGTCTCGATCTGGTCGGCAATGCCGCCCGTATGGGCGATGCGCTGAAGGGCGAGCTGGAAGGATTGGCGAAGCGCTTCCCGTTCGTCGGTGATGTGCGCGGCAAGGGGTTATTGCTGGCAGCCGAATTCGTGTCCGATCCCGAGACCATGAAGCCGTTGCCGAAGGAACTGAATGCCCATCAGCGCATGGTGGATCTTGCGTATGAGCGCGGGCTCATCATCTATTCGCGCCGCACGCGCGGCGGTGTTGAAGGCGATCATTTCCTCGTTTGTCCGCCGATGGTCGTAAGTCAAGAACAAGTTGGCGAGATCACCGCGATCCTTGGCGATACGCTTGAGGTTCTGTCGCGTGAACTCAAGCTGCCCGTGAACGCTTAAGGAAACCGGATCATGACCGACAAAAAGAAAACACAGCGCAAGGTGATCATCACCTGCGCAGTGACGGGCTCCGTGCACACTCCAACCATGTCGCCGCATTTGCCGGTTACGCCGGAGGAGATCGCCAGTGAAGCCATCGCGGCGGCGGAAGCGGGCGCATCTATTCTGCACCTCCATGCTCGCGATCCCCATGACGGCAGACCATCCGCCAATCCGGATCTGTTCATGCAGTTCCTGCCGCGCATCAAGCAGTCGACCGCGGCGGTGGTGAATATTTCCACCGGCGGCTCGTCATTGATGACGCTGGATGATCGTCTGGCCGCGCCGCTCAAGGCGCAACCGGAAATGTGCTCTCTCAATATGGGCTCGATGAATTTCGCGCTGTTTCCAGCCCTCGACAAGCCACGCGAGTGGAAGCACGCCTGGGAACCCGAGCTATTGGAGGCGACGCGTCATTCGATCTTCAAGAACACCTTCGCGGATATGGAAGGCATTCTGACCAGTCTCGGTCAGGGCTGCGGTACACGCTTCGAGTTCGAATGCTATGATGTCGGGCATCTCTATTCACTGGCTTATTTTCGCGACCGTGGGCTGGTTACCGGTCATCTGTTCATCCAGTTCGTCTTCGGTATTCTGGGCGGCATCGGCGCAGACCCGGAAAACCTCATGCATATGAAACGCATCGCCGACAAGCTTTTCGGGGACGACTATTCCTTCTCGGTTCTGGCAGCAGGCAGGCACCAGATTCCAATGATCACAATGGCGGCGGCCATGGGCGGCAATGTGCGTGTCGGCCTGGAAGACAGCCTCTACGACGGACGGGGAAAGCTGGCCAGCAGCAATGCCGATCAGGTTCGGCGCATCCGCAGCATCCTTGACGGCCTGTCGCTGGAAGTTGCCACGCCCGACGAGGCGCGCGACTATTTGGGGCTGAAGGGTGGAGACAGGGTGGCGTTCTGATGCCAAAGATTGAATTGGGTGGCAAAGCGGGCGTTGTGATCCGGCTTGCCGAACCTTCCGATGCCGAACGAATTCACGAGGCAATCCGCGCAATGGGTGCGGGGCTGGGTGCTGCGGGCAAAGTCTCCAGCACGGTGGAAGATTTTCGCCGCCATGGCTTCGGTCCCAACGCGGCTTTTACCAGCCTGATCGCCGAGGTGGACGAGGCATTTGCGGGGCTGGCGCTTTTCTTCCCGATCTTCTCGACATGGCTCGGAAAGCCCGGTGTCTTTGTGCAGGACCTCTATGTCGATCAGGCGTTTCGCGGTCGGGGTGTGGGCGAGGTTCTTCTGCGCCATGTCGCTTCCTGGTCGACAGCACGCGGCGGCGTCTATCTGCGGCTGGCGGTGGATCGGGACAATGTTGCCGCGCAGCGCTTTTACCAACGGCTGGGTATCGGCTGGATCGAAGCCGATCTCGATCATGGCGCTTATGGCGAGGATTTCGCCCGTCTGGCGCGTATCAATGCAAATTAGGGAGCAGTCATGAAAGCCTTCTACGCTGTTGAGCAAACGCGTCACGATCCGAAAGCCTTTCTTTCCAGCGGCGCGCCGAAGCCTAACCCCGAGCAGCCGGAGCGCGTCGAACGTCTGCTCTTTGGCGCAAAGGCTGCGGGCTGCGAGATTATCCGTCCGCAAAATCATGGTCTTGGCCCGATCGCTGCCGTGCACACACCGGAATATCTGGAGTTCCTGCAGCATATCTATCCGCGTTGGCGGCGCATCGAGGAAGCTTCGGAAGAAGTCATCCCGAACATTCATCCGTTGGCGCGTGACGGTCGTTATCCGGCATCTGCCGTCGGGCAGGTCGGCTATCACATGGCCGATACCGCTTGCCCGATAGCTGAACACACATGGGAAAGCGTGTGCTGGAGTGCCTGGAGCGCGATTGACGCCGCCAATGCATTGCTTGCGGGCGAGGTCGCGGCCTATGCGCTCTGCCGCCCACCGGGGCATCATGCCTTTGCCGATGTTGCAGGCGGCTTTTGCTTCGTCAACAATTCGGCGGTTGCCGCTCAGCATCTACGCTCGAAGACCGAACGCGTGGCAATCCTCGATGTCGATCTGCATCATGGCAATGGAACGCAAGGCATCTTCTACGCTCGTCCCGATGTGTTGACAGTTTCGATCCACGCCGATCCGCTGCGCTTCTATCCGTTCTTCTGGGGCCATGCCGATGAACGCGGTGAAGGCGCTGGGCTCGGGTACAATCTCAATCTGCCCCTACCGCGCAAATCCGGCGATGCCGAGTTCCTTGCATCACTCGATACGGCTTTCCGCCGTATCGAAGCTTTCGCGCCAGATGCGCTGGTGGTGGCGCTTGGTCTTGATCCGTTCGAAGGCGATCCTTTCGGCGGATTGTCGGTCACCACCGGTGGCTTTGGACGCATTGCGGAAGCAATCGCAAAGCTTCGTCTGCCAACTGTAATCGTGCAGGAAGGCGGTTATCTTTGCGATGCTCTGGGTGATAATCTCACCGCTTTTCTGGGTGGCTATCAGTCGGTGGCGCGATGAGCGGTCTTGTGACTTTTATAGGCGTCGTACATCCGTGGATGTGCGACGTCATGGGACATATGAATGTTCGGCATTATGCCGGGATGTTCGATGATGCGAGCTTTCAGCTCTTGGGCCACATTGCCGGGAAAATTCCGGATGAGAGTTTCGGTTGGGCGGATGTGCGCTCGACAACGGACTATAAAAAGGAAATGCCAGCCGGAGACTTGCTGACGATCCGCTCACAGGTGTTGAAGGTCGGACGTTCATCAATCACGTTTCGCCAGACAATGGCTGGTTCGCTTGATGGAGAACTGCGCGCCATCAATGAGACAACGTCCGTCTGTTTCGACAAGATTGCGCGACACTCACTTGAACTTGAGCCAGCAATGCGAATGCGGGCGGAAAGGCTCATGTAGGGCCACAATCTGATCGGCTAGCCGCAGGCCTGATCTGCTGCCGAATGTTAGCTAATTCCGCTCATAACGTATAAGCGTCCGGTCAGCGTCCGGCCCCATTCCGGTCGTTAGAATCTGATGCCCGTTGTTTGACAATCAGCAAATCGCCCAATGACATGTGCCAGCGGTTCATATCCCTTCAAGCTATTTAGAGTTTTAGGTTTTGCCGGATAAAGCCATCAGCCGGGCTCCCGTAGTCGGCCCCGTTCTAGTCATCAGAATCTGGGTCAGGCTGGGGATGAGATCCTTTCTATGCGAAGAAATTACCCTTCATCGAAGTGTCGGGCGCTTCTGGCGCGGCGTGGGCATAAGAACAGCAGATCGCTGAACTGCGGCCGCCGTGCTCTGCGTTGTCCTATTGGAGAAGTTGACCACATCGACAAATAGGTCAGTCAAACCAATTCTGTCGAGGCTACTTCATTAAAATGCCATTTCGGACCAACACTCTTGGATTCATCGAGTAATTTATCGACAACAGGGCAAAACTCTGTGATCAAGTATATCCATCTTTCGATTGGGTCCATTATCGCCCTGGTTATCTGCTTGACTTTCGAACTTTAATCGATCAAATAATCGGTTATCGATTAAATAATCGAGTAAAAGAGCCGGGAGGGCTCTAGGGAGGTTTCCATGTTTCGAAGCATGATCTGCGCAATAGTTGTGTCGGCATCCGCCCTGTATGCGCCGTTCACGGCACACGCTCAGGCGCTCAACGGCAAGAAAATTGGCATTGCGGCGCGCGAGATTACCAACGATTACAACCGCGACATCATCGCGGGTGCACAATCACTGTTGGAAAAGGACGGCGCTCAAGTCGTCGTGACTGACGGCGGAGCTGACCCGCGCAAGCACAATGAAAACATTGAAAGCCTCATCAATTCAGGTGTTTCGGGGATTATAGTCCAACTGGGCGACGCTCAGCAGTTGGCGCCAATCGTAAAGAAGGCGAATGCTACGGGTATTCCAGTCGTAACAACCTCAATCGGCTCGAAGGTCGAAGGCTCAGTCGCCGATGTCGGCGGTGACGATCCTCTGATGTCTGCAATTATGAGCCGGGCGCTGCTCTCAAGTATCCACTATAAAGGCGATATCTATGTTTTCTGGGTGCCAGGCGCCCCATTGCTCGAAACACGCAAGCGTATCCTCCAGGCGATTGTCGCCGACTATCCGCAGGTTAAGCTGCATGAAGTGCCGACCGAGCATAGCGTCGCGCGAGTTCAGGCGCAGATGGAAGATATTCTGACCGCCAATCCCGAGCCGGGCAGCATCGCCGCCGTGTGGGGCGCTTATGATTTGCTGGTTTCTGGCGCGGTGGAGTCCATCCGACGCAATGGCCGCAATGAAATCAAGGTCGCTTCAATTGACGGAGATCGCGTTGGCTTTCAGATGTTGCTCGACGTCGACAGCCCGTTTATTGCGACAGTCGTACAGGACGTTCCGCGTATTGGCGCTCTTGCCGCCGAGATTCTGACCCAAAAGCTGGGGGGGAAGGAAGAGTTTCCCGATACGCTATTTACCGATGCATGGCTTGCCACTCGCGCAAATGGGGTTGCAGCGGCTGAAAAGCGCTGGGGCTCCAATGTTTGGGGCGATCTTGCCATCGCGCGTTCTGATGTCGAAAGCCGCTGGAAGCAGGACGGTGAGCTTCAGGTTGTCCATCCCGTTTTGCCCTGACGGAACTATGGTCGGGGCGCGGGTACGCTCGCGCCCTTACATGTGAAATAAAGCAAGAGGATCTGTCATGGTTCCGCACCAAACGGGCAAGCCTGCGGGGAGCGCGTCCGCGCCTGCGCTGGAATGCCGTTCAATCCGCAAGATCTTTCCTGGTGTGACTGCGCTCAGTGATGTGTCGCTTTCGATCCGTAAGGGAGAAATACATGCTCTTCTGGGCCAGAATGGAGCGGGCAAGTCAACGCTCGTAAAAGTTTTAACCGGTGTTTATCAGACCGATGGCGGCGAGATATTCGTTGACGGTAATCCCGTCCGCATGCGCAGTGCGGTGGACGCTGAAGCCAACGGCATCGCTATTGTTCATCAAGACCAACAGCTAGTTGCGCAATTCGATGTCACACAGAATATCTTTCTGGGACATGAAAAATTGTCCGGAGGCTTTCTGGATAAGAGGGCCATGGCCGCCGTCGCCGAGACGGCTCTTGAGCGTGTAGGCGCGGCATTTACTCCCGACACTCTAGTGCGAGATTTGAGCGTCGCGCAACGTGAACAAGTGTCTATTGCCGCGGCCCTGTTGCGCGATCCCAAGATTCTCATCCTGGATGAACCAACAGCATCGTTAAGCGAGAAAGAAGCCGAGCTTCTTTTCACCATGATCCGCTCGTTGCGAGATCAAGGTGTAACAATCATCTATATCTCACATTATCTCGATGAAGTGCTGGATCTGGTCGACCGCATCACCATCTTACGTGACGGACGTCTTGTCGAAACACGTGATGCGCCGGGCACGAGCCGCTCGGACATTGTGCAACTGATGGTCGGACGAGAGATTTCCCAACTTTATCCGAAAGAAGCCCTCCCACTGGGGGAGGTACTGATTGAAGTAAGGGGGCTCCAACAGGGGCAAGCTGTTCGGGGAGTGGATTTTTCCGTCAGAAGGGGTGAAATTTTTGGCATTGCCGGTTTAATGGGGGCAGGTCGTTCGGAATTGGCGCTGGCTCTGATTGGAGCCTTGCCGCGGAGTGCAGGTGAAGTCATCTTGCGGGGACAGGCTTCCGCTCCTGCCAATCCAGGCGCTGCAAGACGTGAAGGCTTCGCAATCATTCCCGAGGACCGGCGGCATGAGGGCCTCCTCACTGGCATGACGATGCGCGAAAATCTAACCTTGCCTAATATCGGCCTCTGGTCGCGCGGCGGGCTGATCGATCTGCGGCGAGAAAAGGCGGATGCAGCCACTATAGTGCGGAACTTGAACATTCAGCCCCCTGTTCTCAACCAGCTTGCGCGCAATCTTTCAGGTGGCAACCAGCAGAAGGTCGTTATCGGTAGGTGGCTTCCGGGCGATTCCGATGTTTTCCTATTCGATGAGCCGACGACCGGCGTCGATGTCGGATCAAAGGTAGAAATCTACCGACAGATGATCGAGTTGGCGAGGCGTGGTGCAGCGGTCATTTTCATCTCTTCCGATTTCGAGGAAGTCGCCGGCATGTGCGATCGCGTCGCGGTTTTGCACAAGGGACGGATAAACGCTGTTCTTGAAGGTCAGAACAGCAATCCCGAGACCATGCTGTACTGGGCTTCCGGCAGCAACGAAAAAGAACAGCACACGCCCGCTACCCCTGCCGCACAGCACGGACATATGCGACCGGAAACGCAGGAACCCACGAAAACGACGGTGACCCGCTGGTCAACCCTCGGCGGAATGGCGCTGGTGCTGGCGGTCATTACACTTCTCGCCCCCAATTTTCTTTCGATAGGAAATGTTTTCGATGTGCTGAAACAGGGCAGCGTTCTGGCGTTTATCGCTCTTGGCTTGACCATTGTGCTCGTTGCTGGTGGTTTTGACATGTCGGCTGGCGCTGCAAGTCAGTTGACCACCAATATCGCGTCCGGCCTTCTTATCGGAGGTACAGGCATGATCGGCGCGATCGGCATGGGTTTGGCTACGGGCGCCGCAATTGGCGTGGTCAATGCGATGCTCGTACTTTTCTTCGGCATGCCGGCTTTTGTCGCCTCACTTGGCACCATGTTCGTTACCATGGGCGCGACATTGCTCTATAATGGCGGCCAGGCGTTAACGCTGTCAAATGAGCCTGCCTTCTTCTTCATCGGTCAGGGGTATGTTGGCCCCGTGCCGTTTGTATTCATCCTGCTGCTTGTCGTGGCGGTGCTTCTGCACTTTTTATTGCGCCATACCAGACTGGGCTTGCGGATGTATGCGGTCGGGCAAAATCTTGAAGCCGCCGAATTGCGCGGCGTGGCTCGCTCGCCCTATGCTTTTGCATCTTTTGTGATTGGCGGATTGGTTCTGGGTCTGGCGGGCGTCGTTCTTGCTTCCTACAGTTACGGCGCATCTGCTTTGGCGACCGGCATAGATTATCTGATCAGCGCGCTGGCGGCGGCCTTTCTGGGCAGCGCGCTGTCGCGGGCCGGTGACCTTAGTGTCACAGGAACGGTGATTACGGCGCTCTTCCTTGCTTCCTTGTCGAATGGCCTTGTCCTGATCGGCGTTTCAAGTCAGTTGCTTCCGGCCATCCAGGGGCTCGTTCTCATTCTCTCTATCGCGCTGGGTGTGTTTCGGCGACGGGAGATTGGGCAGGTACTGATTTTTTGAGGGCTTCGCGATGAACACCATGGTCACTTCCTCTGTATCCATCCGCAGTGCAGTGGATTTTCTGCGCAATTATGGCGCGATAATCGGCATGCTGCTCGTACTTGTGTTGTTCTATCTGCTCAAGCCGGCTTTTCTCAGTCCTGCGAACATCGCAAATGTCCTGCGCCAGAGCACCGTCCTTATCATTCTTGCGATTGGATTGACTGTCGTTATGTCGATGCGCGGGGTGGATCTTTCCGTGGCGCAGGTTGCTGATGCCGCCGGACTGATCGCTGCATTACTGATTATCCATCACTATCCAGTGTGGACGGCCTATCTTTTGCCGCTTTGTTTTGGACTGTGCATCGGTCTGATCAATGCCGTGCTCATGGGCTATATCGGAGTGCCAGCAATTATCGGAACACTGGGGATGATGTTTATTATCCGTTCCGGCGAATTGATGATGACAAACGGTGCGGAGCCCCAGATGCTCTTCACGCTGCCGCGCGGCATGACGAAGCCCTTCCTGTTTCTCGGTCAGGGGATGATTGGTCCATTCTCAGCATTGATCGTTATGACAATCATCGTCTTAATAGTTACATTCGTGCTGATGCGTTATACTCCCTTTGCTCGTCAAGCCAAGGCGGTGGGGCTGAACGTTCGGGCCGCGTTCCTCGCTGGAATTGATGTCCGGCGCATCTTTGGAGCTGGCTTTGTGGTCGCGAGTCTGCTTGCCGCAATCGCAGGCGTTGCTCTCGTCTCTAGGACCGGTATCGCGGTGCCACGTGGAGCAGAACCGTATCTGCTTGATGCTTTCGCGGCAGCGTATTTGGGGACGCTCGCTTCCAGACGTGGCGAAATGAACATACTCGGCACAATACTTGGCGCTTTGTTCATTGCTTTCCTCGGTAACGGACTGACGCTGCTCGGTCTTGGAGCGCCTTACCGTCTCGCGCTGAACGGAGCCTTCATTCTGCTCGCCATGGCTGTCGGCGGACTGAAACGTCAACATTGAAACAATCGAGGAGAGAACGGATGATTATCGATGCGCACAACCATCTTGGAGTCCGCGCTGGTGCAGTTCAGACAGGGGCGGACCTGATCGCAAGGATCGACGCGGTAGGTGTGGATAAGGCTGTGATGTTTCCCTTTGTGGAAGGGAATTTCACCAATGAACCCATTAAGGAAGCATTCGATCAGTTTCCCGACCGCCTTATCCCTTTTTGTGCTGTCAATGCATGGGAGGCAGGTGCCGCCGATGAGGTGCGCCGATGTGTGGTGGATTGGGGATTCAAAGGGTTGAAGCTGCATCCCACCATAAATGGCTATCATCTTTCCGATCCACACCTAGTCGATCCACTATTCAAGGTCGCGGATGAGCTCGGCATTCCAGTGATCGTGCATGGCGCTAGCGATCTTTATAACAGTCCCCCTGAGTTCGCACTCATGGCTGCGCGCTTTCCCAATGTGCCGCTTCTGATGGCGCATATGGGCTTTTTTTGGTCCGTGGATCAGGCGATCAGCTTCGCACGAGAATTCCCGAACCTCTATCTGGAAACATCACGGGCACCGATATTCGAGATTCAGACCGCCGTTCGTGCGCTCGGTCCGGATAAGGTAATCTGGGGAACAGATTCGCCGTTCGTTGATTACGAATGGGAGTTCAGAAAGATGGAAAGAGCGACGGACGATTCCGAAGGCTACTCAAAAATCGTAGGTGGTAACATCGCCCGCCTGTTGAAGCTGTAAAAAGGGTAGCTTACGCCGATGAGCAAACGATCCACAAACAGAGGGGCGGGGCAATGAGCAGTCATGGGGATAAGGGTGAAGTCAACGGCGACAGGCGTCTTGACCTTGCTGCCCGTGCGGCATGGCTCTATTACGAAAAGAGCAAAACACAAGATCAGATCGCAGCAGAACTCGGAGTTTCGCGACAAGTCGTGCAGCGTTTGATTGCGCTTGCGCAAAGTGAACGTCTTATTCGTTTTCAGCTCGTTCATCCCATGAGCGAATGCATCGAACTAGCGGAACGGCTCATGGATCGCTTTTCGTTGCAGTATTGTGACGTTGCTATGAACGAATTCGGTAATATCGAGGATATACCCGCAGTCGGTCTGCATGCGGCATTGTATCTCGAGACGGTCTTGCAGCAGAAAGCGCCACTGACTATTGCTATCGGGAATGGCAAGGCGATGCGCGAAGTGTCCCGGCGTTTGCAGCCCATCAATCGCCCGCAGCACAAATGTGTATCGTTAATGGGCAATTTGACCCGGGACGGGCGAGCGAGCCATTACGACGTGGTGACCTGGCTTTCCGAACGGATCGGCGCCCAATGTTTTCCCCTACCAATGCCCGTCGTTACACATTCCATCGAGGAGCGTGAGGTATTACAGGCTCAACCTGGATATCGCAACCTTAAGGCTCTGGTCGGGGAGGCAAGCCTTCTTATGATGGGAATTGGTTATTGGGGGCCGGAGGCATCGCTTTACATGGACGGGTTCATCACGGCAGCAGAAACCGGGCAAGCGATGGAATGTGGAGCAATCGGAGAGCTACTAGGAACTGCTATTGATGCGAATGGGAGTGTTGTCGATGCTGATTATCATCCGCGACTGACGTCCTTTGCGCTAACTTCTCCAGCCGAGCGACCAACGGTGATTGTTGGTTCCGGGACAAATCGTGCAGCCGCTATCACGGCGGCACTCGCGGCTAAACTTGCTAATGGTCTTATCACCGATGAGAATACAGCACGCCGGATATTAGACGGGGTGTAATTCGCGCGCTTTCATATATTGGCACCCCCCGACAGCCAACCCTTGAACCAGACGACACTCCATGCATGCGACGGTTCCTCGGACCCAGAAATGCCGCGACCATCAAAGTCCAGTTCGTACACGATTGAATAGAGGATATCGTCATGACCAAGCTATCGCGCGCAACGCTTCAAAGCTTCGATAAGGTGCACAAGCCCGGTTACGATCCTGCCGGGTTGAAGCCGGGTATCGTGCATTTCGGCGTCGGCAATTTTCACCGCGCCCATCAGGCTGTCTATCTGGACGATCTCTTTGCGACCGGCGAGGGGCACGACTGGGCGCTGGTGGGTGCCGGTGTGCGTGGTAGCGACGACGCCATGCGTGATACGCTCAAAGTCCAGGACTGGCTGACGACTGTTGTGGAACAGGAGGCCGATCATGCAGGCGCGCGCATCACTGCATCGATGGTCGATTATGTGACCATTTCAACCGAGGAAGGGCGCAAGGCCCTGATGGCCTATCTGACATCGGCCGATACGCGCATTGTTTCGATGACGATCACCGAGGGCGGCTATTATATCGACCCGGCAAGCCAGACCTTCGACCCCGCCCATCCGGATATCGTGGCGGACGCCGCGCATCCAGACCATCCGAAAACCGTGTTCGGCCTGATCGTTCAGGCACTGAAACTGCGCAAGGCGGCGGGTGTCCAGCCTTTCACGGTCATGTCCTGTGATAACATTCCGGGCAACGGGCATGTGACGGAAGATGCCGTGACTGGGCTTGCCAAGCTGAGCGACCCGGCCTTTGCCGACTGGATTTCCGCCAATGTCGCTTTCCCGAATTCGATGGTGGATCGCATCACTCCCGCCACCGGCGCGCGCGAACGCGAGATTGCCGCGAAGGATTTCGGTGTCGATGACGGCTGGCCGGTCTTCTGCGAAGTTTTCAAGCAATGG
>NZ_RCHH01000018.1:0-70623 GCF_003664555.1 Ochrobactrum soli | reverse complement strand
TGCCCATGGTGCATCTCCTTCCATGAGACAAGTGAATCACAGATCAAGCCAAACGGGAATCCCGAATCCGGTTAACAGCGACATGCTTTAGTGGATTTTTCGAATTTGACGTTTGAAACAGCATCTATGTCAGCCCGGATTCAAACGTCAAATTCAATCCACTAGAAGCGGGCAACAAAAAAAACCGCCTTCAAGACTTAAGGCGGTTTTCGATTTTCAGCACCCAACTCAGGCTGGCTTGATCGTTTCCAGCAATTCGCTGATCGACACTTCCACCGAGGGGCGGATGTCCTTGCGCCACAGCGCAAACGCGACATTGGCTTCGATGAAGCCTGCCTTGGAACCGCAATCGAAAGTGCGGCCCTGATAGTCGAAGCCATAGAATTTCTGCGCATCGGCCAGCTTCAGCATGGCATCGGTAAGCTGGATTTCGTTGCCAGCGCCCTTTTCCTGCTTGCTCAGAAGTTCGAAGATTTCCGGCTGCAAAATGTAACGGCCATTGATGTAGAGATTGGACGGCGCGGTGCCCTTGGCGGGCTTTTCGACCATCTGGGTAATCTCGAAACCGGAGCCGATTGCATTGCCCTTGCCGACGATACCGTATTTATGCGCCTCTTCCGGGTCGCATTCCTGCACCGCGATGACATTGCCGCCGGTCTTTTCGTAAAGCTCGACCATTTCGGCGAGGCAGCCCTTCTTCGACTGCATCACCATATCCGGCAGCAGAAGCGCAAACGGCTCATCGCCGACCAGCTCACGCGCACACCAGACCGCGTGACCAAGGCCAAGCGGAACCTGCTGACGGGTAAAGCTCGTCGTGCCCGGCTGCGGCTGCAAATCCTGAAGATGATCGAGTTCGGCCTTTTTGCCGCGTTCGGCAAGCGTAGCATACAACTCGACCTGCGCATCGAAATAATCTTCGATGACCGCCTTGTTGCGCCCGGTGACGAAAATCAGATGTTCGATGCCGGCCTCACGCGCTTCATCGACCACATACTGAATGACGGGCTTGTCCACGACCGTCAGCATTTCCTTGGGGATCGATTTGGTGGCGGGAAGGAACCGGGTGCCGAGACCGGCAACGGGGAAAACGGCTTTGCGGATTTTGCGGATCGAACTCATTCGTCTCCTCGATTTTCACTAATGCAATCTTGCTATCAAAGCATTGAAGCAACTGAATTTCAAATAAGGCTATTTCATTAAAGAACGACGAAATTACATGGATCATACCATCACATTAAATGAACCATTCTTAATGTTGCTTGATTCAAAAATTTTTCCAATTTTCCGGCAAATTTTGCCGCAGCGCCGCCCATGGTAAACCAAATGCTAACCGACAGACTATAATTTGAACATTCAACTGGTCGATGCCAATTTTACACTGCCAAATTGAAACAGTGGATGGTATTAGTTAGCGCATGCAATCTGAACCGAGCGGCATCGACATTCTTAAGAAACACGCCGGAAAACAAGACGTTCCGGCATGAAGATTGCAGAAGGGAAACACAGAATGCTGCGATTTCCATTCACACTGGGACAGACGCTGAAGCTCAAGGCGACCGCTACGGTTGCCGTTGTGGTGCTGGCATCCACCCTTTCGACCGGTTCGGCTTTTGCCGATGCGAAATTTCGCCAGTGGGTGGCGAATTTCCGTCCGGTTGCCATCAACGCCGGCGTTTCGCCTTCCACCTTCGACCGCGCCTTCCGCGGTGTCGATGCTGCCGATCCCGTCGTGCTGGAGAAGGCGCGTTATCAGCCGGAATTCACCGAGCCTGTCTGGAATTACATCGACAATCGCGTGAACGAGGACTCTACAGGCGTCGGCCAGAGCATGGCGCGCAAATGGGGCCCGTGGCTGCAGCGCATCGAACAACGCTTTTCGGTTGATCGGAATATTCTGCTCGCCATCTGGTCAATGGAAAGCAATTACGGCGAGATTCTCAAGCGCGACGACGTGATGCGCGATGCGGTTCGTTCGCTCGCGACGCTGGCCTATGCCGATCCGAAGCGCGCCAAATATGGCCGCACACAGCTGATCGCCGCGATGAAGATCCTCCAGACCGGTGATATTGATCGCGGCCATCTTTCCGGTTCGTGGGCGGGCGCCCTCGGTCATACGCAGTTCATCCCGACCAGCTATCAGGCCTATGCGGTCGATATGGATGGCAATGGCAAGCGCGACATCTGGAATTCCATTCCCGATGCGCTGGGCACTGCCGCCAATCTGCTGCACCGCAATGGCTGGCAGCCGGGCCGGACATGGGGTTACGAAGTGGTGCTACCGGCGGGCGGCAAGTTCCCATCCGGTTCGCTGACTGTCGCCGAATGGCAAAAGCGCGGCGTCGTGCGCGCCAATGGGCGTGCATTCCCCGACCCGAGCGAAAAGGTGACGCTGAAGGTGCCGGATGGCCGCAAGGGCCCGGCATTCCTGATGACCAAGAACTTCTTTGTCATCAAGCGCTATAACAATGCTGACAAATATGCGCTGGCTGTCGGCCTTCTGGCAGACCGCATCAGTGGCTATCAGGGGCTGCGTCAGGACTGGAACCGTCCGTTCACCCCGATCACCATGAACGAGCGTCAGGAATTGCAGACGCATCTCAAGGCGCTCGGCTATTACGACGGTAATATCGACGGCAAGATCGGCTCCACCTCGCGTAAAGCCATCGAGGCCTTCCAGCAGCGCAACGGCTTGCAGCCGGATGGACATCCGAGCAAGGAAGTGTTGTCAGTCCTGCGTCGCCGTTAAGACGAACCGCAGATTTATCGGAGCGCGTTTCCCACGAAGCGCGCTCCGTTTCATTTTTGCGCCATGCCGTATTATGATGGCTTTGCAACGAAAGCGGAACTGATGCGCAAATCTCGGATTGCAGTCGAAATGTTGAAGGCGGCCAGTGTCATGCTGGCAGCGCTGGCGCTGCTGCTTTCCGGTCTTGCCAGTGCATCAGCGCAGGAACGGCCACGGACGCTTTTCGACTTGCTGTTTGGTTCGCGACAACCGCAACGCCAATATGAGCAGCCCCGGCCCCAGCAGAGCCGCCCAAAGCCGAAACGCGCACCCAAGGCGACGTCTCCCGTCACCCGCAAAGCCGCGCCACAGGTGGCAGTGCCCACCGTGCCTGTCATCGAGAAAAACCCGGATGCAAAAAAGGTGCTGGTGGTCGGTGATTTCATCAGCAGCGGCCTTGCCGAAGGGCTCGATGTGGCCTTTGCGTCTGATCCGGATGTGACGGTCACAACCCGCATCAACGGTTCGTCGGGCTTTGTGCGTGAGGACTATTTCAACTGGCCGGAAAATATCGGCAAGATACTGGATGAGGAAAAGCCTGCCGCCGTCGTCGTGATGATCGGCTCCAACGATCGTCAGGCGATCACGGCCAATGGCGCCAGCCTCGCCGCACGTTCGCCGGAATGGACTGCGGAATATCAAAAGCGCGTGGACCAGTTCGTCAAGGCGATCAATGACCGCCATTATCCGCTGGTCTGGGTCGGGCAGCCCGCCTTCCGTCCGAAAGGCATGTCACAGGACATGCTGGCGCTGAATGAAATCTACCGCACCACCACGGAAAAGGCGGGCGGCAAGTTTGCCGATGTCTGGGACGGCTTTATCGATGAAGACGGCAATTTCACCCAGACCGGTTTCGACATCAACGGTCAGACGGCGCGCCTGCGCGGCAATGACGGCATCAACATCACTTCGGCTGGCAAGCGCAAGCTTGCCTTCTATGCGGAAAAGCCGCTGCGCGCCTATCTTGGCGGCGGCAAGGAAGAGGGCCAGCCTCTCCCGGCTGCCGGTGCGCAAGACCCGTCCAAACCCGTGGACCGGGTCGCACCCGTCAGCCTGCGCGACATCAATAAGGACGAGAGCGGCGTTTTGCTCGGCGGCAATCTTGGCGTACGCCCCCAAAATACCCACCCGGCACCTGTCGAGAAAAAACCCGCACCCGGTCGCGCCGATGATTTTTCATGGCCGCGCCCAAGCGCAAATCCCTAATAGATAGCCTACTACTCGTTATATCAATAGTATATTAGCGCTTTGAATAGAGCTTTCCGCGTCAAATCTTAGCCTAATTATTATATTCCGCGCTGTTTCCATCATCGTTCTCATCGTCTATCAGAAAGCACCGTTCGTCCAATTGGGCGCACAATTGCGGATGCGGTCTATCTGGCATCTGCTCGATAAAAAGAGGCGTTTGAATGAACATCGCATCCAAACCTTCTGTCGATTCCGATCGGGAGGAGGATACCCACCTTGCGCGCAATCTATCCAACAGACACCTGCAACTGATCGCCATTGGCGGCGCGATTGGCACCGGCCTTTTCATGGGCTCGGGCAAGACCATTTCGCTGGCTGGCCCTTCGATCCTGCTCGTCTATGCGGTGATCGGCTTCATGCTGTTCTTCGTGATGCGCGCATTGGGTGAAATCCTGCTGTCCAATCTCGAATATCGCTCATTCGCAGATTTCGCGGGCGATTATCTCGGCCCATGGGCGCAGTTCTTCACCGGCTGGACCTACTGGCTTTGCTGGATCGTGACGGGCGTGGCAGACGTGGTGGCCGTATCGGGTTATGTCTCGTTCTGGTTTCCCGAACTGGCGCTCTGGATACCGGCACTTGGGCTGATCTTCACGCTTCTGGCGCTCAATCTGCCCACCGTTCGCAATTTCGGTGAAATCGAATTCTGGTTCGCGCTGATCAAGATCGTCGCCATCGTCGCACTGATCATCGCCGGCGTGTACATGCTCTCGACCGGCTTTACCCTGCCGAACGGCAGCCGGGCCTCGGTCGCGCATTTGTGGAACCATGGCGGCTTCTTCCCCAACGGTTTCCTCGGCTTTGTCGCCGGTTTCCAGATCGCGGTCTTCGCCTTTGTCGGCATCGAACTCGTCGGCACCGCCGCCGCCGAAACCAAGGACCCGGTGCGCAATTTGCCAAAAGCCATCAACTCGATCCCGATCCGCGTGGTGCTGTTCTATCTCGGTGCGCTGTTTGTGATCATCACCGTGATCCCTTGGGATCAGGTCGATCCAAGCTCCAGCCCGTTCGTCGCCATGTTCTCGCTGGCCGGTCTCGGCATCGCCGCCCATGTGGTGAATTTCGTGGTGCTCACCTCGGCAACGTCGAGCGCGAATTCGGGCATCTACTCAACCTCGCGCATGATCTACGGCCTCGCCACCTCGAAGCTGGCGCCGGAGGCGCTCGGCAAGTTGAACAACCGCAAGGTGCCGGTCAACGCGCTGTTCTTCTCGTGCATCTTCCTGCTGGCAGGCGTGGTTCTGCTCTATGCAGGCCAGAGCATCATCGAAGCTTTCACCATCGTTACCACGATCTCGGCGCTGCTCTTCATCTTCATCTGGTCGATCATTCTTGCGTCCTATCTGCAATATCGCCGCAAGAGCCCTGATCTGCATGAGAAGTCCACGTTCAAAATGCCGGGTGGACGCGCCGCCGTGGTCATGGTCTTCGCCTTCTTCGCCTTCATTTTGTGGGCGCTCGCGCAGGAACCAGATACCGCAGCAGCCCTGAAGGTCACGCCGTTCTGGTTCGTGTTTCTCGCCATCGCCTATCTGGTGATGAAGGCACGGCGCAGCCAAAGCTAGTCTCAATCAAAATGTATAAAGGGCCGGAGAATTCCGGCCCCAATATGCTGTCGTTCAGAACCGATAGGTCACACCCAAAACCGGGCCCTTCAGGCGAGAATCGAACACATAGCCATCGCGGTCATAATCGACATGCAGCGCCTTGTAGCCCGCCGAGACCGACAGGTGATCGGTGAGCAGATAATTGACCGTGCCAAGCACCGACCAGGTCAGCTCAGATCCGGCACCGAAGCCGCCAATATCCGCCTGTGCCTGCAAGGAGAGCTTGTCCGTGAGTCGCAGAAGCGCTCGCGTGCCGACCACCGGATCGACCCAGTTGAAGCTTTCGCCATAACTCCGCGTCAGGCCAAGCGCGCTCACCGTCACATCATTGGAAATGTGCCAGAAGCGGATGCCGCCCAGCGCATCAAGCGTGAATTTGGGCGTATCGACCACGCGATAACCGGCTTGCAGCGTGGCCATGAACTGCTTGCTGTCCACATCGCCCTTGACGACCGTGCCCGATGGAATGGCAATCGGCAGCGGCGGCAGGTTGCCGTAGGCGTGGCTTTCAGTCGTATCGACATACATCATGTCGCCCGAGACGACAAAACGGTCGTAGCGGCCCCAGACATTGACGAAGCCGCTGAAATTGAGATCGCTCAACACATCGGAAAAGGACTTTTCGATGCCGATGGTCGGTGCGCGCTGGAAAGGCGAAATATCGCCCTTGAGACCCGCAGCCCAGACATAGGGTGTGATTTGCAGGGCCCAGCGCCGGCTTTCCACGACGGGCGGCGCCTCCGGCGGAACGGTAACCGCATCGGCGGCACTGGCAGCCTGTGCGCCGCAAAGGGACAGGACAATGGCAACGGCGTAGTGACCTGGTCTATTCAAAATGCGCCCCTTCAAGCCGAAAGCGTGTTTTTGTGAATGCGCCCATCCTTCATGATGAGCTTCATCGTGCGGTCTGGATCGGCAATCAATGAAATATCATCGAGCGGATTGCCATCCAGCACGAGAATATCCGCATAGGCTCCCGCTTCGATGCGGCCCAGTTTTGCCGGATAAGGATTGCGCGGCCCCGAAAGCGCGACCAGATCGGCATTGCCGCTGGTCAGCATGCGCAGCACGTCTGCATTGTCATACCAGCGCGCAAATTTCGCCAACTGCCTGCCTTGGGTCGCAGTGCCCTTCGGGTTGAACAAAATGTCGGTCCCGAGCGCCATCTTGACCTTGTACTTCCGCCCAAGCTCGATTGCCCTCACCGTGCCGTCGGAAATCTGCTGCTGTTGCTGGCGCTGCACCGGGTCGGATTTCGGATTGGCATCCTCGTCGGAAAGAAACGGCTGAATGCTCCACCACGCATCGGCATCGGCCATGCGCTTGACGGTTTCCTCATCGGCAAGCTGGCCATGCTCGATGGATTTCACGCCGCAATCGAGAGCCCGCTGAATGCCGGCGGATGTATAGGTGTGGATGCAGACATAGGTGCCCCAGTCGGAGGCGGCAGCAACAGCCGCCTTGGTCTCGGCTTCGGTGAACTGTATACCGTCGATCGGGTCGTAAGATGAGGAAACACCGCCGCCGCCCATGATCTTGATCTGGCTTGCGCCGAGCATCAACTGCTCGCGCACGCGGCGCAGCACTTCGGCCTCGCCGTCGGCAATGGCCGATATGCCCGCCCGTTCCGCCACGCTCAGATCGCTCTGCGCGCTTCGCGGCAGATCGGTGCGCATACGAAAATCGCCGTGACCGGAGGTCTGCGAAATCATGGCGCCGGATGGGTAAATGCGCGGGCCCACCACGCCGCCCTCGTCAATGACGCGCTTGAGCGCGAAAGACGGCCCACCAACATCGCGCACCGTCGTGAAGCCGCGCAGCACCGTGCGCTCGGCTTCCTGCGCGGCCACCAGATGCACATAGGGAATATCGGCTGTCATGGCCGCCATTTGCGATATTCCGGCCAGAATGGAGTGCCAGTGGGCTTCGATCATGCCCGGCATCAGTGTGCGACCACCGCAATCTATAACGTCCGCGTCTGCGACCGTTTCCTGCGCGCCGACCAGCGCCTTGATGAGATTTCCTTCCACCAGAACGTTCTGGCCTTCGATGAGCTTGGCGCTGGTTCCGTCGAAAATCTTCACATTGGTCAGGAAAACCGGCTTTGCCGGGGCTTTGGTCTGCGCCATCGCCGTGCCGGTCAGGCCCAGTGCCGATACGGTAAGCGTTGCGGCGGCAGCCTTGAGCAGATTGCGGCGCGACAGCTTCTTTTCCATTCGTGCCATCAGTTGCAGGGCTTGCGGGCTATGGCAGGCGCAGCTCCATCCGTGAATGAGGTGCCCGTATTTTTGGCCAATCCGTATCGACAAGACACACCCCTTCTTTTCGTTTGCGAACGACAGCGCGCAGGAAAGCTTCAGGAAGCCGAAGCGATGACTTTCATGTTAGAGGATTCTTCAATAAAAACATCTCGAATTTGCCGGTTTCCTTCCTTCGATGTATATATTTTCCATCGCACGCAACGCGAATAAAGCGGCGAATGACCTTTCAAGCCATATTGCCGATTTGATTTTTAAATTTGGAGTAAAAATTGCGCGGTGAACAAACGGTTCTTCAAGTCTCGATAGGCGTTACTCTGCTGGTCGCCGGTTTCGGCGTCGTATTCGGTCTTTTGTCCGGTTCATTCTCCATTGTCTTCGACGGTGTCTATATGCTGGCCGACGCAGCCATGAGCGGGCTCGCGCTGATCGTATCGCGCCTCATCGCGCTCTCCGCATCCCCGGAGCAGCCCAACCGCAAATTGCGCGAGCGTTTCACCATGGGGTTCTGGCATCTGGAACCGATGGTGCTTGGCCTGAACGGCATCATGCTGACCGGCGTTGCGATCTACGCACTCATCAATGCGATCGCCATTATCATGCAGGGCGGTCGCCATCTCGAATTCACCTACGCCATCTTCTATGCGGTGGTTGCGCTGGTCGCATGCCTCGGCATGGCGTGGTTCGAAATGCGCGCCAACCGCGTCATAAAATCGGAGTTCGTGGCGCTGGATGCCAAGGCGTGGATCATGTCGGGCGGCATTACCGCCGCTCTGTTGATCGCCTTCCTGATCGGCTATCTCGTGGAGGGCACCGAGCTTGGTTGGATAGCGCCCTATATCGACCCGACCGCGCTGGCCGTGGTCTGTCTCGTCATCATCCCTATGCCTATCGGCACGATAAAACAGGCGCTGGCCGACATATTTCTGGTTACGCCCGCCGATCTCAAGCAACATGTCGACAGCGTGGCGCAGGATATTGTGAAGCGTCATGGCTTCGTGTCCTATCGCGCTTATGTCGCCAAAGTCGGTCGCGGCAAACAGATCGAACTTTACTTTATCGTTCCGCCCAACCTACCACCCCGGCGACTGGAAGAATGGGACGCTTTGCGCGATGAAATCGGCAATGCGCTGGGTGAAGAAAGCCCCGACCGCTGGCTCACCATCGCCTTCACCACCGATGTCGAATGGGCGGTGTAACAACTGCCTTATCCAGACAGCTTCTTCGCCTGAATTTTCTGCGAGGATGCCTCGACCGTCACATCGTAGTGATCGCCCTGCACAACATCGAGAATACGGCTCGGACGAAACGCGGCTATGTTGACGCCGCCCTCATGGCGGAGGCTATCGAACAGGATGCCGTTTTCTCCGGCAGCGCGCATTTCCTCGCCGAAAAGCTGCGACGCGCTATAGTCTTCGGATGCATAGATTTCAGGTCTTGCCACCTGTTCGCCGCTGATATCGATGAAATCGCCTTCAAGACGCGCGCTATAAACGCGGAATGTCCGGGAAAGCGTCGCCTGCCCCGTGGCCACCGCCTCACGGCGCATATGATGCGCGACTTCCACTACGGAGGTGGTGAGGCTGGCGGCGGCATACCATGCGCCGAGCTCCGGCCCGTTGAACCGCATGCCGCCCGGCGCGACATGCAGAAATGTCGCCATGACGATGCTGGAATTCGGCCTGCCGAACACCCATTCCTCATGCGGCAGCCTTTGCAGACGTTCGACCAGTAGCCGGTCATTGGTCCAGCCGGCCAGTTCCATCACCGCTTCCAGATCGGCAGCGGTCGCCACCGTGTCGAAAAGTCCGACCGGAGGAAAACGCGACGGAATAAGCCTGTAACTCGGTTGCGGCGCGGGATTGCGCCTCACGAGAACACCACGTCGGAATCGCGATAAGGCGTGAAGGCGCTGTCGATCTCGTTTGGTTCCATGAAGTGGCCGCCACGGGCCGCATCGAGAAACCGCCGCACAGTCAGCAATCCGTCCTGTGTGCCACCCGTCACCAGCCTCAGCGGCGGGTGCCCGCCAAACACCATTGCGCGATTGGGCGTCGTCAGCCAGCGCACGCCCGCCGTCTCATCCGGATAAAGAACACCCAGCGCCTGATGAATGCCGAGCACGGCAGACAGACGCGTCAGCACATCGACATCCAGCGTGATATCGCGATGTTCGCGCACGGCTTTCACCCAGTTGTAATAGGTCGAGCGCGACGGAAGACCCAGCACCAGCAGACGCTGCTGCTCGTCCAGCCCCCAGAGATCGGCAATGGCCAGAAAGGTACGCAGCCCGGGCGCACTCAATCGCTTGCGCGATAATGGGCCGAAACGGCGCGGATCAAGAACGTCCGGTCCTTTTTCTATCCCAGTCTTTAACGCCACATTGCCACGAGCCATGATCGTCTCCATTCGTCCAGAATGGAATATAGTCCAAATTTGGACTTTTACAACCCTGCGTTATAGGCAGCGATTATTCAGCCGCGATGAGCGGGGCGTTGGCAGCACCCGGAAGATCGAAGTGGACTGGACGCAACGATACATAGCCATTGCGGATATCCAGCACATGGGAATATACCTGCGCGCCGTTTTCCAGCACCGGAAGCTTTTCCTCATGCATGATGCTGATGACGATGGCATCAGGGCAGCGGCTCTTCAGGGCGGCATGGAAGCGCGCCTTTGAAGTCGGGTCGAGCGCGCCTGTGGCTTCATCAAGGAAGATGATCGAAGGCTTGTGCAGGAGAATGCGCGCCAGCACGATCTTCTGCTTTTGCCCGCCAGACAGAACCATATCCCACGGTGCGCCACCGGCATCGCTATCGTTCATCTTTTCGATGAATTCGCCGAGACCCGCTTCATGCAGGACCGCAGCGACGGCAAGATCGCTGAAGCTTCCGGCATCGCCCGGCAGGCTGACAAGCTGCTTCAGCGAGACGGAGGGGAACTTCGCATCCTGCGTGGCATAGAGCGTGGTCGCGTTCTGCGGATAGATGATATCGCCGGTGCCATAGGGCCAAAGGCCGTTTAGCGCCTTGACGAAAGAGGTTTTGCCCGAGCCGGATTCACCGCGCATATAGACCCAGTCGCCCGCGCGGATATTGATGACGCCGGAACGCAGGAACGGCGCTTCGCTGCCCGCCCCCTGCATCAGCGTGAGGTTGCGGACAGACAGGCCGAAGCGCGGATGCTGACGGCCAAAGGCAAAGCGGTTGACGCCCGAGCGCGCATAGAAGTCCGTCGGGTCCAGCACATTTTCCATGGCGCGCGCCAGCCCGGTCACGCGACCGGCATTGGCGCGCAGATTGGCGATGGCAGGCATGACCTGAATGAACCACGAGCAATCATTGATCATGGCGGCGACCAGTTCCGCGCCCGTGACATAATTCCGGAAGCTCACCGACCCGCCCATATAGGGCAGAAGGCCGGGAATATAGGCGACGATGCGGTTGGACAGGAAGCCATAGGCTTGCTGGAAGGCAAGATAGGCCGCGTCAAAACGATTGAGCTTATTCCACGTTCCGTCCACATCCTTGTAGAGGCGCTCGTTTACCGAACGCTGCACGGCCTCGCCATTGGAGGCGGAAATCTGGAAACTGCGGCGCAAAAGGGTCGTCCACTCGCCACGATAGGAACCTTCCGCCTGCTGAATGCCGAGATTGAGGCGTTCCAGGCGACGACCGATTTTGACGGCGACGAATGTGCCAAGCGGCACGTAAATCAGGATGGCGGCGAAGGCGAGTACCGCGCTGCCATAAGAGCCGAAGACTTCCAGCCCTTCCACATCCGTGGACATTTCAATCAACTTCTGCCCGATGAAGAAGGCCGACAGAACGACGCCGACAATACCCATTACGAGGCCGATAGCGCCGCCGGTCATGCCCTTGATCGACTCCTGCAAGCGCTGATCGACATTGTCGATCTGGTCGTTGCCGCGGCCCTGCTGCAAATGGAAATGCGTGTGCCTGCTATTAAGAAGCGCTGCGGAAAACTGGTCGTTCAGCCATTTGCGCCACTTGCGGTGCAAGGTGGTTGAAAGGAAATGCCGTGAGCCGACCAGCATCACATCCTTCGCCAGCATCAGCAGAATGAGAATACCTGCATTGATGGAAATCGTCGCCAACGGGTTTTGAACCGGTGCGGTATTGGCGTTGACAATGGAGTTCATCAGATGACCGGAGGCTTCCGCTACCCACACCGTCGTCTTGCTGACGAAAGCCGTCAGAAGAAAGATCGCGGCGGTGAGCGCCCAGGCTTCTCTCCAGCGGTCCGATACCCAATAGGCGCGCATCAGGCCCCAGAATGAGGTCATGCTGGCCACGGCAGACTTATCCCCTTGTGGCAGGCTTGCCTGCCGGGATTGTCGTTTTATCTGCCGTACACCTTTCAATCCGCACCTCGCTTCCAGTTCACCAATTGTAACACTGCGTAACACATTGCAACAAACTGTGGTTAACGCGATGTTAACAGTCAATACAAAACGAGAGCACGGATTCTTGAAAAGCCGAACGCGCCGTCTCAAGGACCTGAAATTATTGAGCTATTAGATGTGCTAAATTTTATCGGAAAGCGCCGTTTTGTGCGGAAAACCGGCACTTAGAAGCAAATATGCAACATGATTCGGCATGATTCCACTTCACTTGGCGAGAAACGCCTGCAAACGCGGCACCACGAAATCGAGGAAAACCTTCACACGCTGGGGCAGGCGCGCGCCACCCAGATAGACAGCGTTCACCTCTTCCTCGTCGCTCTCGATCACATCGGCCAGCACCTCGACGAGCCGACCGGCAGCTATATCGTCGCGGGCGTGATAGTCACCAAGGCGGGCAAGCCCCAGACCGGCGACGGCCATGCGACGGACCGTTTCACCATTATTGGCGAGCAACGAGCCATAGACGGCGCGGTCGACAATGCGACCACTTTCCTTGAGCGGCCAGACGGGCGCCATACGGCGGAAATTGAACCCGATGCAATTATGGTCCGCAAGGTCGTCTACCGTCAGCGGCGTGCCGCACCGCTCCAGATAGGCCGGAGCCGCCACAATCTTGCGCCGGGCCAGTCCGATCCGGCGCGCCATCATGCTGGAGTTCGGCAACCGACCGGTGCGAAGCGCCACATCGGTTCGATCACGATAGAGATCGATAATCTCGTCGCCGAGTGACAGGTCCACCACTATATTGGGATAGGCGGCAAGAAATTCCGGCAGTATCGGTTCCAGTCCCAGCGTGCCCAGCGCGACCGATGTGTTGACGCGCACCGTGCCGCCCGTGCTGGCCGAGCCTTGCGACAGTTCGCGCTCGATCTCGTCGAAGTCGTGCAGCAGCCCCTGGCTGCGCTCATAATAGATGCGCCCCTCGGCGGTCAGCGACAGGCGGCGCGACGACCGTTCCAGAAGCCGCACGCCCAGCCGCGTCTCGATGCGGGAAATCAGCTTGCTGATCGTGGACGGGTTCATGCGCAGCAATCGTGCCGCCTCCGAGAAGCTGCCCGCCTCCACGACCCGCAGAAAAACCTGCATCTCACCGGCGCGATTATCCATTCATGACCTCATCTGTGAAATCGTTTCATAGATAATGTGGAACGCCAGCGCATTTTCAAGTGAGAATGTTGGGCCTATTTCTTGGGACATCACAGGTTTCTAATAGATTCTTGACTGGAAGCGTCTGCCTCCCAAGCTTCGTGCGCCTCCGCGCGAAACGCGTCCAGCCAGTCAACAGGAGTTACCATGAAGTTCGTCAACGCACATGGCGCGGGCATTCCCGCGCTTGGTTTCGGCGTTTTCCGCATGTCGGATGCCGAAGTGGAAGCCATCATTCCAGCCGCACTGGAAGCAGGTTTCCGCCATTTCGACACCGCCCAGATTTATCAGAACGAAGCCTCTCTTGGCCAAGCCTTGCAAAAGGCAGGCGCGCGTCGTGACGATCTGTTCCTGACCACCAAGGTCTGGGTCGATAATTATAGCGAAGAGAAATTCGCCTCTTCCGTAACCGAAAGCCTGGACAAGCTGCAAGTCGATCAGGTCGATCTGCTGCTTCTGCACTGGCCAGCCCATAAAGTATCGATTGCCGAACAGGTTGACCTGCTGAGTGCGGTTCAGGCTTCCGGCAAGACGCGCTTTATCGGCGTCAGCAACCAGAATATCGCGCAGATGAAAGAAGCGATTGAACGCGCCAAAGCGCCGATCGTGACCAACCAGATCGAGGTTCATCCTTATCTCGACCAGAACGCGATTGCCACAGCCGCCAAGGAAGCAGGCGTTGCCATCACCGCCTATTTCGGCATGGCCGATGGCGCGGTTCCGCATGATCCGGCTTTACAAGCCATTGGCGCGAAATACGGCAAGACCGCCGCACAGGTTGCGCTGCGCTGGCTCATCGAACGCGGTTTCATCACGCTTTCGAAGACCGCCAAACCGGAACGTGTCGCGGAAAACTTCGACCTCTTCGACTTTGAACTCAATTCTGAAGACATGGCAGCGATTGCAAAGCTCGCCCGTCCCGATGGACGTCTGGTCAGCCCTCCCGAGCTGGCGCCTGTCTGGGACAAGTAATACGGAGATTTCGCTATGAGTGCTTCAACCGCTCAGACAAGCGCAACCAGCGCGGCCGGTTTCAACTGGCCGCTGCTTGCGCTTGCAATCGGTGCCTTCGGCATCGGTACCACCGAATTCGCGCCGATGGGCCTGCTGCCTGTCATCGCCGATGGTGTGAACGTATCGATCCCGACCGCTGGTCTTCTGGTCAGCGCCTATGCCATTGGCGTGATGATCGGCGCGCCGATCATGACTTTGGCCTTTGGTCGCTTCGGCAAGCGCACCGCGCTGATGCTGCTGATGGCGATCTTCACCATCGGCAACATTCTCTCGGCAATGGCGCCCGATTACTGGACGCTTCTCGCCGCACGTCTGGTGACAAGTCTTAACCACGGCGCGTTCTTCGGTCTCGGCGCAGTTGTTGCGGCCAGCGTCGTGCCGCCGGAAAAGCGGGCCAGCGCCGTTGCGACCATGTTCATGGGTCTCACCATTGCCAATATCGGCGGCGTCCCGGCAGCCACCTGGATCGGACAGCAGATCGGCTGGCGCATGTCGTTTGCGGGAACTGCGGTTCTCGGCCTCGTCGCCATTGTCGCGCTCTGGCTTTCGCTGCCGCGCGGTGAAGCGGGCAAGATGCCCAATATCCGTCAGGAACTGGGCGTTCTGATGCGGCCAACCGTGTTGAAGTCGCTGGCGACAACCGTGATGGGCGCAGGCGCGATGTTCACGCTCTACACCTATGTTGCCGCCGTTCTGGCTGATCGCACCGGCGCTTCGGACGGTTTCGTGACGCTGGCGCTCGTCATCATCGGCGTGGGCTTTACCATCGGCAATGCGCTGGGTGGCCGTCTGGCCGACTGGTCGCTCAATGGCGCAACGCGGATCTTCCTCGCCATGCTCGCAGCCGTCAGCTTCGTGCTGCCGTTCGCGCTCAACAGCCATGTCGGCGCGCTCATCAGTCTGCTGGCCTGGGGTGCTGCGGCATTCGCCATCGTGCCGCCGGTTCAGATGCGCGTTATGCAGGCCGCAGCCGAAGCACCGGGGCTCGCTTCGTCGATCAATATCGGCGCATTCAACCTTGGCAATGCAGTGGGCGCTGCTCTGGGTGGCGCGGTGCTGAGCGCTGGCTACGGTTATGCCGCTATCCCGGTGGCCGGTGGCCTTCTGGCCGGGGCTGGCCTGCTCTTCACGTTGTCACGCCGCCCGAAAGTGGAGCTAGCGGCTTCGGCTTGCTGATAAAACCTGGCTCCGGCGCGCGTCTCGTTAATCGAGCGTGCGCCGGAAGCGCAACAGCGCCATCGTGGCAAAGAGAATAACGAACAGGATCAGCGCATTCACCTCGCCGGCAATATCGGCAAGGGTTGCGCCTTTCAGCATGACGGCGCGCACGATGCGCAGGAAATGCGTGAGCGGGAAAATCTCGCCCAGAGTCTGCGCCCAATCCGGCATACCTCGGAACGGGAACATGAAGCCCGACAGCATCAGCGATGGCAAGAAAAAGAAGAAGGTCAGCTGCATGGCCTGCATTTGCGTGCGCGAAGCGGTCGAAATCGTATAGCCGAGCAATACCAGCGACAAAACGAAGATCAGCACGCAAGCCAGAAGCAGCGCCAGCGATCCGACGAACGGCACGCCGAACAGAAGCTTTGCCGCAACCAGCACGACCACCACCTGCACCGCGCCGACAGCCAGAAACGGCAGCACCTTGCCCAGCATGATCTCGGCAGGCGTGGCGGGCATGGCAAGCAGGTTTTCCATGGTGCCGCGCTCGGTTTCACGGGTCAGCGCCATGGCCGTCATCATCACCATCGTCATTTGCAGGATGACCCCGAGCAGACCGGGCACGATATTATATTGCGACACGCCTTCCGGGTTGTAACGGCGATGCACGATCACCTGCAGCTGACTGCTGGCGGCATCCGTCGCTTCGGCCTGTTTGCCCTGCTCGCGCAGCAGCGCCTGACTGGCCACGGTGCCGAGCGTCGAAATCGCCCCGCTTGCCACCGATGGATCGGTAGCATCGGCTTCGATCAGGATTTGCGGCGCATCGCCAGCATCCACCCGCCGCGCGAAGTCGGAAGGAATGGTGACCACGAAAGAGACTGTGCCGTTGGCGAGCAGCGCTTCGGCTTCGGCAGCGTTTTGAACCACATGATCAAAGCGGTAATAACCGGTCGTTTCCAGCGCCGAAATCATCGCCCGGGTGTAATGATCCTGACTTGTCACGACGACCGCGCTTGGCAAGCTTTTCGGGTCGTTGTTGATGGCAAAGCCGAACAGCAGAAGCTGCATCAGCGGCACCACCAGCATCATGGCGAAGGTGATGCGGTCGCGCCGCATCTGGATGAATTCCTTCATCAACATCGCGCCAAGACGCTCGAATGAAAACCAGCTGCCGGTCATCCTTTGCTGCTCCCGGCCTTGCTACTCCCGTCGCTTCCCGCTTTCGACATATTGTCCTGCGCATTGGCCATGAACTGGATGAAAACATCCTCAAGGCTGGTTTCGCCCGCCTCGACCGCGATGTCCTTCCGGTGTCTGATCTTGTCGAGCGCCGTTTCAAGTTTGGCCCGGTCGGAGCCTACAACATGCAGCGTCGCGCCGAATGGCGCCACCTGCTCGACACCCGGCTCGTTCTCCAGTTCGCGCGCGACATCGCTGAGCCGTTGGCCGCTGACGATGAAAGTCGTCAGCCCCGCCTCGGCGATCACATCCTTGACCGTTCCCGTCGCCAGAAGCTTGCCATAGGAAATATAGCTGATGCGGTGGCAGCGTTCGGCCTCATCCATATAGTGGGTCGAAACCAGCACCGTCAGGCCGCCATCGGCAAGGCGGTGGATCTCGTCCCAGAAATCGCGCCGCGCCTTGGGATCGACACCGGCGGTCGGCTCGTCCAGCAGCAAGAGCTTCGGCTTGTGCATGATACAGGCGGCAAGCGCCAGCCGCTGTTTCCAGCCGCCGGAAAGCGTTCCGGCCAGCTGGCTGCCACGCGATGTCAGGCCAAGTTCTTCCAGCGTGCGCGCGACGTGCTCCCGCACCGGCTTCAGCCGATAAAGCCGCGCCACGAATTCCAGATTTTCGGCGATGGTCAGGTCTTCATAGAAGGAAAAGCGCTGCGTCATGTAACCGACCTCGCGCTTGATCTTCAGCCCTTCCGTGCGCAGGTCAAAACCGAGCACCTGCCCCTCACCTTCGTCGGGGGTCAGCAGGCCGCACATCATGCGGATGGTCGTGGTCTTGCCGGAACCGTTCGGCCCCAGAAAGCCGACAATCTCGCCCTCCGCCACCGACATGCTCACATGATCGACGACGGTTGCATCGCCGAACCGCTTCACCAGGCCTTTGACATCGATGGCGTTCGGCATGATCGCCTCCGTTTACCGGTTCGCCAGATCGACATCGACGATCTGGCCCGGCTGGAGCGGCGAAGCCTGATCGACCGGATGCGCCTCGACGAGATAGACAAGTTTCTGGCGCGTTTCGAGCGAATAGATCACCGGCGGCGTAAATTCAGGGTCCGGCGACACATAGCTCACCTTCGCCTTGAGGTCTGCCGCGCAGCCATCGCAACGGACCGACAGCAAGTCGCCCACCCGAACGGAGGAGAATTTTGCTTCCGGGATATAGACTTTCAGCTTCACAGCGCCGTCCGGCAACATGGTCAGCACCGGCGCGGTTGGCCCGGCAATATCGCCCGGATTGCGGATGACATCGGTGATCCGCCCGGCAGCGGGCGCGACGATGGTGCGCTTGGTCAGGTGCCAGCGCGCGGAATCGAGTTGCGCGGCAGCGCTCTTGACCGCGTTTTCAGCCGCCTTGATTTCTTCCGGGCGGGCGGGCAAGCGCCCTACGGCCAGATTGGCCATGCTCTGATTGATGGCCGCTTCGGCGACCTCCACACTGGTTTTGGCATCGTCCAGCTGGGCCTGCGTCATCACCCCGCGCTTGGTGAGGTCCTGCGTACGCAACAATGTGCGCCGCGCATCATCGGCCTGCGCATTGGCGGTGCGCACCGACGCTTCCAGAACCGCAATTTCATCCGGGCGTTTGCCCACCTGCAAATCCGCAAGCTTCGCCTCGGCCTGCGCCCGTGCGGCTGCGGCCTGCGCAACCGCAATCTTCGCATCCGTATCTTCGGTAAGCGCAATCGGCTTGTCCGGTTCCACGCGGTCACCGCGCTTCACCATGACGGATTGCACCTGCGCAACTTCGAGCGGTGCGAGCTGCACGAACTCGCCTTCGACATAGCCGACGGCCAGCGGCTGGCTGCTGCATGCCGCAAACAGATAGGACGCGAAAGGAACGATACAGAGAAGGCTCATTACACTTCGTCCTTAATGTGCTGCGCATCGCGGGCGGCAAGAATGGCGAACAGATTTTGCCGCGCAACGGCTGCAACCGCCCTGGCCTCATCGGGGCCGAAAGCCGCCCAGCCCATGCGCCGCTTCACCGCCTCTTGCCCGATCCGGAAATAGACGACCTGCCCTAACAGCGTAAAAATAGTGAGGCGCGTCTGCTCGCTTTCCGCCGCTTCGCCGGTCGCCGCCTCCCAGACGGCGCAAAGCCGTTTGTGGGTCGGCTCGAAAACGCCGGAATAGATGCGGTCGAGCGCTGCGGTCGGATGCGCCAGCTCCCGCAACAGAAACTGAACGATTTCGCCGGACGCCGGTTGCGCCACGATGAACTGCACCATCCGTTCCAGCGCGACGCCCAGCTGCTGACGCGCGGCCTCCTTCGTCACCGCGGGCTCGCCGATTGCCCCGTAATGACCGAGCGCCTGACCGGCGACGCCCTGTATCGTCTCGACGATATAGTCGGCGGCGGCAAGCCGCAGACCTTCCTTGCCGCCGAAATGATAGGCGATGGACCCGATATTCGCCTTGGCAAAGCCCGCAATTTCGCGCGTCGAGGTGGCGTCGAAGCCTTTCGACCCGAACAGCTGCAATGCCGCATGGATCAACGCCATGCGCGTCTGATCGCTGGGAAGCGATGTTTCGCCTTGGCCAGTGGAGCTGGCCGGACTAGTGCGACGGGGCGGCTTCATAAGATGATTTAATCAATCGATTGATTAAATGTCAAGTTGTCGAAAACTGCGGCATGCATCGCGCAGTTTTTGGTCGGATTGAGTGCGGTTTTACGAAGGCCCTTACCCGTCACTGCGCGCTGGCAATGACTTTCTCCAGTCGCATCTGAACGATCTTCGGTTTTTTGGCGGCGACGATCTGATCGAGATTGGCTGGATTGTCGCCAACAGCGATCAGGGCAACCATGCCCATCGCAAAATGCGGCGTGCATTTGACGAGATAGGCACCGGGCTCCGTGACGGTCAGCACATAGGTCTCGTTCATCTTGCTTTTGAACGGGGCCACGCCTGCCGGAAGCATGTCCTTGACCGACTCGACATAGTGCCCCTTGTCCACCGAAATAAAGGTTACCGTGTCGCCCGGCTTTGCCTTGATAAAGGCCGGTTCGAACACCATGACGCCTTCAGCGCCCTTGTTCAGCATGTGAACTTCAATATTTTCAGCAAAAGCAGGCGCAGAAAGAAGGCCCAAGACACCGGCGGCAAGTCCCAACGCGGTCATACGCATTTTCATGTCGATCTCCATCACAAGCACCGCCGCTGCCCGAGCAGACAGGCCGAAAGCGCCCAAACATGCGGGCAAAGCAGCCCGCAATCGGAAATCTAGTCCCGCTGTATCAGGTTTTCCTTGATTGCAATCAAGGAAACTTAAAACGACGCGCCGACGGGCATGACCATCTCATTGAGTATCTGGACAGGATGCCGGATGGCGCGGCTGTCAATCGCCTTCACCTGCGAGCGGCAGGAATAGCCGGTCGCCATGACGATATCCCCCTCGCCGGACGATGCGAGGATGCCGTTCCAGCTTGCAGCGTACAGCTTTTCCGAAATCGGGCGATTGCGGACCTCATGGCCGAACGTGCCCGCCATGCCGCAACAGCCTGTTTCCGGCACATCCAGCTCCACGCCGATCTGCTGGAACACGGATTTCCACTGCTTCATCGAGGATGGAACATTGCTGCGCTCGGTGCAATGCCCGAGGAGACGCAGCCGCTTTTCACCCGCCATGGTGTCAGCGCTACGCAGACGGTCGCGATGGGCGTGCAGCCATTCCTGCATCAGATTGACCTGCGCCTTGATCCGCGCCGCCTCGACCCCCTTATATTCGCTGCGATAGGTCAGCGTCATGGAAGGGTCGAGACCGACCAGCGCAATGCCCATCTCGGCCAGTTCGTTGAGATAGCGGATGGATTTCGACGCGGTTTTCTCGAAAGCGCCGAGATAGCCGTGAACGTGCAGGGCCTTGCCGTTCTGGTTGGGTGCGGCGAGATAGGGCGTGAAGCCCATCTTGCGCGCCAATTGCAGCGCGGCCAGCCCGACAGCCGGGTCGAAATGGGCCGTGAAGGCATCCAGCACGAACACCACCGCCTGTTGCCGCTGCGCCTCCGTTAGTTTGCGCATCCGCTCCGGTGTTGCCACCGCCACGCCCATGCGTCGCGCTTCACGCGCCAGTGACAAAGCAGGCATTTCCGGCAGCGCCGTCAGCCCGGCCCGACGCATCAGCGCCTGCCCCAGAGATGACCCCACCCATGCATTATAGGCGGGCTTCAGCCGCGCAAACAAAGGCAACGTGTTCTCGATGCTCGCCACCATCATATCCTTGATCGGGCGGGCATAGCGTCCATAGTAGATTTCGAGAAATTTAGCCCGGAACGCCGGAACGCTGACCTTGACCGGACATTGCCCGGCACAGGCCTTGCAGGCGAGGCAGCTATCCATCGCCTCGCGCACTTCATGCGAGAAATCGTTGCGATTGGCGGGGTTGATCGAGTTCCACAGCCTTGCGGGCAGCGTGCGGATTGCACTGGCACTGCGGGCTTTTCCTGCTTCCTTGCGCGGGTCTTTCCCGCTCTCGGCCATCAGGCGCAGCCATTCGCGCATCAGCGAGGCACGGCCCTTCGGCGAATAGCGACGGTCGCGCGTCGCCTTGTAGGACGGGCACATCAGGCTCGCATCGTCGAAATCGAAACAGGCGCCATTGCCGTTGCAATAGGCGGCGTTGTCGAAAGCTTCACGGATTTCCAGACCGATGATCCGGTCGAACTGGCCGCGCAGCGGCACCTCGTCGATCTTCAGCAGTGCCTGCGAGGCGGGCGCTGCGATCTTGCCGGGATTGAGCCGATTGCGCGGGTCGAACAGGCCCTTGATTTCCTGCAGGCTTGGATAAAGCGCGCCGAAAAATTCCGGCACATATTCCGACCGCACGCCCTTGCCGTGTTCGCCCCACAGCACACCGCCATATTTGCGCGTCAGCGCAACCACGCCATCGCTGATCTTGCGCACCAGTGGCTCGTGATCAGTCCGCGTCAGATCGAGCGCCGGGCGCACATGCAACACGCCCGCATCGACATGGCCGAACATGCCATAGCTTAAACCCTCGCCGTCGAGCAGCGCCCGAAACTCGCGAATATAGGCGGCAAGATTCTCCGGCGGCACTGCCGTATCCTCAACAAACGGCACCGGACGCACCGGCCCATCGACATTGCCGAGCAGACCGACCGAGCGCTTGCGCATGGTCCAGATCGCCTCGATATCCTTTGGATCACGCGCAATGGTGTAAGGCTTGCCGCCATCGGACTGATCGGCATCAAGCGCAGCAATCACTTCGCGGAACTTGCTCTCCAGCTCTACCGCGCTGTCGGCCACCAGTTCCACAATGTTGATGCCATTGGTTGGGCTGCCGCCATCATCCGGGAAAAAGCGCGCAATGCCCGGCCAGACAATGTCCTTCTTGGCAAGACCCAGCACCTTTTCGTCGATGGTTTCGACGGAAGCGACCTTCAGCGCCACTAGCGCGCGGGCATGTTCCAGCGCGGTGTTGAAACTGTCATAGCGGATATTGACCAAGAGTGCATGGGCCGGGATCGGCAGAAGATTGACCTCGACCTCCGCGATCATCGCCAGCGTGCCTTCCGATCCGCACAGAATGGCGTTGAGATCGAAACGCCCATCCTCGCGCCACAGATGCTTCAGATCATAACCCGTCATATAACGGTTGAGGTTCGGGAAAATCTCGTCGATCAGCGCCCGTTTTTCGGTCGCGATGCGCGCAACAGCGCGATAAATTTCACCGATACGACCGGGCTTCTGCTGCGCTTGCGCCAGCGCCGGGCCGTCGAGCGGGCGTGACCACAGTTCCTCGCCATTGGTCAGGACGACATTGAGCCCCAGAATGTGATTGCTGGTCTTGCCATAAAGACACGACCCCTGCCCGCAGGCATCCGTGCTGACCATGCCGCCGATGGTGGCACGGTTGGAGGTGGAAAGCTCCGGCGCGAAGAACAGGCCATGCGGTTTCAGCGCCTTGTTGAGCTGGTCTTTCACCACGCCCGACTGGACGCGGGCCACGCGCCGTTCCGTGTCGATGTCCAGAATGCGGTTCATGTGGCGCGAGCAATCGACCACAATACCGGAGGTGAGCGACTGGCCATTGGTGCCGGTGCCGCCGCCGCGTGGCGAAATCACCACGTCGCGAAATGCCGGTTGTTCCAGAACCGATGTAAGGATTTTCAGATCGTCCGTGCCCTTGGGAAACACGATGCCGGTCGGCTCTACCTGATAGATCGAATTATCGGTGGAATAGACGGTACGCGAGCTGTCGCCGACTTCCACGTCACCTTGAAAGCCCGCCCGGGCCAAGTGCTGCGAGAGTTCGAGTGTGAGGCCGTTGAGGGGCTGTTTCCTGATCAGAGACGGTATCATGCGGGACTCAAAAAATCTGCATCGCCATGGGCGGCACGCCGCATGCCGGAGTGGTCCCACTACGCTATATGAAAAGCAATGTCGAGGCTCTCCGATGCCGCGATTGCCGCAGGCTTCGTCTAACACTATAGTTGCAAATTCGTCAGGCCGTGGCGAAAGGAGTGATTTTCGAGTACCGGAGCGGAGCGTACTTTTGGGTACGTGAGCACCGGCGCACAGGAAATTGCTCGTTGCAGACCGGCATGGCGAAGAATGCAGCTGTAGTGTTAAACGCGCTCAAGCTTTACGTGAGGCAGCGGCGGCAACTCGACTTCAATCGGATCGTCAGCGCGCACATGCCCACCAGCGAGAACGATGGTCATGACACCAGTTTTGCGGATCACTTCGCCATCCGGCATCTTGTCGAGCACTGCCGAGAGAAGGCCTTTCTGGAAGTTTTCAATCTGCGGGCATGGATTGCGCAAGCCTGTCACCTGCAACACCACATCCTTGCCGATTTTAAGCAAAGCGTCTCTCGGCAAACCCAGCAAATCGACACCCCGCGTGGTGACGTTCTCGCCAAGATCAGCAGGCGCGATCTGAAAACCTTTTTCCGACAGTTCGTCGAAAAGTTCGGCCTGAATGAGATGCACCTGTCGCAGATTGGGCTGGGTCGGATCCACCTTCACGCGTGAACGGTGTTTCACCGTTGTGCCCTGATGCGCATCGCCCTCGACACCAAGCCCGGTCAGGATATTGATTTCCGGTACGGGCTGCTTGGAAAAACGATGTTCCCCATCGCGTGCAACGGCCACGACAAATCCACCACGCATGATCCTCATCCCATCTGTTGCTCTGGCCATTTGTGTAGCGACCAAATTACTGTTGCAGAGCAGGTTTCTCGCAAAGGAAAAAACACTCCCGGCCTGCTATCATAGGTTATAAGACATTTATGTGAATGCAGGCAGGACGAGGCGCAGATTGCAACAGAAAAACGCGCATAGCGAGTTTCGCTGGGGGATATGGGGAACTGGCGCCATTGCCAGCGCCTTCGCAGCCGATATCGCTGCCGTTGAAGGCATGCGCGTTTCCGCCGTCTGTTCGCGTACGCTGGAAGCGGCGGAAGCTTTCGGCAACCGTATCGGCGCCGCCAAGACCTTCAACACGGTCGGCACATTCCTTGCAGACCCGGATATCGATGCGGTCTATATCGCAACGCCCAGCGCCATGCATGTCGCGCAGACCTTGCAGGTCATTGCCGCAGGCAAGCCCTGCCTGACCGAGAAACCGCTGGCGCTTGATGCCGCTGGCGCGGGGCGTCTTTCGGCAGCCAGCGAAATCAGCGGGACTTTCGTGATGGAGGCGATGTGGTCAAGGTTTCTTCCCGCCATACAGGCAGCGAAACGCCACATCGAGACGGGCACCATCGGCAAGGTCACGCGCATCGACGCGGACCTCTCCTATCTGCGCGCCTATGACCGGCAGAGCCGCTTCTTCGATCCGGAACTGGGCGGCGGGGCAGCCTTCGACCTCGGCGTCTATCCGGTCTCGCTGGCGCTGTTCTTCATAGGACCGCCGGAGCGCTCGCAGGGCCGCTGCAAACGCGCCGATAACGGCGTCGATCTGCGCACGGAGATCGAACTGTTCTGGCCCGGCGCGGAAGCCCGGCTCTCCTGCGGCTTCGACCGGGATGGCGACAATCGTATGCTGATCACGGGAACCAAGGGCGCGCTGTTGTTGCACGGACCTTTCCTGAAGGCCCAGCGCCTGACTGTCTATTCCGCTGGTGCATCGAAATCACCCTTTGGACCAGGCAAAGGCTCCGGCCTGTTTGGCAAGATCATCAACCGCCTGCCCCTGCCGGGTCGCAAAATCGAAAACCACACCTTTTCCGGCAACGGGCTTCAGTTTCAGGCGCTGGCCGTGCGCGATGCCGTGCGCAATGGCGCGATTTCAAGTCCGGTCATGCCTCTGACGGACAGCACAGCCGTGGCGGACATCCTGCATCGGATCGTATCGAGCGATTAGAAACTGCTCTTCATCTGATACGGCACCGCGCTGTCGCCAGCATTGTTGAGCGCCAGCGCGATTTCGGTAATGTGCAGCGCCACATCACCGGAAAAGAACGCCGTCGCGCCCGTTTCGATGGCGCGCGCCTGATCGGCGATACCGCGTGCAAAATCGATCTGCGACGGGTAAGCAGGCAAAGCGGATTTACCGTCCTTTGGATAGGATAGCTTCTTTCCGGCAACCGGCTTCCACGACAGGAACTTGCCGATCCGCACTTCAAGGATGATGAAAAGCCGCGCCCAGAACCGCGTCTTTTCATCCGCCTTTTCAAGCCGCACGGCAGAGCGGTTGTCCCACAGATCGTCCACGCTGATCGAGCCCTTGTCACCCACCACCGTCAGGCTGCGGTCGCGCGGCATGGCGAGACCCGATGTCAGCCGCGCCACAAGGCCCGACTTGAAACGCAGGCAACCGACCGAAAAATCGGGAGCCATGTGGAGATGTTCCGTGCCCGGCCCCTTGTCGGGAAAGGTGATCGCAGAAAACGCCGTGACGCTTTCCACCGGGCCGAACAGCGAAACCAGCCATGACAGCGCATAGCCTGCATGTTCGAGCGTGCAGCCGATTTCAAATTCGTGCAGGCCGGGCCAGGCCGCGCCGGAGGCCGAGCGCCATGTGGACCATCTGTCGCGAAAAACCGGGCCGTCTTCCATCTGCGCATAGACGAGACGCGGCGTGCCGATAGTGCCGATAGTCGAGGAAACCAGCCGCTGCGCATCGCTGAGACCATTGGCGGGTGCAGCGGCCAGCGTCAGGCCGCGGCTCGCGGCAAAATCGACCAGCGCGCGCGCCTCATCGAAACTCATGGCGAGCGGCTTTTCGGAATAGACATGCTTGCCTGCGGCGAGTGCCGCCCGCGAAATCTCATAATGGCTTTCCGGCGTCGTCAGATTGACCACGATCTGCACGTCCGGGTCTGCCAGCACGGCATCGAAACTGTCATAGACCTGCACGCCATAATGCGCCGCAAATGCCTTGAGCCGCTCCGGCGACCGATCATAGACGCCGCGCAGCACCAGTTCGGGATAATTGCGTAGGGTGGTCATGTAGTAATCGGCGACGAAACCCGTGCCGACAATTGCAATATTCATGAATGATCTCCGGTAGAAGCGGCCAGCCTTTTCGGTATGCTGATTCTGGATGTCAGTCGCAGCCCGAAAATCCCCAACAAAGTGGTGAGCCAGACCGGGTCCACGCGTCGGAAGAAGAAGCTTTCCATCATCGCGTTCAACGTGCAGAAGAACACGATCATCAGGAAGTAATCGGCCAGAAGCAGGTTTTCGCGCTGCGGCCTGCACCGCATATAATTGACCAGCGGCATCACGATGATCACCGCCACGCCGCAGATCAACCCCGGAATGCCCATGGCGATGACCAGATCGAGATAGCCATTATGGGCATGGACCATGTTGCGCACATCCCAGCCGAGATAATAAGGATTGGCCGCCTCCAGCGCGATGGGCGATTTCCAGAAGCTTTCATAGCCATAGCCGGTCCACAATCGGCCCGGCAGATTTTCGATTGCAAATTGCCAGATCGACACGCGCCCGGTGAAAGTCGCGTCAATGCCGAGGCTCTCGACAAATTGGCGGACCGGATCGAACAGCACCGTCCCGAAAGTAAGGAACGCGAACAGGAACTGAATGGAAAAAATCGCCGCAACGGTCAGAAATCGCAGGCCGAATGCACCCGGCACCATTACCAGCAACATGGCCATCGGCACCAGCGCCATGGTGGTTTTCGAGCCGGTCTGCGCGACGAAGAACAAGGCCGACAGGCCAATCAGCACGCCGCTGACGCGCCAGCCCCGCCGCCAGAGATAAAGCCCTGAAAAGGCGAAAGCCGCCATGACGGGACCGGCCACATTCTTGTGGCTGAAGACACCGCGCCAGAGATAGGAGTTCTGCGGTTCGATCGGGTCTGCACCATGGGTTGCCCCCGCAGGCAACAGCACCACCCCAGCATAGGAAATAACCAGCACGACAGATGCTACCGTCATCAAAAGTCGTGCATAGCCATCGCCGTCCTGCGGCAACGCGAGAACCGCGACGACACAGCAAACGCCGATCATCGTGAAAATAGCGCCGCGCATGACTACAGCCGGATAGATGCTCTGCATGAGCGACGCGAATAGCAGGAGAAACATCAGCGACCAGCCGAAGCCGACAATCCGCGCCACCTTTCGCGGGTCGGCCAGCGTGGCAAGCGCCAGCATGGCCATGACACCCAGAAGGCTGAAACCGAGCTGGTTGATGATATCGCCGCCGCCACCGCCATCGGTTTCCGGCTCGGGCATGAATGGGCGAAACGAAATCATCAAAATGCACATGATGATCATGGCGGCAGCGAGCGCCACCTTCCGCATTTGCGCACGGTGCGCCCCCGCAACCCCGGCTGCGACAGCACTGGGTGCGCCGCTGTCAGTTTTTGTCCGGGTTGCGATACTGCTCATGCTCATATCCAAAATGCGCCATGACCCGGCCCAATCCGACATGGATATAATAGGCGCCGACGGAAACCCAACGCGCCTGAACCGCCTTGTAGACCGCCTTGAACGGCGAAAAGCCCAGCAGAAACGCGCTCTTGAGAAAGACCCGCGCCGCGCTGAACGGTTCGTCCTTGCGCTTGCGCCGCTCCATCATGGTGGAAATCATGCCATTGCGCAAACCGCGCGCCCGAATCCAGTCGGCTTCCAGCCGCCGCGCCGGGACGGTTTCACGCACCGGGGCTTCCGCGCACCAGCCTGTCTTGAAACCCTTGGCGACGGAACGGCTGATGAAATCCGAATCGCCGCCGCCGGTGAAGTTGAACATCGGATCGAGAAACGGAAAACCCGCCGCTTCCAGCACAGGCCGCGCCACAGCCAGATTGCCGGATGAATAGAGCGTCGGCACCGGTCCGCTCTGCTGATAGGTCGGCAGGAAAACCGGATGCCGCGCCCACGCCTCCGAGCCCGGGCGGTCGAAAACCGGCACCTGCGGGCCACCGACCAGATCGACGCAATAGCGTTCCGCCGCAGCGATCATATTTTCCAGCCATGACGGGTCGGCCAGTTCGTCGTCATCGATCACCAGCACATGCTTCATGGCGGGGAAATAGCCAAGCGCTGTCAGCCAGGCCGCATTATAGGCGTTGCAATTGCCGCGCTGCATTTCCACGATCACCAGACCGCGATAAGTGCCCGCCGCAAAAAGCGGTGCCGCGACCGCCGCGCCCGCGCGTTCCTCCGCCTCGTTTTCCACCACGATGATCGCGAATTGCCGTCCGGTCACCTGCCCCTTCACGCTTTCCAGCGTGCGCAGGAGATGTTCGGGGCGGCGAAATGTCGGCAGCGTCACGACCACCTCGACATTTGCAAAATCCAAATGGGGTGTTTCAGCAATGACTTGAATATGATCGGGAAGCTTCGGCGTTCTGTTGTCCATTATATTTTCAACCGCCGCCCTATTTCCCAATGCAAAACCAATTGGCACTCTTGCCGGAAATGCCCTATTTTTGACACGTAAACTTCTCTATGCCACATCAATTCTTCAATCGGTGCGGTTGTACTGAAAAACAGCGCTCCATCCGATTCAACAAATTGTTTTCAAGCCCTTATTACCAGCCGAGCGTTTAAGGATCATTTACACCGCGCGGCTATGAATCGGGGAATAAGAAATACGGCATATCCGCAGGAGTCGAATTGCAACCGTTGCGTCTTGTCTTCGTGACATCCCTCGTACCCCACGAAGATGCTTCGACTGGATATGAAGTCGCCAATGCCGCTGTCATCGACGGGCTGCGCCGGGCGGGTGCACAGGTCACGGTCATCGGCTTCACATGGCCCGGGCGCAAGGCTGCAACCGACCGTGATGTCGTCGTGCTGGGCGAAGTGGAAGTGCGCACCGAAGGCGCAAGTGCGGCGCAGAAAATCGGCTGGGTGGTCAAATCCTTCCTGACCGGGCTGACGGTTTCCTCCGCCAAGCTGCGCGTCATTTCCCCGATGAAATTTCATGACGCCATCGTAGCTTGCGGCGATTTCGACGCCTATGTGCTGAATGGTGTTGCCCTGCCGGGCGCGTTCGAAACGGTATTTCGCGACAAGCCATCGCTTTTTGTCGCCCATAATGTGGAACACCGCTCAGCGCGCGAAAACGCCGAAGACGCCAAGGGCATCATCCAGAAACTTCTGTTCGCCCGCGAAGCCCGCATTCTCAAGCGGCTGGAAAAGCGGCTCTGCGACAATGCAGATTTCGTCTTCACCTTTGCCGAGGATGATGCGCCAGCGTTGGGCCTGTCGCAGACAAAAGCCGCGACCTTCCCGCTGGTCATGCCAGCCGGGCGCGTATCGGCCAAACGCGATATCGCCTATGACCTCGCCTTGATCGGCACCTGGACATGGCACCCGAACCGGATTGGCCTTGAATGGTTCCTCAAAGAAGTGAGGCCTTTGCTGCCCGCAAATATATCCATCGCGATCGCCGGCAGCACGCCAGCTGATCTGATTGCCGCATGGCCGGGCGTGAATTTCGTCGGCAAAGTACCGGACGCTACCGCCTTCGTTGAAAGCTGCGCCGTCGTGCCACTGATCAGCCGCGCAGGCACGGGCGTTCAGCTCAAGACCATCGAAACCTTCGAGCTTGGCATGCCAAGCGTCGCCACCGCGCATTCTGTGCGCGGCATCGCCCGCATTCCTGAAAACTGCACCCTTGCCGACACGCCAGCGGCATTTGCAGCGGCGATCCAGACGCGCATTGCCAAAGCCCGCGCAGGTGACCGTCAGATGCTCGACGGCAAGGCGTTTACCCGCTCGCAGATCGACGGCATGGATCAGGCGCTTTCACGCGGGCTGGATGCGCTCCGTCTCGCGTCAAAGCGTGCGGACGGAGCGCAATGATGCCGGAACCAAGCCCCGTTCACGCCCGCAATATTCTCGGCATCAAGGTCACCGGTTTCAACTGGGACCAAGCGCTCGACTTTTTCGACAAGGCGCTCGAAGACGGACAATTCCTGCGCGTGGCATGGCTCAATGCCCATTGCGCCAATGTTGCCCATGCGGATGCGACCTATAGGCAGGCCTTGCAGAGTTTTCTCGTGCTGCCGGATGGGGTCGGCGTCGATATTGCAAGCAAGATCGCCTATGGGCAGAAATTTCCCGCCAATCTCAACGGAACGGATTTCGTGCCGCGCCTTCTCGGCCATATCAAGCGGCCCCTGCGCATCGGGCTGATCGGCGGGCGGCCCGGCATCCCCGAACAGGCTGCCGAAGCTTTTCGCGCCCGCGCGCCGCAGCACGACTATCGGGTCTTTGCGGACGGGTTTTTCGGAAGCCACCAGATGACCGCCATCCTCGACCGGCTGGCGGAATATCGCCCGGACATCGTGCTGGTCGCTATGGGGGTGCCCTTGCAGGAATTGTTCATCCGAACCCATATCACGGCAGCGCATTGCACCATGGCCTGCGCGGTTGGCGCCTTGTTCGATTTTCAGGCAGGCGCCACCGAACGCGCGCCGCAATGGGTGCGCGACATGCGCCTCGAATGGGCCTACCGGCTGATGCGTGAGCCGGGCCGGCTGGCCGGGCGCTATCTCGTCGGCAATCCGCTTTTCCTGTGGCGGGTCGTGCAGCATGCAGTTTCGGGATATTTCAGACAGGACAAGCGATGAAAACGGCACTGGTAACGGCAAGCTACCACAAGGATTTCGAGCGTTGCAAATTGCTGTGCGAGACCGTGGACCGTCATGTCAGCGGCTTCACCAATCACTATATCCTTGTCGAACCGCGCGATGTCCCGCTTTTCCGGCAGCTGGCCGGGCCGCGCCGCATCATTATCGACGAGCGCGAGTTACTGCCGTCCTGGCTGCGCGTGTTTCCCGATCCGACATCGTTCGGCAAGCGCCGCATCTGGCTGTCGCCCAAAACAAAACCGCTGCGCGGCTGGCATGTGCAGCAATTGCGCCGCATCGCGGTGGCGCAATTGCTGGAGGAAGACAGCTTTCTCTACATGGATTCCGATACGGTTTTCCTGCATCCATTCGATTGCAACAGCCTGTGGCATGGCGAGCGGCTGCGCCTCTTCGTGCGCCCCAATGCGCTGGCCGATCCGAAATGGACGGAGCATCCGTTCTGGTCGGCCAATGCGGCAAAAATTCTCGGCATTCCCGAGACGAAAACCTCGCTCAATGATTATGTCGGCCAGCTGATCGCATGGCGGCGCGACACGATGCTTTCCATGTGCGAGCGCATCGAACAGCAGACCGGACGCCACTGGGTGGCGGGCATCGGGATGAACCGCCGTTTCTCGGAATGTTTCATCTATGGCCGCTATGTGGAAGATGTGCTGAACGGTTCCGGTCACTTTACCGACACGCATGATCTGTGCCGGGTGATGTGGTTCGAGCCGCCGCCGACCGAAGCGGAATTCCGCGCCTTCATCACCGAAATGGAACCCTATCAGGTTGCCATTTGCATGCAGTCGTTTCTGGGGCTTTCAGCCGACGATATTCGCCGCATCACCAGCGGCTGACCTTAAATTCGTTTGGCTGGGAGCTTCAGGCTCGTATAGGTGAAGACCAGCGACAGGATATAAAGCGCGCCGAAGACAAGATTGAGGCCCGCAATCCAGTCATTGCCGCCAGCGGCATGCCTGAGCAGAAGCCAGACAAACAAAGCCTTGGCAGCCGTCATGATAACGAGGCTGAGCGTCCGCAGGCCCGACTGGCCGCGCGCATAGAGAAGCTCGGTCTGGTATTCGATCAGATTGCGGAACCCCGGCACCAGCAGAACCAGCGGCAGCAGGCTGACAATGGCCGCGACATTGGCGCCGAGCGCATTGGGAAACACCCAGAGGAAGATCGCAAGTACCGCAAGCCCGCCCGTTGAGACGGCAAACACCGACGCTTCCAGCCCGGCGCGCAGACGCAGGCTCGACAGCATGTCGGGCTTGCGCATCAGCTTTTGCACCAGCATCATGTTGAAGGAGCGTACCGGCAGCGCCGTCAGATCGACCAGCCGCATGACAATGGCATAAAGCCCGGCTATTTGCGGCCCGCCAACACTCAGCACCAGCAACTTGTCCAGCTCGCTTTGCACATAGAAAAGCAGTTCCGCCCCGGCGACCGCAACCGAATCCGCGATGCGGCGCATATAGAGTTTTGGCCGGAAACGAATTTTCCGTCGCGGATAGAAGCAGATCGACACGGCAAGCGCCGCGGCATTGGCCGCAAGATACCACCATGCCCAGTGGGCGACGTCATGCACCGTCGCCATCCAGGTGAACAGCACCGCCGCAACCGCGCGCGTGACCGTGCCGAAAATGACGAGGCTTGCCGAAATGCCGAAACGGTTGAGGCCGTTATTGACGATGATGATGACTTCCGCCGACCGCCAGAACAGGGCTTCCGCCGCGATGATAATGGCGAAAGGCAAAAACGTGATATCCCGGCTGAAGAAGACCAGATAGACGAGCCAGGAGCAGAGCGCGAAAAGCGGCAGCGATCCCACCACCGCCATGAGATAACCCGCGCTATAGGTACCGAGAAGATGCGGCTTGACGGTGGCGATGCGATAAAGCGGCGAGGTAAAGCCTAACGACACAATGCGGGACAGCATGACGCCCGTGCCCGATGCGGTTGCGAAAATGCCGAAATCGCCGGTTGGCAGGGTATTGGCAAGCGCGATGAAATAGACCAGCGAAACCACGAGCCGCCCGACCGAACCAGAGACGAGCGACAGATAATCCCTGAACAGGCCGGACTTGAGACCAGATTTCAGGCGATCCATTTTTTGAAATGCTTTCGCTATCACCAACGAACCTTTGTCTTCGTCGCATCGCTCATGATCTCGCATGTTTCACGGGCCGAAGCGAAAAGCCAGCGCAAAACCCGGCATACGATATTGAATGGTTAACCGGTTGCATTTTCCATCGGGAGAATTGCAATAACATTAACCAATTTTTTCCCGTAGGCACTTACAGTCTCAACCCAAACGGGTTTTCAGAGTTCGGATATTTCAGGCAATGAGCAGCGATGATAAGCGTCATAAAGAGGGGAGCGGGAAACCCCTTCTCTCATTCTCCGACGCGCCAGCTGCCGTAAGCCGGACATCGAACGCTCCGACGCCACCCCAGGCACCTCCCCAAACACCCCCGTGGACTCCCCCCGCTTCGAAAGAGGAGCGCGAGGATTTCACTCGTACGCACGATCTCAACCCGGAGCGGCTGACCGAGGAAGAACTCGAAGCCTTGCAGGAACGGCTTGCGGCCATCGAGACCGAGCTTGACCGCAAGCTGGTCGAGCGCCAGCGGCGCAAGCGGGTCGCGCGCGAAAGCGAGCCGCCGCTTGCTGATGAAACAAACCATCACGAACCGGGGGCCGCGACCCCACCCGCCACCACGCAACCCGCCCCACAGGCCGGAAACGGTGATTCCGGCGATGGCTGGCGTCCGCTGATCGACCCTTATGCGGCAATCGACGTCATCAAGGGATCGCGCAAGCTACTGCTTGTCACCACCGTTCTCGGCGGCATTGCCGGTGTGCTGATCGCACTTTCCATGCCGACCATGTATGTGGCGACGACCGATGTTCTGGTCGATCCACGCAACATCAAAACGGTGGGCACCGAACTGACCCCCGGCCAGCTGCCCACCGACGCCTCGCTGGCGGTGGCGGAAAGCCAGGCGCGTATCATCGGTTCCAGCAGCGTGCTTTTGAAGGTGATCGACCAGACCAAGCTTACTGAAGACCCGGAATTTAACGGGACGCTGGTGCCAACCGGTGTGGCCGGTTTCTTCGCGCAGATCCGCGACATGCTGTCCACTAAGAAGACAAGCGACGGTCAGGCGCTGGAAACGCGGGTTCTCTACAATCTCTACAAGGCGATGACCATCGCTCGCGATGCCAAGACCTTCATCTATTCGATTTCGGTCAAAACCCGCGATGCGCAAAAATCGGCCTCACTGGCCAATACGATCAGCACGGTGTTTCAGAACGAGCTTGCCTCGATGCAATCCGACGCAACGCGCCGCACATCGGAAGAATTATCCACCCGGCTGGCCAGCCTGCGCGCAAGCGTCGAGCAGGCGGAAACGGCAGCAGCCGATTTCCGCGCCGCGCATGATCTCGTGGATGTTGACGGCAAACTGATCAGCGATAGCGATTTGAGCTACCTCAACCAGCAGCTTTCCAACCAGCGCGCCGAAACGATGCGGTTGCAGGCCCGCACGCAGGTGATGAACAGCGCCACATCGGACAATGTGGTGGCCGGTACATTGCCGGAAGAGTTGCGTTCCAACACACTGACCACTTTGCGCGCGCAATATGCGCAGGCAAGACAGGCGGCCAACGGCATGTCCTCGCAATTGGGGCCCCGCCATCCGCAATTGATACAGGCGCAATCGCAGGCAGGCGCAATCCTCGGCGATATCGACGCCGAACTGCGCCGCGTGCGTTCCTCGCTTCAGGTCGAGGTGCAACGTTCGGTTCAGCAGGAGAAGGAATTGTCGGCTCGTCTGGCGCAATTGAAAGCCCAACAGGCCAACAATAATGGCGATCTGGTCAAGCTGCGCGAACTGGAGCGGGAAGCGGCAGCGCGCCGCTCCGTCTATGAAGCCTTCCTCCTGCGCTCGCGCGAAACCGGCGAACAGGAAGGCCTCAACACGGTCAATATCCGTGTGCTTTCGGAAGCGCGTCCGCCGCTCGATCCTTCGGGAAAATCGCGCAAGCTGGTGGTGATTGCAGGATTGATCGCCGGTCTTCTGGCGGGGTTTGCCATCACAGCCGTCCGCAATTTCGGACGGCTGCTGCGGCTTTCAAGATAGTCTCAGGCGGCGCGCGGCACCTTGCGGCCACTTGCCCGCAGAACGCCGTGGGCACCGTCGAGGTGGCCGGGCTTCAGTTCAAGCGCCAGAAAACGACGCTTTTCATAAGGGCCGGGCATGGCCAGTTCGCCGGTCTTTTCTGCCGTGAAGCCGAAACGCTCGTAATATTCCGGATCCCCCACCAGCAGGATCGCGCCATGGCCAAGCGTGCTTGCTTCGGCAATCGCATGACGCATCAGGGCCGAACCCAGGCCGCAACCGGCAGCCAACGGATCCACAGCCAGCGGCCCAAGCAGCAGCGCGGCAACCGGAAAGCCGAAGGCGTCGATGCCAGCCTGCACATTCCACAGGCGAACGGTGCCAGCGAGAGCGCCATCGGCGCTCTCGGCAGCAAAGGCCAGCCCTGCGGCGGGAAGACGACCGCGACGCAGCTTTTCCGAAGACTTTCTGCGGCGACCTTCGCCCATGGCACGGTCGAGCAGCGCCTCGCGCGCCAGCACATGCTCTACCGTCTCGCCCGCTATCGCAAAAGCAGGCGCAGCAACGGGGGCAAAGCCCGGCACGAAGCCAGCGGCATCATTGTCCTGAAAATCGTGAATTGCATTCATCACATCTATCCCCGCAAAGCGGCAGCAGCACACCCTGTCTAGTGCCTTGCGGCACCAGACAGATTGAGAGGATCCTCAGGGTTAAACCTGAAAGATCAGATGACGTAGGATCGGAGCGGTTCGAAGCCGTTGAACGCCACCGCCGAATAGGTGGTGGTGTAAGCACCCGTGCCTTCGATGAGGATTTCGTCACCGATGGTCAGCGAGACCGGCAGCGGATACGGCGTCTTTTCGTAAAGAACATCCGCACTGTCGCAGGTCGGGCCAGCCAGTACGCAAGGCTCGGTTTCGCTACCGTCATGCGGGGTCACGATCTGATAGCGGATCGCCTCGTCCATGGTTTCGGCGAGACCGCCAAACTTGCCAATGTCGAGATAGACCCAGCGCACATTGTCGTTGTCCGCCTTGCGGGAGACCAGAACCACTTCGGTCTTGATCACGCCTGCATTGCCGACCATGCCGCGGCCCGGTTCGATGATGGTTTCCGGGATGCGGTTGCCGAAATGCTTGGACAGCGCGTCGAAGATCGCCATGCCGTAAGCCTGAGCGGTCGGCACGTCCTTGAGGTAACGGGTCGGGAAACCGCCGCCCATATTGACCATGCGCAACACGATGCCTTCATCGGCAAGGGTGCGGAACACCGATGCCGCATCGCCAAGCGCGCGGTCCCAGGCGGAAAGGTCCGTCTGCTGCGAGCCGACATGGAACGACACGCCATAAGCGTCGAGACCGAACACCTTGGCATGACGCAGCACGTCCACGGCCATTGCAGGCACGCAGCCGAACTTCCGCGACAGCGGCCATTCGGCGCCTTCACCGTCGGTCAGAACGCGGCAGAACACGCGGCTGCCGGGAGCGGCGCGCGCAACCTTCTCGACTTCCTCCACGCAATCGACCGCGTAGAGACGGATGCCCAGCTCGAAAGCGCGCGCAATATCGCGCTCCTTCTTGATGGTGTTGCCGTAGGAAATACGGTTCGGTGTTGCGCCGGCTTCCAGCGCCATTTCAATCTCGGCAACCGATGCGGTATCGAAGCAGGAACCGAGCGAAGCGAGCAGGCGCAGGATTTCCGGCGCAGGATTGGCCTTCACCGCATAGAAAATGCGGGAATAGGGCAATGCCTTCTCAAAGCTCTGATAGTTCTCGCGGACAACATCGGTGTCGACGACGAGGCAGGGACCGTCCGGGCGACGGGTGTTGAGGAAATCAATAATGCGCTGTGTAGCCATGGTCGTTCTCCTGCGGCGACCCTAACCGGGCCGTTTTTGGTGCGCAATCGCGAAAAGTTGCTGCCTTTTCTGACAAATGCGCATAAAAACAAATACTTAGAGCATCGCCCCACCCCCAAGGGGCAGGAAATTCTCTAAGAGACAAAGGTGCATGAGACCCTCGCCGCGAAGTCAGCCTTTGGAGGCGCTGATATCACACGAAAGAGCATGCGGCGTTGGAACAACGCTAGATCCGCGTTATTCCGCTTTGTCTGCCTTGGATTGGAATTGGAGAACCGCATCCGCACTACCGGCAATGAAGGTGTGCCTCTTCAGTAATTTCGGCTTTTGGACAGCCGAAAGACACCAGAAAGGCCCGCACCGTCGTTGCTTCAAGATGTCCTCGATCTGGCGGTTGGCCAACAGATCGACTGGAGCGGTTAGGTCCAGGTACCGTACCGAATTCCTCACCATTCGAGGATCGGCGGACACCCACAGGCACGTGCGACTTTGGGCAAGGGCGATATAAGCGCAAAGCCGTGACCATTCAATGACAAATCTTTGTCGAAATGAATTTATTTTTCGACCGTTTTGGAGGCAAAGCGCGCTTGCCATTGTTCAGCAAGAGTGAAACATTCCATCGGAAATCTTCACTTTCTATTCAAAATACAGGCAGATTCCTGCCCCTAATGGTGAACAATGACCACCTTCGATCCTTTCAATGCGATCATCGCGAAGCCCGAAAATCCCCTTCCCCACGCGGAAAATGGACCGCTTTTCGGCGAGCGGCTGGCGGTCAAGGACATATATGATCTGGCTGGAATGGTCACCGGATGCGGCAATCCGCAGATTCTGGTCGAATCACCCCCCGCTCAAAAATCCGCTCCCGTGGTCGAAAAGCTGCTTGGCGCTGGTGCCGAAGTCATCGGCAAGGCCCAGACGGACGAGCTTGCCTTTTCGCTGATGGGGCAGAATTCGCATTATCCCCATCCCATCAATCCTGCCGCGCCGGACCGCGTGACGGGCGGGTCGTCGTCGGGCTCCGCGGCGGCAGTCGCAGGCGGGATCGCCGATATTGCGCTCGGCTCCGATACGGGCGGGTCGATCCGCGCGCCTGCCAGTTTCTGTGGCCTTGTTGGCCTGCGCACCACCCACGGCCGCATCCCGCTTGAAGGCATCATGCCGCTCGCACCGTCACTCGATACGATCGGCTGGTTTGCACGCGACGTCTCGCTTTATGAAAAGGTGGGCGCGGTCCTGCTGGGTGGAGACGAACAGTCGTTTCAGCTGACCCAGCTTCTCTATATGCCGGTTCTGGAGCAGCTTCTGCTCGGACAGGCGGAAACCGACGCCTATCGCGCCATGTTCGGGGCAATTCGCCCGCATTTTTCGGGCCTGAAGGCGGCGAGTCAGCCAACCCTGTCCATCGACGAACTTTATCTCGCCTTCCGGCAGATACAGGGCGCCGAAGCTTGGGCAAGCCACGGCGCATGGATATCCTCCGGCGAACGCCAGCTCGGCCCGGGTGTCGTTGATCGCTTTACCTATGGATCGCAGATGACGCCCGAGATCGTGGCCCAACAGCGGACGAGGCGCGCGCGTTTCACGCAGGAGCTTGAGGCGATCATCGGCGATCATGCCGTGCTTGCTTTGCCCACGGTCCCCGGAGCGGCACCGCTCGCAAACGAACCTTTCGAGGCCTTGCAGGCCTATCGTGAACAGGCATTGCGCTTGCTTTGTCTTTCGGTGCTTTCGGGTCTGCCGCAAATCACATTACCACTTGGGCCGCTGGGCGAAGTGCACGGCGCGCCCTTCGGCATATCTCTCATCGGGCCACGTGGCAGCGACCGGGCGCTGATCGCGCTTGGCAAAACCATTCTTGAAACGCGGGGCTAAAACAGATGGACACGCTGACACGTATGCGCGCCTTTATCGACGTGGTGGAGGCGGAAGGGTTTTCTGCCGCAGCGCGAAAAATCGGGCGCTCCAAAGCCCTTTTGTCCAAATATGTGCGCGAGCTGGAAGACGAGCTGGGTGCGCGCCTTCTCAACCGCACCACGCGCCAGTTTTCGCTGACCGAGGCGGGGCACACCTATTACCACCGGGCCGTGGAAATCATCCGCGAAATCGACGCGCTTCAGGATGCCGTCAGTGAAACCAGTTCCGATGCGCGCGGGCGCATAAAACTGTCCGCGCCACGCACCTTTGCCGATGCGGTGATCGGCCAGTCGCTGATCGATTTCTGCCTTGCGCATCCTGAAATCGTGCTCGACGTGCGGCTGGACGACCGCTTTGTCGATCTGGTCGAGGAAGGTTTCGACCTCGCGATCCGCATCACGCGCTTGCAGGATTCTTCCCTCATCGCGAAGAGGCTTTCGCCCTTCCATTCCATCCTGTGCGGTGCACCGGCGCTGATCGCCCGCGTCGGCAAGCCCGAACGACCGGAAGACCTGACCGACAGGCCCTGCATCATCGACACCAATGCCCGCTCACGCAACAACTGGCACTTTCGCAACACGGATGGCTCGATGATGACCGTGCCGGTCAATGGCCCCATCGAGGTCAACAGCCCGGTCGCCACCAAAAACGCCGCTCTGGCGGGTCTCGGCTTCTGTTCGCTGCCCGCCTTCATCGCCGAAGAAGAAATCGAGCGCGGCAGGCTGGTCGCCTGTCTCGACGAATTTATCGTGCGGGACGGCGGCATCTATGCGGTCTATCCGCATCGGCGCTATCTGCCGGCGAAAATCCGCGCGCTTGTGGATTTTCTCACACAATGGTTCAAGGAACGGGAGCAAGGCGGAGCCGCGAAAAGCCCGACTTCATAAAACTATCGGCGTTTTGGGCTATGTGTCCCACTTTCGCCGTCTTCGGCTTCGAGCATTAGGTAGTACTTACGGAAAGACTATATGCAGGTTTCGTCATCGCGGTTCAAAGCCCGGTTCGCCCGGACCACCACAGCGGCCCTTCTGGCTGCTGGCCTCGTGCCGACGGCGGCGCTTGCCCACCCGCATGTCTTTGCCGAAGCGCGTCTGGAACTCACCATTGCGCCGGACGGCACGGTTCAGCAGCTCGCCCATGTCTGGCGCTTCGACGATGTGTTTTCGTCAACCGTGCTGATGGAATTCGACAAGAATGGCGATCTCAAGCTCGACCATAAAGAGCTGATCGATCTCGGCCATGTCATCAATGAATCCATTGCAGAGTTCAAATATTTCCAGACCGTTCAGGAGGATGCCAAGGATGTCGCGATGGTGAGACCCAACGATCTTGCCGCGACCTTTACCGACAACCGCCTGCTGATCGTCTTCACCAGCAAGCCCGCCAAGCCGCTCAAGCTGCAGCCCGGCCACAAGGTGAGTTTCGGCGTCTATGACCCGACATTCTATACCGCGATTGACTATGTGGACGACAAGGAACTTGTGGTGAAGGGTTTGCCGCAGGGCTGCAAATCGACCGTCGTGCGCCCCGATCCCGATCAGGCCATCGCGCAAAATCAGGCAACGCTGACCGAGGCCTTCTTCAACGATCCGGCGGGCACCGACATGTCGAAGATTTTCGCCACCCGCCTTGAAATCGACTGCGCCGCGAAAGGATAGACGAGCCGATGAAGAAAACGGCAACGCTCATACTCACCTTTGGTCTGACGATCCTCGCCGCGCAGGCGCTTGCGCAATCGTCGCTTGGCATCGGTGCGAATGAAGTGGCCATGACGCCGACCGGACCGTTCGCGCATATCATTCTCTGGATGAACGAGCAGCAGCGCGCATTCTATCTGGCCATGACCACCGCGCTGAAAGCCATGCGCGAAGACCCGTGGCAGGCGTCCATCCTCATCGCTCTTTCCTTCATCTATGGCATATTTCATGCCGCCGGTCCCGGCCACGGCAAGGCGGTGATCTCCTCCTATATGATCGCCAATGAAACAGCGCTGCGGCGCGGCATTTTCCTGTCTTTCATCTCGTCGCTGTTGCAGGCCATTATGGCGATTGTCGTTGTTGGCCTCGCATGGCTCGTGCTGCGCGGCACCGGCATTTCTATGAACCAGACGGCGCGCTATATGGAGATTGCCAGCTTCGCGCTGGTCCTGTTCTTCGGCCTGTGGCTTCTGGCCCGCAAGCTGCCGCTTCTGTTCCGCAAACCCAAAAACGCAGCACCGCTTTTTGCGAGTGCACCGCAACCGGCCATGGCAAGCGGCCCGGCATGGCAGGGCAGCATTTCGCAGGCCACGCGCGCGGCAGCAGGCGGCAGCACGGTCAAGCTCAACTACAAGCCAGCCGCAGCGGCGGCGACTGCGACGGACCACGCCTTCATCGGGGATAGCGATGTCTGCGCCGCCTGTGGCAATGCCCATATCGCCGATCCCTCGACACTTGGCGACAACTTCAACTGGACAACGGCCTGGTCGGCGATTTTTTCGGTCGGTCTTCGCCCCTGTTCCGGGGCCCTGATCGTGCTGACCTTCGCGCTGCTCAACGGCCTGATGCTGGGCGGATTACTCTCCGTTTTCGCCATGGCCTTCGGCACGTTTCTCACCGTGGCTTTTCTCGCCACACTGGCGGTCACAGCCAAGAATGTCGCCCTGCGTTTTGCGGGCAGCAACGCCATGTCCGGGCGATTGAAGGCAGCAATCGAGGTCTGCGCCGCCCTTTTCATCGCGCTTACCGGCGCGTTGCTGCTGAGCGCCGCATTGGCCGGCTAAATGCGGTTCGCTTGCTGCGGCTGAATCGACCTGTCGCGTCGGCGAAATTAAATCCGATAAGGGTGGTTTTGCACGTATTCCCCCAGAAAAGGCGGCTATAAATATCGGAAAATTATACCGTATTGCCGATTTTTATAAAATAATATTCTAATATTAATATCGGATCGGCTCTCCCGGAAACCATTCAAATGAACCGTTTCGATGGCTAGTCATTTCAAGAGGATGTTCCTCAACATTAATTCATTTCAACGTGTATGCCCTCATTTTTCATAATCCCCCTGTCAATCAAAACAGAAGGGATTCTTGGTTATGAAAACGAACGGGCAGCGCATTTTCTCTGCAGTCATCGCTCTGGGAATGCTCGGCGCAACAACGGGCGTTTCCTTCGCCCAATCGGCGGCAAGCGAGGCAACGGCACCGGCTGGGACCTACAAGCTTGATCCGACACATGCAGCCTTGCTGTGGTCCCTGAAGCATAACCAGATTTCCAACTATACCGCCCGCTTCAACAAGTTTGAGGCTACGCTGAAGCTCGACCCGGCCAAAATCGAAAATTCCTCGATCGAAGTGACCATCGATCCCACTTCCGTCGCCACTGCCTATCCGGCGGACTACAAGGCCACGCATGCCTCTTCCGGTTATGCAACCTGGGACGAAGATGTCAGCCGCTCGCCCAACTTCCTGAACAGTGACGCCCACCCGACAATCACCTTCAAGTCCACCAAGGTCACGTCGACCGGCGCAACAACGGCTGATGTCACAGGCGACCTGACGTTTCTGGGTGTGACCAAACCCGTCACACTGAAGGCGACGCTCCAAGGCGCAATCGACAGCCATCCCTATGAAGGCGTGCCTGCGGTCGGATTTGCCGCTGAAGGCACTTTCAACCGCACCGAATTCGGTCAGCCGCTTGGCCCGGTCGGCCCGGAAATCACCATTCGTTTCGATGGGGAGTTCATTCAGGAAGCGAGCTGACGCGCGCTTGACTGAAACCCACCGGCTGCGCCTCCTCCCAAGCCGGGCCGGTGGGCTTGCGACATTTCAATCACGAAGTTTTTTTGCCCGGTGTCGCAATGGCGACATCTGGGCACCGACCCGTCAGGATGACCATGAACACTCATCCCCGCTCAACGTCCTCCCGCTACAGCGCGATTGCCATTCTGTTGCATTGGGCGATTGCCATTCTCGTCATATCCATGATCCCGATGGGCTGGTGGATGGTGAGGGCCATCAACAAACCGGACACGCAGCAGCTCGCCTATCAGCTGTTCCAGCTGCATAAATCCATCGGCTTCGCCATTCTGGCCCTGACCCTGCTTCGCGTGATCTGGCGCCTGACCCACCCGGTTCCGGCACTGCCATCGGACATGAAGGACTGGGAACGCGTGCTGGCGCGCGCAACCCACATTGCCTTTTATGCCCTGCTGCTGGCCATTCCACTGACCGGCTGGGCCTATGTCTCGACCGGCTGGGCGATCAGCACGGATCGCCCGCTGATGGTATCGACCTCGTGGTTCGGTCTGTTCGACGTTCCACCAATTCCAGCCATGGACGGCATGCGCAATGTTGCCTTCGGTGCCATGGGCGCCCATGCTTATATGGCCTATGGGGGTGCCGCTCTCATTGTCCTGCATGTTGCCGCCGCGCTGAAACACCAGCTGATTGACCGCGACGGCGTGCTGGCCCAGATGCTGCCTTTCCTGCGCGCGAAAGATCATGGGGACACGGCGCTTCCCGGAAGGGCGATGTTGCCACGCGGCCTCGGGATCGCCTTCATCGTCATGATCGGGCTTGCGGGTTTTACCATGCATCTGCCCACCACCCCTCCGCCAGCACAGCTGACCGTCGCAGAAGCGACGCCGGTGGCGGCCTCCCCAGCCGCAGAAGCCACAACGGCAGACGCCAATGCCACCAGCTGGGCTATTGATCCGGCTGTATCGGCCATCCGCTTCACCGGCACCCATGCAGGCAAGGACTTCGCCGGGCATTTCAGCGAGTGGACCGGCAATATTCGCTTCGATCCCGACAATCTTGCCGGATCGAAAGCCGTGATCACAGTCAATACCGGCTCGGCCACAACCGGCGATGCCACGCAGGAAAGTTCGCTCAAGAATGGGGAATGGTTCAATCCCCGGCGCTTTCCAGAAGCGCATTTCGAAACCAAGAGCTTCCGCTCGCTCGGCGGCGAGCGCTATGAAGCCGACGCTATCCTGACGATCAAGAACAAGGCCGTGCCGGTCGTTCTGCCCTTTACCTACAAACCGGAAGGTAACATCGCCACCGTGGACGGCAATATCGAGCTTGATCGCGCAGCGCTTAATCTCGGGATGTTTTCCGATCCGGCTGCGGAATGGGTGTCCAAGACGATTGCCGTCACGATCAATGTCACGGCAGCAAAAAGCTGATGCCGAAAACAAAAATCCCGGCACTTGTGCCGGGATTTTCTGTCTGTCTATGCAAATTGCCTATTCTGGCCGAAACTGGTCCGGAGCCGCATCCTCAAACGCCGGTAGCGCCGCGCAAGCCTTTGCCACTGCCGCAATTCGCGGAAGGTTCTCCCATTCGACGCCCCAACGGCTTGCATTGTAAAGCTGGGGAACCAGCACACAATCGGCCATGCCCGGCGTGTCGCCATAGCAGAAGCGACCTTCAAAACCCCGATGGTCGAGCAGCTTTTCGAAAGCAGCCAGACCACGAGCAATATTATCCTTGTTCCACGCTGCGCGGGCTTCCTTGCCCGCGAGCGCTTCGACCTGCGCCAAGACCCGAAGGTTGGAAACCGGATGGATTTCGCAGGCGATTGCGTCAGCCAATGCGCGGACATGCGCCCTGCCCGCTGCATCGCGCGGCAGCAGGGCCGGGTCTGGCCGCGTCTCGTCCAGATATTCGATGATCGCCAGCGACTGCACCAGCACCAACCCGTCAATTTTCAAAACGGGCACAAGACCCTGCGGATGCAGCGCCAGATGCTCGGGCGAAAACTGCGCACCCGCAGTGAGGTCTACCGGCACCCGATCATAGGCAATCCCCTTCAAGGCCAGCGCGAGACGAACGCGATAGGCCGAAGACGAGCGCCAGTAATCATATAAAGTCACCGTCATGGCTGTGCCGGAAGAATCTGGCCGACGCAGGGTCCAAAACCGATGCGATAACCATCGCCTCTCGCTTCCGCAAACAAGGCAATCTCGTCGCCGTCCTCGATGAAGGTGCGGCTTTCGCCATTCACCGTAACCGGTTTCTTGCCGTTCTGCGTCATTTCCAGAAGCGCGCCGGTCTGTTCAAGGCTCGGCCCGGAAATCGTGCCGGAACCAAGCAGATCGCCAACCCGCATCGGGCAGCCGGTTTCGGTATGGTGCGCCAGTTGCTGCGCGCTCGAATAATACATGACATTGTAATTTGTCTCTGCCATGCGTTGGCCGTTCATGGTCCAGCCGATGGCGAGATCGTACAATCCCGGCCGGTCTTCCTGCAGATAAGGCAGAAGCGGATTGACGCGCTCCGGGCCTGCGCTGCGGAACGGCTCAAGTGCGGCCTGCGTCACAACCCATGCACCAATGGTCGTCCCCAGAGCCTTTGACTGGAAAGGCCCCAGCGGCTGATATTCCCAAGCCTGGATATCGCGGGCGGACCAGTCATTGAGCAGCACATAGCCGAAGATCATGTCCTCCGCCTGCTCGACGCTAACGCGTTCGCCCATCGTGCTGTCGATGCCGACGATAGCGCCCAACTCCAGTTCCAGATCGAGCTTTTTACAGCGGTCCCATACCGGCCCCTGTTCGCCTTTGGTCTGTCCCATGGGGCGGCGGATCGGCGTGCCCGTCACCACCACAGAGGAGGCGCGGCCATTATACCCGATCGGCATATGGGTCCATTGCGGCGGCAAAGCGTTTTCCGGCCCGCGAAACAGCACGCCCACGTTGAAGGCATGATTTTTCGATGCGTAGAAATCGGTAAATTCCGTCACGCGGATCGGCAGATGTAACCGCGCATCGGCCATTGGCATCAAGGGCAGGCTGGTGTCGCCGCCTTCACGCAAAAGCTCCGTCAGCGCTACCCGCACCTCGTCCCATCTGGCGCGGCCCAACGCCATGAAGCCATTGAGCTGCGGCTGGGCGAAAGTGCCATCGGCATCGATGAGGCCCGCCGCTTCGCATTTATCGAGATCGAGTATCATATCGCCAATGGCAACGCCGCAACGCGGTGCATCACCGTCGACCGAAAACACACCATAGGGCAGATTGTTCAGGGGAAAGGGGCAATCTGCATGATTGGCGCTCTCCACCCAGGACCGGATCAAAGCCAATGTCCATCTCCTCATTTCAAAATCATCGTCTTCGAGTGCCCGGAATTGGAAACCGAAGCACCCGATGCATCGCGCATCACTTCACGCCGGGCGTGCCGTCGAACTTCTTTTCGAGATGGTCCCAGACCTCGATATATTCTTCCTGCATGGGGGCCTCGTGCGCGGCGAATTCCGTCAGATGCTGCGGGAAGCGGGTCTCGAACATGAAGCTCATCGTATTGTCGAGCTTTTCCGGGCGCAGTTCCGCATTCGACGCGCCTTCAAATGCGTCGCGGTCCGGCCCGTGCGGCAACATGCAATTGTGCAGGCTGATGCCGCCCGGCGCGAAGCCCTGCGGCTTGGCATCGTAGACGCCATAAATATTGCCCATAAGCTCGGACATGATGTTCTTGTGATACCATGGCGGGCGGAATGAATGTTCCGCCACCAGCCAGCGTTCGCGAAACAGCACGAAGTCGATATTGGCCGTGCCTTCCTGACCCGACGGTGCTGTCAGTACTGTGAAGATCGACGGATCGGGATGGTCGAACAGAATCGCCCCGACCGGAGAATAGGTGCGCAGGTCATATTTATAGGCGCAGTAATTGCCATGCCACGCCACGATATCGAGCGGCGAATGGTCGATCCATGTCTCGTGGAACTGGCCGCACCATTTGATGACAACACGCGAGCGCGCCTGTTTGTCCTCATAGGCTGCAACCGGCGATTTGAAATCGCGCGGGTTGGCAAGGCAGTTGGCGCCGATAGGACCACGACCCGGCATATCGAATTTCTGACCGTAATTCTCGCAGACGAAACCGCGGCATGGTCCCTCAAGCACCTCGACGCGATAGACAAGACCGCGCGGGATAATGGCGATTTCCTTGGGCTCAAGATCGATGATGCCAAGCTCCGTGCAGAAACGCAGACGTCCTTCCTGCGGTACGATCAGCAATTCACTGTCGGCGGAGTAAAAATATTCGTCCTCCATCGAGCGGGTGATCAGATAGACATGGCTTGCCATGCCGATCTGGATGTTCACATCGCCCGCCGTGGTCATGGTGCGCATACCGGTGATCCACGTCAGGTCTTCGTCCGGCCCCGGCAACGGGATGGGGTCCCAGCGATACTGGCCAAGACTGGTGATATTGCGCCGCTGCGGATCGCCGACCGGCAGATTGGGCGCAGTTTTCCAGTACGGCACGTCGATCAGCTTGAAACGGCCCGTATGATGAACGGACGGGCGAATGCGATAGCACCAGGTCCGCTCGTTCTGACCGCGGGGCGCGGTGAAAGCGGTGCCGGACAGCTGCTCGGCATAAAGCCCGTAATTGCATTTCTGCGGTGAATTCTGGCCTTGCGGCAATGCGCCCGGCAGCGCTTCGGTTTCAAAGTCGTTGCCGAAACCGGGCATATAGCCCTCTACGGTTCCGGTCGTTACCGATGCGCGGACCATGCCCTGCGGGATCGCTTGAATGGTCATGATTATTCCTCCCGGCAAATTCGTTGCACTAACAACGATAATAACGTTGCGAATGCAACGAAGTCAACGCTTCTTGTGCAGAGCTTGTTTTTCCGTTGTATTTGCAATGAAACTCTGCTCCTTTCCTGCAAAAAGGAGACGTGCATGGCGTTCGAACTCGACAGTTTCCTGCCCTATCAGCTGAGTGTCGTGGCCCAGCGGATCAGCGAGCGGTTTTCAAGACGCTACGCCGCCGAGGCAGGGCTGACCATTCCCGAATGGCGCGTGCTGGCGCATCTCTATCGTAGCGGCGAAGTCAGCATTCGCGACATCAACACCCGCGTCAATCTCGACAAGTCGATTGTCAGCCGGGCTGCAACGCGTTTGGAAAGTGCTGGCCTGCTGCACAAGTCGGATAACAATATCGACCGCAGATTGATTGTACTCGCCCTCACCCCCAAGGGGGAAGCGCTGATGCATCGCCTTGGCAAGATCGCCGACGAATTTCAGGCGGAGATCCTGAAAGAGCTGGGCCCGGACGCCGGGCATTTTCTCGACGGGCTTGCGCGCCTCTCCGGCGCGCACCCCGCGCGATAGGGTTCGTCTTATTCTGCCGCAGTCACCTGCCTTACGGCGTTGTGCAGCGCGGCAATGCCGGTTTCCAGCGCCTGCCTGTCCGGCTCGGACATGGCGCCCAATATGGCATTGGCCCTGGCATCGACCTCGCCAAAGACTTGTTGAAACAGGGCCTGTCCCACATTCGTGATGGCATAGTGCCGCAAACGCCGGTCTTCTTCGGATACGGCGCGGACAATCAGACCTTTTGCCTCAAGCCGACTGGCGGCGCGGCTGACCTGCACCTTGTCGAGCGATGTGCGCTGGGCTAGCTGCACCGAATCGATGGACCCTGCCTCCGCAAGCAGAAACAAGAAACGCCATTCTTCTCGCATCAGCCCATATTTATGGCCATAGACTGCAACGAGTTGCCGGGAAAATGCTTCCGCGACAATCGCAAGCCGATAGGGAAAGAACGTTTCCATACGCATTACATACCCCCTCACAAAGTCTTTGCATTTCAAACAGTTTCACGGAATGGACGAACAATTTCAAAGGCTTTTTCACAAACACGGCCCATCCGAAGATCGTAAAGATTGCGGTTCACGGAAGACCTCAAACATCGTCTGCTCCCCGGGCGGTTCACACCACTATTAAGCGTTGCCCGTCGCTCCTGCGGTCTGCATACCTCCTAAAAATGCCACTCCAGTTCATTGCATATGTAACGTTGCTATTGCAATGAACTTGACATCGTTGCAAATGATACGATTATAGGGAGCCGGTATCGAGGAACCGGCTTTTAAGATTCTGTGCAGCGGAGGAGCACCCATGAGCACATCAGCACCGGCGGGGACAGTGGACGCCGCGCAGACGCAAAAATCGTCGATACGACTTCTTTTCGCGGCCAGCACCGGCACGATCATCGAGTGGTATGATTTCGCGGTTTTCGCCTTTTGCGCCGCGCTTGTTTTCAACACCGCATTTTTTCCGGCTGTCGATCCGATCACCGGATTGATCGCAGCCCTGTCCACCCAGGCCGTGGGCTTCATTGCCCGCCCGGCGGGTGGCTGGTTCTTCGGCGTTCTGGGTGACAGGATCGGCCGCAAACAGGCGCTCGTCATCAGCCTATTCCTGATGGGCGGCGCGACGGTCGCCATGGGCCTGCTCCCAACCTACCAGCAGATCGGTGTGTTCGCACCGCTCCTGCTTCTTCTCATGCGCCTGCTGCAAGGCTTTGCCATTGGTGGTGAATCCACTGGCGCACTGGTGCTGATTGCGGAAAGCCTTCCAGCCAAACAACGTGGGCTTTGGACCGGCTTTCCGATGATCGGCGGACCGGCTGGCAATGTGATCGCCACAGCCGTTATCGGTGCCGTCATCGGTCATTTCGGATCGGAAGCCTTTGTCGAATGGGCATGGCGTATCCCGTTCATTGCTTCCATCCTGCTGATCGGTCTTGGCCTTTGGGTCCGTCGCAAGGTCGAAGAATCGCCCGCCTTCGTCCAACTTCAGGAACAGAAAACTGAACCGGTCAAAGCCCCGCTGCGCGAAGCAATTTCGACCCAGGGCGGAAACATGCTGCGCGTCCTGTTCGTCAAGGCTGGCGAAAGCGCACTGTTCTACCTATTCTCCACATTCTTCATCGTATTGGCCACTGTGTTTCTCAAGGTGCCACGTGAGGCAGCGCTGGGCGCATTGTTCGTCGGCTCGATTGCCGAAGTCGCGGTCATCCTCGCCGCTGGCGCGACCGCTGACCGGATCGGACGCCGGGCAGTCACGCTGGTAGGGCTCGTCGGCGGTATCGGCGCTGGCTTCTGGCTTTTCAGCTTGCCTCCGGGCGCAGACACTGCGACGCTTACATGGGCAACGGTGCTGACCCTCTCTTTCCACGGCATTATCGTGGGCGGCATGTCGGCCTATTTCACCGAACTCTTCCCTGCACGTGTTCGCTATACAGCTATGTCGACATCCTATTCGGTCGCCACAGTCCTCGGCGGAGCGCTCGCCCCCATCATCGGCACATGGTTGCTCGAAATATTCGGTACACCCTTCGCAGTTGCGGTCTATGCAACACTGATGGCCATTCCCGCAATCTATGTGATGATCACCACACCTGAAACCAAAGGCCGGGATCTTGTGAACTGAAACTGTTCCCGTTTCTAACGAAAAGCCGCATCTTGATGCGGCTTTTTGTTTTCGGTGCACTTTATAGGTCGAAATATCGTAGCTTTAGCGAGGTAAAACCGAACTTCCCATCAGATCAGCATCGATGGCGTGTGCGGCCTGACGGCCTTCGCGGATCGCCCAGACGACCAGCGACTGGCCGCGGCGAACGTCGCCTGCCGCATAGAGCTTGTCGACATTGGTGCGATAGTCGTGCTCATTGGCCTTGACCGACTTGGAGCCGCGACGATCGGTTGCGACATCAAGCTTATCGCCCAGTTCCTTGATCACGCTGTCCTCACCCGGACCGGCAAAGCCGATGGCAATGAATGCAAGATCGGCCTTGATGAAGAATTCCGAACCGGCAATCGGTTTGCGCTTTTCGTCCACCTGGCAGCACTTCACATGGGTCAGGCGGCCTTCTTCGCCGATGAATTCCAGCGTTGCGACCTGAAATTCGCGCGAAGCACCCTCAGCCTGACTGGAAGAGGTGCGCATCTTGGTCGCCCAATAAGGCCAGACGCTGAGCTTGTCTTCCTTTTCCGGCGGCTGCGGGCGGATGTCGAGCTGGGTCACATTGACCGCACCCTGACGGAAGGCCGTGCCGACGCAGTCCGATGCGGTATCGCCACCGCCGACCACGACGACGTGCTTGCCGCCAGCGAGGATCGGAGCCGAAGCCCAGGCGACGGATTCAATGTTTTCGCGACCGACGCGGCGGTTCTGCTGCACCAGATAAGGCATGGCGTCGAAAACGCCTTCCAGATCGGCACCGGGAATGCCTGCGGGGCGCGGGGTTTCGGAGCCGCCGCTGTAAAGCACGGCATCATAGGTATCGAGAAGACCGCGCAGCGGCTTGTCGACGCCGATATTCACGCCGCACAGGAAGCGGACGCCCTCACCTTCCATCTGCGCCACGCGGCGGTCGATGTGGTGCTTTTCCATCTTGAAATCCGGAATGCCGTAACGCAGCAGACCGCCGGGGCGGCTTTCGCGCTCATAGACATCGACCATGTGACCGGCACGCGCCAGCTGCTGTGCAGCGGCAAGCCCAGCCGGGCCGGAACCGATGATGGCAACCGACTTGCCGGTCTTGTTGGCGGCAGGCTGCGGCACGATATAGCCAAGCTCATAGGCCTTGTCGCCCAGCGCCTGCTCGACCGTCTTGATCGCAACCGGCGTGTCTTCGAGGTTCAGCGTGCAGGCTTCCTCGCAAGGTGCGGGGCAGACGCGACCGGTGAATTCCGGGAAATTATTGGTCAGATGCAGGTTGCGGATCGCCTGATCCCAGTTGTTGTTATAGACGAGATCGTTCCAGTCCGGGATCTGGTTGTGCACCGGGCAGCCCGTCGGCCCATGGCAGAACGGAATGCCACAATCCATGCAGCGCGCAGCCTGCTTCTGCACTTCACCATCCGTCATCGGAATGGTGAACTCGCGGAAGTGGCGGATACGATCCGACGCTGGCTGGTACTTTGCCACCTGACGGTCGATCTCTAGAAAACCAGTTACCTTACCCATTCTTCTACTCCCCTCGGCCTGAGACCAGCGCATGGTCTGCTTTGCCGGAAGTTGCCCTGTCCGCCGCGTCATCTTTAACGCGCAGGCATGTCAGAGCGTTGTTATCTCTTCATATGGCGAAGGGCGCCCGACCCGAAGGTCGGGCTCCGCTTGTCAGGATCACTCAGCCGCGACACCGATCTGCGCACGCTCCATCTCTTCCAGAGCGCGACGATATTCCACCGGCATGACCTTCACGAATTTGGGACGATAGTTCTCCCAATTGTCGAGAATGTCCTTCGCCCGCGTCGAGCCTGTGTAATGCAGATGGTTGGCGATCAGCTGCACCAGACGTTCCTCATCATGATGGGTCATATTGGCCGAAACGTCCACACGGCCCTTATGCATGAGGTCACCGCCATGGTGATGCAGCTTTTCGAGGATGTCGTCTTCTTCCGGCACCGGTTCCAGCTCGACCATCGCCATATTGCAGCGCTGGGCGAAATCACCTTCCTCGTCGAGCACATAGGCGACACCGCCCGACATGCCCGCCGCGAAATTGCGACCCGTCTGACCGATAACCACGACGACGCCGCCGGTCATGTATTCGCAGCCGTGGTCGCCCACGCCTTCGACAACCGTGACCGCGCCGGAGTTGCGGACGGCGAAACGCTCGCCTGCAACGCCGCGGAAATAGCACTCGCCTTCAAGCGCACCGTAAAGCACCGTATTGCCGACGATGATGGAATCTTCGGCGACGATACGCGTATCTTCCGGCGGACGGATGACGATGCGGCCACCCGAAAGGCCCTTGCCGACATAATCGTTGCCATCGCCGATCAGCTCGAACGAGATGCCGCGCGCCAGGAACGCACCAAAGGACTGGCCAGCCGTACCGCGAAGCGTGACGGCGATGGTGTCGTCCGGCAGACCCTTGTGGCGGAACCGCTTGGCAACTTCGCCCGACAGCATGGCACCGGCAGAACGGTCAACGTTCTTGATGCCAATGTCGATCTTGACGGGCTTGCGTTCTTCGAGCGCAGGCAGGGCCTGCTCGATCAGCTTACGGTCGAGAACGTCTTCAATCGGATGATGCTGACGCTCGGTCCAGTAGATCTCGTGCTTTTCAGCCTCAGGCTTGTAGAAGATACGGCTGAAATCGAGACCCTTGGCCTTCCAATGGTCGATCATCACCTGCTTTTCCAGAAGCTCGGTCTCGCCGATGATCTGTTCCAGCTTGGTGAAGCCCATCGAGGCCAGCAGCGCACGCACTTCTTCCGCCAGATAGAAGAAGAAGTTGATGACATGTTCCGGCGTGCCCTTGAAGCGCTTGCGCAGAACCGGGTCCTGCGTCGCCACGCCGACGGGACAAGTGTTCAGATGGCACTTACGCATCATGATGCAGCCAGCAGCAATCAGCGGAGCTGTCGAGAAACCGAACTCGTCGGCACCGAGCAGCGCGCCAATGACCACGTCGCGACCGGTCCGCAAACCACCATCGACCTGCAAGGCCACGCGGGAGCGAAGCCCGTTCAGCACCAGCGTCTGGTGGGTTTCGGCAAGGCCGATTTCCCACGGGCTACCGGCATGCTTCAGCGAGGTGAGAGGCGAAGCGCCCGTGCCACCATCATAACCCGATACGGTGATGTGGTCGGCGCGCGCCTTGGCAACACCGGCGGCAACCGTGCCGACGCCCACTTCCGACACCAGCTTGACCGAAATATCGGCAGCCGGATTGACGTTCTTCAGGTCGTAGATCAGCTGCGCCAGATCTTCGATCGAGTAGATGTCATGGTGGGGCGGCGGCGAAATGAGGCCAACGCCAGGCGTCGAGTGACGGGTCTTGGCGATGGTCGCATCGACCTTGTGACCCGGCAGCTGACCGCCTTCGCCCGGCTTTGCACCCTGCGCAACCTTGATCTGGATCAGATCGGAGTTGACCAGATATTCCGTCGTCACACCGAAACGGCCCGACGCCACCTGCTTGATCGCAGAGCGTTCCGGGTTCGGCTTGCCGTCCGGCAGCGGATAGAAACGATCTGGCTCTTCGCCACCTTCACCCGTGTTCGACTTGCCGCCAATGGCGTTCATCGCGCGCGCCAGCGTGGTATGCGCCTCTCTGGAGATCGAGCCGAAGGACATGGCGCCCGTCGAGAAGCGCTTGACGATATCGACCGCCGGTTCAACTTCATCAATGGAAACCGGCTTGAGGCCGCGTTCCTCGGCGAAGCGAATATCGAACAGGCCGCGAATGGTCTTGGCCTGCGCCGACTTGGAGTCGAGCATGCTGGTATATTCGGTGAAGGTGTCCGGGTTCGAAGTGCGCACTGCATGTTGCAGCTTGGCAACCGCATCCGGCGACCACAAATGCGCCTCGCCGCGCATACGGTAGGCATATTCGCCGCCGACTTCGAGCGAGGTCAACAGAACCGGGTCGTTACCGAAGGCATCGGTGTGACGGCGCACGGTCTCTTCCGCGATTTCGTCCAGACCAACACCTTCGATGCTGGTGGCCGTGCCGAAAAAGAACTTGTCGACGAAGCTCGACTGCAAGCCGACCGCATCGAAAATCTGCGCGCCACAATAGGACTGGTAAGTCGAGATGCCCATCTTGGACATGACCTTGAGAATGCCCTTGCCGATCGACTTGATGTAGCGCTTGACCACTTCATATTCATCGACTTCCGGCGGGAATTCGCGACGGCGATGCATGTCGAGCAGCGTGTCGAAAGCGAGATACGGGTTGATCGCTTCCGCACCATAACCGGCAAGGCAGGCGAAGTGATGCACTTCGCGCGGTTCGCCCGATTCAACCACGAGGCCGACCGAGGTACGCAGACCCTTGCGGATCAGATGATGATGCACGGCAGCCGTCGCCAGCAGAGCCGGGATCGGAATGCGGTCCGGACCGACCTGACGGTCGGACAGGATGACGATGTTGTAGCCGCCATGAACAGCCGCTTCGGCGCGGTCGCACAGACGCTCGATGGCGCCATGCATACCGGCTGCACCCTCACCCGTATTATAGGTGATGTCGAGCGTCTTGGTGTCGAAACGATCTTCCGTATGACCGATGGAGCGGATCTTTTCCAGATCGCCATTGGTCAGGATCGGCTGGCGCACTTCCAGACGCTTGCGACGCGAATTGCCGATCAGGTCGAAAATGTTCGGGCGCGGACCGATGAAGGAGACGAGGCTCATCACCAGTTCTTCACGGATAGGATCAATCGGCGGGTTGGTGACCTGCGCGAAGTTCTGCTTGAAATAGGTGAACAGCAACTTCGACTTGTCGGACATGGCCGAAATCGGCGTATCCGTGCCCATCGAGCCGATAGCTTCCTGACCGGTGGTCGCCATCGGCGACATCAGGATTTTGGTGTCTTCCTGGCTGTAGCCGAAGGCCTGCTGGCGGTCGAGCAGGCTCACATCCTTGCGCAACGCACGCGGTTCGACCGGGTTGAGGTCTTCCAGAATGAGCTGGGTGTTGCCAAGCCACTGCTTGTAGGGATGCTTCTGCGCGATCTGCGACTTGATTTCATCGTCGGAAACGATGCGGCCCTCTTCCATATCGATGAGCAGCATACGACCCGGCTGAAGACGCCACTTCTTGACGACCTTCTTTTCGTCCACCGGCAGAACGCCAGCTTCCGAAGCCAGAATGACGAAATCGTCGTCGGTCACGATGTAACGGGCCGGACGCAGGCCGTTACGGTCCAGCGTCGCGCCGATCTGGCGACCGTCGGTGAAGGCCACGGCGGCAGGACCGTCCCATGGCTCCATCAGGGCAGCGTGATATTCGTAGAAGGCGCGGCGGTCATCCGACATCAGCTTGTTGCCGGACCATGCTTCCGGGATCAGCATCATCATCGCATGGGCGAGGCTGTAGCCGCCCTGATGCAGAAATTCGAGCGCATTGTCGAAGCAGGCCGTATCCGACTGGCCTTCGTAGGAAATCGGCCAGAGCTTGGAAATGTCGTTGCCGAACAGTTCGCTATCGACCGAAGCCTGACGCGCCGCCATCCAGTTCACATTGCCGCGCAGCGTGTTGATTTCACCGTTATGCGCAACCATGCGGTAAGGGTGAGCCAGACGCCAGGAGGGGAAGGTGTTGGTCGAGAAACGCTGATGAACCAGCGCCACCGCGCTTTCGAAGCGGGGATCGCGCAGATCGTTATAATAGGCGCCGACCTGATAAGCCAGGAACATGCCCTTATAGACGACCGTGCGCGCCGACATGGACACGACATAAAAGCCGTTATCGTCGCCGTCATTTTCCTGATAGATGCGGTTGGAAATGACCTTGCGCAGCACGAACAGGCGACGTTCGAACTCGTCGTCGGTTTCGAGCATCGGGTTGCGCCCGATGAAAACCTGAACATGGAATGGTTCGGTCGCGGCAATATCCGGCGCCTTCGACAGCGACGAATTATCGACCGGCACTTCACGGAATCCGATGAACTGCTGGCCTTCGGCAGCGATCACTTCCTTGACGATTTCTTCCGCATGGGCGCGCAGCTGGGCGTCGCGCGGCATGAATAGGTAACCCACGCCATAATGGCCCGGCTGCGGCAGGTCGATGCCCTGCCGCGCCATTTCCTCGCGGAAAAAGCGATCTGGAATCTGTACGAGAATGCCAGCGCCGTCGCCCATCAGCGGATCAGCGCCCACGGCGCCGCGATGAGTGAGGTTTTCCAGCATCTTGAGGCCGTTTTCCACGACCTCATGCGACTTCTTGCCCTTCATATGGGCAATGAAGCCAACGCCGCACGCATCATGTTCGTTGCGCGGATCGTAGAGACCTTGAGCTGGCGGGACACCCGCCGCCTTAGTTTTTCGCGTCGTTCGGGTGGAAGCCGTCGTCGCAGCTTTGACGTTTTCGTTCTGCACGTTGTGAGAAACCACATTCGTTACAGATGGCGTCAAATGCGTCATCGTCATTCCCTCCGTTTGGCCCTCTTCATGAGGCGCGCGATCAGTATATACCGAGATGGTGACAACCATCTCGCTGGTGTATTCATTCTATGGAAAGCCTTATCGACAAGGCGTTGGACGAGGTTCCGGGCAAATGGCAGAGCCAAGCGGGCAAAGCCGATGCGAGGAACGATGTTTAGCGCCTTATTCTCATCAGGCTCGGACAGACGACACCCAGCCCGCCAGATAAAGGCGCACTCGAATCTCCCCTGTCACAGTCGGAGCGCCGGTGACCGTCAGGCCATTGGCCTGCCAGCACAGCGCTTTTATTTCTGAAACCGGCGGCGCGGGGTTCAACCCATGTTTTCCGTCTGCCTCAGCTTCTAATTGGACAGCATTGCTGTCCTAATTACGTATGACAGAATTCAAATTGCCTCACAAGATGGAAACGCAATTTTTCTCAGCAACTTCCGTAATAAAATGTCGCATGCCCATATCTTTGAGACTTTTAATTGCGCATACGGCTTATTGCGTCAGTTTGGCGCGGCTTAAGGTGAACGCACAAAGCATGGAAAAGTGACAGGCCGCGTCCGTTTTTTCATCATTTTCAGTATTATCGCCTTTCTCAAGTCCCGTTATAGACAGTCGGCAGCAGCTGTCGCTGACACACTGGAATCGTTGCGAGTGGAGACAACCGTGCATTTTGCTTCAGACAACTGGGCGGGCGCCCATCCGAAAATCGCCGAAAGCCTTTCGCTGCATGCAGCCGGTTTTGCCGCCGCCTATGGCGCGAGCGAACTCGACAAGCGCGTTGAACAACGTTTCAACGAGGTGTTCGAGCGCGAAGTGGCCGTCTTTTTCGTCGGAACCGGAACGGCCGCCAACTCGCTGGCGCTGGCCAGCGTCAACCGTCCGGGCGGCGTTTCGCTGGTGCACCGCGAAGCGCATGTCATCGAGGATGAATGCGGCGCGCCTGAATATTTCACCGGCGGCGCGCGGCTGCATCCGATCGATGGCGCATTGGGCCGTATCGACCCCGAGCTTCTCAAGCGCGAACTGAAGCGCTTCAACCCGGCTTTCGTCCATGCCGGACAGCCGATGGCCGTCAGCATCACGCAGGCTACGGAAGTCGGCACGCTCTATCAACCGCAACAAATCGCCACCATTTCCAAAATCTGCCGCGATGCCGGTCTGCCGCTGCATATGGATGGCGCCCGCTTCGCCAATGCGCTGGTTACACTGGGCCTGACCCCGGCTGAAATGACCTGGAAACAGGGCGTCGATATCGTCTCCTTCGGCGGCACCAAGAATGGCTGCTGGTGCGCGGAAGCGCTGGTCTTTATGGACCCGGCACGCGCCAAGGACCTACCGTTCATTCGCAAGCGCGCGGCGCAGCTCTTCTCCAAAACGCGTTTCGTCGCGGCCCAGTTCGACGCCTATCTGCAGGACGACCTCTGGCTGGAACTGGCGCGTCATTCGAACGCGCTGGCGGCCCGACTCGCCGGACACATCAACGCCTCAAGCCAGATGCGCCTTGCCTGGAAGCCCGAAGCCAATGAAGTCTTCGCCATCATGAAACAGTCGGTTTACGACCGCCTGCGTAATGCCGGAGCGATCTTCTACGACTGGAACCCGCCGCATTCGGAAGAAAACCGCATCAGCGAGGGCGAGATTTTCGCCCGCTTCGTGACCAGCTTCGCCAATACGGAAGAAGATGTGGATCGGTTCGGCGACATGATCGCTTAAACAAAAAAGGCGGCGCTTTGCAGCGCCGCCTTTCTCATATCTATAGGCTTATCCGCGATTAGTGCGCGGTTTTCGCTTCGATCTGCTGAGCGCTGTCGGAACCAGCCTTGGCGACTTCGATCTTGCGCGGTTTCATCTGTTCAGGAATCTCGCGCTTGAGGTCGATGTGCAGAAGGCCATTCTTGAGGCTTGCACCAGCGACTTCGACAAAATCGGCAAGCTGGAAGCGGCGCTCGAAAGCACGCGAAGCAATACCGCGATAAAGCACTTCACCGATATCGGACGCCTTTTCGTCAGCCTTCTGGCCCTTCACGGTCAGCTGGTTGCGATGGGCTTCGATTTCGAGTTCGCTTTCGGAAAAGCCCGCGACGGCCATGGTGATACGATAGGTGTTCTCACCGGTGCGCTCGATATTATACGGCGGATAGGACTGGCTACCTTCCGGCGAAGCGAGCGAATCGAGCATGGTGAAAAGCCGGTCGAAACCAACCGTGGAACGATAAAGCGGGGAAAAATCTACGTGACGCATGTGTTAGCCCTCCTTTAGAGCGACATGATGCATGGTTCGGTATGATCCTTGTCTAAAAACCGCTTTGCGGTGTCCGGGATCATACATGGCGGCGAAACTCCCTTATTGGCGAATTCCTTGATGCCGGCGGCCCCTTTGTGGCGACCGCAAAACTCATTTGGGAATGGCTGTTTTGCTTTTCAAGGCCGTTTTCAAACAAGAACCGTTCCGGCATTGCCTACACGGCATGTCACTTCGCGTAACAACTCCTGATCCGTAGCGGGCTACTTTTTTGGGGGCAACGCACGACGTGAACCCAAAATGAACATCATCTTCCACGAGCGTTCATTTGCTTGGGGCTAATGTCCCGTCATGCCTGTCACTCGACAGGTTCTATTAAGGATCACGGTTATGAAAAAAGCTGTTCTCGCTTTTGCCGCACTTGCCACCGTCGCTACTGGCTTTGCGACCCCTTCCCTTGCAGACAGCTCGGGCTTGCGCGTCCAGGTTCAGTATTACGACAATGATGGTTATCGCCCCCGCCCGCCGCGCCCGGATGCACCGCCTCCCGGCTACGGACGCCCGGACCGCCGCCCCGACTGGGGTGATCGCGACACGATGCGCCCGCGTGAAGTGACCCGTATGCTGGAACGCCGCGGCTATGCGGTCGGTGACATGCGCAGGGATCGCGACACCTATTTTGTCCGCGCCACACGCCCGAACGGTCGTCGTGTGATCGTCATGGTCGACGCCTTCTCTGGACGTATCGTCGGCGAACGCCGTCCCGACCGTTACTAACCATCTCAAAATACGGAACGTCTGGCGGCAACGTCCCTTGCCGCTGACGATCCTTTGGCCGGAAGTTCGCAAGCGAACTTCCGGTTACTTTTTGTCATCATTTCGCGCATAATAACGGAAACGATCAGGGCATTATCATTCGGGAAAGGCTGCGCAACGGATGTCGGAACTGCTGTTCGAAACCGATGCGAATCCAATTCCGCATGGAATACGGTCGGGCTTTTTCACAAGCCATTCCGACTATCCCGACAGGACATTGCGTTATAGCATCCTGAAGCCGGAAACTGGCCCTGTGCGCGGCACGGTGATTGTGCTCCAAGGCCGAAACGAATTCATCGAAAAATATTTCGAGACTATGACCGAGCTTGCGGCGCGCGGCTTTGTCGCCGCCACCTTCGACTGGCGCGGACAGGGCGGCTCGCATCGGCTGCTGCCGGACAGGCTTCGCGGTTATGTTCGCAGTTTCGACGATTATCAGGAAGATCTCGATCATTTTCTGATCGACATCGTTTTGCCCGACTGCCCGCCGCCCTTCTATATTCTCGGCCATTCTTCCGGCGCCATGGTGGCCCTGGCCTCGATGGGCAGCCTGTCGTCCCGCATTACGCGCATGGTGCTGTGCGCGCCCTTCATGGGCCTTGCTGCGCAGAAACTGAGCGATGATGTTGTGCGCCGCATGGCCGCCACGCTGCGGCGCATCGGGCTCGGCACGCTCTATGCGTCCGGCAAAAAAAGGCTGACAGCACGGCCATTTGCGGGAAACCCGCTGACCAGCGACCCCGCGCGCTTTATGCGCAACACGGAAATCACGCGCCTCTTTCCCGATCTGGCGCTGGGCGGCCCGACAGTGCGCTGGGTTTGGGGGGCGCTCGAAACGGCACGCCGCATCAATCAGCCGGACTTCTATGAGGAAAGCCCCAGCGTGCCGGTGCTGATCATTGCCGCAGGCGATGACCGCGTCGTCTCGACGCCGGTGCTGGAGCGCTTTGCTGCGCGCACGCGCAATGTCTCACTGATCACCATCGATGGCGGGCGTCACGAACTGTTGCAGGAAGCCGATTTCTATCGCGAACAGCTCTGGGCCGCGTTCGACGCCTTCATTCCCGGTTCGTCGGATGTAGAAACCATGCCGGAAACCATCGAGCCTGAATTTTCCGGCATCTGACAAGACGGTTTGGGGAATTAGCCCAACGCGCCGATTCCCCGCACCAGAATTTAGCCGTTCAGCAGTTCAAGCGCGGCCCTGTGCAGTTCCGGCGTGGCGGCTGCGACGATATCGCCAGCCTCTTCCGCCGGGCCGCCATCGCGGCGCGTAACCACGCCGCCCGCCTGTTCGATTATCGGGATCAGCGCCACGATATCGTAAGGCTGCAAGCCGGACTCGACAACGATATCGACATAGCCGCCCGCAAGCATGGCAAAGGCGTAGCAATCGACACCATAGCGCGACAGGCGCACAGCGCTTTCAAGCCGGTCGAACCCCTTGCGGTTTTCGCCTTTGAACAGGGCAGGCGTTGTGGTGAACAGCGTCGCATCCGCCAGTGTCGCGCCCTTGCGCACGGAAAGACGGCGCGGCGCGTCGCCATCGCCTTCACGCAGCAGATAGGCGCCCTCGCCGTCGCTATAAAAAAGCTCGCCCGTGAAAGGCTGCGACATCATCCCGGCGCGCGCATCGCCATCCACCGTCAGCCCGACCAGCGTACCCCAGACCGGCAAACCCGATATGAAGGCGCGCGTGCCATCGATAGGGTCGATGACCCAGACGTGGCTGCGGTCAGTATTTTCGGGGCCATATTCCTCGCCCAGAATGCCGTGCTCCGGATAACGGTGGCCGATGACGGCACGAATCGCCCTCTCCGCAGCACGGTCCGCTTCGGTAACAGGGTCGAAACCGACGCTGTATTTGTTGTCCACCGCGTTCAACTGACGAAAGCGCGGTAAAGTTTCAGCCGCCGCTGCCGCTGCCACTTCGGAAAAAAATGCCTTGTCGATGAGCAACCCCATCCTCCTGTTTCCATGACATGGCTGCAACTTGTGCATCCATGCTAATTTTGCTCAATTATTGAGCAAGAAAAAATTCGCCCAAAAAAGATGCGCATTTTCTTGACGCAACCAGCTTTAGCGCGTAGCTTAAAGACTAGACAGGTCTTCCTGTCGATGCCTTTCGGGGCATTTCCTCCCTAGTCTTTGGCCGCGTTCGTATTGCTCGAGCGCGGCTCTTTTTATCGGCATGAGACCCGGACTGGTTGCGGCCTTACCTATTCGGCAGCCAGCGGCGGCGCGATGAACAAATCATCCGGAAGCGATGTAAGATAGCTCAGAAACTGATGCAGATCGCCACATAACGTTTCGAAGCCCGCAAGTTTGTGCAGCGACTGCTCGTTCACATAGAGACTGCGATTGATCTCAATCTGCAAGGCATGGCACGCAACGGCTGGCCGACCATAATGCTCGGTGATGAAACCGCCCGCATAGGGTTTGTTATGCGCAACCGAATAGCCCAGTTCACGCAGCAGCTCGATGGCCGCCTGCGTGAGGCGCTCGCTGCAGGAGCGTCCGAATCGGTCGCCAATGATGAAATCCGGGCGGGAGCCCACCTCCCCCGGACGCACACCCCCCGGCATGGAATGACAATCGATCAGAACCGCATAGCCGAACCGCTCGCGGGTCGACTGCAACAGACCTTCCAACGTGCGGTGATAGGGCTTGTAGAGGCTTTCGATGCGGTAAAAGGCTTCGGCAAGGGGGATTCTCCCCGGATAGATCAATTGCCCCTCGCCCACCAGACGCGGCACCGTGCCCAGACCACCGGCGACACGCGCCGACTGGCTGTTGATGAAGGGCGGCAAGGTTTCGGTGAACATGCGCGGATCAAGCTCATAGGCTTCGCGATTCACATCGAGAAATGCGCGCGGGAAATGGGCTTTCAGCAGCGGTGCGCCGAGCCGCACGGCAGACGCGAACAGCTCATCCACATAACAATCTTCCGAATGGCGGATGCTGAGACTGTCGAGGCGGGATAATTCCAGAAAGGATTGCGGATAATAACGACCGCTATGCGGCGAGTTGAATACGAACGGAATTCGCTGCTCTGCCGGAGCATTCACCTCGAAAGGCGGTATCAGGCTGAAATCACGCTCCAAACTCATATTTTGATCCGTCTATGCATGTCTTGTTTGCGGCGGCTGGACACAGCGCACCGGCAGGCTCGACAAATTACGTCAACCGCTTCGCCGGTGCAAATACCAACAGGGAACGCCGAATTCGATCACGAACTGAAAACTGCGGCAATCCCGTCACAAATGACAGGTTGTTGCCAAATGCATGCCATAACAATTAACATTCGCGCGAGCATTCATTTCATATTTACCAAAGAAGCGTTTTCTAGAGTGGAAAATTGAATCGTTCACGCTGTCCAAGCACTGGAGCGAACGATGGGAAATTCGGACGGACCAATGAAAAGAATTCTTCTTGCTGAAGACGACAACGATATGCGGCGCTTTCTCGTGAAGGCACTGGAAAAGGCCGGCTATCACGTGACTCACTTCGATAATGGCGCCAGCGCCTATGAACGACTGCAGGAAGAGCCGTTCTCACTGCTGCTGACCGACATCGTGATGCCGGAAATGGATGGGATTGAACTGGCGCGCCGTGCGACGGAAATCGATCCAGACCTGAAAATAATGTTCATTACGGGATTCGCAGCCGTCGCCCTGAATCCTGATTCTGACGCCCCGCGCGACGCGAAAGTGCTTTCCAAGCCGTTCCATCTGCGTGACCTGGTGAACGAAATCGAAAAAATGTTGATCGCCGCCTGAGGCGATCACTGGCCAAGGCGCGGTTTTCCGGGCTTTTGAAAAGTCTTCAACAAAAAGACGAAAAAACTTCATAAAAGGGCATTGACGGGCGCAACGCGATATGGTGTATGCGCCACATCGAATGGGCGTATAGCTCAGCGGGAGAGCACTACATTGACATTGTAGGGGTCACAGGTTCAATCCCTGTTACGCCCACCATTCGATCCAGAAAGCCTTGTGTTTTCAATCACTTTCTTCCCCATTACAAATAGTATGTCTGCCGCGCTTGTGTGAATCTTGAATGCAAGTGACCGGCTTCGAATATGTGTTTATCCTGCCCGCACCCTTCGAGCGCGAGCAGGACTTGCCGTTAAAGATTATATTGTTGGCGCGCGATATCCCCGAGACCGGCTTGATCAAGGTTCGTCAAAGGCGCTAAAAAAGTCACCTGAATTACGCCCGGATCGCGTCCGATTTCGATAGCGCCGTTGATCGTAGCCCGGTTGCGCACTTCCGAAACGGTCATATCCAGCAGCTTTGCCGCTCTTTCCAGGCCATTGACAATAGCCGCGTTCATATTGGCCGCCGTGCCAATGACGGAAATCGGCGCCACTTCCTCAACGACTTTGACGCCCCACTGTTGAGCCAATTTTGCACCGCGTTTCTTTTCTTCCTCCGTGAAGGGCCTTGCCAATGGCGGCAGATCCTCAAGCAGCGGAAACAGCACGGGACCGTCATTATTGTAGCTCTTCAGCACCTCGACCTGCAGGGTGACGCTTCCGGCCACATCCATTGTGTGCCCTGCGATTTCGCCATCCCCCTGGGCAGCGTGCATGTCACCCATATAGACGCCAGCGCCTGGAACCTTGACGGGGCAAACCAGAACGGCACCGGCGCGCACCGCATCGATGTCCATGTGCCCATCGGTCTTGTGCTTCTGCAATTCCTCCTGGCTCAAGGCATAAGGGTGCGGCGCACCGACAAGGAACGCGCCGAAGTCGCCAGCGTTATGGGAATCCGGCATAGCCTTCGAAGGGGTTGTGCCCAGCTGCCCAAGAAATGGGCGCATGCGCACAATGGCGCCGACGAGATCAGCCGGAGCGTAGTTCAACACGGAGTGCTGCACCGATTGATCAGGTAGCGACGCATAGTGATTGGCATTCTTGGCGATGCGTTCCGCAGCGTCCTTGTTGACCGTCAGGCCAACATCCTGCGCTTCGTCGAACACCACCGTGTAACCATGCACAATCTCGAATGGCTTGATCGCCGTTCCGCATTTGTTGCAGCGCACGGAATCCTGTCCCACGCCTTCAATATGCGTTTCGGGCCAAACTTCTTCACAGACAGGGCAGCGCGCCGCAACAAACGGATCGCCGAGACAATATTTGTTCGAAACGGCGTCGTGACCGGACGCTGTTGCCAATGAGGTTACGGAAATATCGCGAATGCGGATGACAACACCGTCGCCAACCTCTGCGCCCTCAATATAGACTGGCTTGGTCACTTCGTGTCCACCGCGGAGACGCGGCGTAATCATCGGCCCCCAGCAACCTGGCGCGGTATTGGCGATGATCGTGCCGCCATTCTGCAATGGACCCAACATCGGTTCGGACGGGTCCAGAACACTATTGGTAAAACCGTCTACGACGACGCTCCGCTTCGCAATATTGGATGGTGAATCTGCCATGGTCGCTCTCCCGCTGGTTTGTATCGAAGCCAGATCATAGCTCCGATAGCCTTGACCACAAGGAAAGAACGCCGAGACCTTGCCGGACCGTGCATGAAATGCCCCCTCTCCGGCTGCTCGCGACCGTAACGGGCGTGGCGCAATTAGCGCTCACCTCCCGTTTCAGCCATCAGCGTCTTCTCTGGACAAGCGGCCTGCTGAAGCCGCTATTTGGGCGAGGTAATGACCTTTGCGAATCCTCCAAGGGCACGATCATTCAACTCCAAAATTTCGATCGCTAACCACCGATAAATTATCCGCAGCATGGCCGTTCATGAAGTAGGTTGTAGCAGCTTTGATTCTGCTATTAACATTCAACTTTACAAGAATAGATTCTATATGTGACTTTACCGTTCCGGGACTAATATTCAAAATCTTGGCAATTTGCTTATTCGTGCAACCGTCCAATACGAGCCTAAGTATCTCTTCTTTCCGATTGCTCAACAAGCCGGAGTTCCTACGCCGGTTCCCCATGGAATTTATCTCATTCGAGTAACACGTGAACCCGGAATTAATAACGGATATTACATCATGCAAACCGTCGATTGAGGTACTCCTCTTGATAACTGATTTTATATTGTAACTATCAAATCCACCGCGGCGAAAGCTACTGTCATCGCCAACCATCAATATTATTGGAACGAGTGGCAGTTTTTCTTTAATCTTTTCAAGTGACCCCGTCAGGATTGATGGGGAACAGTCACCGGCAATTAACACCGCTGACAATATCAAGTTTTCGATGTCTTCAGACCAATCTGAAATCGAATTACACCCGTAAATACAATAATTTTTGTCGATGTTCTTTAAGCCATGCATTGTCCCTCGTAAATATATATCATGGCTGTCTATAATTAGTAAATTCATTTTATTATCCACTTAAAATAGACGAATCAATTAATAAAGTATATATATGAAGTAATTTATATTAAATATCATTAAGTCCAAATTATTTCTAAAAATTACGCCCCATAGATTAAACATTGTTTATTCCCCATAGTTTAAATTATATAAAAATATCTCGATTAATTTCTTCCCTATTTTTAAGAGCCTGAATCAAGAAGCGGCATGTGTGTGCGAAAATGGTGATTTTCGAGTACCGGAGCGGAGCGTATTCAAGGTACGTGAGCACCGGAACGCAGAAAATTGCCATTTGCAGCCACACAGGGCGACTTTTGGAACAGGCTCTAAGGTGCTCTCAAGAACAGATCGCGCTCAGCGGCCCGTCTGCGCGTTAAACCGGGCAACGCCATTCCACCCGCCTTGTTCCATCGCAAAAATTGTTCTGCAGCTTCTGTATATTGACCGTGGTTCAGGAGGCGAAGCAGCGTCGAGCCTTTCAGATTGGCCAGCCCTAGATTGAATGCGAATGATACGAGAGCATCGAATTGATTCTGGTTCATACTGACGGCGACATACTGGATGACGCCCCCTTCGAATTTCCTCAAATCACTTTGAAGTAAATCCTCTGCCTCCAATTCCGTTAAAGGCCGGTCAAATCGCTCTGAAGGCAGTATTAAATGGCCATAGCCGATAGTCCATTTTCCTACAGCATCTTTGTATTTCTCGAGCCTCAAACCTTCAAACTCTTTAATCAAATTTAGACCAGATTGACCTATTCTTCGTTGTTGCTCCATAACAATAACCTCACGATTGACGAACGGGCTGTATGTGACGTGTGTACTCGTCGATCAAACGCATCACGCTTTCCGGCGGCTCAAACGATGCAAACTCCATCTCGATATCTACATGGCTGGGGCAGCGCCCATTTTTGTCATGCGCAGTTGGAGAGAGGCTTACAATAAAGCGGTTCGTCGTTTCTTCCCCGGAAAGAGCAGAGGCGTCCATTGGCTCGATGGCTTCTGTACAGACGGTCAAGAATACTTTCATCTTTTCCAGAAGAAGCCCGCGAGGCGTAGACATCGCCACTAGAGGGATTTTGATTTGATGGTCGTCATCCAGCTCGATATCAACGACTTTAGGCTTAAGGCGCCCATCGCCAATGTCGTCAAAGAAAGGCTCCATAGCCTGTAAGTATTGACGCGCGACCAATCGGTTTGCTGCCATGGCTGCGTGCTGCATACCGAGTGCAATTTCATCTATTGATAATACCGGTCGATTACTTTGAAAAAAATTAGATCCATGATCTTTTGAAGAAGTATCAGATTCTTCAATTCCGTTCTTTTTATATAACCAATCTTTTATAGACATAATACTACCTTTTGGGTGAGAAGATCGCCCAGCGATCTTCTCACCTCGATTCAATTTTATTAATTAATAATATTTAATATTAATATTTGTAATTAATTAATTTATTATTGGCTTAATTTGTGTCGCCTCCATTATTATTTTCGCTAGGAGTGAGCATCAGGTTCTTTGGATCCGTCTTAGGGAAATCCACGGCTTTGACATCCTTGTGCATCACAGGCTTGGTGGCAGCGTCTGTCAGGAAGTCAATGACTCGCAGCAGCGCTTCCGGCGCAGGCTGACGCTTTACCTGGGTATGAATGCTATACTTCGCCCGGGTGTCCGTTGATCGCGTTTGTTCGGACTTATGCGATACGCGACCTGCTAGTTTAACGCTGAAAGGCCCCCAGCCGATGCTGCCTTCGGCCGTTGCATCAGCCTTAGTCGTGCTCTGGGATTTTTCTGCCTGCGTAACTTCCAGCTCAAAATCAATAGTACCCTCTTCAATGCAAATATTGGGGTGAGCAATAGTTGCAAGCAAAGGAATACGCATAGTCTTCTTGAGCGTAGATGGAGTTCCATCTTGCTCGTTGATTACGGTCTCGTCGTAATCGAACTGAACGGCAATAGCGACGCCGTCCTTAATACATACCTTTAACAGAAATTCTGCATAGCTGTGGCTCGCCTGTAGCTGAGCCTTAATCATGGCCTGCAGCGGCCCGCCGATCATATCTTCGACGGGCAGAGCGTGAATGACAGAACCAATAAAATTCGTATCCATTTTTCAAATCCTTAATTAAATATATTGATGTGGACCACATGAGACACAGTAATGGAATTGATGAAGCGCCGAAATCCGCTGCATAGCCGTGAGCGGCGTGGCCTAGTTTCACTGCCATCAGACATATGTGGAACAGCATAGTATGTAGTTGTGGGGGTCGCGTCAGATCGGTGACTGCGCCCCATGTCTGAACCAGACCGTGTGTCGAGACCGCACTATTCCTTTGGCGCGCGTTGCTTGTCGCTTGATGTATCCGACAAGCGAAGCTTCGGCGGTTCTCCATCCGCGAGACAGTTGATCACAACGTCAACGATCCCGGAGGCAACAAAATCCGCCCGAATTCTATTTTGGAGTTCTGCGCCTTCCTTGCGGTCTCTCGTCTGCCCAAGGGACCATATGGCAACACCGATCAACGCATCTGGATTAAGACGCTTCAGACGGCGGATAGAGAACCTTCCGCGTGTCGCGTACTCCACATTGAGATAGCAGACCACGATAGCGGACGCCTCGGCGACAGCCTCTTTTTTCAACTGGCTTGGCAACAAGCCCGCATGGCCGATAACAGTGGCGCGCGCACCCTGTACGGACAGCACCTGAGCCACCATTTCGGCGGTAATGTCATCCAGCGCATCATGGCCGCCGATACAGACGACAGTTCTCCCCTCACCGGGCGGAAGTTCGACCTTGGCCTTTTCCTTGGTGGCCGCATCGACCGTCACATCTTCATCGTTGTCCAGTTCTTCATTTGCAATCATGCGAAGATTGGCAACAAGCATATCTGCGCTGCTGGTGACGTCCTTCAGCTGCTTTTCATTCAGCGCCCCGCGCGCCCTGTCCTGTTCCGCAAGGAGGAGCGCCGGGATGGCAACAGCGCCATAATATTCAACCAGAAACTTCTCTTCGAGGATTTCTTCCGCATTATCCGTTGCTTCGATCGGGTCTCCCGCAAGCAGGCGTTGATAGAGCCTCTCTTCCGGGTCTAGGACCGGCTCGTCGCCGAACAATATCTCGAAGAACTCAAACTGCGGCACATGCCGCCCCAGCACTACGAGACAAACCGTCAGCGGGGTTGAGAGTACCAGCCCAACAGGTCCCCAGAGCCATGCCCAGAAGATCGCGGATACAATGATTGCAAGGGGGGACAGTCCTGTTCGCGAGCCGTATAGCCACGGCTCGATGACGTTATTGCTGATGAGTTCCACAATGATGAAGAGCGCGATGGTGCAGATGAGCAATGTCCAGCCGGGCGAAACCGCAAATGCCAGAAATATCGGCATGACCGCAGCAATCACCGGCCCGATATAGGGCACAAATCTCAGCACTATAGCGAGCATGCCCCACAACAGCGCATTGGGTATGCCAAGCAGCCACAGGCCGATGCCCAATGGCACGCCATAGGCAATATTGACCATGAGTTGGGTCAGCAGATATTGACCGACGCGACTACCAGCTTCCTGAAGGGCTTCGGTGGTTCGATGCAAATCGCCATAACCGACAAGCCGGATAAACCTGTCGCGCAGTTCTTCCCTTTCAAGCAGCATGAAAACCACGACCACGATGACAAGGCCGGTTGTCGCCAGCGGGCTGATCAGCGGCCCCAGAACGTTTTCCAGCGTTTCGATGGGGCTGCGGCGCGAGAAGACTTCAACCAGCACCGGTTTTCTCTCCGGCTCCGGATTGATCCCGGGAACATCCGGCTTTTCTTCCGGACTGTTGATCTCGGCCCCTACCCGTTCGGCGAAGCGGTTCAAGCGGTCGATGATCCCGCCTTCCGTGCCTGCCTTCTTCAAATTCCGTATTTTCTCAATGATGTTGTACTGGTAGGTCGCGATGTTCTGCCCAACCTCCGTCACCTGAAAGGCCAGGATCGCGCTGAAAATCGCGATGATCAGGAAACCCCCGACAACACTGGTGATGATCGCCACCAGCCTCGGCAGCCGCAGCCGGCGGAGGAAGGCCACAATCGGCGCCAGCATGAAGGTGAGCAAAATCGCTATGGCCAGCGGCAGGAAAACATCTTTGGCGAAATAGAATATGGCAATGACCCCGGCCATCGCGGCCAAAGTCGGCAACCTGGTGTTGGCTGAGTTCAACGGCAGATTTCGATTAGGAACCCCACCATAACGGTCCATAGTGCATCCGGCTAATAATTGGTCACCTTATTAATGGAGATGACCAGTTTTTGTTCCGTGAATTGAACCCACAAGACGCGAGATAAGATAAAAGCGGCCCTGCAGCCGCCTTTTGTCAGAACTTCGCACCGACCCGCAGTGCGAATGCGTGGTCTCGCGCGCCAGAGCCGCCGAAGCCGGTCTGATATTCTACGCCGGTGGTCCATGCATTTTCGAAACTGAAATCAAGCGACAGACCGACATTTCCGCTATCGCTGCTCTCGCCTTCGATGTCGAGCGCATAAGGAAGCCCACCGAGTGCGCTGTAGCCCATTGCGGTCCGGCTCGCCCCTTGAAAATCATGCGCGTATTCTGCCCGCACACCCGGCGTCAAACGGCCCCATGTGTAGTCGATGGCGTAATTGGCGCGCAGACCAACCACACCCGTGACGGTGTCCACGGTTTGATCGCCATAGGTCAGCCGATAGATGCTGTCTCCGCTTTCGGCATAGCCATCGAGCCAGGA
>NZ_RCHH01000017.1:0-74630 GCF_003664555.1 Ochrobactrum soli | reverse complement strand
AAAAGCACTTGGCGATATCATCAGTCTCTTCTCCATCAATGAATGCCAGAACTTCTTTAAGGCTGCTGGGTATGAGGCCGAATAAATGCGACACGCTTTAGAATTAGGAACAGTACGGACTTGCGCATTCATTTCTCCTTGGCTGAAGCAGAATAACGAACGGCTTTCCTTGATGTTCCCTTCCTGCAGCTGGCTTCTTCGAGAGAGCCGGGCAGAGGTTGGCGGTTGCCCTGGTTCGCTTCTGAATGGACGCGCTCGGCAACTAATCTTCGGTGGATTTATAATCGTCGGGAGGAGCATCAAACTGGAAGACATTGCAAGCTTCCCAGTTATCACATGTGAGGCGAATGCGTTCATAAGCTAACCACAACCGCATGTCGGCAAACTTTCCAAGGAAGAGTTCAGATACGTTGGTGCCTAACCGCGCGTGGCTTTTCCGCTGTGTATCTTCAGCTTGAGACGCACATTCTTCATATTTCGGAAGACTGCGACCCCATCAAAATTCAAGTCGAGCCAAAAAGTCGTCCTTCCCCCTGCAACTGCCGTAAGGGCGCGGAAAACTCTGCATTGAAGCCTTCGGGTCTAAATTCAGACCTAACTTCCCCGGAGCCTAGCAGACCCATTCTTATGAGCTTGGAGCCAAATCCTGTTTTTGTCGGTTGAGTAACGAGCGGGCCACCGACTTCGGTCCAATTCATTGAAAAAACCGGATCAACTCGTTTCTTGGATACAGCAATATTCAATTGCACCTGTCCGGAATCATTGGAAAGCGCTCCATATTTGATCGCATTGGTCGTCAGTTCGTGAATCAAAAGCGAAAGGGTAGACGCGCCCTTCGGACCGATCATTACATCGGGCCCACTCATGTGAACGCGCTCGGCAACAGCCAGCGCTGTTGTTATTCCAGACACGATTTGACGCAATGAACCTTCTGAGCTTTTACCAAGCCGAAGAACATCATGAGCATTGCCCAACGCAAACAGCCGCTTAGTAAAAGTGTTGATGACCTCTTCGTCGGCATTATTGTTGAATGTCTGGCTCGCAATTGCAGATACCACACTGAATGTATTCTTGATGCGATGAGCGAGTTCGGCATTTAGAATCTTGGCGTGTTTTTCGGATTCCACCTTTTCGGTAGTTTCGATGACTGTATCGATCATCCCGCCAACACGCCCTTGCTCGTCAAAGATCGGGCTGTAGCAGAAAGTAAAGTAGCACTGTTCATCATAACCGTGTCGATCGATCACGAGAGGGTAGTCTTCGATAAACGTCGCTTCGCCAGCATAAGCTTTCTGGACCATCGGCAGCAGTTCATCCCAGACTTCAAACCAAATATCGCGAAAGGATGCTCCCATGCAGTTCTCTTTCTCACCGAGAATAGGCCTGAAAGCGTCGTTATAAATCGTCGTATATTCCGGACCCCAAATGATTGCTTTGGGAAATTGTGAAGCCAGCATCATCTGCACCGCAGTGACCAGAGGCGCTGGCCAATTCCCAGGCACTCCGATCGGTTTCCGACTCCAATCCAGCGACCGGATTTCATCAGCCGACTGACCACGTCCATGCAGAAAAAGCACAGCACTATCCATAGTTTATTCCAATTTTTATGAGGACGTTGCGTCGGCAGTACTCAACGCTTCTATTAGATTTGGCTAATAAAAGCGAGAGTTAATCGATGTTTCAACACTCCGGCTGGCTCGTTATCCGCCAGGATGATGCAGACCGAACGGGCGAGGGTGGTGACCACGACAAAATCGTCTACAATCCGTTGGACTGCTGACTTCGCGAGCTGCCGTATTGTTTGCCGACGCCGCGCGCAGCCTGCGCATCTGGTGAGGCTGGTCGACAGTAGGTGTGGCGCCTTCTTGCGCAACTCATCCAGAGTTCTTCGCCGCGTGGTGGGGGCAAATGGATCGGGGTATATTATTAAACGCCCCTGTTTTATCTGGCGCGTTTCTTATCTCAGATAGTGGATATGTGGGCGCCCGCTGAACGGAGAAGTTTCCACGCGCGCTTCAATCGAGAAGACTTGCTTCAGAATAGTCTCGTTGATGACCTCTTCCGGTGTCCCCGAAGTCACGATCTTTCCAGATAGCATAATGATCAATTCATCGCAAAACATGGCGGCATGATTAAGGTCGTGCAGTGCAATGATACTCGTGATTGGTAACCCTGAAACCAGCTTTAACAAGCTCATCTGGTGCTGAATATCCAGATGATTGGTTGGTTCATCAAAGATGAGCTCTTTCGGCGTCTGGGCCAAAGCCCTTGCAATATGCGTGCGCTGTTTTTCGCCACCTGACAGACTTTGCCACGTGTCGTTTTTCTTGGCCGTCATACCGGTGCGTTCAATTGCATCTTGAACGGCTCCTTCATCCGCGCCTGTCCAGCCCGAGAACATCGATCTGTGTGGAAAACGCCCAAGTCTTACAATGTCCAGGACTTTCAGACCAGCGTTTGTCGTGGCGTGTTGTTCAACAAAAGCCACACGCTGCGCGACGCTACGCCGGGCAACTGTATTGATATCTTTTTCGTCAAGCAGGACATGCCCGGAATGGGGGCGTTTTAAGCCCGCGATCAGACGCAGCAGGGATGTTTTTCCAGAACCGTTTGGTCCTAAAAGCCCCAGCATCTTTCCAGGCTTTGCCTCGAAAGACACGTCGTCGATTATCGTTTTCTTGCCAATTTTCCAGACAAGATTTTCGGCTCTGATCGTCATGATGGGCGCTGAAAACGGTATAGAATGATCGAGAAGAAAGGCACGCCGACAAGTGCTGTCACCACACCGATGGGGAGGACCTGTTGCGGTATCAACGCGCGTGAGGCGATATCGGCCAACACCATGAAGATTGCACCGACGATCGCGCAGGCGGGCAACAACCTTATGTGTAGCGGACCGACGATGAAGCGTGCGGCATGAGGGACAACGAGCCCGACGAAGCCTATCGAACCGACCATGCTGACGATAGTGGCTGTCATCATTGCTGTGAGCGCAAAGAGAACAATGCGCGCACGGGCCACATTAACGCCGAGCGATGAGGCGGCTTCATCGCCAAAAGCGAAAGCATCCAGAACATGGGCATAGAGAAGGCAGGCGATAAGACCGAAGGTGATGACCACCGACACCAGCGTGAATTCTGGCCAGCGAACGCCACCGAAGCTGCCAAGGAGCCAGAACATCACGTCACGAGCCTGCTGCGCATCGCCGGATGTGGTGACGATATACGAGGTCGCAGCGTTGAAAAGTTGTGAAGCCGCTACGCCCGCCAGAATGGTGCGATCCGCACCGCCCCTTGTTCCATTGGAGAGGAGCGCAACAAAGAAGAAGGCCGCAAACGCGCCAACGAATGCGCCTGCTGATAATGAAACTGCGCCAGCACCGATGCCAAGGATGACAACTGTTACAGCACCGGTCGATGCTCCCGCCGAAATACCCAGAACATAGGGTTCAGCCAGCGGATTGCGCAAAAGCGATTGCATGATCGCGCCTGAAAGCGCGAGACCCGCACCACAAAATGCCGCCACCAACGCGCGGCTGAGGCGGTAATCCCAGATGACCGTTTCATGAATGCGATTGAGCTCGACGGAACTCCATCCAAGACGATTGGTTATCGCTGCAAACGTTGTCGATAAAGGGATCGGCAGATCTCCGATCCCGACACTGATACCCACCACCAATCCGATTGCAACAAGCGACGCCAACAGCATCATGCTGAAGGCGCCCCAATGCCTTAAAGATGGTCCAGCAGCACTCACTTGAGAATACCAAGCGCTTTCAGCTGTTCCGCGACCTGTTCTGCGCCATAAATCGTGCGGATGGTCGGGTTCATCGCCTGACCATCCATGACGGCAATGGCCTTGTTCTTGACGGCTGGCATCTGGCTGACCGCAGGGTCTGTGTTGAGAAACTGGATCTTGGCTTCTGGCTTGTCGAGTTCCCAACGATTACGGTCGAGATTTGCAACAACAATGACGTCAGGGTTGGCGGCGATAATGCTTTCCCAACCAAGCGTCGGCCATTCGGCTTCTGCCTTGATGGCATTCTCGCCGCCCAGAACGTCAGCGATGAAGCTCGAGGCACCGTTTCCTCCACCCAGATAGGCGTCCGCCGATGGCGACGGGCTGGAGAACCAGAAGACATAAGAAAGTTTCTTACCGCTCGCGGGAACGCTTGCGCGCAAGGCCGCCTCGCGTGCCTTGAAATCAGCGATCAGCGCCTGACCGCGATCTGAAACATCGAAAATCTGCGAAAGCTCGTCGATCTCCTTATAAAGAAGATCCATGTTCCACAGCTTGTCGCGGCTGCCATATTCATCCCTGACCTTCTCTGTGCTCAGGCACGTGCTGGGCGAAAGATAGGTGGGGACGCCTACCTTGTCGAAATCCTCGCGCTTTGCAACCTTGCTGTTCAGGCCAATGAGGCTTGGAAGAGCTGCCGCTACGAAATCCGGATTTTCTGCAAGGATCGATTCAAATGTCGGGAACTCAACGGTGAGAAGCTTTACTTTAGAATTGGCGGCTTCAAGCCGCGGCAAAACCTTGCTTGGCCAGAACGCCGTTCCCGCCATTTTCTCCTCAAGGCCCAGAAGCAACATGATTTCAGCGCTGTTCTGTCCAAGGCTGATCGCGCGCTCCGGCGCCTTCTGAAACGTTACTTTCGTACCGCAGTTTTCGAGCGTCAGCGGATATTGTGTGGCGGCATCTGCTACATTGTTCTGAAGCGCGAACACAGCAACAAGGCCGGTAGCGGCCAGAAGAGTTTTCATTGCAGTCACTGATAAAATCCTGGATTGCGGGACGCTCTTTTCCGTCGGCCTTGTGGAACTGGCTTTCCTATAATCCAAATGTTGTTTTTAAAACAAGAGTGCATTTGTCTTATTTTAGGCGCGCCAGAGATTGACGCCATGCTTCAATGGGGGCACAACTCACTGTGCATGTTCAGAATTTCAACTTGAAACCCTTTCGTAAGTAGCAATCCCGTTTAAGCTTCGTCGCCTGTTCCGTCGCGGCTTCTTCGGGCAGGTTTACACTTTAGAAGCACCGTTCTGACAAGCAGGGTAGGTTACATCTGCCACTCGTCGGCGCAGTATTGCTTCCACGCGAGATCAAGAAAGTTTTGGATGTCGATCCACGAGTGCCTGTCTACGCAGGCGCAAATCCTCGATCTGTTGTTCGAGCGTGAGAATGTCCTCATCGATTGCCTGAACGCGCTGCTCTATATTGGAATAGGCTTCCTGCAATAACTGTTTGGCTTCGGTCTTGCTCGATGCGCTCGGTGTATCTCCTCTCAGTGGACGGTTAGCCGTTTCGGGTAGAAAGAACGCCGTGATCAGCCCGATAACTGCAGCGCACATAAGATAATAGGCGGGCAAATAGAGGTTCTCTGTGGCCTCGACGAGCCAAGCAGCAACGGTCGGCGTCAGTCCCGCGATGATAATCGAAATATTGAATGCCGCCGCGAGAGCACTGTATCGAATACGCGCGGGGAAAAGCGCCGGAAGTGTTGACGCCATAATGCCAGTGAGACAATTAAGCAGGACTGCCAGTATCAGCAGCCCGACAAATATCGTTGCGATGTTGCCACTGGCGATCAGGTGAAAGGCAACAACAGACAACAACAGCAGGCCAACGCTTCCGATAATCAGAAACGGTCTGCGGCCAAACCGATCACTGAGAAATCCCACAACTGGCTGAACAAACAGCATGCCGATCATCACCACGATGATGATGAGCACACCGCGGTCCTCGGAATAGCCAAGGCTTTGCGACAGGTAGGTCGGCATGTAGGTCAGCAGCATGTAATAGGTGATGTTCGTCACCAGCACCATTCCGGTGCACACACTTAACGCACGCCAATATTTGCTGACAATTTCATTGAATGACACCATCGGGCGGTCTTCGATTGCATCCCGATCTTCTTTTTCCAGTGCTTCAAGTTGCTGCATAAACGCTGGCGTTTCTTCAGCCGCATGACGCAGATACAGTCCGATCAGCCCGAGAGGCGCAGCAAAATAGAATGGAACCCGCCATCCCCACTCTAGAAAGGCTGTTTCGCCGAGCATTGTGCTGAGAAAAACAACGAAACCGGCTCCCAGAACAAAACCGGCAATCGAGCCAAAATCGAGCCAGCTGCCCAGAAAGCCGCGACGTTTATCGGGTGCATATTCTGCTACGAAAATAGCAGCTCCGGTATATTCACCACCGACGGAAAAGCCCTGCGCCAGCTTACAGATCAACAGAAGGATTGGGGCCCAGATGCCAATGGTGGCGTAAGAGGGGATGAGGCCGATGCAAAAAGTGCTGGCGGCCATGATTATAATGGTAAGGGAAAGGACTTTCTGGCGGCCAAAACGGTCACCCATGACGCCAAAAAACAACCCACCAAGGGGACGCACCAGAAATGGTACGGAAAAAGTAGCCAGGGCTGCAATGGTCTGCGTGCCGGGCGAGGCATTTGGAAAGAACACTTGGCCCAAAGCATAGGCGACGAAGCCATATACGCCAAAATCAAACCACTCCATGGCATTGCCCAAGGCTGCAGCGGTGATAGCCTTTTTGAGCTTTACGTTATCTATGACCTTGATATCATGAATTTGTAATGGTTCGATCTGGGATGAATTGCTCGAAAGATTGCTTTGGGTCATTCTTTCTGCCTTTGGCTTTTAACTCCCACTAAAATACATTTATAGTAGTCAACCGGCAACTTTCAACGTTGATGCGGGAACGACTCGCAAGGTGCTTTGAACACGATAGGTGGGAAACATCGAAACGAATAGAAAGCTTTCGTACAAACTGGGACTGTCAGCCCCTTGTTCTCACCATGTAAGATCAGTGAGCTGGCCTACTCGCAAAAAAGTCAGGCCGTTATTCCAAATGCCAGTCGCGGTTCGTTAAATTCCTTAATAGCTACGCCTTGTTGGCGCCCGTCAGAGCACTCCAGCACATATCGATAATCAACTGCCTTTCCTCGGGCTCAAGGGGAAGCGGGTTGGGACGTCTTCGTTTCAGGGTATGACGGGTCGCACCGCGAGCAAAACTTGCAAGGAGCTTTGGCGATCCTGAATGAACCGAATCCGCTTCCTGCGCGGCGAGAATGATCGCATCGGTATATGCGAGGAAATCCCGGAACAAATCAGCGGTTTGTTCCAGCGTCCGGACCGGGTTGTTGTTCAAATAATCGAACAAAGCCGCCCGCTCAGCATCTTCCCAAATAAAATCGACATAGCGCTCCAGATATTGGCGGATGCGCTTTTCATGTGGAAGGTCCGCCGCCATTTCCGGCGCCAGCTTTGATCGCCACACCGGCAAGAGAATTGAAACGCAGTACGTCGCCACCCACGCGCTTGCTGAATGAAGATTCCGCCGAGCAGGCACTTTTTTTTGGGGTGAAAGGGCCTTTCCGTTCTCTTGCTCAGCCCTGCATACGGTATTGGTGATCTAAGCACTAGCCGACGCCCATCAGCGATTTCGGCTGTCCGCCAAGCGATCTTTGTAGCAAAGATTGCTTTTACAACTCCGTGGTGTCGACGATGTCTCGCCCGGTCGCGGCAACCATTTCCATCCGCTGTGCGAATTCCCGTCGGAGCGTCCGTCGGAGTTCGGCTGCTTCATGGCGCCTGCGATCCAAAGCGTCGACTGGGATCAAGGCAGGCACTGCAACAGGTCGCCCGGTATCATCGACCGCTACCATTGTAAAATAACAGGAATTGGTGTGGCGGCGCTTGCCCGAGCGGATATGCTCCGCTTCCACGCGAATGCCGATCTCCATGGACGTTCGGCCAGTATGGTTTACCGAAGCCCGAAACGTCACGAGTTCACCGACGTTGATCGGCTCCTTGAACGTGACCTGATCGACAGAAAGCGTAACTGCATATTGTTTCGAATAGCGCGATGCACAGGAAAAAGCGACACGGTCCAGCAGGTTCAACAAGGCGCCGCCGTGAACCTTGCCGCTGAAATTTGCCATGTCGGGCGTCATCAAAACCGTCATTTCCAGGCGGTGAGGATCGGGTTCGGTCGGCAGCATAAAGGTCCTTTCCGGGTCGTGTCAGCTCCGAATTCTTATATCGGCACCCGCATTACTAGCGCAATCGACGGCTTTTTTGCCGCCAACCCAGTGTCAGCATGTTTCGTGTGCATGCCATTCGATATTTTTCGGCGTGGCATTGGCTTCGCCGCGCGCTTCCGCGAACCGCTCGCCTACATCGATTCGCGTACGCGCTCCCATGCATTGGTCAAATGGCGGCCCAATACTTCGGACAACCGGGTCGCGTTACGGGCCTCCAGGGCCTCGATCATTTCTTCATGCTCCGATACAGCCGCCGCCCATTTCTCGGCGCCTTCATGGCCGACGAAACGAATCCGTTTCAATCGTGTCTGCAGCATTTGGTGAACGTCTGCCAGCGTAGGGTTCTTGGCAAGACGAACAATAGCGATATGAATCTGCTGGTTCAGTTTGTAATATTGCAGCCGATCAGCGGTTCGGTAGCGCTTGATCATTTCATCGTGCAGCGAACGAACCTCAGCAATTTCCTTGTCGGTTGCGAGCTCGCAGGCCAGTTTGCCTGCTAGTTCTTCCAGGGTGCGCAGGACGGTGAGCATGTCCTTGACATCAGCTGCGCTGAACCGTTTCACAACTGCGCCGCGGCTTGGAACAAGCTCGACCAATCCTTCGCTGGCCAGATATTTGATAGCCTCACGCAGCGGTGTGCGGGACACGCCGAGCTGTTCTCCAAGCTGCCCTTCATGCAGGCGCGTGCCGGGCTCCAGCTGTCCTTCAATGATCATGTCGCGCAGATGGTTGACAAGCATATCGTGCAAAGCCGTGCGGCGGAACGATTGTGAGCCGTGTTCGGCTTGCTCGGTTTTCTGATTTTCGTCCATCGGCCTTTTTCTCAAAGGGTGAGCCCGAATCCTTACCTCACCGTTCGAGGTGAAGATGGCTGGCCTGCTCTCAACCGTCAATATAAAATGCTGCATACAGAATACAAAATACTTGCGTCGCGCTGAGACCTGCCATATGCATATTGCATACAGAATGCAGACGAGGAGGATACGAATGACCGCTAATGGCGCTGAACCGAGCGTGATTGCGCTTGCAATGGGGGATCCAGCCGGTGTCAGTCCCGAGCTGACAGCACGCCTCCTCGCTTTGCCCGATGTCAGAAAGGAAGCGCATCTCATCGTGTTTGGTGATCGCCGCATTCTGAACGAAGGTGCGCATATTGCGGGTGTTGAGCTTGATCTTCAGGAATCCACTCTCGAAAATGCACCGAACATGCCGGTCGGCAAGCACGTCTTCATTGACTTGAGGAATCTCGATCCGAAGGATGTTGTGCGCAGTGAAGCCACGCTGGTCGGTGGAACTTTTGCAACCCAGAACTTTCGTACTGCATTGGAATTTGCCGATGCCGGGCATGCACAGGCTGTTTGCTTTACGCCGTTCAACAAGCAGGCCATGCGGTTCGCCTATCCAGGTTATGACGACGAAATCCGCTTTGTTGCCGATGTGCTGGGCTTCAAAGGCAAGGTGCGTGAGTTCAATGTTCTGGAGAAAGTCTGGAACGCACGCGTGACGTCGCATATTCCACTCAAGGATGTAGCTGCGACCTTGACTGTTGAAGGAATTCTCGCCGAGCTGGAGCTGGCCTGGTTTTGCTTGAAGAAGGCGGGACATGACAACCCGAAGATCGCAGTGGCCGGACTCAATCCGCATGCCGGTGATGGCGGCAGCTTTGGCATGGAAGAAATTGACGTCATTGAGCCTGCAGTCAAGGCGGCGAAAGCCAAGGGGTTCGATGTCGATGGTCCGTTTCCGGCTGACACAGTGTTTCTGCGCGCGCTGAAGGATGGCTTTCAGGCGGTGCTGACCATGTATCACGATCAGGGGCAGATCGCGATGAAGCTGATGGGCTTCGACAAAGGTGTGACAATGATGGGCGGATTGCCGTTTCCTCTTTGCACTCCTGCTCACGGCACTGCATACGATATTGCCGGGAAGGGCGTCGCCGACGTGGGGGCCACGCGCGAAGCGATCCTGCTCGCGGCACGAATGGCGAAAAGAGCAGCTGCACTTTCAGACGCGGCCTGATTTTCGACATTTTGACACTATCGGCATGGGGGGAGGCCTGTGCCGCTTAACTGGGAGGATGGACCATGAAGAAGTCTTTGCATATCGCGTGCCTGACGGCAGGTGTGGCAATAATCGCATCATCTGCTTTGGCATTCGAGCCGACACGGCCCGTGGAGTTTGTCGTGACCGCCGGACCGGGCGGTGGCACAGATATTTTCGCGCGTACGATTCAGTCTATCATCGGCAAATATGATCTGATGAGCGCGCCAATCGTTGTCACAAACAAGGGCAGCGCAGGCGGGGCGGAAGGCTTTGTCTATACTGCTGGCTATAAGGGCGATCCTTACAAGCTCGCATTCGGAACCAACAACGCCTATCTTCTGCCAGTACGTGCCAAAGTACCTTATAAATCGACAGATTTGCTCCCCGTCTCGGCGCTTGCTTCGGATGAATTCATTCTTTGGGTCAACGGAAAGTCCGACTTCAAGACAGCCGCAGAGTTTATCGCCAAGGCGAAAGATGATGCGGGCATGAAGATTGGCGGCAGCCAGTCCAAGGACGTTGACCAGATTCTGACATCCATGATCAACGATGCCACGGGCTCAAAGCTCGGCTATATCCCTTTCAAAAGCGGTGGCGAAGCCGCCGTTCAGCTTGCGGGCGAGCACATCGCAGCCAATGTCAACAATCCGAGTGAGAACCTCGGTCAATGGCAGGCGGGTATGGTGAAACCACTTTGTGTTTTCAAGGGAGAAAAGCTCAAGGGTGACGGCAAGGTTGCTGGCGACATGGGCTGGAGCGACATCCCGACCTGCAAGGAAGCAGGAATTACAATCGAAAATTACTCCATGCCACGCACCGTATGGCTTCCCGCAGGCGTCGATCAGGACGTCGTCGATTACTATGCAGGCGTACTCAAGAAGGTTGCAGAGACACCTGAATGGGCGAAGTATCTTGCCGATAGTTCGCAATCTTCCGCCTATATGAGCGGAGGTGAACTCTCATCCTTTATCAAGAACGATGAAACAGCGGTAACAGCCGTGCTCAAGCGTGAAGGCTGGCTCGCCAACTGACGTTTTGTGCATTCATGCAGACGCCGATGGCGTCTGCATCATTCATCAAAGGGGTTCATCCCATGAGTGATAAAGGTGAAGGCGGCATTTCCCGCTTCGTCATCGAGACGGGTGTTGCTCTCCTGACAGGCGCGCTGGGAGCGGCGGTCTGTTTCGGCGCACAACAGGCCGGTACAGGCTGGACGGAAATGGGGCCGGATGCGGGTTATTTTCCGTTCTACATCGGGCTGCTGATCATGTTCGGAAGTGCGGTCAATCTCGGTGTGGCATTTGTAAAACATCGCGGTAGCGGGGAAGTCTTCGTTGAACTCTCCCGGCTGAAACCGGTTTTCGGTTTTGCCTTGCCGCTCGTTGCCTTCGCTGCCATATCCTCGGTTCTCGGGTTGTATGTCGGCACGGCACTCTACATCGCTGGAGCGATGATGTTTCAGGGACGCTACAAGTGGTGGGCTTCCATACCAGCCGGTATCGCCATTTCCCTGTTCTTTTTCGTCATTTTTGAAATCGGCTTCAAGGTTCCGCTCCTTAAAGGCCCGGTCGAGGCTTTCTTCGGCATTTATTGATACCGGAAAGTCCGATGTCTTTGGAGGAAAGACATGGAAAACTTCAGTCTCTTGATGGATGGCTTCGCCCATATACTCAGTTTCAATCATGTTCTGTTGATGATGCTGGGTGTGACGCTTGGAATTCTGGTTGGCGTCTTGCCGGGATTGGGCGCGCCCAATGGCGTTTCCCTGCTTTTGCCGCTGACATTCACGATGGACCCTATTTCCGCGATTATTCTGCTTTCCTGTATGTATTGGGGAGCATTGTTTGGCGGATCGACAACGTCCATTCTGTTCAATATTCCAGGCGAGCCTTCCTCTGTTGCCACTACATTCGATGGTTATCCGATGGCGAAGGCCGGACATGCGAGCCGCGCTTTGACGCTGGCATTCGTTTCCGCTGGTATCGGAGCACTGGCGGGCGTGGTGATGATTACACTGCTCTCCAGTTGGGTTGCCAATTTCGCCCTGCGGTTTTCATCGCCGGAATATTTCGCTGTTTATTTTCTGGCTTTTGCCAGCTTCATATCCATGGGCGCTCAATCGCCCTTCAAGACGCTCGTTTCCATGATGATCGGTTTTGCTTTTGCTTCGGTGGGCATGGATACGATCTCGGGCAATTTGCGCCTGACATTCGAGATACCGGAACTCATCAAGGGTATTTCCTTTCTGATTGCAGTGATGGGCCTGTTCGGGATCGGCGAATTGTTGCTGACGACGGAAGAGGGGTTACGCTTTGATGGAATCAAGGCGCGGGTGCGTCTCGGTGAGATTGGGCGTACGCTGCTGGAAATGCCGCGCTACTGGTTTACGCTTGCACGATCGACGCTGATCGGTATCTGGATGGGCATAACACCCGCCGGGCCAACGGCCGCATCCTTTATGAGCTATGGCGTGGCCCGTCGTTCCGCCCGTGATAAATCGAAGTTCGGCAAGGGAGACCCTCGCGGTATCGTGGCACCGGAAACCGCTGACCATTCAGCCGGTACATCTGCGCTTCTCCCGATGCTTGCGCTTGGCGTGCCGGGTTCGGCTACCGCTGCTGTGATGATGGGCGGCCTGATGATCTGGGGCCTCACTCCCGGCCCGACATTGTTCACGGATCGCCCGGATTTCGTATGGGGCCTGATTGCGTCCATGTATCTTGGCAATATCGTCGCCGTTATTCTGGTACTCGCGACCGTGCCGCTCTACGCATCTATTCTGCGCGTGCCGTTCTCGATCATCGGACCGATCATTGTTGCGGTCATTTTCTCCGGTGCCTATCAGGTCGCCAACTCGATAACCGACGTCTGGCTGGTTATCGCATTCGGGGTGCTGGGTTATATCTTCAAGAAACTAGATTATCCGCTGGCGCCGTTGGTTCTCGCCATGGTTCTCGGAGACAAGGCAGAAGATGCATTCCGTCAGTCGATGATGATGTCCGGCGGCGAACTTTCCATATTCTGGTCGAATGGCTTGGTTGCGTCGTTAATGACGCTCGGCGTCTTCCTGCTTGTTTCTCCCGCCATCTTCTGGGGTATTGCCAAACTGCGCAGCCGAAAAACCGAAATTTCCTCCGGTAACAGCAATATGGCGTGACTTTGATGGATCACACAAAAGAACAGGAACACAAGTTGAAACAGACGACATCCAAATGGACACGTGAAACCTGGCCGATTGCAGCGGCGATGATCCAGTATCCCAATATGCTGCCGGATGGCAGTTCGGTGCAGGATCAGTCGCCAGAAGATTGGGCGCGCACTTTGTCTGACGTTGCGGATGCAGGGTTTACCGAACTCGATCCAACTGACAGCTGGTTGCGGCTGGCGGATTTGTCCCCGGCCCGTCTTAACGAGTTTATGTCGGTCGCCAAATCGCTTGGCTTCACGATACCTGCGATTTCAACCTCGCGGCGCAGCGTGATCGATGCACGACACGGCGACGAATATCTGGCCTATGGACACAAGGTCATCGACACGGCCAAGGAAGTCGGCGCCAGTTGCGTTTCCTTCGGGCTTTTTGAACCGCTGACGGACGCGCAGAAACAGGCATTGTGGTTCTGGACGGTCGATGGAGCGAAGAATCCTGACGATCCGGCTATCTGGAACAAGGCTGTTGAACGCATTCGCGAACTCGGTCGCCACGCAGAGGAGCTTGGTATAGAGCTGTCGCTTGAAATGTACGAGGATACTTATCTCGGCACTGCGGACAGCGCGGTTCGTTTTGTTGAGGAAGTGAGCCTAGAAAATGTTGGGATCAATGCCGATCTGGGTAATCTCATTCGTCTGCACCGTCCGGTCGAGCATTGGCAGAAGATGATGGAGAAGGTTGCGCCTTACGCAAAGTTCTGGCACGTCAAGAACTACACCCGTACAGAAGATCCAGCGTCCGGTATCATCGTCACGCATCCTGCTCCTCTTGAAAGCGGGATCATCAATTATCGTGCAGCGATCAGAATGGCGCTGGATCACGGATTTGCCAGTCCGCTATTATGTGAACATTATGGTGGCGACGGGCTTTCCGTTGCGGCAACAAATCGTGACTACCTGCGCCGCATCCTGCCTCGCGGCTAATGACCCAGATTAAGGACTGTTTTAATGACGACCATTTTTGACGCGCCGGAGGAGTTTGCCTCGACCGCTCTTGCCGGTTTTGCCAGTATCTTTAGCCGCTATGTTCGCTACGTGCGTGGCGGCGTTGTACGCTCCACAAAGGTGCCTCACGGCAAGGTCGCTGTTGTCGTGGGCGGCGGCTCTGGCCATTACCCCGCATTTGCCGGATATGTGGGGCCGGGACTCGCGGATGCAGCCGTTGCCGGTGACGTATTTGCGTCACCTTCCACGGCGGCGGTGGCGCGTATCTGCCGGCAGGCGCATAAGGGCGGCGGTATTCTATTGGGCTTCGGCAATTACGCCGGCGACGTCCTCAATTTTGGCGTGGCCGCCGAACGTCTGCGTGCCGAGGGTATCGACGTCCGCATCGTGCCCGTGACCGATGATGTGGCTAGCGCGTCGATGGATATGCACGAGAAGCGGCGCGGCATTGCTGGTGATCTGGTCGTGTTCAAGATTGCCGGTGCCGCTGCTGAGGCTGGTCTGTCACTGGATGAGGTTGAACGCCTTGCACGTCTCGCGAATGCTAATACTGTGTCTTTCGGTGTTGCCTTCAAAGGCTGTACTTTGCCTGGCGCTCCGCACCCGCTCTTTACCGTACCGGAAGGCCAGATGGCGCTTGGTCTCGGCATTCATGGCGAACCGGGGATCAAGGAAGAGGCGATCCTGCCTGCCTCCGGTCTGGCAAGCCTGCTGGTTGAGAAACTTCTGGCGGAACGCCCCGAAGGAACGCAAAAAGTTGGCGTTATCCTGAACGGCCTTGGTGCGACCAAATATGAAGAACTGTTCGTCCTGTGGACGGCGGTTGCGTCGCTGCTGGAAAAAGCTGATCTCCACGTTGTCGCGCCGGAAGCTGGTGAGTTTGTAACCAGTCTCGACATGCAAGGCTGCTCGTTAACTCTTCTTTGGCTCGATGACGAACTCGAACGCTATTGGTCGGCAGCTTGCGATACGCCGGTTCTGCGTCGCGGCGAAGCAATCGCAGTCGAGCCTGCGGATGATGTCATTGCCAACGAGGATGCGGTTTCTGTTTTTGCTCCAGCCGATGAGGCGGGGCAGGCCGGTGGCATTTGCATTCAGGGTATTTTGCACGCTGTCGCCGACGTACTGGTCGAGGCCGAAGAAGAACTTGGTCGTATCGATGCTTTTGCAGGCGACGGCGATCATGGACAAGGTATGCGTCGAGGCTCTGCGGCTGCAAAAGATGCAGCGGATCAGGCTGTTAAGGCAGGTGCCGGTGCCGCAAGCGTATTGGCTGTGGCAGGCGACGCCTGGGCAGACCGGGCCGGAGGAACATCTGGGGCGCTATGGGGTCTTCTACTGCGCTCTTGGAGCACAGAGCTTTCCGATAATGGCAAGATGGAGGATGGTGCGGTCGTTCGCGGCGGCAGACGCGCGCTTGATTCAGTGACAACCCTTGGCGGGGCTAAACCAGGCGACAAGACATTGGTTGATGCGTTTGTTCCTTTCGTGGAAACGCTCGAAAGGGCGTTTGCATCTGGCAAGACGTTGGCCGATGCCTGGAACAATGCTGCAGAGACTGCAAAGGCGGCGGCAGACGCGACGGCGCCACTTGTGCCGAAACTCGGTCGAGCAAGACCCTTGGCTGAGAAGAGCATCGGACATGCGGATGCAGGGGCCATTTCGCTGGCGCTGGTCGCGAAAACCGTCGGCAGGAAGCTGAGTTAATTTTCTATGCCATGGGGTTCTATGTCGTTTCCAGCTCGGTGCCCGATTCAATGATGATTTGAACATCCAAGCCTTGGCTGATGTATTGTAAGCCTCCCGCTCTTTTACGAGTGGGCGGCAGCGTTGAGCGGGGCAACCCGCATCGATGCAAAAACTGAATATCGATCAATCACCTACTTCGGCCTTGGGGTGACTGAGCGCGGAAACGCCCGATGTTAACTCCTGGCCCGATTTGTGGAGGCGCGTGGCATACGAGAACGCGCCTGCGAAGCCGTTACGAACTGTCCGGCAACCGCATCAGATACTGGCACGACACCGGTTTCATCCTCGATGGCAATTTTATCAATGACATTTTTCATCACGCCGGGATGATCTTCTATCGTCGCCGATGATAGGTTGTGCGCAGCGCACAACGAGACGAAAGATTGGTGGTGATGCCAAAGCTGCGATGTATAAACCTAAGGTTTTATAAAATCTGTAACGTTTCAGAAAATGATTTGGAAAGTAATGGGCATTCTCTTTATCAAGGAGCTCTGGCAGGATCGCGTGACCAAAAAATTGGGAAGAAATAGGATATTAATCTGCTAATTCAGTGAGTTATGGTCATTTCCAAATTTAACTCTTGCAATGCAGATGGTTTTGAATACGATACCTGTAACGTTTCAGATTTGGGAGGAGATGAAATGTATCGATTGAAGTTCGCGACGTTGGTCGCATCGGTGTGCTGCGTAATGACCGGATCGGCATTCGCGGCCGATCTTGAAGTGACGCATTGGTGGACTTCCGGCGGCGAAGCGGCTGCGGTCAAGGTTCTGGCTGAAAAATTCAATACGCTCGGTGGGGATAAGTGGGTCGATGGTGCCATCGCCGGCAGTGGCTCTACGGCGCGTCCCATCATCATCAGCCGTATTTTGGGCGGTAATCCGATGGGCGCCACCCAGCTCAATCACGGACGGCAGGCGGAAGAACTGGTTCAGGGCGGTTTGATGACCGATCTCACTGAACTCGCTGAAAAGGAAGGATGGGCCGATTTTATACGCCCGAAGAGCCTGCTTGAATCCTGTACCTATGAGCGGCGTCTTTATTGTGTGCCATTGAACATTCATTCTTGGGAATGGATGTGGATCAACCCGCAAGCCTTTCGAGACGCTGGCGCAGAACCGCCGAAAAACTGGAGCGACCTCGTTGCTGCGGGGCCAAAGCTCAAGGAAAAGAACATCGTGCCGCTGGCTACCGGTGATGGATGGCAAGTGAACGGCATGTTGACGGTTTTGACGACAGCCATTGTTGGCAAGGACCTCTACCTCAAAGTCAATAAGGACAAGGATGCCGAAGCGGCGCGCGGTCCTGAAATGAAGAAGGTTTTCGAGGCGCTGGCTGAGGCGCGCGGGCTGGCTGATCCCGGTTATGTCGGTCGCTCATGGAACGAAGCCACGAATATGGTGCTGACAGGCCGGGCCGGTACGCAGATCATGGGCGACTGGGCGCAGGGCGAATTCGGCACAGCGGGCAAGGTTGCCGGGAAAGACTATGACTGTTTGCCGGGACTCGGCGTCCATCAATATCTCGATACGGGTGGTGACGCGATTTATTTCCCCAAAAACAAGGATCCGGAAGTCACCAAGGCTCAGCTCAAACTGGCGAGCATGCTCGTTTCCAAGGAGACGCAGGTGGCTTTCAATCTCGCAAAAGGATCGCTGCCGATCCGTGGTGACATTGACCTCGACACGGCTTCGAGCTGCATGCGGGCAGGCATTGATATCCTGAAGAATCCGGACAATATCGTCCCATCGGTTGAACAGTTGCGTGCGCCCGATACACAGGGACAGATCGAGAGCCTTGCGGCGGAATTCTTCTCCAATCCCGATATGACGGTCGATGATATCCAGGAACGTTTTGCGGAGATCATCGAACAGGCGCATTAGAGCGGTTCCTGTTTTAATGGAATCGTCGGAACCGCTCTATCTATTTGTTTTTACGCATTATCCGACGCAAAACCGCTTCGCACTTTTGCTGGAAATGCTCTAGCTCGGTTGCAAGGTCTGGCATTGCTTTGAGGAGGGCAGTGCCGGATTTTCCGGCAATGGGACAGGGAGGATAACATGGCCGTTATAGAAGAGGGCAGTCGCAGAAAGCCCTCCGGAATGTTTCGCAATCTGAATGCGAAAATTGCAGCACTTCCAATGATTGCGACTGTTCTAGTGGTCTTTATCGGTTGTACGCTCTGGACGGTCGCCTATTCCTTCACGTCCTCCAAATCGTTGCCGGTATGGAATTTTGTGGGCTTCGATCAATATGTCAGGCTCTTCGGCGCTTCCCGCTGGCATGTGTCTGTCCGCAATCTGGCAATCTACGGTGTTCTCTGCATGGGGTTCTCACTGGTGGTTGGCTTTTTGCTGGCGGCGCTGATGGACCAGAAGATCCGTTTAGAGAATACGTTTCGAACGATCTTTCTTTATCCTTATGCGTTGTCATTCATTGTGACCGGACTTGTCTGGCAATGGATATTCAACCCTCAACTGGGGTTGGAAAAAGTCATTCGCGATATAGGGTTCGACAGTTTTCAAATGGCGATCCTGTCAAGCCGAACCTATGTCATCTACGCAATCGTTATCGCCGGGCTTTGGCAGATGACCGGACTGGTGATGGTCCTGATGCTGGCCGGATTGCGCAACGTGGATGATGAAATCTGGAAGGCCGCGCGCGTCGACGGCATTCCCAAGTGGAAAGCCTATCTCTTCATCATTCTGCCTATGATGCGCCCGGTGCTGGTGACAACAGTGGTGCTGATCGCGACCGGCATTGTGAAACTCTACGATCTGGTTGTCGCCATGACCAATGGTGGTCCGGGGATAGCGTCGGAAGTGCCAGCCAAATATGTCTACGATTTCATGTTCGGCTGGGCCAATCTTGGACAGGGGCTTGCCGCTTCGACGGTCATGCTCACCACCGTCCTCATCATCCTCGTCCCATGGACCATGCTCGAATACAGCCGGAGGAAAGCGCGATGACGGAAGCAGTGCTGAACCGGAAAATGGAAACTGCGCTGGAGCGAACCGAGGTTCCGCTTGGCGTGGCGCAAGGCAGTGCTGCGCGGCCTTGGGGGCGCAAGCCGAAACGACGCTTTGCACCTGCTACCGTCATGCTCTACAGCATCCTGTTTGTAGCCGCTGTTTACTACCTTTTGCCACTCTATGTGATGGTTGTGACCTCATTGAAGGGCATGCCGGAAATACGCCTCGGCAATATCTTTGCACCACCCGTCGAAGTCACGTTCGAACCGTGGGTCAAGGCATGGAGCCAGGCCTGCACCGGCCTTTATTGCGAAGGCATCCGCGCCGGATTCTGGAACTCCGTCAAGATCACCGTGCCAAGCGTCATCGTGTCCATCGCTATCGCTTCGGTCAATGGATACGCCTTGGCGAACTGGAAATTCAAAGGCTCGGAAATCTTCTTTTCGGTCCTGTTGTTCGGGGCGTTTATTCCTTATCAGGTCATGCTTTACCCGCTGGTCATCATAACGCGGGAGCTTGGCATATTCGGCACGCTGGCTGGTGTTGTGTTCGTCCACACGATTTTCGGCATGCCCATACTGACACTGCTGTTCCGCAACTATTTTGCTGCCCTGCCGCCCGAGCTCTTCAAAGCCGCGCGGGTAGACGGCGCCGGGTTCTGGCGCATCTTTTTTCAAATCATGCTGCCAATGTCGTTCCCCATATTCGTGGTTGCGATCATTCTGCAGGTGACCGGAATCTGGAACGATTTTCTGTTCGGCGTCGTGTTCGCGGGGACACAGAATTTTCCGATGACCGTTCAGCTCAACAATATCGTCAACTCCATGCAGGGTGTGAAGGAATATAACATCAATATGGCCGCCACCATTCTGACAGGCGCCGTACCTTTGTTTGTTTACTTCGTATCGGGCCGTTACTTCGTACGCGGTATCGCTGCGGGCGCAGTGAAAGGATGAACCTCATGAATTCCAGTGTCTCTATTCAGGATCTGTCGCTCGATTTCGGTTCCGTCAACGTTCTGCAAAATCTCAATCTGGAAATCGGCGAGGGCGAGTTCCTCGTGCTTCTGGGGCCATCCGGTTGCGGCAAGTCGACTTTGCTGAACTGTGTAGCAGGTCTGCTCGATATTTCCGAGGGCAGCATCTTTATCAAAGGGCGCAATGTCACATGGCAAGAGCCCAAGGATCGCGGCATCGGCATGGTGTTCCAGTCTTATGCGCTTTATCCGCAAATGACTGTTGAGAAGAACCTGTCTTTCGGTTTGCGCGTCGCGGGCCTGCCCAAGGCCGAGATCGACAAGCGCATTAAACGCGCCGCCGAAATTCTCCAGATTGAACCATTGCTGCAAAGGAAACCCTCGGCCTTGTCGGGGGGCCAACGGCAGCGCGTCGCTATCGGGCGGGCGCTTGTTCGCGATGTCGATGTGTTCCTGTTCGACGAGCCGCTTTCCAATCTCGATGCCAAACTGCGTTCCGAGTTGCGTGTCGAAATCAAACGCCTGCACCAGAAGCTTGGCAATACGATGATCTACGTTACCCATGACCAGATCGAAGCCTTGACACTGGCCGATCGTATCGCCGTGATGAAAGGCGGCGTCGTCCAGCAGCTTGACGACCCGCTGACAATCTACAATCGCCCGAAAAACCGTTTTGTTGCCGGTTTTCTGGGGTCGCCTTCCATGAATTTCTTTTCCGGCGAAATCGCTTCGCGAAGCGGCAAGCCGGTCTTCCACATAGGCGAAGCCGCGGTGCAACTCGACGGTTATGACGGTGCGCTGGAACAAGGGCGGAAGGTGACGCTGGGTGTCCGACCCGAACATATCAAGCTTGATGTCGCAGACGGGTTCGAGGCCACGGTCGATCTGGATGAGCCGATGGGCGCGGATAGTCTGGTTTGGCTCAAGCTAAACGGACATGCGCTGTCTGCGCGTGTCGAGGCCGGCAAGCGTTATCGGGCAGGCGATAGGGTCAGGATCGGCTTCAAAGCCGACGCCCTGTCGCTATTCGATTCTCAGTCTGAGGAAAGGCTCTAGATGAACAGCTACGCACACGCGCGATAGCGCTTCCATCATATGTGAAACGACTGACGTTCAAGAGACGGCACGAAGAATTCGCGCCGTGACGGGAGAGCTTGTCTCGTCGAAATCCGGTTAAAATTCAGGATCAGGTTCAAAGGATGAAAGACATGAATGGTTATTCCTATCAACTCTACAGCTCCCGCAATTTCCAACCTTTAGAGCGAACTTTGACCATGCTGCGCGATCTCGGCTACAGCAGGGTCGAAGGATATGGCGGCATCTATGCCGATCCGGCGCAACTGAAGAAAAATCTGGATACGTTCGGACTGTCCATGCCGACCGGTCATTTTGGCCTCGATATGCTGGAAAACGAAGTCGACCGTGTTCTGGAGATCGCAAAGGTTGCCGATATGAAAGCAATCTTTTGTCCCTATCTCGACGCGGATCGCCGTCCGGATACGGTTGCAGGCTGGCAGGCGTTCGGCAAACGGCTTGCCGCTGCCGGTGAACCCTATCGCAAGGCAGGCTACGCGTTCGGCTGGCACAATCACGATTTCGAGTTTCGGGTGCTGCCGGACGGCTCGGTTCCGCAAGAACATATTCTCGATGCGTCGCCGGAACTCGCATGGGAGGCCGATATAGCCTGGATCATCAAGGGCGGGGCCGACCCTCTTCGATGGATCGAACGCTATGGTGACCGCATCCTCGCTGTGCACGTCAAGGATATTGCGGTTAGCGGTGAAAAGACCAACGAGGACGGTTGGGAAGATGTGGGCCATGGAACGGTCGATTGGGCTGGATTGTTCGCAGCCCTGCGCAAAACGCCGGTGCGCTATTTCGTGATGGAACACGATAATCCATCGGACGATACGCGGTTTGCCAGCCGTTCCATCGAAACCGTAAAGACACTTTGATCTGGAGAAGAAAATGACGAACATACTTGGTGTCGGCATTATCGGTTGCGGAAATATATCGGCGGCCTATCTGCGGCTTTCGCCGATGTTTCGATCCATTGAAATTCGCGCATGTGCCGATATTAATCCAGCGGCGGCCAAGGCGCGCGCTGTAGAATTTGGCATAAAGACTCAGACCATCGATGAATTGCTGCAGAATGACGACATCGATATCGTCGTCAACCTGACTATTCCTGATGCGCATTACGCCGTCACAAAACAGATACTGGCCGCAGGCAAGCACGCCTATTCGGAAAAGCCGTTGGTTTTGTCCATGGAACAGGGGCTTGAACTGAAGGCGCTCGCCGATGGTGGCGGCCTCAAAGTGGGCTGCGCTCCCGACACATTTCTTGGTGGAGCGCATCAGCTTGCCCGGCGTGAAGTCGATCGTGGTCATGTCGGACGCATCACATCGGGCACTTGCCATGTCATGAGCCATGGCATGGAGCACTGGCACCCGAACCCGGATTTCTTCTTCAAGCGCGGCGGTGGTCCCATCCTCGATCTGGGGCCCTATTACATTGCCAATCTGATCAACCTGATCGGTCCGGTAAAACGGGTTGCGGCGCTGACCTCAGCCGCGACGCCGACGCGGACTATCCTGTCGGAGCCACGCAACGGTGAAACCATCCCGGTCGAAACCCCAACCACCATCCATGCGCTCCTTGAGTTTGAACAAGGCGCGACAATCACATTGTCTGCAAGCTGGGATGTCTGGTCGCATCGCCATGCAAATATGGAACTATATGGCACGGAAGGATCGCTCTATCTGCCCGATCCGAACTTCTTTGGCGGTGACGTGCAGGTGGTAAAACCGGGTCAGCCTGCGACGACTGTTGAAAATTGGAGCCATCCATTTGGCATTGCGAATGAAGAACATTCCAATGGCATGATGGCGAATTATCGTACAGCCGGATTGGCCGACATGGCGACTTCTATTCTGGAAGGCCGTGACATGCGCTGTTCGCTTGAACGCGCCTTGCATGGTGTCGATGTCATGCTCGCCATTCTCAAATCGGGCGAGGAGGGGCGTTTCGTTGAGGTGGCGACAACGTGCACCAGACCTGAAGCGCTTGATATTGCCGCCGCCGAGGCTTTACTGCTTCCGGCACAAGCCGAAGCAAAGCGGGCAATAAGCTAGCTTCTTCTTTTCTCGAATAGCGCAAGCCGTTCGATCGTCGGAACGGCTTGTAGCTCAACTTGTGCTTTCATTATCCTATCGTCTGGAGCGATTTTATATCCGCTCCATTGATGCGCCCCAAAATCGCCTTGCCGAGCTGTTGCCCGGCCAGTTTGAAACTTTCCTCCACCACAATCAGGCCGGGGCGGAACCAGCGTAGAATTTGAGTGGACTGCTTCGCCGCAACATCAACTTCCTGACCGATATGCAATCCGGCATCTTCAATGCCCGCAACAACAGCCAATGCTGCTGCGCTGCCTGAACATATGATGCCATCGGGGCGATCAAGGCTTTTCATCAGATCGGCGATATAAACACGAAGATATTCAAGTGGTGTATCGAGATCAACACCTTCTAATGGCGAACCGAAGCAACCAAATTCCCGCAACCCTTCATAAAACCCATTGACCATATGGCGGTAATAGGTCAGCTGCGCTGGAGGGGTCAACAACACAAGCTTTTTGCGCCCGCGAGCGCATAGCTCCCCCACCATCCTTCGGGCAAATGCTTGATTATCGAAGTCGTGATATGGATGGTCAATGCCTGCATCCGTTCGCCCGTGGGTAGCGAATGGAAAATCATGCTCGATCAGATAGTGCACGCGCTGATCGTCGGGCTCGGTACGTGAAAAAATGATACCGTCAGCGGAGCCGGTCTCTACGATATAGCGTATGGGCTCAATGGGCGCTCTGGAGTCGAAATAGGGAGTCACGATCAGATGATATTGGGTCTCGGCCAAAACGTCGGCCACGCCATGAATGACCTGACTGGTAAAGCCCATGATTTCGTCCTGTGTATTGAGGACAAGTGCGATGACGTTCGTCTTGCCTGTGCGCAGTCGCACTCCCGCCCGGTTGGGGCGATAACCGATTTGGCGCGCAATAAGCTGAACGCGTTTTCGGGTTTCAGGACCGATTTCAGGAGCATCTTTCAAAGCGCGCGAAACGGTCGTGACACCGAGCCCAGTCATGAACGCGATCGTCTTCAAAGTGGGCCGGTCATTCTCGTGGAATGATGTTGCCGGATTAAGTGGCTTCGAAGCGCCAGAACCTCGTTTGTCATTCATGCGCATTCTGTCCAAAAACAAAGGTCAATACAGGAGTTAACACCCAAACCATATTGTGCTGAACAACGAACGACAAGAACTAGTTAGAGCGTTAATATCGCAAACTATTTTCAACGACCACAGATGGGATTTTTAGGTTTGCCATACGGTTTGTATCTGACGGTGTTGTGACCCGGAAGATCGCGCGATGGACGGCACATGTGCTGAGCATTCATGCACAGGGAGGCTATCAGCCTGCAATACCGTTATACCGCGCCGCTTGTCGAGCCGGCGCTTCTGGCGATCATGTTTCACCGTATGGCTTTCAGGAGGGTGGCATAGATCCGGTTTAAAGATGTTTCGATAATATTCGCCCAAGCAATCAAGGCGATTTATGTGATATTTTAGATACATTAAGATATTAGAATTTTGATGGTTGCCTTTCCCCGCCAACGACCGGCGCGTGTATTTTTCAACCGAAGTCGATGTTTTCTAACGATAAAAGCTGAGTAATTTATGCATGTTTATTTTGTCCGCCTAGAATTCTTCTAAATCATTGTGATTGCGCGATATTTTTCGGACCTCTATGGCGTGAGACAGCTGCTATTTCGCAAATGCGGCTGTAAACATGTTGTCTGGAGCGCGCGAAGGAATGACTTCCCGGTTTTGGGATCTGACTGAACTTTATGAGAGCGAGCAGATTAGTCTGCGGACTTTTGTGCGTCGTATTGTCGGAAACGCCGCCGCAGCCGAAGATGTCGTTCAGCAGGCCTTCCTGAACCTGCTTTCCCACTATGACGATGCGGCACAGGTGCCGGGTCCCGCTTATGTGAAGCGCACAGCGCGCAATCTTGCGCTTAATCACTTACGTGACGCCCGTCGCAGGGCGGATGTGGAGTTGGAAGACGACGCGCCGGAGCGTTACGCCGACGGCACGCCTTCGCCGGAAATGACGGCGCTATTTCGCAGCGAGCTGCGACGTCTTTTGCAGGCCATCGCGGATTTGCCGCCCCGCCGCCGTCAGGCTTTCGTCCTCAATAGGATCGAAGGCCTCACTTACGATGAAGTGGCCGCGCGTATGGGAATTTCGCGCAATACGGTTATAACCCAGATTGTGGCGGCTCTGGCCGAACTCGACAAACGGCTCTCCGCATAGGAAGAGCCAAGGCAGTTGTGGACAGGCATGAAGGATTTCGAGACTGACCCGGTTTTCATGAAAGCGCTGGAATGGTTCGTGCTTTTGCAGGACAAAGCCGTTAGCGCCGATGACCGGCGTGCGTTCTCGGTCTGGATGGCGTCCGATCCGGCCCACCAGCTTGCTTATGAGCGTGCGCAAGCTCTGTGGCAGCGCTTTGATGCCGTGAAACCGGAATATGATAGGTACAAAGGATCGAACCGTGTCAGCAGGCGCGGGGTCGTTCTGGGCGGCTTCGCGGCGCTGGTACTGGCGCCCGGTGGCTATATGCTGTCGCGCCCCGGCTTGTTTGCGACCTACAAGACGGATGTGGGCGAGCGCCGAAGCTTTACCCTTGCCGATGGCAGCACGGTGGAGCTTGGCAGTTATTCCGCCCTTTCGGTCGAATTTTCGGACAAGCGCCGCGATCTGGTGCTGCATCAGGGACAGGGCTTCTTTCAGGTTGCCGCCGATGCGACGCGCCCTTTCGTGGTTTCCGCCAAAGGTGGCACAATTACCGCGCTTGGCACAGCCTTCGATGTCAAGCTGGACGAAGATGCCGTGACCGTTTCCGTTGTTGAACATGCCGTGTCGGTGGCCTTTGGTGATGCTGCGCCAGTTCGACTTGATGAAGGCTGGCAGCTGACGTTCATTGGTGGCACTATCGCCGCGCCGCATCGCTCTGACAGTCAGATCGTCGAAGCATGGCGCAATGATCGCGTTATCTTTGAAGATGTACCGCTGCGCCGTGTGCTAACGGAACTCGAACGTTATCGCCGGGGCAGGATTTTCCTGACCGATGCCGAAATAGGCAATATGCCGGTGACGGCGATCTTCGATACCCGCGATGCGGAAGCGGCGCTTGCCACCATTGCGGAAACCCTTCCCGTCAAGGTTATGAACGCTTCCGGCTGGGTAACAGTCGTCACGCGGCGTTAATATGACAAAAATTATCAAAAATATTTTCCGGACCGATCATTAGTTCGCGCTTCCGAGGTGTCTAACCATCTGAGGGGCTGCTTGGCGGCCGCCATGAAACAGAGTTTCCCGCCCGTCGGCGGGGTGTCAGACATTGGGGATTGCAGCATGCGCGTGGATAAGACGAGCGGAATTCACACAGGGATTGGCCAGGGACGCGCAGTTCTTCTTCTCAAATCGAAGCTATTCTTGGATCTTCTGGCAGCAAGCGCACTGGTTGCCGTCGTTTCGTTTGCGACCAACCCGGTCTGGGCGCAGGCCGCAGGTGCCGGGCAACAGGTGCAGCGTATATCTTTCAATATTGCGGCGCAGCCTTTGTCCAAGGCTCTGGTGCAATATTCCAATAATACCGGCGTCCAGCTTTTCTACGATGCCAATATCGTGCGCGGCAAGAATTCCACTGGCGCAAAAGGCTCGCTTACCCGCTCGGAAGCACTGAAGAGCATTCTGTCCGGCTCGGGCCTGTCCTATCGCATTCGCAGTAACACCGTGACCATTTCAGCCCAACAGGCTGGCGTGGCGGGAGCCGTGGCTGCGGACGGTTCGCTGCTTCTCGACACGATTACTCTGCAAGGCGCAGTGGCAGGCGATACATCGGGCAGCGTTGTGGTCGAAAACTCCAGAGGCGCAACCAAGACCAATACGCCCTTAATTGAAGTGCCGCAGTCGGTTTCGGTGGTCAGCCGCAAGCAGATCGAAACCCAGAATGCGCAAAGCGTGACGGAAATCCTGCGCTATGTGCCGGGCGTGACCATTGAAACCTATGGCCCCGACCCGAAAGGTTATGACTGGATCCTGATGCGTGGCTTCAACGCCCAGTCCACAAGCTCCTATCAGGATGGGCTGCGCCAGCTTTCCAACAGCTACACCTTCTTCCGCACCGATCCCTATGAGCTGGATTCGATTGAAGTGCTGCGCGGCCCAGTGTCATCGCTCTATGGCCAGAGCGATGCTGGCGGTTTGGTCAACCGCGTCACCAAGAAGCCGCAGGCCGAAGCCTTCCATGAAGCCTCGTTGGAATATGGCAGCTATAACCGCAAGCAGCTCGGCGTCGATCTGACGGGGCCGGTCAATGAAGACAAGACGCTGCTTTATCGTATGATCGGCGTGGTGCGCAAAAGCGATACGCAGTTCGAATATTCCAATGGCGACGAGGTCAAGGACGACCGCTACATGTTTGCACCGTCGCTCACCTGGGCGCCGGACGCCGACACGTCGCTGACTGTCTCCGGCCAGCTTTTGCGTGACGACAGCGGCGGCAGCGTTCTGCCCGCCACGATCAGCAATCTCTATCCGAACTCTCCGAATATTCTGGTTGGTGATCCCGACTTCAACAGAAGCGTGCAGAAGCAGGGCAGTATCGGCTATGAGTTCGAACATCATCTGAACGACACCTGGACGTTGAAGCAGAACCTGCGTTACGGTCAGGTGAGTTTCCTCCTTGACAACGTGCTGGCGCTCGGTCTCGGACCGACGGGGATTACCCGGCAGGCGCGCCGTTTCGACGAGAACATGAGCGGCTTTGTCGTAGACAATCAGGCAGTTGCCGAATTTGAAAACGGCAATATCGCGCATGAAGCGTTGCTCGGTCTTGACTATTCCTATTCCAACTCCGATGTCACGCAATATCGTGACCCGGCGCCGAGCCTCAATCCGTTCAACCCGTCTTACGGTATTCCGATCGCCGTGCCGACGACGCTGACGCAGAGCTATCGTCAGAAATACAATCAGACCGGTGTCTATGCGCAGGATCAGATTAAGTTCAACGACAGCTGGATCGTCACACTCGGCGGTCGCTATGACTGGCTGAACCTCGACAATCACAATCGTCTCGACGACAGCGATACCGACCAGAATATCGGCAAGTTCAGCGGTCGCGCCGGCATCACCTATGTCACGCCATGGGGGATCGCGCCTTATGTCAGCTATTCGGAATCCTTCGTTCCAAATCTTGGCACGGACAATAGCGGCAACACCTTCGATCCGTCGGAAGGGCGTCAGTGGGAAGCTGGCGTCAAATACCGGCCGAAGGAATTTGACGGCCTGTTCACGATGGCGTGGTTCGACATCGTGAAGTCGAATGTTGTTTCCTACAGCTACATCGATGGCCCGCAGGCAACCGGCGAGGTCCATTCACGCGGTCTGGAACTGGAAGGCAAAGTCAACCTTTCCTATGGCTGGGACTTCATTGGGTCCTATACCTACACCCATACCGAAATCACCGAAGACGCCGCTGCCTATATCGGCAAGCAGTCGACGATGGTGCCTGAACATCAGGCCTCGGCATGGCTGAATTACACATTCAACAGCGGCGCTTTGGAAGGCTTGAGCCTTGGTAGCGGCGTGCGTTATGTCGGTTCCAGCTATGGTGACAAGGCCAATACCGTCAAGGTTGACGGCCGCACTTTGGTCGACGCCGGTGTGAGCTACAAATACAAGGACATGACCTTTCAGCTCAACGCGACGAACCTTTTCGACAAGAAGTATTTCACCACCTGTGAAGATACCGTCAGCTGCTATGAAGGCGACCGCCGCTCGGTTATTGGCCGGGTGAAGGTCAGCTTCTAAGGCAACTGCTGTGCTGACACGTCGCCAGATAATATTGGGTTCGGGCCTCGCGCTTTGCGCGGGGCTTTCAGGCTTTGGTTCCGCAGTCGCCGCCGCATCTGCTCCGCGTGTCGTGGCGATCGATTGGGCCGCGGCGGAAGCCATGCTCTCGTTCGGAATTGTACCCGTGGGGCTTTCCGATACAAGTTTCTACCGTCAGCGTATGGCGGCGCCGGTTTTACCGGAAACGGTCGTTGATGTCGGGCCTTTCTGGGAGATCAATCTTGAAGCGCTTGCAGCGCTGAAGCCCGATTTTGTGATCGCGACGGATTATAATCTGGTGATGACCCCGCGCATCGCCGATGTTGCCCGTGTCGCGCTGGTGCCGAGCATCACGACGCCCGATGTCGAACGATACCAGCTGGCGATCGAGATATTGAAGCGCGTCGCGAATTTGTGTGGTGTTTCGCCTTCCGTGCCATCTTCCGTGGTGGAGGATGCGGAAACGCGCTTTGCAAAGGCGCGTGAAACGGTCTCAAAACATAAGTATGCGGTGGGTGTCATGCTGCCTGATATTGGCGGCCGTGAAATGACCATGTATGGCGAAGGCACGCTTCCCGATGCCGTGTTGCGAAAACTCGCACTTTCGAATGTCTGGTCTGGCCCGGTGAATGGAACCGGCATGGCTCGTGTCGGGCTTGATCAGCTGGTGGAAAGCGCTGACGCGGCATTTCTCGTCGTGGACATTCCCTCGCAACGGATTCAGACCGAACGCTCCTTACAGCAAAACACCATGTGGAAACTGCTCCGACCGGTGCGCGATGGACGCGTCGCATGGCTGAACCAGTTTCATCCCTTTGGCGGCGTGCCTTCCGCGGCCCATCTGGCGGACCTCATCGCCTCGGCATTGGAGAACATGGCGTGAGCGGCCTTGAAACAACCTGCGCCCGCCCGCGACAATCCTCCCTGCGCTGGATAATGCTGGCCTTCTCGGTGGCATGTGTAGCGCTGTTGATTGTCCAGGGCTTTCTTAGCATCGCTAAGCCCGCAGAATGGCTGCATATTATAACAGCTCCCAATCCCGACGATCCGCGCCATGTGATCGGTTATTACAGCTTTCTGCCGCGTCTTGCGGTCGGCCTGCTCGTGGGCGGTGCGCTCGGGCTTGGCGGCGCGGTGTTTCAAACCGTTCTGCGCAATCCGCTGGCTGAACCCGGACTTTTGGGCGTCGCCTCCGGCGCGCAGATCGCACTGGCTTTCACCCTGGTTTTCGCACCCGGCCTGTGGATCGCGAGGAATGAAGCTATAGCAATCATCGGTGCGGGAATGGCACTCAGCCTTTCGCTGTTCATCGCCTCTCGCGGACAGTTTTCTTCGACGACTGTCGTATTGGCCGGTTTGATGGTTGGACTTTATTGCAACGCAATCTTCGGCCTGCTTGTACTCTTCAATCATGATTACCTCATCAACCTGCTGACCTGGCAGGCAGGTTCCCTGGAGCAGGGTGGGTGGGAAGTCTGTCTCTATCTGCTTCCACGCCTCCTGCCGCTTGCAGTGCTCATCTTCATTCTGCAACGACCGCTCAATCTTCTATCGCTCGGTGATAACCAGGCGAAGGGGCTTGGGATTTCACCAGCAATGATGCGGCTGGTTCTGCTTGCCGCCGCTGCCGCGACTGCTGCTGTCATTACCAGCAGTCTTGGGCTGATTGGTATGATCGGACTTGCCGCGCCCAACCTTGCGCGCGCCTTTGCCCCCGGACAGGACGGGCGCAGGCTCGTGTGGTCGGCTTTGCTCGGCGCGTTGCTGCTTGTCGGTATCGATCAGCTGTTGCGGGCCATTGCGCCTTTCGTCGGCAATATTCCCGCAGGCGCCGCTACGGGCCTCTTCACAGGACCAATTCTCGTCATTCTGGCAAGCCGCGTTCGTCTGCCCGGTGTTTCGTCAGCACAAGAAGGTACCTCGACTGGAAAGAGACTCCAGAAGCCGTTGCGCCTCCTCTTTGCACTTTCATGCGCTCTTGCCTTTTGCATGATCCTTTCAGTGCTGGTGTCGAATACGCCTGACGGCTGGAGTTTTGCCGCGCCAGAGGCCGTAACAGGGTGGCGCGGGCCAAGAATTTTTGCTGCGGCGGGCGCCGGCATATGTCTGGCAGTTGCGGGCCTTGTTCTGCAGGGTACGCTGCGAAATGCGATGGCCAGTCCTGACTTGCTCGGCATTGGCTATGGTGCGGGTTTTGGGCTTGCAATCGCGGTGCTCTTCATGGGCGATGCGAGCGGCTTTTCCAAGCTTGCCGTCGCCACCTTCGGCGCATTGGTCGTGCTGAGTGTCATTGCCGGGATCGGCTGGCGTACTGCTTTTCAGCCCGAACGCGTTCTTCTCATCGGCGTTGGCTTGGGGAGCATGTTCCATGCTCTGATGATCCTGCTTCTCGCCAGTGGCAATCCGCGGGTGGCTGGCCTCCTGAACTGGTTTTCAGGTTCGATGGGTAACATCGGCTGGAATGACGCGGCTTTGGTTTGCATCTGCGCGACTATCGTTCTGCTTGCAGCCCTTCTGTTCAGGCGACCGCTGGATATCTTTCCATTGGGCGATGTAACGGTGCGCTCTGTTGGCCTTAAAGTTTCGTCAAGCCGGGCGATCCTTCTTGCCATTGCAGGACTTGGAACAACGGCGGCGACGATCACTGTCGGGCCCGTCAGCTTCATTGGTCTTATGGTGCCGCATTTTGCAGCAATGCTCGGGTTCCGAGGGATGACGATGCGACTTCTGGCCAGCGCTCTGCTCGGCGCCTTGCTGCTCGTATTTGCAGATTGGCTTGGGCGCAATCTCGCCTATCCGTGGCCCATGTCGGCGGGCCTGCTTGCCTCTCTTATTGGCGGGGGATTTTTCCTTCGCTTATTGTCAAAATCGGTCCGATGATTGGTGATATGATTACTGCTGAAAGGTAATAGGCCGGGCGGAAAGTGACGGCCTGATATCTTCCGCAATTTATCTGAATATCCCGCAACTATGCTTTTAGCATGATCGTGTGCTTGGCTGCGGCTTGTATCGCCTTTGGCGAATAGACGAGCGGACAATGAATTCCCTCGTGCCAATTCTCAAGAAGGTCCTGATAATGTGATGTTTCTGGAATGCCCGACTGTCCGGGATTATTGACAAACAGGCTGTTATCCCAAGCCCCAACATCGATCACCATGCGGACAGACGGCCCGGCCAGAACAGAAAAATCCTCAAGACGATAATTGGCATAGTTGAGTGTCGAACTGCTTCCGCCGAGACCGATGGGTGGCAGAGACCAGTTTTCTTCGGTAAGCGCTTGCAGCGGGTGCTGCAAATACAGCTTGTGGATTTGTCCCCATGACCAGCAATCAGGATCAGTACCCATCAGGGTTTCGCACTCTGCCCAGCCGTCATTGAGGCTTTGGATGATGCGCTCAACCACCTGCTCATCGGCCTGTGCGCCTTCCAGCCAGGTCACGATGCTCGGTGCATCAAATGGCCTGAGCAACGGGATAATCTGCGGCGTCGCGCCCTCCGATCGAGCGGCAAGCGGACCGAGATGCTTGCTGAACCAAACCTCAAAAAACGCAGCGCTCGCAGATCCGGCTGCGAGATCGCCATCCCAGTCTCGAAGCAGCGGCCAGACCCGTGATGCAGTCACCGCTGGCATGGCTGATAAACAGGCGCACACGCGCGCGGCAATCGGTGAAAAAGTTGAGCATTGCAGGCGCGCGCAATCGGCTATCGAAATTGGATCCATTCGGGATAGTTCGTTATGAAGCGTATTATGCCTGCTGCTGTCGAGCCACTCATAGCCGATGGCCGGATTCGAACGCGACCAATCGTCGGGCACATTCATCGCATTAGCCGTCGCCACGAAACCGCGAGCGGGGTTGATCTCTTGAGGACCGACTTGCGGCGGTAAATATCCGTCCCATTCATAACGCCCATCGCCCGGCACAGGGAGAAGCCCGTCCCAATTTTTGCGAACGGGCGTCGCTCCGGATGGCTTCCACGCGATCGTGTTGCTGGTATCGGCATAGATATGATTAACGGATGGGCAGCCCCAGCCTGCCAGTGCATCCGCATAGTCCGCATAACTGGTTGCACGCATGACCGAAAGACTGGCCATATAGGGCGCCATACCCGGGTCCATCCAGACGGTGCGCAATGCGAAGGCACGATTACTTTCAGCATCCTGATAGAGAAGAGGGCCGTGGCGGGTGAATTTCAGCGCAACCGTTTGATCTGGATATCCCTTGACGGAAATCGGTTCTTCTATCGTCTTGACGGCTTCCCAGTCCTCGCCATAGGCATAAAGATCGGGGTCGCTTTCCTTTGTTCGATAGACATAAATATCTTCCTGGTCCGCACCGAAAATGGTCAATCCAAAAGCGGCAGTGCCGTTGTGGCCCATCGATATGCCGGGCACCATCGGCTCACCGGCACCGATCACGTCCAGCCCCGGCATGGACAGGTGCACGACATAACGGATCGACGGCAAGACATGTGTGCGATGCGGATCGAGCGCCAGAATTGGCCGACCCGTACTGGTTTTCGCCGCTGATATCGCCCAGTTGTTCGACCCTTCTTCGAAAGCAGCCCTGACGATTTCACCAGACGGGGTAATCGTGGTCCAGAGGCTGGCCTCCTCAAGCGTGGCTGCAAGCCGGTCCATGGAGAAGGTCGCCGGGCTGACGGCGAGATTGAAATCGCGCAGAACCCGATCCGTCATGATCACCGGATCGAACCCGTCAACCGGTTGCGGCACGACACCGTGCGACAATTCTTTCCGTAACTGATCGAGTTTTGCGCCAATTTCGATCCCGGCGGCTGCCATCACTTTCGACCGCAGAAGTTCGGACGATGCATTGCGCGTGAGCGAGTGAGTCCGCACACGCACGACATCTTCCGGCTTCCAGCGATCCGGTCGATTGCCCAGTAGCAGAAATTCAGGAGGAAGTGCTATCGACCCCGCATCGCAGGCATCGACATAGGCGTTGATGCCACCGGCGAATGCGGTGCAGATTTCTTCCGAATCTGGCCCATAGGCGTTCCATTCGGGAGCCATATCGCCGCGATAGAGCAGCAGCCGTGCAGCCTTGTCCTGTTCAAGATAACCGGGGCCGAAGTCGCGCGCCAGCAGGCCGAGGCCGCGCTTGCGCGCCACATCGATCTGCCAGAGGCGGTCTCGTGCGGCGTTCCAACCCTGTGCAAAGAAAAGATCATGAAGGTTGTTGGCTCGAATATGAGCAACACCCCACCGATCCACCGTGATGGCGACGTTCTCTTTCAGGCCCGTGATCTGATGGGCATCAAGTTTCATCTCATCCGACTTTGCATCGAGCATGCCGCACCCGTCACGCTTTATTCAAGACCGAGGAACAGGCCCGCATGGAGCCGTGCCCGTTCGACAAGACTGTCCTCGAAGATATGCTCGCCCAAAGTATGCAGGCCTTCGCCGCGCACGCCAATGGAATCGAGCGTCGGGATACCGAGCGCGCCGGTGAAATTACCGTCCGATCCACCGCCCGAACTTTGTGCGGTCATGGTAAAGCCAATCTCCTTGGCAATGTCATTGGCGAAGTTGAAGAGCTCCATATCCTGCGGCTGCGCATTTTCCCAAACCGGGCGGGTCACGCCGCGGGTCACGATGAATTCGACATCGTCTTTCACGCCCGCAAGCGCCATGATCCGCGCAACGCCTTCCTCGAGGTCTTTCTGGGTCTTGGCCATGCTAAGCGCTTCGGCCTTGCAGTTTGAGGAAACGCAATTGACCCATTGCCCCGCCTGAATAACCCCGACGGAGAAGGTGCAGTCATCCGTAGTGAGCGCTTCGATATCGATGATCTTTTCCGCCATGCGGCGGATGGCGGAACGGCCTTCCGCCAAAAGCCAGCCGGCATGGCTGGGGCGTCCGACCGTCTCGAGATTATAGCGGGCAATTGCATAGCGCCCCACCACAGCGCCGCCATCGCGCCGCGCCGGTTCGGGCACCAGCACATATTTGTTCTTGAGCGCCTCCTGTTCGATCAGGTCGCGCGTCGAAGGCGTGCCGACTTCTTCGTCGGGTGTCAGCAGGAACGTAACAGGCAGTTTTGTCGTCAGCCCCGAGCGAACGATCTGGCGCATCGCTTCCAGAGCGACGAAATTGCCGCCCTTCATGTCCTGAATGCCGGGACCATAAATCTTGCCGCCTTCGCGGCGATAGGGGTTCACATCGATGACGCCTAGTGGATGCACAGTATCAAGATGGCCGGACACCAGAACGCCCGGCTTGCCCTGATCCGCATGCGGAAAGCGTGCGCGCAATGAGCCGCCATAGCCCATGCGTCCAGGAATGAATTCGATGCTTGCACCGGCGGCGGCAAAATCATAAGCCGCAGCATCCACCATGCGGTTTACGGCCGCCGCGTCGAAGGTCGGGCTTTCCGTCTCGATCCATGGGCGCAGGCGCGCAATCATATCGTCGAGATCAAACGGCAGTTCATGCGCACTCATGCGGCTAATTCCTTATTCACTGGCAGGCGAGTTTCCACGATCCGGGCATAGATAGACGACCCGATGGGCAGCGTCGCGGGATCGAGCGTAAAGGCGGGATTGTGAAGGGCGGATTTGCCGCCATGCATCACATTGATGTAAGCGCCAGGTACACGGGCGAGCATATCGGCAAAATCCTCACTGCCCATGAAAGCCGGGCAGTCGTCGGTCACATTTTCTTCGCCCAGCACATCGCGTGCAGCCGCGACATAGGCGTCGGCCAGTTCATGATCGTTACGCAGCACATCGAACACATTGCGAATATCGACATCAACCGTGATGCCGTAACCCGCAGCCACACCGGCGCAAATCTCGCGCAAGCGGCTTTCAGCAAGATCGCAGACGCGCTTTTCGAAATAGCGGATCGTCCCGGTGATCGTCGCGACTTCCGGCACGATGTTATAGGCGCTGCCGGTGTGGAACTGCGTGCAGGAAACGACACAGGCTTCGGTCGCTGGAATGTTGCGGGAAACAATGGTCTGCAACTGACCGACCAGATCGGCACCGATCACCAGTACATCGCGCGCATTATGCGGCTGGGCGGCATGGCTGCCTTTGCCGGTCAGCTTGATGTCGAAGAAGCTGGCACCGGCCATGGCCGCGCCCTTGCGGATGACGGCTTTGCCAAGCGTGCCCAGAGGCTGGTTGTGCATGCCATAGATTTCATCGCACGGGAAGCGCTCGAACAGGCCTTCCGCGATCATGCCGCGCGCACCGCCGAGCCCTTCTTCAGCGGGCTGGAAAACGAATACAACGCTGCCTTCAAAATTGCGGGTTGCGGCCAGATATTGCGCGGCGCCCAGCAGCATTGTTGTGTGTCCGTCATGGCCGCAGGCATGCATGCGTCCGGGATTTTGCGAGCTATAAGGAACGCCGGAAATTTCGTCGATGGGCAGCGCATCCATATCCGCGCGAAGGCCGACCCGACGATTGCCGGCGTTGCGCCCATTCAGGATGCCGACGACGCCGGTCTTGGCAATGCCGGTATGAACTTCATCGAAGCCCCACTTTTCCAAAAGACCGGCAACGACACCCGAAGCGTGTTTCTCCTCAAAGCCAATCTCGGGATGGCGATGCAGATCCTCGAAAACCGCGCGCATCTCGCCGGCTTTCTCCTCAATAAACGGTATGATGGGCATGATTTCATTCCTGTTCAAAATCACTCGGAAAATCGGGGCCGCTCCCTGCGGCCCCCAATTAGGCGACGGGCTGGCCCGCCGCAAAATCCCAGAAGCGACCGGGTGCCGCCTCAATCAGTGCGCGCGTGTAGTCATGTGACGGGCTGCCCAGAACGTTGGCGGCCTCACCCTGCTCGACCACCTCGCCACGCTTCATCACCAGCACTTCATCACAAATTTGCGCTGCGACCCGCAGATCGTGCGTGATGAAGATGATGGCGATACCGGTGTCCTTCTGTAGTTCCGCCAGAAGATCGAGAACCTGCGCCTGCACCGACACATCAAGCGCCGACACTGCCTCGTCTGCAACCAGAATATCCGGGCGCAGCGCAACCGCGCGGGCGATAGCGATGCGCTGGCGCTGCCCGCCCGAGAACTGGTGGGGATAACGCTTCAAAGCATCTTCCGGCAACGATACGATCTTCAGGAGCCGCTTGGCTTCCGCCACGGCCTCCTCATAAGGGACACCATAATTCACCGGGCCTTCGGTCAGGCTCTGCTCGATGGTCCAGCGCGGATTGAGCGAGCGGAACGGGTCCTGAAAAACGACCTGAAGTTTTTTACGAAACGGCTTCATATCGCGCTTGCCGAGATGGGCGATATCGCGACCGTCGACAACGATTTCACCTTCGGTCGGCTCGATCAGGCGCATGATAGATCTCGCTACCGTCGTCTTGCCAGAACCGGATTCACCGACGATACCGAGCGTGCGACCCGGTTGCAGATCGAAGGTCACCTCGCGCGATGCTTTGACACCGGGCTTTCTGCTGAAAATGCTGCCGCTCTGATAGGTCATGCCAAGATTGCGGACGCGGATAACAGGATCATGTCCCAGCGGTTCGCGCGCCGCTCGTGGAACGAGACTTGGCACCGAACCGAGCAGGTCTTTGGTATATTGCTGCTGCGGCCGCGTCAGCACCTGCCGGATGGTGCCGCGCTCCACGATCTCGCCGCTGCGCATCACGCAGACACGATCTGCGATTTCGGCAACCACACCCATATCATGCGTGATGAACAGCACGGCGGTTCCATGCTTTTCCTGCAATTCAGCAATCAGCGACAGAATCTGCTTTTGCGTCGTCACATCAAGCGCCGTGGTCGGTTCATCGGCAATCAACAGCATCGGCTCCAGAATGAGCGCCATGGCGATCATGATGCGCTGGCGCTGACCACCGGAAAGCTGATGCGGATAGCTCTGATAGATGCGCTCCACATCCGGCAGGTGCACTTGTTCCATGATGTTGATGACTTTGGCGCGTTTGGCTTCCGCCGACAGTGCTGTGTGAATGTCGAGGACCTCGGTGATCTGTTCGCCAACCCGCATGACAGGATTGAGCGCCGTCATCGGTTCCTGAAAGATCATGGAAATGCGCGTGGCGCGCATTTTCTTCATATCGGCAAGCGACAGTTTGAGAAGGTCGTTGCCATCCAGCCGGATTGCGCCGCCTTTCACCTTGAGGGCATCCTTGGGCAACAGTCCCATCGCCGTCAGGGAGGTCACGGATTTGCCTGATCCGGATTCACCGACAAGGCAAACCGTTTCACCTTTGCGGATATCAAAGCTGACATCACGCAGGACGGGCGTGCCACCCGGCAGGGCAACGATGAGGTTCTCCACCTCAAGCACAACAGGCTCTTGCGAGAAATCACGATTGCGCAGTTCCATATCAGCCCTCCCGCTTCTTGAGACGTGGATCGAGACTATCGCGCGCTGCATCGCCCAGAAGATTGATCGACAACACGCACAATGTCAGCAAAAGGCCGGGCCAAAGCACAATCGACGGCTTGATGCGGAAGAACTGGCGGCCTTCCGCCATGATGTTCCCCCAGGTCGGAATTTCAGTGCTGATACCCGCACCCAGGAATGAAAGGATCGCTTCGGTCAGAATTGCTGATGCGACGATATAGGTGCCCTGCACGATCAAGGGCGCCATCGTATTCGGCAGAAGGTGCCGGAAGAGAATTTTCGGTGTGCTGGACCCGAGGGCCATTGCCGCTTCAACATAGGGCTCCTCTCTGGCGCTCAGAATAACCGAACGGACCAGACGCACCACGCGTGGGATTTCGGGAATGGTGATCGCAGCGATCACCGAACCGATGGACGGCCCATTGAGCGCAACGAGTGCGATGGCAATCAGGATCGAAGGCATCGCCATCAGGGCATCCATCATGCGCATGATGATGGTATCGGCAGTACGGAAGAAACCGGCGATGAGACCGATAAACACACCGGCTGCAATCGATGCCGCCGCTGCGAGAAGCCCGATCAGGAGGGATATGCGCCCGCCGAGGATCATGCGCGAGAAGAGGTCGCGACCATAATTGTCCGTGCCAAGCAGATATTCATCCGAAGGCGGTTTCAGACGCATCAACGGGTTCATAGCCAGAGGATCGTGCGGTGCGATCCAGGGTGAGATGAGGGTAAGCAGAACGATTGCGGCGAGAAGAGCGCCCGCAACCAGTGGCCCGATACCGACGCGAGCGACGCGCGGCAACGAGAACAGGCGAAGCATCCAGTGCATGCCCGCCGATGTCGATTCAGAGCGCATCAATAACGAATCCTTGGGTCGAACAGGGTGTAGGAAAGGTCGATCAGCAAGTTGACGAACACATAAAGCGCGCTCGTCAAAAGGATCATGGCCTGAATGACGGGATAGTCGCGCGCGAGCACGGCATCCACGGTCAGGCGACCGATGCCCGGAATATTGAAGATGCTCTCGGTGACGACGACACCGGAGATCAGCAAGGCAAAGCCCGTACCCACAATCGTCACGACCGGCACGGCAGCGTTCTTGAGCGCGTGCACGAAAAGAAGGCGGCGGTCGCTCACACCCTTGGCACGCGCGGTACGAATATAGTCCTCACCCAACACATCAAGCATCGCCGCACGGGTCATGCGGGCGATAAGCGCGATATAGATCGAGGCCAATGTCAGGGCGGGCAGAATGGCCCGTTCCATAAAACCGCCGAAGCCCGATGAAATCGGCTTGAAACCTTGCACCGGCAGCCAGCCGAGATTGACGGAGAAGATCAACAACAGCACATAACCGACCAAAAACACGGGCACGGAAAAGCCGAGAACCGAAAAGCTCATGACCAGATAGTCGATCCAGGAACGATGCCGCCAGGCTGCGACAACGCCCATGGGGATAGCCACCAGAACCGCAATGATGATGGTCAGAACGGCAATCGAAATGGTCGGACCGATGCGTTGCGAAACCATGTCCAGCACCGGAACGCCAGAGATCAGCGACACGCCGAGATCGCCCTGCAATATCTTGCCCATCCAGGTGAAATATTGCGTCAGGATCGGCTCGTTGAGACCCATGGCCTCACGAATACGCTCCAGTTGCTCGGTCGTCGCGGCATCGCCTGCGAGGATTGCCGCCGGATCGCCGGGCGTGAGACGTAAAAGGAGGAAGACGAAGATCGATACCAGCAACAGAACCGGCACGAGCGCAAAAATGCGTTTTATCAGATAGACAGCCATATACACGTCCCGTGTGAGGCAGAACCGGAGGGAGGAGCCGGTTCCGCGTTGGACAGGGAGTTATCGCGCCAGAGAGATTTGCAGCGCGATAGCCGGGGCAGAATTATTCCTCTGTCTTTTTCACATTCCAGAAGACCGGCACTGGCGAGCCGAGCATTTCGACCACATTGGCGCGGCGGCCCTGTGGCGGGTTGTACTCACCGAGCGGGATATAGAGCACATTTTCAAGCGTATGCGCCTGTATCTTCTCGACCACGGCCTTGCGGTCTTCCGGCGATTGCGCGGCTATATAGTCCTTCTTCAGGGCTTCGATCTGGTCGTCCTTCGGCCAGCCGAACCAGCCCTGATCGCCACGACCATTGAGCATCACCGAATTGAGCGGCGTTGCAATTTCGGGAATCTGCCAGTTGGTGAAGAAAATGTTCCAGCCGCCCTTTGAAGGCTCATCCTTGGAGGCGCGGCGACCAACCAGCGTCTGCCAGTCCATCGGCTGCATATCGACCGTGAAACCGGCCGCACGCAATTGCTGCGCGGCAACAACCGGCTGGGGCGACAGGCTGGTCACATCGGTCGGCTGCATCATCACGACCGGCGTGCCGTCATAACCAGCCTTTTTCAGGAGCGCCTTGGCTTCCTCGATATTGCCCTTCGCCGTTAGGCTTTCGGCGCCGATATCCGTGGCATTCGGTGTGCCACAACCGAAAATCGCGCCACAAACCTTGTAATAGCTCGGGTCCGCCATCAGCGCTGCCAGCACCGGTTCCTGCGACATTGCCAGAAAGGCAGCGCGCCGGATATCCGGATTGTCGAAAGGCGGATGCTTGAAATTCAGACGCCCCATGGTCTGGTAGCCGAGCGGATCGCGCTTTTCCAGAACGACGGAATCGTCGCCGTCGAACAGCGGGACCAGATCGACCGGCACCTGCTCCATGTAATCGACTTCGCCGCTCATCAGCGCGTTGACCGCAGTCTGCGCGTCGGTCATCGTGACCCAGCGGACCTTGTCCACATTCACGATCTTGCCCCCGGCCATCCAGCTCGCAGGCTCTTTGCGCGGGACGTAATCCTCGTTCTTGACATAACTGACGCCGACGCCTGGCTGGAATTCCGCAGGCACGAATTTGAAAGGGCCCGAACCGATATGTTCGGTAATCGCCGTATCGGCGGGGGTCGCAGCGATGCGGGCTGGCATGATGAAAGGCGGCAGGGCCGCCTGCTTGGACAGCGTATCGAGGAACGGCGCGAAAGGTTCCTTCAGCGTCCATACCAGCGTCTTGTCGTCGGTGGCCTTGAGCGACTCCGTGATGTCCATGATGAGCTGGCCGCCCGCGTCGCGCTTGGCCCAGCGTTGCAGTGACGCCACGGCGTCGGCTGCGGTGACAGGTGCGCCATCGTGGAACTTGAGACCGTCACGCAGCGTAAAAGTGTAGACTCTCTGGTCGTCTGAAATCGTCCAGTCTGCCATTTGTGGCTGCGGTTTGAAATTCTCGTCCACGGCGATCAGCACATCATAGATCATATAGGCATGATCGCGTGTGATATGCGCCGTCGTGATAACTGGATCAAGGATACGCAGATCCGAATGCATGACGGCTGTCAGGGTTGTTTCAGCCCATGCGTTGCTTGATAAACTGCCAGCACCGAGTGCGATCAGAGAAGCGGCTATTCCGTATTTCAACCGGCGAAGAATGGGACCGGAGGTGGGGGATTTGAAAAACAGCATTTATGTGGTTCCTCTGAAGGTTTTTTCTTTATTTATGGATTGAATTCTTTCCCTAGCGGCTCGAGCCGGATGCCCGAGCGAAGATGTTTCCATGATAGTTGGGCCGGGCTCAGCGGCATGGCTCCGGGAGCCGTGCAGACTAAAAGTTTCTCGGCAATCGGCGCGAAATCTGCGCGAAAATGGACAGAGCTTTTATTGACAAGAATGGCTTCCTGTTCCGGCTCTATACCCACCATGCGATACAGGGCGCGGTCGGCCATCTGCGCCAGATTGGTCGTCACGACCACGCGCGTGCCGCCAAGCCGCAGACATGCTGATGGTCCCATGTTGAGCCACGTGCCGCCATAATAGGGCCCGGTTGCATGGGCTTTCCCGTCAGACAGTTTCTCGACCTGAAACCGGGCTGTGAACGGCTCGTCGCCGGCTATCCCGGATTTGCCGCCCAGCGAAATTTCAATTTCTGCTCCCTCGCCAGCGCGATGGGCGAGTGCCGCCGCCTCCGGATCGTGCATGCAGCCGATGGATGCCCTATTGGCACCGCAGGCCACAAGTGCCCGGAGCATTCCTGTCGTGTCGGAACTGCCTCCGGCGCCGGGATTGTCCTGCGTATCGGCAATTACTATGGGTCGCTTTGCATCGCGGGAGAGTTCAATCGCCTTTTCGACCCCTTCCTCGGGTTGATAGGCAATGCCTGCAAACGACCCTTCCGCCGCGGCCAGCGCATTGGCGATGGCGTCCGCGCAACGCTCAACCGCGGCGTGGTCCCAGCCATAGGCGAAGACAGAAGGGCCGCATTCAGCAAAATCAGCGGCGGGAAACCCCATGAAAAGCGAGGCTGTCAGCACATTTTCCGGCAGGTCAACCGTCATGTCATAGAGGGCCTTGGCGGGTTGCTCGTCCGTGCATTGCCAGGCAATCGGGATGAGATAGTCGCCCTGACGCATGGTCTTGTGCCAGCCATGCGGCCAGACATCCGATTTATCAATCAGGGCCTGCAACGCCTTGGCCGAACGATAACCGGTTTCAGCCATATCGACATGCGGATAAGTGCGGAAACCGACCATCACATCGGAAAGTTCGAACATGCGCTTTGTAATGTTGCCGTGCAGATCGAGCGCGACTGCAATCGGCTCTTCCGGGCGGACGACGCGAATCCGCTCAAGCAATTCACCTTCACCGTCATCGACATGCGCAGCAACCATTGCACCGTGCAGGTCGATGAAAATCCCGTCGAGCGGACCACAATCCTTCAGCCCGGCAACGATTTCCGAGACGATGGTTTCATAAGCATCTTCTGTGACCGGTGCAGACGGTATGGCCCCTGCCCACAGGATCGGCACAATTTCCCATCCCGCTTCATGTGCAAATTTCAGCGCACCGGCAATGCCCAGATTGACATCTTGCGCGTGATCGACAATCGCGTCACCGCGCGACAGCGGAATATAACCGCCACCTTGAACGAATGCCGCCATATCGGCTGGAGCCGCAGCAAACGTGTTTGTTTCATGCAAAAAGCCAGCGACAGCCACGCGTTTTGACACGAGCATACTCCCATTTCATCGATTTGCCCCCTCGGGCAGGAACGTGTATCTGTCAGCGATACATCTATATCTATTTTTATCTTAGGGACCAATTTTGGTACTTGTCAATCCTTGAACGGCGACTAAAGATTTTTCCCATGAACACATTTCGAGACTTGGGCGGCATCTCCACTTTTGACCCCGATGAGGGGGAAGCCTATAATGAAGATCCATTGTTCCTGCGCTCTGTTGCGCGGACCGTGGCTGTCATGATGGCGTTTCAGAAGGCACGGCATCCGCTGTCGCTGAGCCAGATAGCGACTGCAGCTGGGATCGATCGAAGCGCAGCCCAGCGCATCGTCCATTCACTGCAAAAACTTGATGTGATCGCCCGCGATCCCGCAGATCGCGGTTACCTGCCGGGCTTGCGCATCCTCGATATGACTCATGATCTGTTGCGGCTCAATCCGATGCTACAACGCGCCAACCCGATCATGTTGGAGCTCCGTCGCCGCGTGCGTGAACGCGTCGATCTTTCGCTTTTCGACGATGTCCGGGTTGTCTACGCCGTGCGCATGCCATCAAAGCACGAAATCTTCAGCGCGACGCTCGTCGGCCATGCCGTTCCGACCTATTGCACGGCGGGTGGCGTTGCCATTCTTTCACGACTGCCCGACGAAAAAATCGCGGATATCGTCAGCCGTTCCGACCTGACGCCTTTCACGCCCCATACGATTCGCTCCCTGGAAGAGGTGATGGAGCAGGTGAATGCCACGCGGGAACGCGGGCATTCTGTCTTGTGTCGCCAGCTTCTGCATAACGAAGTTGCTATTGGCGCGGCCATTCTTGATGCGGGCGGAAATCCGGTCGGCGCAATTCATGTGGCTGGCAGCCTGCAGGAATGGTCGGCGGAAGGCTTCAGCGACAGTTTCGGGCCACTCGTCGAAAATGCCGCACGCACCGTTTCAGAACGCCGGTGACCGTTTGGGTAAGCTAATGCCAATGGATCGGAAAGAGTGCTTTACGTTCTTAAAATAGAGCCTTCCTAAAAGAATGCCGGGCTATAAGGCCCGGCATTCTTTGCGCTTGGGAGGCAATATGATCAGTCTTCCTTGATCATGCTGTCCTTGCTCGTATCCCGCATACGGAGATAGACGATCAAGGAAATGCCGATCATGACGGTGACGTACCAGTAAAAGCCACGTTCCCAGCCGCCATTCTTGAAGCTCAGCGCGACATACTCCGCCGTGCCGCCAAACAGTGTATTGGCGAGAGCATAGGGCAGCGCCACGCCAAGCGCACGGATGTGAGCCGGAAAAAGTTCTGCTTTTACTACCGCGTTGATCGAAGTGTAACCGGTCACAATGATCAGTGCCGCCATAACGAGAATCCCGGCAGTCCATGCATCGCGGGTCTGTTCCAGCGTGGTGAAAATCGGGTAGGTGAACAGCACGCCGGCCGCACCGAAGGCGATCATCAGGGGCTTGCGACCGATCTTGTCCGAAAGCGCACCGGCTATCGGCTGCAGGCACATGAAGACAAACAGTGTCACGGCATTGATCTGGCTTGCCACTTCACGGCTGAAGCCCGACGTGTTGACCAGAAATTTCTGCATATAGATCGAGTAGGCATAGAAGGCGAGCGTACCACCAGCGGTCAGAAGCATGACCAGCGCAGTTTCCTTCGGATGGTACTTGATCAGGGTCCAGAAGCCCGATTTTGGCGCATCCTTCGCTTTCGCGTTCTTGAAGCTTTCGGTTTCCGCAAGGCCGCGACGCAGCCAGAAGACGACAACGGCAAGCAGAGCGCCAATGAAGAATGGAATACGCCAGCCCCAGGCTTCCAGCGCCGAGGTTTCCATGGTCGATTGCAGAACGATCAGGAGAAGAATGGCCAAGAGCTGGCCCGAGATCAGCGTCACATATTGGAACGATGAGAAAAAGCCGCGACGGTCTTTCCCCGCCATTTCAGAAAGATAGGTGGCGCTCGCACCATATTCGCCGCCGACCGACAGGCCCTGCATCAGTCGTGCGAGGACGAGAAGGGCTGGCGCGACAATGCCGATGGTCTCATAGCCTGGGGTGAGCGCGATGATCAGCGAACCAGCGCACATCAGTGTCACGGAGAGTGCCAGACCAGCCTTACGGCCCTTGCGGTCCGCATATATGCCCATGATCCACGCACCGATCGGACGCATCACGAAGCCGACGGCAAAGACGGCTGCGGCGCTTAAAAGCTGCGCGGTCTGGCTGTCGGAAGGGAAGAAATGCGGTGCGAAATAGAGCGTGAAAGCAGCATAGACATACCAGTCGAACCATTCGACCAAATTGCCGGTAGAACCACCGATGATCGATTTAAGCCGACTGTTGGTGCTCGGCGCATCACTCCGTTCGGATGTTATTGAGGCCATTATTGTTCCTTCACATGTCTCGATATCTGAGGATCAACCCGTTGCAGAAGCGCAGCTTCGTTGCGCTGCCAGTCGGGTTCTGTTGTGTTGAGGGTTTTAAAAGGCTGTGGTGCCGGACGGCTTGAAAACCGAAGCCGGATTGTCTGAATTGTGAAAGGAGGGTTCAGCTATGAACCGCGCTCCGCCACAAAAGCGCCATTGGCTTTGAGGAAATTGAAATCCCCGTTCGGCTAACTTGAGGCGGGCATTGATATCGCTGCATAGGTGAACCCCTCCTGACGAAACTCCCATTTTCGTGGTGGCGATAAGATGCGGGACGCGAATTTCAATCGCCATAGATCGACGTTAAAAAGTTTAATTCTTTGAAATTATTTGGAAAAGACGGTCCGCGGCTGCGTAAGTCCGCAAAATTTGTGCAAAAATCTGCGTGACTTTACGTTGGATATTGCATAATTCTGCACAAATGACGATGTCCCGAAACGCGGTGAAACTCCTGCTTCTTGCTTTTGCTATTATATTGGCGGCGGGTTTCTGGACGGCTGCAAAACTATGGACGGAGCAGGGCGCGACCGAACGGTTGCGTCAGAACGCAACGCTTGTTGCGCGTCAGCAAACACGTCTGATCGACAGTGAACTGGCCAAGTTTCGTCTCCTTCCTGTCGCGTTGAAGGAATATAGCGATCTGCGGGATGTGCTGGCAGGCGGGGCGCAGGACGCCGTCGCGCGCTTGAATGCCAATCTCGGTTTTCTGGCCCGCGAGATCGGCTCGCCGATCATCTATGTCATCGGCCGTGACGGTGTCGTTATTGCCTCATCGAATGCAGGCACGCCGGAAAGCTTTGTTGGACGCAACTATAGCTATCGCCCCTATTTTCAGGGCGCCATGGCTGCCGGTGACGCCGAATATTACGCCATCGGCGATCTGAGCGGACGTTTCGGTCTTTTCCTTTCCCGGCGCATCGGTGATCAGACCAATCCGGTCGGCGTGGTGGTGGTGAAATTTGAGTTTCACCGGTTGGTCACCACATGGACGAACGATCCGGGTCAGACCTTTGTGATTGATCCACGCGGAATCATTCTGGCCTCGACCGATATGCCGGAAGCGCTGCGGTCTTTCCAGCCGATTACCACCGCCGAACGGACGAAAATTATCCAAAGCGGGCAGTTCCATGCCGCCGATCTCCAGCCGAGCCGTTATGTTTTTGAGTCTGGAGGGGTGATGCGCGGACCTTCCGGCGATCTGTTCGTCGTCGTTGAAGAACCCATTGCCGGGACCGCGCTGAAACTGGTCCATATCGAGCCGACCGCACCGTCCATGCAGGCGGCACATGATCTGGCGCGACTGATCACCGTTGCGGCGATGCTGGTGGTGTTTTTGCTTGCCGCTGCCGTCTACTGGCGCATGACGCACGCTGCGCGTGCAACTGCTGATCGCGCTGCGCTGGAAAAAGCTGTCGCCGAACGCACGGCGGAACTAAGTGCCGAGATGATCGAGCGCGAGCGCGCCGACAAGCGCTTTCGTGATGCCCGTGAGGAGTTGGCGCAAGCAAACAGGCTGGCCTCGCTTGGCTCGATCACTGCGGGCCTTGTGCATGAAATCAATCAGCCGGTCGCGACCATCCGTACGCTGACCGAGAATGCGCAGCACTATCTGTCCAAGGGCAAGCTCGACAAGGTTGCCGCAAATCTGACGACCTCCGTCGATCTAACGGCGCGCATCGGCTCCATTACGCAGGAGATGCGCCGCTTTGCCCGTCGACGCGGCAGCGTTGCGCGTCCGATACCACTGAACGAACTGGTCGATGGCACGATGGTGTTGATGGGCGACCGTTTTCGCAATGCCAATGTACCGCTGGATATGCCGGAGCAATCAGAATTGATGGTGTTCGCCTGCCGTATCCGCTCGGAACAGGTGCTCGTCAATTTGCTGCAAAACGCGCTCGATGCCGTGACGGCGCAGCCCGATCCACATGTCGCAATCATCATCGAGCAAGACGATGAGCAAGTGTCGTTGATCGTTGCAGATAACGGTCCGGGTATTGATCCGGAACTGGATGACGAGATTTTCAGCCCCTTTGTCACCGGCAAACCGGACGGGCTTGGTCTTGGGCTCGGTATCGCGCGCGATCTGATGACGGAACTGGAGGGAACGTTGCTGGTCGTTCCTTCACCACTGGGTGGTGCGGCTTTTGCTGCGACGTGGAAGCGGGTGCATAAGGACGGTGAGCATGACGGAAAGTGAACCCTTGCGCGTGATGCTGGTCGATGACGATGCGCCGTTTCGCACGGCCCTTGCGGATTCCTTCGAGATTGCCGGGATCGATATTGAAACCCACGGCGATGGCCAGTCGGCGCTAGCCAATCTGACCGCCGATTTTCCCGGCGTTGTCGTCACCGATATTCGGATGCCGCGTATCGATGGCCATGCCGTTATGGAAGCGCTGCTGGCGCGTGACCCCGAATTGCCGGTCATTCTGATGACAGGCCATGGCGATATCGGCATGGCCGTCACGGCGCTCAAGAAGGGCGCCTTCGATTTTATTGCCAAACCCTTTGCAGCCGATCACCTGATTTCCAGTGTGCGCCGTGCGCTGGAAATGCGCCGTCTGGTGCTGGAAAACCGGCGTCTGCGCCGTGCTGCGGCGGAAGCCGAGCAGGATTATCCATTGCTGGGCGAAACGCCGGTCATGGTGCGGCTGCGCGACACGATTCGCCAATTGGCGAGCGTCGATGTTGATGTACTGATCGAAGGCGAGACTGGTACGGGCAAGGAACTTGTCGCCCGACTGTTGCATCGCTGGAGTGCGCGCCATGCTCGCGGCTTCGTTGCGATTGATTGCGCTGCGCTCCCCGATGCGGTTGCAGATGACGTCCTGTTTGGCAATCGTATTCAGCGCGGCAGGATTGCCGATGCTGATCGGGGTACGCTCTTTCTTGACGAGATCGACAGCATGTCAATCAACCTGCAAGGCAAGTTGCTGCGGGTTGTGGAGGAGCGCGAGTTGCCTTCGCTGACCGGAGAGCCTCGTGCTGTCAATCTGCGGGTGATTGCGGCCGCCAAAGGCGATCTGGACGGTGCCGTTGCAGCGGGGCGTTTTCGCTCTGATCTTTTCTATAGGCTAGAAACGGTGCGGTTGCGCATTCCGCCCTTGCGTGAACGCCGCAAGGATATAGGTCTCCTTTTTGCCTATTTTCTCGACGAGGCCGCCAGCCAGTTCGGGCAACCGCGCCCCGCAATCGATGCAGCCATCGAGTCACGGCTCCATTCCGACGACTGGCCGGGCAATGTGCGCGAGCTGCGCAATTATGCCAAACAGGTGGTGCTTGGCTTGCGGCATGACCCTGAACATGAACCGAGCACATTGCCGTTATCCGAACAGATGGATCGGTTCGAGGAAGGGGTCATCCGCGCCACGCTCGAACGATGCAATGGCGATGTGGGCGTTGCTGCTGAAGTGCTGCAACTGCCGCGCCGTAGTCTCTATGCAAGGCTGCAAAGGCACGACATCGATGCCTCGTCGTTTCGTCGTCGCGATTGACGTATTCGCCCACCGACGCGCGTTTTCCGCAACTATCTATTGACCGATTTTTAACTTAGAATACTATATATAGTGTTCTAGGTTCTTTCGATTCGATGGGTCGAAAGCTAAGAGGGAATTCGGTGAGTCGCCGCCATGAAGGTTGAGACGAAGCCGAAGCTGCCCCCGCAACTGTAAACGGTGAGTTCTTGTTGATCATGTCACTGGCGTAAGCTGGGAAGACCGACAAGGGCGCTAACCCGTGAGCCAGGAGACCTGCCTTGAGCAATGAACGTCCACGGGCGGGGTGTCCGGTTGGTGTGCAGTCATTGAGGCGAGTTGTGCTTCTTGCCGATTGTTACCCCGAATACCCGCTCACTAGCTTCGGGGTGAAGTCCATGTCTGACACATTGTCCAGTTTGTATTGTCCTTTCAGTTCAGGACCACCTTTCCAGAGGTGATTTTGCGCGGTCCAGTGGTGCTCATGCATCGCTGACTTTCCCCATTTTGTCCGTCTTCACGCGCATGTCCCGTGCGCGAACGATCTTTTATGCGCATCTGTCCCCCATACGGCGGACGGGTCCCAGTCAGCTTGCGCCCAATCCAGTGAGGAAGAAATGAACGTTACCGTCTATAGCAAACCCGCTTGCGTCCAGTGCACCGCAACAACCCGCGCCCTCGACCGCCAGGGGATCGATTATCAGGTCATCGACATTTCTGCAGATATGGAGGCTTTCGATCTCGTGACGGGGCTGGGTTACCGACAGGTGCCGGTCGTCGTGGCCGGTGAAACCCACTGGGCCGGTTTTCGCCCGGATATGATCAACGGCCTTTCGTGACCGTGGCTTTGCATGAGTTCTGCAATGGGTCTCCTTGTCTATTTTTCCAGTCGCTCCGAGAACACGCACCGTTTCGTAGAGCGGCTTGGAATGCGCGCGAGGCGCATTCCCATCCTGCAAAGGGGTGAGGATGACACGAGCCCGTTGCAGATAGACGAGCCATTCGTGCTCATGACGCCAAGCTATGGCGGCGGTGGAAACAAGAGGGCGGTGCCAAAGCCCGTCATCCGGTTTCTCAACAATGCGGGCAATCGCTCGCTGATCCGCGGCGTGATCGCCGCGGGCAACAGCAATTTCGGCGAAGCTTTTGGCATAGCCGGCAAAATAATCTCCGCCAAATGTCAGGTTCCCTATCTTTATCGCTTCGAGCTTTTGGGAACGGATGAAGACATTGGCAATGTCAGGAACGGGATGGAACGATTTTGGACACGGCAGACACAACCCTGATCCGCGAGCGCGGTGCAGAGCCGATTGCGGAGGACGCGCCACAAGCGGCAGCGTCGAACAGCCCCAAGCCCGTCAAATCTACGGATGGGCTGGACTATCATGCGCTGAACGCAATGCTCAATCTCTATGACGATGAAGGCAACATCCAGCTGGACCGTGACCGGCAAGCTGCGCGGCAATATTTTCTTCAACACGTCAATCAGAATACGGTCTTCTTCCATAATCTGCGGGAGAAGCTGGATTATCTGGTAACCGAGAACTATTACGAGCAGGCCGTGCTCGACCAGTATTCCTTCAATTTCGTGCGTGATCTTTTCGATGAGGCCTATGCGAGAAAGTTCCGTTTCCCGACATTTCTGGGCGCCTTCAAATATTACACCAGCTACACGCTGAAAACCTTCGACGGGAAGCGCTATCTGGAGCGCTATGAAGACCGCGTCTGCATGGTGGCGCTGGCATTGGCGCGCGGCAGCGAGCAACTGGCGCGTGACCTTGTCGATGAAATCATTTCCGGTCGCTATCAGCCTGCAACGCCGACATTCCTCAATGCGGGCAAGAAGCAGCGCGGCGAACTCGTGTCCTGTTTCCTGTTGAGGGTGGAGGACAATATGGAGTCCATCGGACGTTCCATCAATTCCGCATTGCAGCTTTCCAAACGCGGTGGCGGCGTGGCCTTGAGCCTGACGAATATTCGCGAATCCGGCGCGCCGATCAAGCAGATCCAGAACCAGTCTTCGGGCATTATTCCCGTGATGAAGCTTCTGGAGGATTCATTCTCCTACGCCAACCAGCTTGGCGCACGACAGGGAGCCGGTGCGGTTTATCTGCATGCCCATCATCCCGATATCATGCGCTTCCTCGACACCAAGCGCGAGAATGCCGATGAGAAAATCCGTATCAAGACCTTGTCGCTCGGTGTGGTGATCCCGGATATCACCTTTGAACTCGCCCGCAACAATGAGGATATGTATCTCTTTTCGCCTTATGACGTGGAGCGGGTCTATGGTCAGCCGCTGACCGAGATTTCGGTCACGGAAAGATATCGTGAAATGGTCGATGATGCGCGCATCCACAAGCGGAAGATCAACGCGCGCGAATTCTTCCAGGTTCTGGCGGAAATCCAGTTTGAGTCCGGCTATCCCTATATCATGTTCGAGGACACGGTGAACCGCGCCAACCCAATCGACGGGCGCATCACCATGAGCAATCTTTGCTCGGAAATTCTGCAGGTGAGCGAAGCCAGCATCTTTAATGAAGACCTTTCCTATGCCCATCTCGGCAAGGATATTTCGTGTAATCTGGGGTCGCTCAACATCGCAGCCGCGATGGATTCAGTGGATTTTGGAAAGACCATCGAGACCTCCATTCGGGCGCTGACGGCGGTTTCTGATATGAGCCATATCAGCTCGGTGCCGTCTGTCGCGCGCGGTAATGATGAAAGCCACGCCATCGGCCTTGGTCAGATGAACCTGCATGGCTATCTGGCCCGTGAGCGGATTTTCTACGGTTCGGAAGAAGGGGTGGATTTCACGAATATCTATTTCTACACCGTGACTTACCACGCTCTGCGTGCTTCCAACCGCATTGCCGTCGAAGCGGGCAAATCGTTCAGCGGTTTTAAAAAATCCAAATATGCGTCAGGTGAATATTTCCACAAATATACGGATCAGTGTTGGCAGCCCGCGACCGAAAAGGTACGTGAGATTTTCGAAAAGGCAGGCATCGCGATCCCCACGCAGGATGACTGGCGCGATTTGAAAAAGGCGGTGATGGAGGGTGGCCTCTACAACCAAAACCTACAGGCCGTGCCGCCGACCGGGTCTATCTCCTATATCAATCACTCCACCTCTTCGATCCATCCGATTGTATCCAAGATCGAGATCCGCAAGGAAGGCAAGATCGGTCGCGTCTATTATCCGGCTGCATTCATGACCAATGATAATCTCGATTACTATCAGGACGCCTATGAGATCGGGCCGGAAAAGATCATAGACACCTATGCGGCTGCGACCCAGCATGTCGATCAGGGTCTGTCGCTGACCTTGTTCTTCCGCGACACGGCCACGACCCGCGACATCAACCGGGCTCAAATCTATGCCTGGAAGAAAGGCATCAAGACGATCTACTACATCCGGCTGCGCCAGATGGCGCTTGAGGGGACACAGGTGCAAGGCTGCGTTTCCTGCGCTTTGTAAGTTCCAGATGTGACCAGAGGAAATCCAATGAACATGCAATTCAAAACCGGCAAAGGAAAGACCCCGGGTCTCGTGCGCGCCATCAACTGGAACCGCATCGAAGACGACAAGGATCTGGAAGTCTGGAACCGACTGACGGGTAATTTCTGGCTGCCGGAAAAGGTGCCGCTCTCCAATGATATCCAGTCCTGGGAAACGTTGAAGCCGCAGGAAAAGCAGCTGACGATCCGTGTCTTCACGGGTCTGACCCTGCTCGACACGATCCAGAACGCCGTCGGCGCAGTGGGGCTGATGGAGGACGTGGCAACGCCCCATGAGGAGGCGGTGCTTTCCAACATCGCCTTCATGGAAGCGGTCCACGCGCGCTCCTATTCTTCGATCTTCTCCACGCTTTGTCTGACACCAGACGTTGATGACGCCTATCGTTGGTCGGAAGAAAACGAGTTCCTGCAACGCAAGTCTGAACTGATCCTCGAACAGTACCGTGCGGATGATCCTTTCAGGAAGAAGATCGCCAGTGTGTTTCTGGAGAGCTTCCTGTTTTATTCGGGTTTCTATCTGCCGATGTTTTGGTCGAGCCGCGCCAAGCTCACCAATACGGCGGATCTTATCCGGCTCATTATCCGCGATGAAGCCGTACATGGCTATTATATCGGCTACAAGTTCCAGCGTACGCTTGAAGTGCTGGGCGAAGCGCAGAAGCAGGAAATCAAGGACTTTGCTTTCGAGCTGCTGCTTGAGCTGTACGATAATGAGGTTCGCTATACGGAAGCGCTTTATGACGGCGTCGGCCTGACCGAAGACGTCAAGAAGTTCCTGCATTATAACGCGAACAAGGCGCTGATGAATCTCGGTTATGAAGCGTTGTTTCCAGCTGAGGCCTGTAAGGTCAATCCGGCTATCCTGTCAGCACTTTCGCCGAATGCTGACGAAAACCACGACTTCTTCTCCGGTTCGGGCTCTTCCTATGTCATCGGCAAGGCCGTGGCGACAGAGGATGAAGACTGGGAGTTTTAAGTCCGCTACGCGAAGGCTGGCCAGCTTTCCAGATCGGCCTCAATTTTACGAAACTGACCATCGAGGATGGTCAGTTTCGTGCTCTAAGAAATAGCAAAGTGGATGCTAGGCTCGTGCTTTCCGATTGGCTCTCGCTCGGTCTCGCGAGCGTGTGTAAATCGAGTCAAGGACGAGCATCACGAGCAGGGATGCTCCCACGAGTGGGAACACAATTCCGCCAATCACGAGAATAAGCAACAGGCCTCTGAATACCCGCCTGTCACCCGGTATCGGCGGAACGCCAAGAGAGCCTTCGGGACGCCGCTTCCACCACATAACCCCGGCAGAAACCGCCAAGAGCACGATGCCAATACAGGCAAGCGCCAGGATAATCTGGTTGGCGAGACCGAACTGCTGGCCCATATGGGTATTAATTCCCCATTCCAGCGCTTTTCCAAGCGGCCCATAGTCTGCATAGCTCATATCGATCAAAACATTTCCTGAATATTGATCGAGGTGGACAACCCGTTGTTGCGACAGATCATCAGGGTAGACCGATCCGGTAAATACACCCGTCGGAGTTGTTGGAATATTGACAGCGTAACCGTGATGAAGCCCAAGATCGTCAAATTTTGCCACGGCTTTATCAAGGCCGATGGAACTCATTTGGTCATGGTCGCCCGACGACATGGGAACCTGCGCCTGTTCAAGCGACCAGCTTGTTTTCGCAATATGATCAAGGTGTTCATCGGACATGGGAACGGCAACACGGACGCCAGCAGGATATCCGAAATTGTTGCCATTCGCCCATTCGTTTACCTTCCCACCCCACACGCCAGACCATGGCATTCCTGTAACGGCAAGGAAAACGATAAAGAAACCAACAACGATACCGGTTACCGCATGCGTATCTCTCCAGAACACACGTTTTGATGGAGTGCCCCGCACGCTCACAACACCGCCGGACTGCTTTCGTGGCCACCAGAGATAAATTCCGGTTCCCACCAGAAGTATCGCCCATCCCGCGGCAATCTCAATCGCCATTCTGGCGTAGGACCCAAAATATTTCAGACTGTGCAGATATCGGACTGTCAACATCACTGTGCCACGATCAGGCAACGATCCAAGCACACTTCCCGAATAAGGGTTTACGTAAACAGCGACCTTCCCATTGTCCGGCGTGTTTACTGTTATCTCGGCAGAGCTGTTCGGGCTTGCCGGATCGGTAAATTTGATCGCGGTTCCCGGTACAGCTTTGAGAGATGCTTCCACCATTGCCGATGGAGAAACTTTTGAAGTTTCCTGAACTTGGACGCGCTTGAGGTCGGCGTGAACGATCCCGTCGAGTTCGTTCTGAAACAGGTACAGAGCACCTGTTATTGCCAATGTGATCATAAAGGGAAGGACAAGCAGACCGGCATAGAAATGCCAGCGCCAAACGGCACGATAGAGATCGGATGGGGCGGATGCGAAACGCGCCGCGCCTTGAGTGTCTTCAGACATTGCAATTCTCCTGAATTCCATGTGGCGGGTTGCGCCAGGTGAACTGTTCAGGAGATTGGCGGCGGAGCTCTGGCTTCAGAATAGAAACTTGATTGTGGACTGGAGGCTGCCGAAATTACTGAATATCGGACCAGACTGGTGCTGCGAATGGGCTCCTGAAAAGACGCCTGGGTGGGTGTCAGCGCAACTTGCAGGGCACTCGATGCCAGTCGGCAAAGAGAAGCACACGGGCAATCACCAGATTTGGACGGCGTTTTGTGGTCATCTTCATTGGCTTGCAGATGAACTGCTCCGGCGGTCGAGCAGATTACTCCGAGTAAATTCTCGTATTCACTTCCAGCCATGGCGCTGTGTGTGAAGCCCGACAGCATTCCCTGAAGCATCAAAAACGCGCAGATAAACGCCACAAAGGTGGTCGCAATCTGATTATCACGTAATGATGCTCTGAGTGCTTTCATCCTCCTTCGTTGCCACAACTTCGGCACATAGTCACTGCGGCAGAGTCGTTGAAATTGAATTGACAAACTTTGCCAATGCACAATGTAAGCCAAAGAAGGGAGACTTAAATGGCAACCATGAACGTATCGCTCCCTCATCCGATGAAAGAATGGGTTGAGGCGCAGGCAAAGACAGGACGCTATTCAAACGCGAGCGACTATGTGCGCGATTTGATCCGTAAAGATCAGATGCGCAGCGATAAAATTGCCGCTATGCAGCACTTCGTTGACGAGGGCTTGCAAAGTGGGGTCGGGACCCGATCCCGAGACGAACTCTTCGCCGCAGCAGTTGCGAACGCTGAAAATTTTTCTGATCGCAAATAATGCAACTCAAGCTCTCTGTTCACGCAGAAGTAAAAATGGCGCTTCCTGGAGTGCCAAGCTTTTATCTATGAAGAACGATGGTAGCCTTCACAGCTGCTGCCGCACGGTTCTCGACCCCAAGTTTAATATAGATTTGCTCCAGATGTTTGTTCACAGTGCGAGCGCTCAGGTCGAGAATAGTGCCGATGTCACGATTTGTTTTTCCATGGGCTACCCAAAGTAAAACATCGCTTTCTCGCGCCGTCAGGCCAAAGTGACGGCGTAGCATGTCCTGTTCGCCGTTTTCGCTGATCGCAGTCAGCCGGAACAAAAACTCATTGGGACCGGTCGAACCGAGATGCGCCAGTTGCAGGGATATCTGCCCGTTGGTCGTGACGAATTCCGGGCTATCATTGGAGATTCCTTGTCGGTCCCGTGCCCGTAGCAACTCGGCGCATTTTTGCTGCAAAAGCAGCTGGCCGTTCCCATTCTCACTGGCACTATCCATCAGGCGCATCGCCTGCGGCGTGGACCAGAGAATGGCGCCGTCACGGTCCACCGCAAACAGATGTCTGCCACTGGCGTCGAGCGCGACGCGGGCACTCTGCACGGAGCGGGCATTGGTGAGATGCACCCTTATGCGCGCCCGCAGCTCATCAATATTGATGGGCTTGGTCAAATAGTCGACACCGCCCGCTTCCAGCGCATGGACGATATGTTCAGTTTCTGTCAGGCCGGTCATGAATACGATGGGCACCTGCGAGATGGCTGGATTTGCCTTGAGCCGGCGGCAGGTCTCGAACCCGTCCATTCCGGGCATAATTGCATCCATCAGGATCATGTCCGGTGTGATACGTTCAGCAATGCCAAGCGCAGCGCTGCCGGATGTTGCGATCAGCACGGAGTAGCCAGCCTGTTCCAGCGCTTCGGTCAGGAAGCCGAGCGTCTGCGGAGAATCGTCAACGATAAGAACCGTGTCGCGGGGAAGAACGCTCATGGCCGGTTATCCATTTTCTGTTCCAGATTGCGCAAGAACATATCGTAGCCCGACATGTTGAAGGCGCGTATATATTCGCGCGCGTTGTCGACGAAGGGTTGAAGGTGTTCATCCTGCGCCAGAAGGGCGAGCTTGGCTTCGATGCCGCGAACATAGCCGATCTCCCCCAAACGGATCAGTTCCTGCAAATCGGCAATCGCGGGGCTGTTGATGCTTGTAGCGCGCGACTGCGGTTTTTTTTCCTGGTTCTCTTCGTAAACCCAGTCGATACCCAGATGCACCGCCAGTTTGGCGTGAATCTGCCGGATATCGAATGGTTTCGTCAGCGTGTCGTTATGCGCATTGTCCGGCAGGCTGTCGGGCCGGGTGCCGTCGCCGATATTGGCCGAGAGCATGATGATCGGCGCGATCTCTCCCTTTTCGCGCAAGCGGGTCACCAGTTCCCAGCCATTCATCTGCGGCATTCGGATGTCGATAAAATAGAGGTGGGGACGAATACCTTCGATCAGTGTCAGGCATTCCGTCCCGCTTTTGGCAGTCAGTACGATGAAATCAAGCGGCGTCAGGATTTCACGCATCAGCGCGCAATGATCGTCATTGTCATCGACCACAATGAGAGTGCGGCGCGGGCCGGTATAGTTTTGGATTTTTCGCGTCGGTGCGGCCAGATTGATCGGGCGGTCGATGGCGCCCAGCATCAATCGAACCTGAAATGTGGACCCCTTGCCATAGGCGCTGGTGACGGAAAGCTCACCGCCAAGCGTATTGGTCAGGAGTTTGGTGATGGTCAGGCCGAGACCGAGGCCCGGCAGATGGCGGGTATGTTCGGCCTCGCCGCGCTGGAAGGGTTCGAAAACGCGCTCAAGGTCCTTGTCCGCAATGCCGCGTCCGGTATCCATGATCCTGAAGGTGGCGACCTGATTGCGATAGGCAATCTCCAACGCGACTTCCCCTTTCTCGGTGAACTTGATCGCATTGGTGAGCAGATTGACTAGAATCTGACGCAGGCGCTTTTCGTCAGTGCGCACATATTGCGGCAGCGCTTCGACCTTGCGGTAGCGGAAACTTATGCCCTTGGCTTCCGCCTGCGGCTTCAACATGTCGATGATCTGGTCGAGAAAATCATGCAGATTGATTTCGTTGGAATAGACCTGCAAATGGCCGGTTTCGATTTTGGATATATCGAGAAGCCCGTCGATCAGGCCCGAAAGGTGATCGGCGCTGCGGCGGATCAGCTTGATCGAAGGCTGCCGGGCTGGGGGAATCGTTTCGTCGCGCTCCAATATCTGGGCGTAACCCAGCACCGCATTCAGCGGCGTTCGCAATTCGTGGCTGAGGCCAACGACATAGCGGCTTTTGGCCCGGTTGGCGGCTTCCGCATTGTCCTTGGCCTGTTGCAGCGCCGCGTCGGTTCTTTTGTGCGCGGAGATTTCCTTTAAAAGAAGTGCGGTTTGTCGCGAGGATTCCTCTTCCGCAACGATGCGGCTGTCATGCGCCAGCACATAGAACCAGCAGACGATGACGGCGATCAGTGCCAGAACGAAAAACACAATCAGGATCGTGCGATTGACGACCTGCGCAGTTTCCGGCGATGCCGCGCCCGCATGATAGGCGACGAGCGCAAGGATGGTAGCGAGAAATGCCATGGAAACCGCAACCGTCACGGCATAGCGCCCGAGCCGCGTCGAAAGCTTTTCGATGACGGCGGCGGGCAGCAGCGCATTGGCTACTTTGGCGCTTTGGGCGCGCAGATGCGCTTTCGGTTTGCAAAGATCGTGGCAGCGGCTGTCGAGCGAACAGCACAGCGAGCAGATCGGGGCCGCATAGGCCGGACACCAGGCCATGTCCTCCGGCTCGAAATCATGCTCGCAGACCGAACAGGTGATAGCGAGCTTGCTTTGCCAGCTTTGGCGGGGCTTGCGGGCGAGGTAATATTTGCCGCCTGTTTTCCACGCGATCAGCGGTGAAACGATGAAGGCCACCAGAAGCGCGATGAAAGGCGCAAGTGCTGCGGCCATGGTGCCAAACGCCCCGAAATGGGCGGCCAATGACGCGAATGATGCAATGGCCATGGTGCCGGTGCCAACCGGGTTGATGTCATAGAGATGAGCGCGTTTGAATTCGATACCGGGCGGCGACAGGCCAAGACGTTTGTTGATGAAGAGATCGGCGGAAATCGTGGAAAGCCAGGCCATGGCAACGATGGAGAAGACGCCGAGCGTCTGTTCCAGCACCTTGTAAATGCCAAGCTGCATCAGAAGAAGGCCGATACACACATTGAACACTAGCCAGACGACGCGCCCGGGATGACTGTGCGTCAGGCGGGAAAAGAAGTTAGACCACGCAAGCGATCCGGCATAGGCGTTCATGACGTTGATCTTCAGTTGCGAGACCACCACGAAGGCAACGGTCAACAGCAAGGCCGCCGTATGGGACGGGATCATATATCCGAACGCGGTCAGATACATATGCGCCGGATCGGCGGCGACATTGGCGGGAACACCGGCGCTCAGCGTCAGTACGACCAGAAACGATCCGGCCAGCAGTTTGGGCGCGCCGAGCACGACCCAGCCGGGACCGGCGAGAAAGACCGCGATCTTGTGCCGCCATTTGCGCTGGCCTTCCGGGGGCAGAAAGCGCAGGAAATCGACCTGCTCGCCGATCTGCGCCATCAGTGCCAGAATGACTGCCGAGGCGGCCCCGAACTGCGCCAGTACGAAGGGCGCGCTATCGCCGCCGGTAAATCCAGCCTGAACGCCGGAGAAGGTCAGCCAGAGGTCGAACTTTCCCCAGTCTGCCAGTGCGATGAAGATGAAGGGCAGAATATTGAGCGCGATCCAGAAGGGCTGGGTTGCAATCTGAAAGCGGCTGATCATACGCACGCCATAGGTGACGAGCGGTATGACCACGACGGCGCTGATGACATAGCCGATCCACATCGGGATGCCGAAGGCCAGTTCCAGAGCGCCCGACATGATGGAAGCTTCGATGGCGAAGAGCAGGAAGGTGAAGGTCGCGTAGATGAGCGAGGTGACGGTCGATCCGATATAGCCAAAACTCGCGCCGCGTGTCAGAAGGTCTATGTCGACGCCGTGGCGTATGGCATAGCGGCTTATCGGCAGGCCGACCGCCAGCATGACGAGGCTTGCGACGATAATGGCGGCTACGGCGTTGCTGGTGCCGTAGGATAGCGTGATCGCGCCACCGATGGCTTCGAGCGCGAGGAAGGAGATCGCGCCGATGGCGGTGTGGGCAATGCGATTGGACGAAAAGCGGCGCGCGCTTTTCGCGGTGAAGCGCAGCGCGTAATCTTCCAGCGTTTCATCCGCGACCCAGCGGTTATATTCCCGTCGGACCGGGATGATGCGTTGCCGCGCTGCCATGCTGCTCCATTTCCCCTCCGGCTCATGCTGTGCCGTTTCAAAGAGAGATAGCAGGTAAATTCTCTCATGCATCGTGCTAATGCATGTTTCACCCCGGTAACTACGTCATTTAACGTATAAGGAAACGGCGTCCTCTCCCCAATAGTTGCCCATAACCCGAAAAATCGGGACCAATCAACAGAGAGGGACACGCAATGACATTCCGGTCGCAGATGCTTGCCGCACTTTTTGCAAGCGCGCTCACCATCCCTAGCCTTTCTGGCGCACTCGCCGAAGAAGACACGATCAAGGTCGGTATTCTCCATTCGCTGTCGGGCACGATGGCGATCTCGGAAACGACGCTCAAGGACGCCATGCTGATGCTCATAGAAGAGCAGAACAAGAAGGGCGGCCTTCTGGGCAAGAAGCTTGAGGCTGTCGTTGTCGATCCGGCTTCGGACTGGCCGCTTTTTGCGGAAAAGGCCCGCCAGCTCATTTCGCAGGACAAGGTTGCGGCCGTGTTCGGCTGCTGGACCTCGGTGTCGCGCAAATCGGTCCTGCCGGTCTTCAAGGAACTGAACAATATCCTGTTCTATCCGGTGCAATATGAAGGCGAGGAATCCGAGCGCAATGTGTTCTATACCGGTGCGGCGCCCAACCAGCAGGCCATACCCGCTGTCGATTACCTGATGGAAAACGAAGGCGTCGAACGCTGGGTTCTGGAAGGCACCGACTATGTCTATCCCCGCACGACCAACAAGATTCTGGAAGCCTATCTGCTGTCCAAGGGCGTGAAGCCGGAAGATATCCGCGTCAACTACACGCCGTTCGGTTTCTCCGACTGGCAGACGGAAGTGGCGGCGATCAAGGGTTTTGGCGGTGCAGGCAAGAAGACCGCCGTGGTTTCGACCGTCAATGGCGATGCCAATGTGCCGTTCTATAAGGAACTCGCCAATCAGGGCGTGAAGGCGGAAGATATCCCGGTCGTGGCCTTCTCGGTCGGTGAGGAAGAACTGGCCGGTATCGACACCGCGCCACTGGTCGGCCATCTCGCAGCCTGGAACTATTTCCAATCCGTCGATAATCCGACCAACGCCAAGTTCATTGAAACCTGGCGCGCTTATACCAAGGACGACAAGCGCGTCACCAACGATCCGATGGAAGCATCGTTCATCGGTTTCAACATGTGGCTGAAGGCCGTCGAAAAGGCCGGAACCACGGATCAGGATGCGGTGATCGACGCGCTGGTCGGCGTTTCCGTACCTAATCTTTCGGGTGGCTATTCGACAATGATGCCGAACCATCACATCACCAAGCCGGTGCTGATCGGCGAAATCCAGTCCAACGGTCAGTTTGAAATCGTCAGCCAGACGCCGGGCCTGATCGTCGGTGACGAATGGTCCGATTATCTGCCGGATTCCAAGAACCTGATCTCCGATTGGCGCAAGCCGATGTCCTGCGGCAACTTTAACGTCGAAACGGGCAAGTGCGGCGGTCAGGGCGGGTCCTGATAACGGGGGATGCAGAGGGCGGGCAGAACGGGCCCGCCCCTTGCAATCACAATAGAGAATGCAGCTATTATTGAGGAAATCAGCCATGGAGCGCCGGATACGGGCCGTCCTGCTCGTCATGTCCGTCCTGTTTGCCGCACTTGCGACGACAGCCCGGGCGGATGAATTTCAGGGGCTTGTCGATGCGTTGGGCAAGGCGAATTTTGCCCAGATGCAGGAACGAATTTCCGAGCTTGCGGGCACCGGCGACACGCGCGTCGTGCCTGTGCTGAACGCGCTTGGCGATGGCGATCTTTATGCACGCAAGTCGGATGGTCGCGTCTTCATCACGAAAGCATCCGGCGCTAATTTCCAGCTTACCGATCCTGTCAGCGGAGAGGCGACGGGTGAAGCGCCCAAAGCCGCGATGGACAAGGTCAAGGTCAACAATTCCGTCCGCCGCGCGGTTCGCACGGCCTTGGGCGGTCTCACGCTGATGAGTCCCAACCGGGCCGAACGGCTGAAGGCTGCGGAGATCGTTGCCGCAAGCGCCGATGCGGATGCGCTTGAGCCGATCGAGGCGGCACTGGCCAAGGAACAGGACAGCGCGATCCGCCCCCTTCTGGAAAAAGCACAGGCTGCGGCGCTGCTGGCATCCGACCGTCCGGTTTCCGACAAGCTCAAGGCGACGCAGTTTCTTCAGAACAATGGCGATCGTTCCACTTTGTCGGTTTTGAATGCCGCCCGCGCCAATGCGCAGCCAGAGCTTGCCGCCGCGCTCGATACAGCCATCGGTCATATCGAACAAAGGCAGGCTTTCTGGGACGCCGGGCAGAATGTCTGGTACGGGCTGTCGCTCGGCTCCGTCCTGCTGCTTGCGGCCATCGGCCTTGCCATTACCTTCGGCGTCATGGGCATCATCAACATGGCGCATGGCGAAATGGTCATGCTGGGCGCCTATGTCACTTTCATGGTGCAGGAGGTCATCCGCACCAGCTATCCCGGCCTGTTCGACTGGTCGCTGGCCATCGCCCTGCCATTGGCGTTCCTATTTACCGCGCTGGTCGGTCTGGTGATCGAGCGCGGCGTAATCCGCTTTCTCTATGGTCGTCCGCTGGAAACATTGCTGGCGACATGGGGCATTTCGCTCATCCTGCAACAGGCTGTGCGCTCGGTGTTCGGGCCGACCAACCGTGAAGTCGGCAATCCCTCCTGGATGTCGGGTGCTTTCGAACTCGGCGGCATGACCGTGACCTGGAACCGCCTGTGGATTATCGTGTTTTCGCTGGCCGTGTTTTTCACGCTGCTGGCCGTCTTGAAGCGGTCGAACTTCGGCCTGCAAATGCGCGCCGTCACGCAGAACCGCCGCATGGCGTCGTCAATGGGCATTCGCACGCCTTATGTCGATGCTTTCACCTTTGCGCTCGGTTCCGGTATTGCCGGCATGGCGGGCGTGGCCCTGTCGCAGATCGATAATGTGTCGCCCAATCTCGGGCAGGGTTATATCATCGACAGCTTCATGGTGGTGGTGTTCGGCGGTGTCGGCAATTTGTGGGGTACACTCGTCGGCGCCTTCTCGCTCGGTATATTGAACAAGTTCCTCGAACCTTATGCCGGCGCGGTGCTCGGCAAGATTCTGGTGCTGGTCCTCATCATTCTCTTTATCCAGAAGCGCCCGCGCGGTTTGTTCGCTCTCAAGGGCAGGGCGGTGGAAGCATGATCACGGCATTTCTGTTCAAAAAACTCGACCGCGGTGTCTTTATCGCCGCTGCAATCCTGATCGCGGCTGCGCTGGTCGTTCCGGCTCTCAATCTGCTGACGGCGCCGGATCATCCGCTGCATGTGCCGACCTATATGGTGTCGCTCATCGGCAAATATCTGACCTATGCCATGCTGGCGCTGGCGCTTGATCTGGTCTGGGGTTTTTGCGGCATTCTCTCGCTCGGCCATGCCGCCTTCTTCGCACTCGGCGGCTATGCCATGGGCATGTATCTGGTGCGGCAGATCGGCGCGCGCGGCGTTTATGGCAATCCCGACCTGCCGGATTTCATGGTGTTCCTCAACTGGAAGGAACTGCCGTGGTACTGGTTCGGCTTCGACCATTTCTTGTTTGCTTTGCTGATGGTGCTGCTGGTGCCGGGGCTCCTGGCTTTCGTCTTCGGCTGGTTCGCCTTCCGCTCCCGCGTCACCGGCGTCTATCTGTCGATCATCACGCAGGCCATGACCTATGCCCTGATGCTGGCCTTTTTCCGCAACGAGATGGGTTTTGGCGGCAATAACGGCCTGACCGATTTCAAGGATATTCTGGGTTTCAACATTCAGGCAGACGGTACGCGCGCCGCACTCTTCGCTGCTTCCGCACTCGTGCTGGCCGTCGCGCTGATCTTCAGTTCGGCAGTCGTCAAATCGAAATTCGGCAAGGTGCTGGTCAGCGTGCGCGACGCGGAAAGCCGCACGCGTTTTCTGGGTTATCGCCCGGAAAACTACAAGCTCTTCATCTTCACGGTTTCGGCGATGATGGCGGCAGTGGCGGGCGCGCTCTATGTGCCGCAGGTCGGCATCATCAATCCCGGCGAATTCACGCCGGCCAATTCCATCGAGGTCGTGATCTGGACTGCCGTGGGCGGTCGGGCAACGCTGGTCGGGCCGGTGATCGGGGCCGTGCTGGTCAATTTCGGCAAGAGCGTCTTTACAACGGCTTTCCCGGAAATGTGGCTGTTCGTGCTCGGCGCGCTCTTCGTTGCCGTTACCCTGTTCCTGCCGAAAGGGATTGTCGGCACGTTCCGCGCCTTCATGGCGTCGCGCAAACCGGCAACCACCCCATCCGGCGATGAGGCCAAACTGCAAGCATCGGCTGCGGAGTGAGAGACACCATGACCGAAAGCACCAACAGCCTGCTCTATCTCAACGGTGTGTCCGTCTCCTTCGATGGATTCAAGGCGCTGAACTCGCTGTCCTTCGTCATCGAACCGGGCGAATTGCGCGCCATTATCGGCCCCAACGGCGCGGGCAAGACGACGATGATGGATATCATTACCGGCAAGACCAAACCGGATGAGGGCGAGGTTTTCTTCGAGGGCAATATCGATCTGACCAGGAAGGATGAGGCCGATATCGCCCAGATCGGCATCGGGCGCAAATTCCAGAAGCCGACCGTGTTCGAGAGCCACAGTGTCTGGGACAATATCGAGCTTGCGCTGGACCGCAAGCGCGGTGTGTGGGCGACATTGCTCTACCGGCAGGACAAGGCGGATCGCGAGCGCATCGAAGACATATTGAAAACGGTGCGGCTGTGGGCGCGGCGTGATGAACTCGCCGCCAATCTTTCGCATGGGCAGAAACAATGGCTCGAAATCGGCATGCTACTGGCGCAGGAGCCCAAGCTTCTGCTGGTCGACGAGCCAGTGGCGGGCATGACGGATGCCGAAACCGCCGAGACGGCCATTCTCCTGAAGGAGATCGCCAAAACACGTTCGGTCGTGGTGGTGGAGCACGATATGGGCTTCATCCGCGAGCTGGGCGTCAAGGTGACCTGTCTCGCAGAAGGCAGCGTGCTTGCGGAAGGGTCCATCGATTTCGTCAGTTCCGATCCGAAGGTGATCGAAAATTACCTTGGGCGCTAGAAAGGCTACAGATGTTGAGCGTTGAAAATGTGAGCCTTCACTATGGCGCGGCGCAGGCCCTGCGCGGGGTGTCGCTGAAGTCAGAAGCGGGGCGCATTACCTGTGTTCTGGGGCGCAACGGTGTCGGCAAGTCCAGCCTGCTGCGCGCCATTACCGGGCAACAGGCGCTGAGCGGCGGGCATGTCGTGTTCGACAATGAAGACATGAAAGGCCTGCCGCCCTATGCGCGCGCCAGCCGCGGCATGGGCTATGTTCCACAAGGGCGCGAGATCTTTCCGCTGTTGACGGTGAAGGAAAATCTCGAAACCGGCTATGCCTTGCTGAAGCGTTCCGAACGCTTTATCCCCGACGAAATATTCAACCTTTTCCCGGTGCTGAAGGATATGCTGTCGCGTCGCGGCGGCGATCTGTCCGGCGGCCAGCAACAGCAACTGGCCATCGGACGCGCCATGGTGCTGAAACCGCGCATTCTGGTGCTCGACGAGCCGACGGAAGGCATTCAGCCTTCTATCATCAAGGATATCGGTCGCGCTATCCGCTATCTGCGCGACTCCACCGGCATGGCCATTCTTCTGGTTGAACAGTATCTCGATTTCTGTCGGGAACTCGCCGACCATGTCTACATCATGGACCGCGGCGAGATCGTGCTGGACGGTCCAGCGGAGGTTCTCGACACACAAAGGGCGCGGAACCATCTCACGGTTTAGAGAGCGATGATGAATTGTGTGGATCACACCATATATTTGTCCCAGAAGCCGCTTTGCGGCGCGATTTGCTCGACCACATCCACCCACAAGCCAGTTGGATCTGCGAAGCCAAAGCGGCGCTGGCCGAAAGGCTCTTCAGTGAGCGGATAAGTAATTGGCAGCCCCCTGCCTGCCAGTTCCTCATGGGCGGCCTTTGCGTCCGCAACTTCCATTTCGAAGCAAAGCCCGCTTCCGGCGTAAATTTCGGGGCCGGGGGGCGACGAAGGATGATCCGGTGTCATGAAGGCGATTGAGGCCGTTCCGCCCTCTGCGACGAGCAGGCAAAACCATGAACTATCGAAAGCCACCTCAAACTCAAGATATTTAGCCCAAAAGTCGCGCGCCGCGTCTTTGTTTGGGGTGACGATGATGGGGTAGCGGTCGGTAAATCGCATACTGGCCTCCTTGCCTATTAGAAACAAACAGACTATCTGTTTTCTTGGCAGACTTAAAAACAAACAGACTGTCTGTCAATGAAATTCCGAAGGAAGCGGAAATGACCAAGAATGAACTTCGCACGAGCCAGACCAAGGGGCGGTTGGTTGCTGCGGCGCGAACACTGTTTGCCCGGGAAGGCTATGCGCAAACCAGCACGGAGGCGATCATAGCCGCAGCCGGTGTGACACGAGGCGCACTCTATCATCACTATCGGGACAAGTCGGATTTGTTCGAGGTGGTGTGTCGCGATCTCGCCGTTGATGCGGCTGAGGAGATCCGAATCGCAACCGAGGGTTTGACCAATCCTGTCGAGGCGCTGGAGCAGGGTTCTCTCGCGTGGATTGACTTTATGCTCCGACCGGAAAGCCGTCGCATACTTGTTATCGATGCGCCAGGTGTACTCGGGCGCGAAAGATGGGAAGCGCTTGATCGCGAACTTTCCTTTGATCTCCTCCGCATCGGCGTAGAAGAGGCGATTGATGCCGGCGCCATCCGCTTCTCAGCTGGCCCGACTATGCTTGCCATACTGCTCAACGGCGCGATGAACGAGATTGCGTTGCGCGCCGAAGAGGATGATGTCGCGGCATTGAAAGCCGGGCTGCTAGAGTTGCTTGGCGCGCTGAAGTCTTGATTGCGGCCAATACCCGGCGCTGGCCCGCCCGTGCGACCTCCTTCAGAGCGGCGTTATCCAGCATCGCTTCTGCGATAAAAGTGGTGCATTGACTCCTCTTAAAAAGTGGCTATAACCACAAATGCAGACTGAAGATTTAAGACCATCTGCAAGGGTGGTCTTGTTGCGTCTGGAATCCGGATAAGTCCTCTTGCAGATGTCATAGCGACGTTGGGAGGACGCCGTAATGCACGGAAGCAAAATAGCCCTTAGGGGCGTACCGGATATCATTTCCTACATAGATGCGAATGACGGCATTCGAGGCCGCGCCGGTGTCATCTGGTGGCTTGCCCTTGGTGGCCTGTTTCTTGACGCCTTCGCCAATTCGGCATTGAGCGCAGGCCTTGGGCCAATGACACGCGATCTGGGACTGGATGCGGCGCAGGTCGCATTGATGACCTCTTTCGCCGCATGGGTGTCGATCGCGTTCAATCCGATTGGTGGTTGGATTGCCGACCGTTGGGGGCGTATGCGCCCGCTGATTTTCGCAAAGCTCATCGCGCTCATCGGCGCAGTGCTGGTCATGACGGCGCATTCCTATGAAGTCATTCTTCTTGGACGCTTCTTCGTTGGCGCCGCCTACGGTATCGACTTTGCCATCGCCATGGCCGTACTTGCAGAGTTCACCCCTGCGCGCCTGCGCAGCCGTCTCAATACATGGCAGGGCATCTGGTACACAGCCGTTTGTACCAATGTGCTTCTGGCCATGCTGTTCTACAGCTGGGATGTGGGTGATGCGATCTGGCGCTATTCCGTCGCGGCCACTGGTATCTTTGCCTTTGCCATCATGGTGCTTCAGGCAGTGTTCATGGTTGAAAGCCCGATCTGGCTTGCCCGCAAGGAAAGGCTGGAAGAGGCCGCCCGTGCGATGACCCGCATCTATCATCGCGATTTCGTTGCCGCTCTTCCGGAAGACCGTCTACCGGTTCTCAATCAGGCCCGCCGCGGCATTGCCAATGTTGCCCTGATTTTCCGTGGCATCTATCTGCCCCGCACTATTCTAGCGGCCACTGTCCAGATCGGGCAATCCATCCAATATTTTGCTGTGGGCTGGTATCTACCCCTCATCAGTGCGGCGCTGTTCGGCAAGGATTTCATCTATGCCATGTTGGGCACGCTGGTGTTCAACGTATTCGGTATCATCGGCGGCTTTTCTTCACCTGTCATCGGGCGCGTGCTTGGCCTGCGCAAGGCTTCCGCCATCGGTTTTGGTGCAGTCTTCGTCATGCTGGTCATCATGGGCCTGTTCCATGACACCATGCCGACATGGCTCGCGGTGATCGTGCCTTCGCTGTTCATCCTGTTCCATTCCGGTGGTCCGGGCGCAAACGGCAAGAGCCTGTCGTCGCTCTCGTTCCGAAGCGAACTGCGTGCAGGCGCCAACGGCATCATCGGTGCACTCGGCGCCATGGGAGCGGCCCTTGGCCTGCTGGTCTTTCCGCTCTTTCGTGAGAGCTACGGCCTCGGCCCGACATTCCTGATCCTGTCGGTGGTTCCACTGATCGCTTGCATCATCTGCTCAATCATTCAGTGGGATCCGACCCGCACCAAGGTCAGCCCAGATGACGAGCCAAATGCGCCGCAGTTCGAAGGCGACCGGTAACAACGGAGGATAATGTGAACGGACGCAGACAGGCCATTCTGGCCATTGATGAAGGAACGTCCGGAACCAGGGCCGCGCTCGTCGCGGCCGACGGTTCGGTCTCCGCCGTCAATTACACGACGCTTGCCGTCTCTTCACCACGTCACAACGTGGTGGAGCAGGACGCCGATGTTCTTTTGCAAAAGACCATCGAAATGTGCGGCAAGACCATTGCAGCCGCACGTGATGCGGGCGTGGAGATTGCTGCAATGGCAATCGCCACGCAACGCGCCACCGGTGTTCTGTGGGATACGCAAACGGGCCGGGCGCTGGTTCCCGCCATGGTCTGGCAGGATTCGCGCTATGCCGAAGAACTGAAACCACTCGGAGCCATCTGGGACGCGAAACTCGTGTCGCTTGCCGGACGTCCTGTGGGCGGACGCGCGATCTATTTATGGGCGGCGCGCCACATGCAGGAGACGCCCGTCGTGCGCGAGGCATGGAAGGCGAAAAGGCTTGCTTTCGGCACGGTCGACACGTGGCTGCTGTGGAATCTGTCCGAAGAACGCAAGGCCGTCACCACGCCGACGAATGCGACTTCTGCCGGTGCCTATATTCTCGCTGAGAACCGCTACTTCACCGAATGGGTGGAGGCGCAGGATTTTCCGCCGGAGCTGTTGCCCGAGCTGAAACAGGACGCTGACGATTTCGGTTATACGCGCCAGGATATTCTCGGTATCCGCGTGCCGATCAAGGCTTCTTGCGGCGATCAGCTCGGTGGTCTTGTCGGTCTTGGCTGTCACGATGCAGGGCAGGCCATGTGCGTACACGGTACGGGCAGTTTCGTCGATCTTGTGATCGGAAAGCAGACGCCAAAGAATCCCGGCCTCTACGAGGCAACTTTCACCATGACGGCCTGGCGGAGCGAGAACCTCTCGCATTTTGCGGTCGAGACCTATGCCGCCACAACCGGATCGGCGCTCAACTGGCTCTGTAATGAAATGCGCTGGTTCGAGAATGCCAAGGAAATCAGCGAACTGGCTGCAACTGTACCGTCTTCCGATGGCCTGTTCTTCATGCCGACCCTGACGGGATTGCGCCAGCCGAACATCGTTCCCGATGGCCGGGCATCACTGACCGGGCTCTCGATGGCACATAGCCGGGCGCATCTTGCTCATGCCATTCTGGAAGGTATTGCGCATTCGGTCGTTTCCTGTGCGGAGGCGAGCTCTAAAGTGGCGGGCGTTCCGGTTCGGGAAGTGGTGGCAGGCGGAGGGCTTTCCTCCAGCGATACGCTGCTTCAGCTGCAGGCCGATCTCAGCGGTGTGCCGGTGCGGCGCATGGCGGATCAGGATCGCGCGAGCCTGCGGGGAACCGCATTCCTGGCAGCCAGCGATGGCTTGCTCTGGAGCGACCTTGCTGAAGCTCGCGGCACGCTGCCCGAAGGCAATCTCTTTATCCCCAAGACCAGCGAAGCGGAAAGACAGGACCGCAGAGCACGGTGGCATTCCCTCACGGAAGAGGAAGTCGCACGCGTTCGATCCGGTCACTATCATTAAACAGGAGTTGAAATGCTGAATCTGCGCTCCCGGCGCGCGGACAAGGATCGCGCCCGGATGATCCGCACCGAACCGCTGCGGCTGAACCGTTCGGAACAGGAAGACCGTCTTGCCACCGAAACCTACGATATTCTGATCGTCGGCGGCGGCGTGACCGGGGCTTACTGCGCCTTCGACGCAAGTCTGCGCGGCTTTCGTGTTGCGCTGGTCGAGAAGGATGATTTCGCATCCGGTACATCATCGAAATCCTCCAAGATGGTGCATGGCGGCTTGCGCTATATCGAACAGGGCAATCTTGGGCTGGTTCGTCATTCCCTGCTGGAGCGCCAACGCCTGCGCCGCAATGCCAGTCATCTGGTGCAGCGCCTGCCTTTCCTGTTTCCGATTCTGGAGCGGGATGGTGTGTTCGACTCGCGCTTTGCCAAGGCGTTTGAAGGCTTGCTCTGGACCTATGATCTGGCTGGAGGCTGGCGCGAAGGCATCCTGCATCAGAAGCTGACTGCGGCGGAAGTGCTGGCGCATTGCCCGACCTTCAAGGACGAATATCTGCGCGGTGGCCTGATGTATTTCGATGCCCGCGTTGACGATGCGCGCCTGACGCTGGCGCTTGCCCGTTCTGCGAGCTTTTATGGGGCGACGGTCCTCAACCACTCGAAAGTTGCCGAGATCACCCGCAGTTCGGGCCGGGTTGATGGCGCAATCGTTCATACCGTCGAGGGCAAGGAAATCCGGGTGCGCGCCAAGACCGTCATTATGGCGACAGGCGTTTGGCTGCGCGACTGGATGGGCCTTGGCAAGGATGGCGAAAAGCCGTTGCATGTGCGCCCGGCCAAAGGCGTTCACGTCGCGATTCCCTGGCTGAAAATTCGCAACGACTGCACGGTGACGGTGCCGGTGCCGGGGCGTAGCCGCCGCGCGACGATTACGCGCTGGGGCAATGTCTCCTATCTCGGCACGACCGATGAGGATTATCAGGGCGATCTCGATGATGTGCATTGCACCCGCCGAGAACTCGATTTTCTGATCGAGGGCGCTTGCAGCGCGCTCAATATCGATCTGACGCCAGATGATGTTGTCGGCAGCATTGCCGGATGTCGTCCGCTGGTCGCCGCTTCATCGGGCGGCAGCACCATGGACGTCAAACGCGACCATTCCGTGCATGTTGCGCCTGATGGCCTTGTCACGATTGTGGGCGGTAAGCTGACGACGTCGCGCCATATGGCCGAACAGACGGTGGATGCCGCCGCGAAAGTTCTGGGTGATCGCCGCCGTTGCACCACCAAGAAAGCCTTTTTGCTCGGTGCCGCCGGTTATGACGCGCAGGCAATCGTCGCTTCGGGTGGCATGGAGGCGCATCTGGGCGAACGTTACGGTACGGAATCGCGCTTCGTCAGTGATCTGATGGCCGCTCGTCCTGAACTCGGCCAATCGATTGTGGAAGGGTTGCCCTATACCGGCGGCGAAGTCATCTACGCCGCCCGGCATGAACTTGCCCGGACCATCGATGACGTGCTGTCGCGTCGTATGCGTGCCCGCCTGATGGCGCGCGATGCTTCCGCCCGTGCCGCCGCCAAGGTGGGCGCTTTGCTGGGTGAGGAGCTTGGTCTCCCCCAAACCGAAATCGACCGTCAGGTCGCCGCTTATGTGGCTGCGACCGAAAAAGAAAAATCCATTCTCATAGGAGCGAACTGAATATGATCAGCAAGGAAGCCATCAAACGCGGTTATAATCGTGGAAATTATGTCGTTGGCGCACCGACCCAGCCGCATTATGCCGGCAGCATCAAGGAAATCGGCACCGAGGCCGATCTGGCTCAGAACGCCGTTGCCGTAGACGCTGCTCTCGTTGAAAAGCTGCGGGGCGTTGCAGACGAAGTTCTGACAGCGCGCGAAGATGTCGTCGTGAACACCCGCGACTGGTGGGCGCGCACCATGGTCGCGGAAACGGGTGGAAAGCCCGCAACGGTCGACGGCGTATTCGTTCGCGTTTCGACGGTCGAACAGGTTCAGTCCGTCATGCGCCTTGCGCATGAAGCAAAAGTTCCGGTTACGGTTTCTGCCGGACGCTCCAACGTTACGGGCGCGGCACTCCCGTTGCGCGGCGGTATTGTGCTTGATGTCTGCAATCTCAACCGTTTCGTCAGCTTCGATGCGGACAGCCAGATCGTTGAAGTTGAAGCTGGCATGTTCGGCGATATTTTCGAGGAGATGATCCAGCGCGAGTTTGGCATGACCATGGGCCATTGGCCGTCCTCATTCGGTATCAGCACCGTGGGCGGCTGGATCGCTTGCCGCGGCGCAGGTCAGCTTTCGACACGCTATGGCAAGATCGAGGACATGGTGTACGGCATGGAAGTCGTGCTGGCGGACGGTTCGCTGGTGACGGTTGGAAACTATGCCCGTGCAGCCATCGGACCCGATCTCCAGCAGATATTCATCGGTTCGGAAGGCACGCTTGGCATTATCGTGAAGGCGCGCTTTAAACTGCATCGTCTGCCGGATTATGCCCGCGCGATCGCCTATGGCTTCAAGAGCTTCGGCATCGGTCTGGAAGCCTGCCGCCGCATCATGCAGGGCGGCGCCAATCCCGCAGCACTGCGTCTTTACGACGAGCTGGAAAGCGGTGTGCAGTTCGGCCTGCCGGAAAGCAACGTGCTGTTGATCGCCGATGAAGGCGCTCAGGAAATGGTCGACGCCGTGATGGCGATCAGCGAGAAGGTTTGCGCCGAACTCGGTGACAAGCTCGATGGTGAGACGATCTTCGAAAAGTGGCTCGACACGCGCTATCTGACCGGCAAGAGCGCCGAAGGCTTCAAGCGCAGCCCGGGCTTTGTTGCCGATACGCTGGAAATGACGGGATGCTGGCGCGATCTGCCTGCGATCTACGACGAGGTCGTCGCTGCAATCAATGCAGTGCCGGGGACGCTGGCCGGTTCGGCGCATCAGTCGCATGCCTATGTCGACGGCGCCTGCCTCTATTTCTCGCTGCGTGGCGACGTGGAAGTGGAAAAGCGCGCCGAATGGTATCGTGCTGCCTGGGATGCTGCCAATGCCGTTCTAATCAAGTATGGTGCAGCCTTGAGCCATCACCACGGCGTCGGACTGCTCCGCGCGCCTTACATGAAGGACGCTCTGGGTTCTGCGTTTCCTCTCCTCGAAACGGTGAAGAAGGCGCTCGACCCGGACAATCTACTTAACCCCGGCAAGCTCGGACTTTCGCTCGACATGCCAAGAGACGGAAAATGATGGAATGACATTGGACAGAACGATCGGTGAGCGGCTTTTGCGAACGCCGGTGATGGCGACGCTCTACGGCGTGGATAATCTTCAGGCATTTCTGGACAGCAAGGCGGAAGTGGGCATTGTCGCCAACATTGCCTTGCGCCATGTGGCCGAAGTGCTCAACGCGCTCAAAAAAAGCAACAAGCTGATCGTTCTGAACATCGACAGTTGCGAAGGCCTGTCGCAGGACAAGGGAGCTATCGAATTCCTTGCCGAGATTGGCATTTCGGTTCTGCTGTCGACCCGTGTTCCAACAATCCAGAAGGCCGCGCAATGCGGCCTTCTGACCATGCAGAAAGTCTTTGTGACCGACCGGTCCACCTGGCCGCGCAGCCTGAAGGCGGTTTCGCAAAGCGGGCCCAATCTGGTGCAGATCATGCCATCGCCCATGCTCGGCTATCTCTCTGCAGAGGACAAACGCCGTCTCCCGCCTATCGTAGCTTCCGGCTTTATCTGTGATGAGACCGATGTAGCAAAGGCAATGAAAGAGGGCGCAATTGCCGTTTCGTCAAGCAATAAATCCCTTTGGGACTATAGCAGGCGCAAGCCATAATCACACATTGCTGACAGCTGACGGTGGAAGCAGGTGTTCTAGAGCGGTTCCGGTTAAAACGGAATCGAGGAACCGCTCTATCTATTTGTTTTTACGCATTATCCTACGTATCGAAGCGGGATCAGAAATCAGTCCACTGGACTGATTTCCCCGCGTAGGCGCTACGAGCTTTTGCTGGAAATGCTCTAAAGCGTGTCGCATTTATTCGGCCTCATACCCAGCAGCCTTAAAGAAGTTCTGGCATTCATTGATGGAGAAGAGACTGATGATATCGCCAAGTGCTTTT
>NZ_RCHH01000016.1:0-84734 GCF_003664555.1 Ochrobactrum soli | reverse complement strand
TTGCATTATGGCGTGACTACACTGCTGAAATGACGGCTTGAAAAACACACGTGCAACCTGCTCGATGCCTTGATCAAACAACTTGGCAATGCCGATGAAAGAGCTGTCGGAACACCACGTGCAGTTCGGGAAGTCGAGAGGATCACTTTACGACGCGTCGGTATAAAATGGGACTTCCGGTTTAAGGTCTGAATACCGAGCGGACATATATAAGGGACCAGCATATTTAGACGCGACTAAAATATCATTCTCAGTTCGCAAACCATTTCCTCCTTTTTTTACAACGACGTACACGTTTGGCGCGATCACGGCCTGGGCAGCGTTTTCATATTGGAAGTGACTTCGCGTGACTCCAAACCCGCTCTCTCAACATATCGCCAGCATGGAAATAGATCCGTGTTGGAGATCCCAATGACTTTGAACAAAACTTTGTCATATCGAAAAATGACCGCGGTTGACCGGAAGCGCGGCACATCGCTTGCTGGCTGGACATCGATACTGCTGGCATCCTTCACTGCCTACGCAAATGCCGAGTCGAATCATCGCGGCTGCGTTGACGGAACGATGCAGATGAAAGTGGGTGTTTTCTATGATGAGTACCAGTGGTGCGGCATCAACGGGGGTACCGGCCAAAACAGCAGCATATGTAAGGACGTAACGACTGTGAACAAAATGGTTCCTGGTGTGGAAGCATTGTTCCAAGACAACCCTGACACAAACAGAGCTGTTGTCTTCCGGGGGAGACCTACGAAGCACGGAGATTATTCTGGATATGTAGACGCTATCGCCATAGGCGGGGGCATCGGGGGGCGCTTGACTTGTCGAGCCCACGTAGCAAAGCCAGACATAGTACTTAAGTATCCAAATTTGCCGTCCGAGAGGGTTGGGCAACCGGTGACGCCGCACGGTGGTGCTTCAGGCGGCATTGATCCATATGGTTTCAAATTGGCGTCGGGCAGTTCGCTTCCACCAGGACTCACTCTGGATAAAACGGGTGGCCTATCAGGCGTGCCGACAAGAGTAGGGACATATTCCTATGACCTGATTGTAACTGACTCGATGGCCTACACAGCCACTATAAAGCAAACAATCGTCATTGCTGAAGCACCGACGGTTGATCTTGATCTCGGCTCGCTGCCAGGCGGCAAGGTTGGTCTCGACTATGCAGCACACAAGCTGGCAGCTTCCGGTGGCACGGCACCTTACAGCTATGTCGTCTCCGGTCTGCCCGCTGGCCTGACCTTTGACGGTGTTGACACCATCTCCGGCAAGCCAACGGCTGCAGGCAGCTTTGACGTCAATGTCACGGCAACCGACGCTGAAGGTTATACGGCGACCAAGTCGCAGACGATCGTCATTGCTGAAGCACCGGTGATTGATCTCGACCTGTCGGCCATGCCTGCGGGCAAGGAAGGCCTCGACTATGCGCATACGCTCGTCGCAACCGGCGGCACCGAGCCTTACAGCTATACCGCAACCGGTCTGCCGGCTGGCGTCACCCTGAACGGCGACACGCTTTCGGGCAAGCCGACCACGGCTGGCAGCTATGATGTGACGATCACTGTCACGGATGGCGAAGGCTATACGGCGACCAAGTCGCAGACGATCGTCATTGCTGAAGCACCGACCGTTGATCTTGATCTCGGCTCGCTGCCAGGCGGCAAGGTTGGTCTCGACTATGCAGCACACAAGCTGGCAGCTTCCGGTGGCACGGCACCTTACAGCTATGTCGTCTCCGGTCTGCCCGCTGGCCTGACCTTTGACGGTGTTGACACCATCTCCGGCAAGCCAACGGCTGCAGGCAGCTTTGACGTCAATGTCACGGCAACCGACGCTGAAGGTTATACGGCGACCAAGTCGCAGACGATCGTCATTGCTGAAGCACCGGTGATTGATCTCGACCTGTCGGCCATGCCTGCGGGCAAGGAAGGCCTCGACTATGCGCATACGCTCGTCGCAACCGGCGGCACCGAGCCTTACAGCTATACCGCAACCGGTCTGCCGGCTGGCGTCACCCTGAACGGCGACACGCTTTCGGGCAAGCCGACCACGGCTGGCAGCTATGATGTGACGATCACTGTCACGGATGGCGAAGGCTATACGGCAAGCAAGTCGCAGACCCTGGTCATCGAGAATGCTTCGGCCATCAGCGTTGACCTCAGCACATTGCCTGCCGGCAAGGTCGGCCAGGATTACGGCTCGCATAAGCTTGCTGCAACCGGCGGTACGGAGCCTTACACCTATGTCGTCTCCGGTCTGCCGGCTGGCCTGACCTTCGACGGTGTTGACACCATCTCCGGCAAGCCGACTGTGGACGGTTCGTTCGAAGTTGCTGTCACGGTTACGGATGCCGAAGGCGCCACCGCCACCAGCAAGCAGACTGTGGTCATCGAGAAGGCTTCGGCCATCAGCGTTGACCTCAGCACATTGCCTGCCGGCAAGGTCGGCCAGGATTACGGCTCGCATAAGCTTGCTGCAACCGGTGGCACGGCACCTTACACCTATGTCGTCTCCGGTCTTCCGGCTGGCCTGACCTTCGACGGTGTTGACACCATCTCCGGCAAGCCGACTGTGGACGGTTCGTTCGAAGTTGCTGTCACGGTGACCGATGCGGAAGGCTTCACCGCCACCAAAAAGCAAACGGTAGTTATTGCTGTCGCAACGCAGATCGAACTCGTTGCCCTTCCAGACGCTGAGCAGGGCAAAAATTACGGTCCGCATCAGTTGCAGGCATCGGGCGGAACCGGTCCTTACAGCTACGTCGTCACCGGTCTGCCGGCTGGCCTGACCTTCGTCGGCAACACCCTGGCTGGAATTCCGACGACAGCCGGTACCTTCCCGGTCTCCGTGACCGTCACCGATGCCGATGGCAATGCTGTGACCCATGTCGTGACCTTTGTCGTCCGTGTCCCTGTTCTTCCCGATCCATCGCTTGATCCGGAAGTGATCGGACTGGTCAATGCTCAGGTCCAGACTGCAAACCGCATGGCAAAGACGCAGATCCGTAACTTCCAGCAGCGCCTCGAACAACTTCACGGGGAAGGCGACTGCCGTCAGGATTCCATTGGTCTGAACGTCGGTCTCGACGGAGCCAACCTCAATCCGAAGATGCCGGAAGCCTGCTCTGGACGTGAACTGTCGCTCTGGACTGCCGGTGAAGTGAACATCGGCAAGTCATCCTCCGACGAGCATGCAAAAGACAGGAAGCTTGAACATACCAGCATTGGGGTCAGTGGCGGTGTCGATTACCGTTTCTCGCCATCCTTCATCGGCGGCATCGGCTTTGGCTATGGCAAAGACACCACCGATATCGGTCAAAACGGGACAAAAAGCCGTGCGACCATGACCTCGCTTGCAGCCTATGGCAGCTATCATCCGGGCAAGAACTTCTACCTCGATGGTGTCATCGGCTATGGTTGGCTGAACTTCCAGAGCGATCGCTTCGTTACCGCAACCGGCGGTATGGCAAACGGTGAGCGCAAAGGACAGCAGATCTTTGGTTCTGTCACCCTTGGCTACGACTATCGCAATGAAGCCTGGCTTCTGTCACCATATGTGCGGGCAGATGCAGCCCATACGAAACTGTCTGCATTCTCTGAAACCGGTGCGGGGATCTATAACCTCACCTATGGCGATCAGACAGCTGACCTCTTATCGGCAACCATCGGTCTTCGCGGTGAGTATTCGATCCCAATGTCCTGGGGTGAGCTGAAGCCAAAGGCCCGCCTCGAATATAGCCATGACTTCGAAGGCTCAAGTCGCGTCAAGCTTGGCTATACCGACATCGGCGCAATGCTTCCCTACACCATCGACGCCGACGCAGGATCAAAGGACAACTTCAAAATTGAAGCGGGCTTTGATGCCAAGATCACAGGCGACTGGACTGCTGGTTTCGATTACAGCACCCAGATCGGCACTGGTGGTGGAAAGCTTCAGCATGGATTCCGCTGGAAACTCTCCAAGCAGTTCTGATCGAAACAAGACTTGTCCTGTCCGGCCCACAAGGCCGGACAGGCGCACAACAAGCCAATACAGCCAAAAGTGTTACCTGGCGAACTATCCTCACGTACTGATGAATATCATCTAAAAATGAGAGAGATCATGAAGCACTACGTACCCAACAGGCCGATCATCAATGAACTCAGTCAAAAGTTAAACGCACTTGCCAATCCCAACAGGCTTTCCATCATCGCGCATCTAAACAATGGTGAAATGACCGTAGGGACACTGGCCGATGCGGTCGGACTTGGACAATCTGCTCTGTCACAGCATCTATTGAAAATGAAGATCATTGGTCTGGTCCAGGCACGCAAAAAAGGACAGTTGCGATTTTATTCTCTCACCGACGAACTATCCAATTCCCTCATCGGAAGTGCGGTTGTGAGCGAATTGAAGAGAAGACACACTATCAGATGAGATGGCATTGGTCGCCGAATGTATTGGCTGGGCGACAGAAACCGTTCCGCAACGACGCGGGCACATCCTTTTAATCAACTCGTAACGATATCGGCGGAATTTGCCAGTAAATTACATTAATAGCTATTGATTTAGAACATAATAAATAAAGATAAGTGAGAAATTGCCTGACCATTAATATTCGGGGGCCTATGAACAGTCTCAAGCGCATTGATCGGCGGACGATAACTTTATACTGGCTGGCTACTGCAATCGTCGCCTGTGTCGTGCTTCTGGGCGCGGCGATAATAATTTATAGGGATTATAATAATCGTATCAATGCAGCAGGCCAGCAAGTGATGTCGTTGGCTCAGGCTTTGGCTGAACATACTACCCAGGTTTTCACGAAGCTTGATGTGCTGAGCTGGGCTCTCGTTGAAGATCAAACTGACATGATCGTTGACGAAATCATGTTGTCAGAGGTGATGCGCAGGCGTGCAGCTGCTGAGCCTGCGGTCATGGGCATTGCGACAATTGACAAGAACGGGATTGTCACGGCCAGCGGTATGGACGATTACCCAATCGGTCGCAACGTTAGCAATGCCAAGAACTACAGAATATTAAGTCAGGAAAACTCTCCCCAAGTCTCTATTAGTGAACCCTATAGGGCATCGAACGGCATACCGGACGGAGCCGGCGGCTGGGCTATGAACTATGCCCGCCGCATCAACGACCATAAAGGGAATTTCAATGGTTACGTCCTGATCGTTGCGAACGAGGCCTATTTGTATGGCTTTTACCGACGGTTTGAGGATCAACACGGCTTGATCCTCGGTTTGATCGGCAAGGATGGAATTATTCGCGCGTCGAATGAAGACGCAGCAAATGGTGATACCATATCGGGTAATATGGAGCAGCATATCAATGAGGGAGATGGTATCCGCATAGAAACATCACGCCGTACCGGTGAAGAATGCATCTATGCTCATTACCAAACTGCGGCGGCTCCCCTTGTTGCCTTGGTCGGGGTTCCGACGGCCCCGATATATAGATCCTGGCTCATTGCGTCTTCCCTGACGCTCGGCGCATTGTCAGCTCTATTTGCGGCATTGGTCGCGATTGGGATACTTCTCGGCAAGTTTGTAAAAAACAGAAATGCTCTCACCATATCCGAGATACAAGTTGCCGGAGAAAGACGTGAAAAAGAATTTCTAGAAACAATAGTCAATACAGGGGCGGTTCTTATGATGGTGACCGACTCCAAGGGAAAAGTACTTGTCGCAAATCACGCCATACGGGAGCTTTTTCCAGAAATTCAGCATGAGGATGAGAACGGCGATCCGGTCTCTCATATTCTTGGCAAGCTCTTTTCGGAAGTGGTTGATGAACTGCCCTGGCAGGCCATTAACAACGTTTCATTGCCTTCTGGCCAGAAAAGAGCACTTTCCTGGTCGGTATCGCCGATCCTTAATCCAAAGGGCGATCTGAAGAATGTCGTGGCGATTGGACTGGACATAACAGAACGACGTGAGGCGGAACTTGCCATCTACCAGTCAGGAAAACTCATAACGCTCGGAGAGGTCGCGACTGGTATAGCGCATGAAATCAATCAGCCACTCGCAACCCTGGCTATGGGCATATTTAATCTCCAGACGCGTGAAGAGCAGGACAGACTTGACCGCGTGACGATTAAAGAGGGCCTGGCCGCGGCGGCGTCGCAAGTTGAGCGGGCTGCGAAAATTGTGAAACATATGCGTGTTTATGGTCATCGAGGCGGTGGAGACCTTGTGGCGATCGATCCGGCAGACGCAATCGACGGTGTCCTTACCATGATCGGAAGGCAAATTCAAAATCAGGGCATAGAAATCAAATATTCTAGGAACCCTGCAGATGGTCGAGTGCTGGCCGAACTGGTGCTGCTGGAACAGATACTGTTCAACCTGATTCTGAATGCCCGCGATGCAATTTTAGGGGATCGCAATCATGAAGCGGAAACAGGAAGCTTCATTGAAATCAGACTGGAGAATACGGCTCCCGATCAGGAAACAATAGTCGTTTACGACTCTGGGCCAGGGATTCAAGCCGAAATTGTCGATCGGATTTTCGATCCATTCTTCACCACAAAGCCAGTCGGAAAAGGGACGGGCCTCGGCTTATCACTAAGCTACGGCATGGCACAGGATATGGGCGGTAAGCTGTCTGCGTCCAATGGAGCGATGGGTGCAGAATTCCGTTTGACGCTACGCAAGGCACAAGCAGCGCAGGGGAATACATGACCGGTTCGACCGAAAATCCATCGACTGTTCTTCTGGTCGATGACGAAGAACCATTGCTTGATGTACTCGGCACTGCATTGGCCGATGCCGGCTATGATTGTGTCAGAGCATCCAACGCGGTTGCCGCATTAAAGTTGTTGGATAGAACCCCTGAGATAGACATCGTTGTCAGCGACATCCGGATGCCTGGCATGGATGGTATTGAGCTATTACGCACCATTCGTAATCGATATCAGGAACGAAACTGGCTTCAAGTGATTTTTATCACGGGTCACGCAGATATCGATAATGCCGCTGAAGCACTCAGGCTGGCTGCTGTCGATTTTTTACAAAAGCCTGTTCAAGGACTGGAATTTCTCAACGCGGTTGGCAAGGCCGCAATTAGATCACGCCAGCTGAGATCAGAAATTAGCTTACGGCAAGAGAACGCAGTTCGTTGGGATCGCCTAATGAGCGAAGTTCAACAACTCGGCAATAGTATTCGAGCACCACTTCAGGACAACACAGAAAAAACGGATGTTCCGGCAAATTCGACGCCTTCTTCGCGCATTCAATCCTTCACCGCGCCAAGCAAGGAGCGGCTTCTAGATCTGTTGCGCATACGGGATGTCAGGACGCAATTTTTCCCTGGCAAACTCTTTGTCGATCCCGCCTGGCATATGCTTATGGAGCTGATGGAAGGTCATTTGACAGGGGCCCAATCCACTGCTTTCAATTTATACGTCATTTCAGGTGTGCCTCTCGCGACCGCATCGCGACGTCTTGACGATCTGACCAAATCCGGCCTGGTCCATCGCTGGGTCGATCCGACAGATGGACGGCAGCAGATCGTCCGACTAACCGACAGGGCCATAAGATTGATGACCTCCTATCTCACCGAGCTCGATCAGCAATTGAACGATACTTAGCGTATCGTTCAAAACCGACTTCCTTCACAGTGGATATGAAAGACGGCTCCAAAACTACGCGCATTGCGCTTTAACAGGCGGTATTCACTTTCATAATGGGAGCATTTATCTCCGCCGCTGAATAATTCAGTCTATTATATAAGCATCACGTAAAATATACTTTCATTTTGAAATGAATATATTTTGAAAGCAGTTGCTAACTTATGTATGGGCATTGTTTGATTAGCGTTCCTTTTAATTTCAAAACAATGCGGACACCCTCATCTTGGCAATAAGTGGAATACCTGTGTGGCAATGGTTGGTGAATCAGGGACAAAATGATGGCAACCAGAATTCATAGTTCCCGGCGTCAAATATTGATTATATCCGCCTGTCTGACAGCAGTTGCCGGAACGATAGCGCTATTGTTTTTCATGGCCTGGGTTACATGGCGAACCGCTACTCATAAGGAGTTGCTTGCACTCAACACCTATGCCGATCAGACCGTAAAACGCGCGCTACATGTCTTTGAGGAAGCACGATCGTCGTTGGTCGACATGCAATCCTTCTCGGAGCGCCGCTGTTCAGATGCGCACATAATCCGGATGCGTGATCAGACGATCAATACGACTTCGATCGAAGAGATCGGATATTTTGAAAACGACATTCTGAAATGCACATCGTGGGGTAAGACCAGTCCCGCGGTCCGGCGCGCTAAAGCGGACTTTGTTACTTCGGATGGATTGGACGTTACGTTTCGTTTAACGCCTTCGGCCAGTAAGACAGGCCAAATGACAGCGATCGCTCTCGGTGACTATAACGCGCTGATTGTTCCAGCCCGGTTGATCGACGTGCCGGTAAACGGAGAAATCGCCACAGTCTTATTGAATGAGCACGATCAGGTTCTCGCAAGCCGCGATCCGTTTAACTATTATCCAGACGACGATACGAGCTTTGACGCCAATCGCCTCAAGAAATCCGGTTATCTGGTTGGTGTTAGTGCAATCAACGGTCTTAAAGCAATTGCAATTGAGCCACGCTCCAGACTTGTTATTCGTGTGGGTACAGAATTGCCGGGTTTCCTTTTTGCAGGTCTGTTTGCCACGGTATTGTTTCTCATAGCTGTCTACTGGTACTTTGCCAACCGCCTTTCTCCCAAAGCTGAACTCGCAACTGCGATTAACAACCGCAATCTGATCGTCGAATATCAGCCAATTATCGACTTAAGTTCCGGTACGTGTGTCGGCGCGGAAGCACTGGTGCGATGGCGAATGCCCGATGGAACACTCGTTCGTCCTGACTTGTTTATCCCACTGGCTGAAGAAACAGGATTGATTGTAGAGATTACGGATCAGGTCATTGACCTTGTGATCGCGGAGCTAGGCGACATGCTCGCCGATGACAAAACTATGCATATCGCAGTTAATATCAGTTCTTCAGACATTCAGTCCGGACGTGTTCTGCATTATTTGCGAGATAAGCTACATTCGACGGGTATAGAGAACAATCAAATTTGGCTGGAAGCAACGGAGCGCGGCTTTCTTGAAATCGATTCAGCGCGTGCAACCATAGATCAGGCACGAGAAATTGGTCACGCCATTGCGATAGATGACTTTGGAACAGGCTACTCAAGTCTGCAATATTTGCAAAGCCTCAATTTGGATGCGATCAAAATCGACAAGTCGTTTGTTGATACGATTGGTCAAGCACCCGCCAAACACTCCGTCATTTTGCACATCATAGATCTTATCCATGCCCTGGAATTAGTTTCAGTTGCAGAAGGGGTTGAGACCGAAGAGCAAGCAGCATTTCTGCGCGAGCACGGAGTAGCCTATGCTCAAGGCTGGCTATTTGCGAAACCGCTTCCTGCCCTGGCTTTCATCGACTTTCATAAACGCCGCAATGAGAACCATTCAGCGGCCGTTGCTTAACATCTAAGAGCCGAACCGAAAATTAAGTTGAGCGATTTTTCATAAATTTTGAGCGCCGTTTATTTTAAACTATTTATATGATTATTAAATGTAACCTAAATATCTGTCAATCTAGGCTCAAATTTATAAATTATTCTTTAGTTTTCTCTAATATACAGGAGGTCATGAATCTATTGCTTGGCGGAACCAGAAGCCGAGCCACATTGGTGGGATGATGCATCGGAAGATACCAATCTTATGAACAGCCTGCATTATATCCGGTTTGTAGATCAATTCGGCGATATCAGCTGGTTCGGACGCAATCTACAACTCGATTTTCCGGACATGAATGCGATTGATATTAATCGGCCATCCTTCACAATACCCTGCAATTTGCCGCCGATTGCCTCTATATTGCCATTATAGCCCCTAATAACGGTGCTGTTGGGCAACATATTCGCCGGTGCCAAATGGCGTTTGCTGGAATTCCGCATGGCGCGTGTGAACAAAGACATGAACCGCACGGGTTTTTGCCACAGAACAAGGGTGAGGGCGTGGCTCAGTTCGACAACTGCGAACTTGCCGATGACGCTGTCGTCATCCGTGGTTGCGCAGAAGGGCAAACTCCTTGCCTAGGCTCTACGCACCAGCATGGCGATCATTCGCTCGCGTAGCGTGGCGAGAGGTTCGCGTTGGTTGAAGATGCAACCGTTGCGCCGGAGCGTAAGCGTAGCCCTGTTTAATGTGGTGCTCGTGCCCGATCGTGAGTTTTCCTGCTGTGGGTTTGGGGGCAGGATTTGGCAGGCGCGATCGTAGTCACGTCAGCCGATGGCGAAGCGTGGCCGGATTAAAATATAGCAATTGGTAGGCCAGATTGGCGTAGGTTCCAGCTGGGGAGTTGTCCATATGCGAGCATGTTCAAACATGCGCCTGATTGCCAGTCAAGAACCTTGGCGCCAATTTCTCCCCCAAACAGCATTATGGCCCTTCGCCGCCGGGTCGATCTGAACCACTGTTCCCGGCATTGAGCAATGTGATGGCTCCCAACCCACAATGTGGCTAGAGTTCAATTGCGCCCACCTCTTCACCGCATGCGCGGAAGCTTTAAAAGATGGTCGCCGTTCTCGCGCACGAAGTACAAAGCAGTGCTCGCAATGCGGTTATAAATGCTTGCGTCTGCCCTTGTGACTTTGGTCAGAGATCGATGTGCTCCTGTTCCGATAATCTACAGAAGCTACCCGCGGGGCCTTCATTGCGGTCGCCATTCGCGTCAAGATAATCTTGCTAACGATAAGGATCGGCGCCGCAAAAACGAAAAGCAATGCAATCGTGAAAAATGCCGTATCGAAAGCGATTACTGTAGATTGGTAGGCGACAGCCTTGCTCAATAACGCCTTGGACGCCTGATTTGCAGCAGCCGTAGTCATCCCGCGGGCCTCGAAAACTGCCACACTTGTTCCTAACCGATCGCCTACAGCAGAATATCCAGCTGTGATATGGCTGGCGAGCACAGATACATTGCCTGCGATATTCCGCGTCATAAGAGACTGAAGACAAGCTATTCCCAGAAGACCGCCAAACTGCCGGCCAGTATTGAAGATGCCGATAGCGGCAGGGAGACTACGTGCACTCATCCTACTGAATGCGATCAAGGTAATAGACAGAAATAGAAAGCCAAGGCTCAAGCCCCGCAGGAGAACGGCGTTCAACATGTCGTCCATTCCGCTGTCGCCTGCGGAGCCTGACAGGAGCCACATAGCGATCATGATCATCACGATCCCGAAGGGTACGGTGACAATTGGAGAGACGCCCAGGCCCTGGAATACGAAGGCAGACAAGAAAAGCGAAAATACAAAAGGAATACTACTGGCGAGCAAAAGAATACCGGTATCCGTTGGCGTGAAAGCCAGGACCGAGATTGCAAAACTCGGAATCAAATAAGTGCTTCCAAACAATGCCGCACCAGCTACAAAACTTACTATGAATGCGAACGTAAAATCGACGGACCTGAAAACACTGAGCTCGAGCAGTCCTTCATCCTCAGGCCGGCTCGCTTGGTGACTAATAAACAGGCAAAGCGTCACCACACCTATTCCGGTCAGCCACCGGATGCGACCTTCATCGAACCAGTTCCAGCGGTCGCCCTGGTTGAGCACATAGACGAGGCAGAAAAGCGTGATTGATGCCAGTAGAAGGCCACTCCAGTCAAAGCGCCTATAGGGAATATAGGTGCCGATGGTTTCTTCTGATAGGAGAACAAGCCCGGCTGCCAGCAATCCGATAGGAACTACTGAGAAAAAAATCCACTTCCAAGAATAGCTGTCCAATAGCCATCCTTGCAGTACCGGTACGAGGGTCGCCGGTGCAACCACAGCCCCTGTTGCAAACAAGGCTTGTAGAACAGGCTGGCGAGAAGGCGAAAAGTCTCGAAAGATAACGGTTTGTCCGATTACCAGTAGGAGACCTCCCGAAAACCCCTGAAATGCGCGCAGAACAATCAGCAAATCCAATCGGGTCGTCAAGGCAGTGGCCGCACTTGCCAATGTTATCATCACAGTCGCCGCAACAACGATAATCCGCAAATTAACGGTCGTCGCAATCCAAGATGCCATAAGGAACGCGATCATCTTCAGTGTCGTATATCCGATGTCGAGCCAGGCGAATTCGTCGGGAGTAGCGTATACATCACCGATTATATGACCTTTGCCAAGCGTCAAAGCGGTACCCGCAATCGCCTCAGTCAAAGTGGCAATCACAATGCCCGCGAGGAGGAGGCATCCTGTATTCTGCCTGGTTTGGCTCGAGACGCTTGGGGGAGAGAGCATCAATTCTCACTCCCCAAATCGATCTTGACCCGCGCGGAAAGTCCAGGAACCAGACGGCCGGGAAGTGGATTCTGAACAAGTTTGATCTTGACTGGAACACGTTGCACGACGCGGACGAAATTGCCAGTAGCATTATCAGCGGGCAGGAGACTGAAGGCCGATCCGCTACCCGGTGCAAAGCTGTCAACTTTTCCCTCGATAATTGTTCCTGGATAGGCGTCGACCGTTACCTGGGCCCACTGACCGGGTTGAATATTCTCAATCTGTGTTTCCTTGAAATTTGCGACAATCCATACGTCCTTGATTGGGACCAGATCGATCAGTGAAGCTCCAGGGGATACCAGGCGTCCGACGCGAACCTGACGGTTACCAATAACGCCGTCAAAGGGAGCACGGACGACTGTATTGTCGAGATCAATTCGGGCCAGGTCACGCGCAGCCCTGGCTTGAAGCACAGCAGCCAGGGCTGCTTCCTTTTGTGTGGTGAGAACCTTGATACGTGTTTCTTGTGCCTCCAGCGCGGCTTGAGCGCCTAATAAGCCAGCCTCTGCTTTTGACCTCGCAGCGTCACTTTCATCGACCTGAGCTCTGCTGACCGAATTTGTGCGAACAAGTTCACGCTGTCGCTGAGACGCTTTGACCGCGAGAGCAAGATCTGCCCCTGCTGCCCGTTTCTGTGCCGTCGCCTGCTTGACCAGAATATGCTGAAGCTGGATCTCCGCCTCAACATTTTCGATATGTGCCTGTGCCGCCTGCACATTTGCTTCAGCCTGCGCCAGACGTGCGCGGAAATCCCTGTCATCGATTCTGAACAGAACATCATTTGCTCGTACAGTCTGGTTGTCGGCTACATCAACCACGGTGACATATCCGTTTACTTTGGATGCTATAGAGGTTGTATTGCCACGAACATAGGCGTTGTCAGTTGTCGCTCGCTCAGTCGAGCTCGCCCACATCCAGCCTCCTGCAGCGGTTGCTACGGCAATGAGACAAAATACCAGGCCAACGATTTTCTTCTTACTGGTCGACATGTTTACACCAAATGGTAATCATCATTACCGTTGACAGATATGGTAATGCCAATTACCAGTCAAGCGGCAATATTGAAGAGGCAGATATTAAGTGACCGCCACGAAAAGCGAACGGACACAACTTCGACGGCAGGCTATTCTTCGTGCCGCAGCTCAGCTTTTTTTCGAGCAAGGCTACGCAACCACCAGTATCGATGCGATCATCGAGCGTACAGGTGGATCAAAGCGAACAATCTACAGCGAGTTTGGGAACAAGGAAGGATTGTTCCTGGCACTGGTCGCCGACAGTGCTGATCGCGCAATCTCTGCACTCTCTCTAGACTACGATACCCAAAGTGACTTGCCCAACACGCTGACGATCTTTGGAACTCGCTTACTTGCGGTTTACATGAGCCCTTCGGTCCTGGGTATTTATCGTATCATTATCACTGAAGCTGGTCGAATTCCCGATCTTGCACGCTTGTTCTACGAAAGAGGTCCGGGGCGTACTACGGTGCATCTTGCTAAAGTTCTACAAGCTGCAGCCGATCGCAAAGAAATTCGGATAGGTGATCCGTTGCTTGTTGCGGGGCATTTTGTTGGAATGATCCGCGACAATCTTCATTTGCAGGTCGTGCTTGGTTTGCGACCTCCCCCTACCGAAGGGGAGGCGCAGGCCACTGTTGCCTCTGCAGTAACGCTGTTTCTAAATGGTGTGCGGCCTCGGTGAGATTATTACGCCCATGCCGGAACCAGAACACACACATTGGGAGAATCAAGCCTTGGCCGCCACCGGAAGGCGGAACGGCGCGCCGAGGCGATTGAACGCGTTCATCGCGGCGATCGTAATAGTGAGATCGACGAGGTCCTTCGGCTCGAAGGCGGCTGAGGCGGCGGCATAAGCCTCGTCGGAGGCATGGGTCTGGCTGACATTTGTAACTTCTTCGGCCCAAGCGAGTGCGGCCCGTTCCTGGTCGTCAAACAGATGGGGCACCTCGTCCCAGACCGGTAGTAGAGTGATCTTGTCTACCGACATCGTTTTGCGAAGGTCACGGCTGTGCATGTCGATACAGTGGGCGCAGCCGTTGATCTGCGACACGCGCAGAAAGACGAGGTGGATCAACTCTTCCGGTAGATTCGTCTTGGTTGTGACGTAATGGTGGACCCCGTAAAGCGCCTTTGCACCTTCGGGTGCGACTTGGGACCAGTTGATTCGGGACATGTTACATTCCTTTCTTGAGGGCGAGACTCTTCTTCCGCCGGAGAGCCGCCGTTGCCTATTCAAAGATTAAGAAGGGTTCAGGAACCGTGCCGTCCGACTAGGGCTTGCGCGGGATCGTCAGGTCGGTATCGTTGGAATCGACGACGAAGACGGCGAGCAGTTTCGCTGGCTCTGTCTTGCTGGCATTGGCGGAGACGTCGTGCAGGTCGCCGGGAAGTTCCGTGAAGCTCTGGCCAGCAGTAAAGGTTTTTACCTCGCCACCGTTCACCGCGCTCAAAATTGACCCCTCGAGGATCGTTGCGTAGATCAGGGCGGACTTCGCATGTGTGTGCGCGGAGCTATAACCGCCGGGCCCATACTCCACTAATGCAGCTTTGATGCTTTTGCCTGGAACGTCTGGAAGAGCATGCTCGTAGACCAGTGTCACTTTGGCGTCCTTCGTATCATATGCGAGTGCAGTCTTAGTGACGTCGTGAGCATGAGCTGTGGCCAACGATGCTGCGAGCAGCGCGGCAACATAGATGAACTTCTTCATGATTTTCTCCTGTTTTTGTGTTGGTTATGCGGTAAGCCATTCAGCGATCGTCACCCGGCCTTCAATGTAAGCTCCGCTTGGGACGAGCGATCCGTTGATGACAGGGGCGCCGAAGTAGTCGACTTCCGCGTCCGCTTCGATGGCGGGAACGTCCCCCCTTGCCTCGAGATACGCCCGGATAAAGGACTCGAACGATGCCCGTTCCGGCCCAGCAAGATCGATAATTCCGTTCTTCGGTTCGCCTAGCGCAGTCTCGACCAGAGCCGCGGCGACGTCGTCGGCCGCGAGTGGCTGGAAGTCGATGTCAGGCACCTTCACCCCGCCGTCGACTGCATAGGCGCCTGCCAGCGTCTCGATAAATTCATGGAATTGCGTCGCTCTAACGATGGTATAACCTTGGCCTGAGGTTGCGACGGTCTCCTCCTGCACTACTTTGCCCGCCATGTAGGGATTGGCAGCAAGACCGTCCGCGTTGACGATCGAGAGGACGACGTGATGGCGCACGCCCGCGGCCTTTTCCGCGTTCGTCAGGTTCCTGCTTGACGTCCCGAAGAAGTCGACGAGTGCTTCCTTGTCAAAGGACATCATGTTTGACACATCAATGACGGCGTCGGCGTCTGCGATGGCTTCTACCAGTCCTTCTCCCGTATAGGCGTTGATACCGTTGCGAGAGCTTGCGATGACGGCGTTTTGGCCGGCGTCCTGCAGCAGCTTCACTACCTTTGATCCGATTAGGCCCGTGCCGCCGATCACGACGACCTTCTTCATCTTGGTCATGTTATTTTCTCCTATGACGAGGCGCGATTGCCCGTCTTGCGTTCGTGGAGTTCAAGGAAGGCGCATCCGCGAGCGGCGATACCGCCGTCGTCGTCAGCACCGAGACCCGCCAAAAGGTCCGCGACCGACACCTTGGCGAGCTCTGCACGATAGGCCTTCTCGGCCTTAAGCATCGCGGCATTAATTTGGCAGGGCTTGGTAAAGTAGCGCTGCGGCAGTGGGTTCGGCCCGCGCTGGCGGATCTCGGCGCACCGAAAGGCGGGGGCCGGTCCCTCGACCGCGAGGACGATGTCCAGGAGACTGATGTCACTAGGCGCCTTTGCCAGCCGATAGCCCCCTTTCGGCCCCGGTGTCGTCGCGACTATCCCGGCGCCAGAAAGCGCTTGCAAATGCTTCAGCAGATAGCTCGTCGACACGCCGTGGAGTTCGGCCAGTGCTGCCGCCGACAGGACGCCGTCGTCGGACAGCCCCGCCAGAAATGCCGCACAGTGGATGGCCTGCTCGACGCCTTCGCTCAGTTTCATGTTACATCTCCTAATCGTAGATATAATTTATCTATGATTAGGTTCATTGTCAATACCTGTTTAGATCGAACGTATTGATCATGGAATTGCCCGACTTTCGGAAAGCAGCGAGTATGATAATCGGTGCCGGTGCCCCAACGTATAAGCAACCTCTCGAAATGAAGCTGATCGCCGTATTTCCAATAAGTACTAACGTTGTGGTGAAGGTTCCAGGAAATGCGTCGGTCATCCGAGTAGCCTTGACTGCATCTTGAAAAACGCCCCATACGCAAAACCTCCGCCCCTCCGATCATTTCACGCAAGACGAGAAGGGCAGCACGGGGTGAGATATCGTGCTTGTGGCGATTATGCTGGCTGAAACCAATGGCCTCGCCAGCACCAGTTCAATGAACCCGGCAGATTTGACGAGGCGCGACGGCCGGTAAGCCGCCGCCCTAACATCTAGCGCGCTAGCAACAACTGGTCATGCTCTTTGAAACCGAGGTCGATCCCGGCAATCTGCCCGTCAAGACTGGCGCGTAGCTGTGTTTCGAAATCGCGATGACCCGCCGATTAACACGAAGAGTTTTTAGGCAGCCCATATTGAACGACAGCAAATGTGTTTGGCTTGTCAACCCATCGCGGGTAATGGTCAGGGCGTGATCGGTTGAGCGAATATCGCAAACCACCTGCTGCAGCATCGAGTCCTCGATCTCGACCAACTCCTCATTGAACCACAGCGATGAAAGGTCTCGACAAACCAGAACTCTTCGATGTTCCCTTTCTCCACTGGCGACTGCTCAAGTCTCTCATCGAGACTCGCGAGAGCGACACCGACGTCGAAAGACGCTCGCATAAGTAATTGGGCGGAATATTTGTTAGCGGCTCATTTGTTTTTGCCGTAGAGTCAAGAATGCCTGTCGCCGTTTTCAGCAATAGCGGGACTGTTCTCCGATCCGTAAAATTTTCAAAGGCTGACGCTCATTGTGAAACTTGAATCCAGGTGGTTTGATGACCACTTCCGCCCCCAATTCATCCGTGAAGTTCATGGTGACACTTGACTGAAAGCTGCCCATCGCAGCATATTGCGCTCATTCCCGGTTCGGGCGATATTTGGTGCTACCGACAATATGGGGTAGATTCACTGTTGACCGACGAACCGGCCAAGGGCCCAGCCTCCTACTTACCTTCAATTGAAAAGAAGTACGGGCGTCCCCTCTTCCATTGGCAGGAGTTAGTACGTAAGGGTATCCCGGCAAAGCATATGGATTTCGTCGCAATGTTGAAGAACGAGCAAGGAATGGGACACGGGCACGCAAACGCCGTTGTCGCACACACATTGGCGCAGGGCAAAAAAGTAACTTGACGACGGCGGTCAAATGGATCGCCGCCCGGGTTGCTAGCCGCATTATTTGGAGGTTGCATGGCGAACACTTTTCCTCATGGCACTGTTCACGAGGCACGCGAGGATCTTCAGGCTGCCCTGCTATCGGATCCGAATGTCTTCGTGCTGTGGGAAAGCCTGACGCCGCTCGGCCGGAATGAATTCATCTGCTGGGTGGATGATGCAAAACAGCCAAAGACGCGCCGGCGTCGCATTGAACGAACCTGTGACGAACTGTTGGAAGGCAAGAAACGCCCATGCTGTTGGGCGGGCTGCGTTCACCGCACCGACAAAGCGCCAAGCCGATGGCAGCAGGCAGTCTTGATAGATCACCAGGGGAAGAATAGGCCGTAAACCTCAAAGCGAATGTCCCGTTGTCATTTTTCCCAGGAAACAGCCGCCAGACTGCTGCCCACCCCATGGAAGACAAAATGGATAGCCTCGAGACGGACTCTTTTTCATTGGGTTGATGACCTTGATTGCATCGATCGAGATTGCATAAGTCCTGTTCATCCTCGTCGACCAATCACCCTCCCCTATGACCTTGCTGACAGCGCGCATGGCCGATGACGTAATACCCACACCCGTCTATCTATAAACCGCGCACGAAAACCGGCCAGAAGCGATAACTCGTATGGGACGAATGTGCGCGCCAGATTTTCAGAAAACGGAGCAATTGGTTGGCGTGTTGGTGTTTCTGATTTCATGTCAAGAATCCGGCACGCGCCGGGACATTGGCGTCCGTTTTCCAGATTGCCAGTCAAGAACATGATCAGCCCGATCAATTTTGATCCGAGGCAAATGTAGTAGAGCGCGTGCCGTTGCATTCATTATCGGATGGTGATCTTTAAAATAACGGCTTGGTCAACATCAGCCATATGATGGCCAAAACTGCGGTAAATGCCGGAAAGCCAAAAGCAAACCACCAACGATAGAGACGATGATAGGCCGCCGGCAGTGCTTTTCCCTCGTAAGCAGCCAAACGCGCCATATTCCGCAACCGAATCTGCATCCAGACAACTGGCAGCCAGAATGCACCAACAAAGATGTAGAGCGCCAACGACAGTCCAATCCAACCGGATAAGACAGGCCATCCAACTTCGCGTGCAAGCAAATAGCCGGTGACTGGCTGGAAAATGGCAGCAGTTGCGGTGAAAACCGTATCAGCCAATACGACGATGCCACCGACATGAGCAATCAACCGCGGGTCTGCCGATCGATTTGAGATGACCATGAAAAACGCGATACCCGCGCCGGTGCCAAGTAGCACCGTTGCACCAATCACATGCAGAAAACGCAGAATATCGTAGGTCATCGCGCCTCCTGCATCATCACAATGATCGCCGCCAAAACAATAGATGGAACCACTTTGACCATCGGTCCAAGCGGATCAAGCCACAGATCTGGCGCGACCGCCAGACCACCGAAGAGATAGCAGGCCGAAAGCATTATCATTCCAACCGCTGCCAGGCGCGTTGCGGAACGCCAAAGGATCGCTAGGCCCAATGCGATATCTGCAAATGCGCCGCCATATAATGTAATACCCGCCAGCCACGCCGGAACGTGATGTCCTTCGAGAATAGCCATAGCGCGCATCGGAGATATTAATGCGAATAGCCCCGACACGCACCAAAACAGCGCAAGCGTGGCGATGGCCAGTGGCAGCATGAAGTACATCCGAGCGAAAAGCCGTTCCTGTCGGGTGGACGGCAGACTTCTCAGTGTCGAAACTAGCGAACGACAGGGGTAACCGCCCGCCTCAAGCCATACGCTAGGATCGCCTTGTATCCCGCCGGCGAGCGCCTGTAACGCAGTGCTGCGCATCGGCGAGCGCCACCCAAGCCAGCCGAGCAGATCAGCGCCCTTCCCCACTAATTTCAGTACCAGTGCGGGCATTTTTGGGCGCAACCACGGAGGTGAAAAACCCTGCCATTGTCTGATCCCGTCGACAAGTTCGGAGAAGCTTCGAGCCTCCGGCTCGGTGAGATCGGCAATAAGGCCCGATGGTAGCTTTCCCGTTGCCGCTGCCACTACGGCCATTGCCACATCATCGATATGAACAGTCTGCACCTGAGCATGAGGCAAAACACGCGGCAAAATTAACGGTAAACCAGCCACGCCACGTAAAAGCGCTGTGCCGCCATAGGCATCTGGCGACAAAACAAGCGTTGGACGCAGGATCACGCAATCTCGTCCGCTCCTCGCCAGTATTTCGTCGCCGCGCGCTTTTGACCGAAAGAACTCCGTTGATGCTTCGGTTCCAACTCCAGCCGCCGAAATCTGGACAATGCGTAAGGAAATGTCCTTCGTTGCCTCGACCAGACGAGCTACCGTTGTGACGTGGATGGCTTCAAGACCGTCTCGCGCGCCGTCTTGCAGTGCTCCGGCAGCGTTCACAATTACATCGACATTTCCCAGCAACACTTGCCACTCGTCGACCGAGATGGTGGGAATGTCGCGGATCAACCATGTCCCATCGGCGTCAGCGGCGAGCGCAGCATGACGCGACCGTCCTACGCCGACAACTTCAAAATTTGCGTTAGCCAAAGCCCGCATGCACGCTCTGCCTATGAGCCCGTATCCGCCCAAAACGATGGCCTTACGCATCGAAGCTCCCATAGATGCACGACGTACATATATTAGCTCCTCAGTATTGCCATGGGCAGTGCGACTGAAACGCACGTGGGCGGCCCCCCGAACCTGGCTGGATGCCCCGTCCATCCTCACTTAATTTTTCAAGGACTTGAATGGGGCCGGAAGGAGAATGTCCGCTCATCTCGCAAGAGTCATGGAAGCGGATATCATGCTTTAGTGGAATTGAACTACTGCTAGCGAGACGGTCATTGCGAAACGGCAATAACAACCTTGCCCTTGGCCCGCCCGGTCTCGACATAACCCAAGGCTTCTGGCGTCTGCGCAAAGGGATACACCTTGTCCACGATCGGACGAATGGGGCCAGCGTTGCTCAGCTTAGAGATCTCCCTCAGTTGCTGCCCTTCGGCGCGCATCTCTGCGCCGGCGTGTAGATCCCGGCGTGACCTGATAGCCCTGCCACTGCTGAGAAATTTGGGTTGCTTCGGTAATGATCAGGCCAGCCGAGGCGCGCTGGGCATAATACTCGGGGGTCAGGGTACCGGGCACGAAGCCCGCGCCTGCACCGTTGCGTGTGAGCGGCGCAATGACAACCCGGTTTGAAAGGGGATGTTGCCGAGGGCGACGGGTTCGAAAAGAGGGCTGCGGGTCATGATGTACCTGTGATGTTACTTCTGCAGTGGGGGCTTAATGGGAATGCTTAGGCGGGAGTGCGATAGCGTTCGGCCGGAACCGCGTTGACAAGGTTTCCGAGCATCGCTTTGCGGGCTCCATCGAAAGCGTCCCACTGTCCGCCGTCGTGCAGCGGCGGGATGGTGACCGGCTCGCGACTGTCGAAGCCGACGAGGGCGGCATCCACCAGATCGCCCACTTCCATGACATTGCTCATGGCGTTCACGTCTGCGCCGACATGATCCCAGATCTCGGTGCGGGTCGTGGCGGGAAGTACGGCCTGGATGTACACGCCCTTAGGCCCGAGTTCATGTGCCAGCCCCTGCGACAGGAAGAGCACGAAAGCCTTCGTCGCACCGTAGACGGTCATGCCGAACTCTGGCGCTAGACCGACGACCGAACCGATATTGATGATCGCGCCCTCGCCTGCCTTGGCAAGACGGGGAGCAATAGCGCTGGAAAGTCGGACGAGTGCGGTCGCATTGAGCGCAACGAGCTTGGTCATGTCATCGACATTCTGGTCGACGAAGCTTCCGCCGATCGCCGTTCCGGCATTGTTGACTAGGACGCCGATGCGCGCATCGTCGCGCAGCCTCGTCTCGACCTTGGCAAGATCAGTCGCCTGGGTGAGATCGGCTTGGAGGATATCTACCGTGACTCCCGTTTCCTGGCGCAGGCGGCCCGCAAGCGCTTCCATGCGCACCGCGTCTCGGGCGACCAGTACGAGATCATGGCCGCGGCGCGCGAACCGTTCGGCATAGGTGGCGCCGATGCCCGTGGAGGCGCCGGTAATGAGGACTGCGGAATCTTGGCTCATCGGATTGCTCTTTTCTGTCATTGACCCTATATTCATGACAGTCATCATGAATATATCTAAATATGATGGTCATCATGTAAATGTCAACGGGTGTTGCGGAGAATTTTGAAAATGAAGGTCAGCCGAGAACAGATGGCAGAGAACCGTCGCCGGATCCTGGACGTCGCCAGCCGGTTGTTTAAGGACAAGGGGTTCGATGCGGTGAGCGTTGCAGAGGTCATGAAGGCAGCGGGCCTGACCCATGGCGGCTTCTATGGACACTTCACATCGAAGGACGACCTGGTTGCGCAGAGTCTGGCGCACGCGCTTGCAGCAGACAGCGTCGGCAATGGCGAGTTCAGCGATTTCGTCCGGTCTTATCTAGCGCCTCGCCATCGGGATAATCCCGGCAATGGATGCCCGACGGCGGGCTTGGCCGCTGCCATTCGTCACCAGACGCCCGCAGCGAAAGGCGCCATGACCGAAGGTCTGCGGACACAGATTGCTCGTATCGAGCAAGCACTTCCGGACGACGGCGCGGTCGACAAGCGCCGGGCAGCGATCGGAAGCTGGGCGGCAATGATCGGAGCCGTCATCCTCGCGAGAGCGGTCGATGACCCCGAATTGTCTAATGAGGTTCTTGAGCAGACCCGCGATTGGATCGACACTCAGGTCGAATAAGAGCAGGAGAGGCGAATTTCGAGTGCCTAATCTACGTCTGCTTGGAGGATACGCTCGAACTTCACGTGACGGCAGAAATGAAGGCGCAAAGCCCTCCGGCAGCTTCCGACCCACTGCGGTCGTTCGAAAACAGGGGGCGAAGACAACCAAAGCGGACCAAGTAGGTCTCTGTCATCTTGAATCATTTCTGCCACTTGTTTCAGGCAGACGGTCCCAAAACTCGAGATGATTTCGGCAAGGTAGAATCTGATTCCGAAAATCTGCATAGTCATGTCCGCCCTGAGGGTGGCAGGCGTTTAGCCGGTGCCTTAGGATTATCCTCTAATCAAATTTTCTGGAGCCGCGTTTTCGGAGGTCTGCAGGACTTTCGCGAATGCTGAAAGACGGCTGTCAGGAGCGGACTAATATCATGTCCGTCAGAATAAAGAGAAGATCATCATGCCGGCGAACACTATAAGCAGCACGATGTAAAACGGACGAAATAGATAGAAACGCTGCCAATTCGTGAGGCCGAGAGCATTGATGTAAACGCGCTCATCAAGCTTCAGATTGTCCGCGCCGCTATCGACGGAAAAATCACCGCCGTTACTCTTATAAAATCGGTACTCCTTGATCTGCGCGACAATTTGGTGAGCCGCCAGAAGAATGACCGCCACAAACGCGGCTGAAAAAATCAAGAATTCCAATAATAGCATAACTCGAAAACGCCTCTTTAATTCGCAGGGCAGGGATAAATAGCAGCCAGCGCCTCAATCACCAATGTAGATGCTCTCCTTTTAAGACGCTCCGGCGTGACGCTTCGAAGATGCGTGTATACGCGATCTGTCAGCTCATGGGGGAGAACCGATCCGGCCCCACACCAGTCCGTCCCGCTGGTAGCATCAGCCACCCCAGCTATATAAGCACTACCACGAGCGCCCGACGTTATACGACCAGCCTCACTCTGCAGAGCGCCATCATCGAACTTTCCTTCGAGCGCTTTGACCAACTCAGTCCCGTTGATGATCCAGTCGCGGGCCTGATCGTTGTCAGATTCTGCCGATGCAACATTGATGGCCAAACCTATCGACAGTATAGCCGCCGGAAAAGTTGTCCGCAATTGGTACGCTGCTGTCATCTTCCGCTCCGTTGATCTGGCGGCACCGGCGCTGCTCGAACGCAGGCGGTTATCGACGTGAATGACCCAATGCACGCTGGAACGGGCAACATCAGATCGTGTATCGCTCATAGGCTTCGAGCAGAAACTGCTTGCCTTTCTCGGTCAAGCGCGACGCGTCAACGAATGCGGAAAACGAGTCGGCCTGATCCCGCATATTGTCGAAATGGGCGATCATCTCCTTGCTCCCGAACACAACGTGGAAACGCTCGCCAGCGGGCAGCCAAACAAAAAGCGGGCTTGGTGAGAACTCCAGAATGACGTCCTCATGGAAAACTTGAAAAAGACTGTCCCATGCGCAAACCGGATCGCTGCTGGTGGTTTTCTCCGGCTGCTTGCCGAACTCGGCATGATAAATAAAGACGGATCCTCCGAGGTTTCCAGCAATCCTTGCCAGGGCAAGGAACGCGGCCCTATCGAGAACATCAGGGAATACCCGAGATTCGAGCCCGCGTGCCAGAAGGAATGCAGGGCGCAGAAGGCGCATTTCATCGAGCGCATCATCAAACAGCGTATCCACTATATTGCACCATACATCTTTGACAGCGTTTATCGCAATACTCCCGCAGACCCTCTCAAAACTCCGGGCGCCTGACAATCCCATTTCGATCTTCACGTGATCTATGGATCTGCTTCAATCATTCTCGAAGCATTCAGCGCGATTAGCGCAGCTGTTACTTGACCGCACCATTGAGATAGAGGTCTTCACCTCGCTGCAGCGGCGTGAAAATGAACTCGTCTTTTCTGAGAAAGCGGTTGAACCAACTTAAAAGATCATCTTTGGTCGACGAGTTGCGATATCCGATCAGCTTGACGGCCAGGGGAGCACTAAAGGCTATGTCAAAGGCGGTAGCGAACTGGGTGGTGCCTGAAAGCTGAACCGAAAACATGCCACCACCGTCGTGACGGATGGAAATTTCCGCACGAGCGAAAAACTCATCGCTGTAGGTGGTGATAAGACCTGGGGCTTCCCACCAATCTTCACTCGTCAAAGCGTTTCGAGTTCCTTCTCCCTGGAAGTCGGCCCGGATTTCCTGGAGGCTGCGATAGTCACGGTTCTCGAAACGCTTCAAAGGTATTTTGAGCCACTGTGTATCCAGACCCGGGTTCAACCACTGGGAGACGTCATCCTCGGGGTCATTGTTGGGATCGAAGAAGAATTTCGGAGATTTCACTTCTAAATCCAAGACGACGTAGTCATCCAGCTGCTGACCAGGCCAAGATCCACTTGAGGCCCGCAAGGTAATGCGTGGCTCTTCGACTGGAAGGTCGAGCGGATAGCTCTGATAAACAAGCTTAAAATGTCCCATGCGGTTCCCCGGTCTGAAAACTCAATGTGGATTCCTTAAGATAGCGGCTGATGGTTATACTTTACTATGTCACATCTTTCTGCAACAGATCGCTCGCAATTACTGCTTCTGCCGGAAGCAGTCGATGATTATGTGGGACCTGACAACTTGGTCCGCTTCATCGAGGACATCGTTGACGACCTCGATCTCAAGGCTGCCGGATTCGTGCGGGTTGTCAGCTTGAAGTGCTTAGGCCCCTCTCCACCCCATAATTGTCGTTAGCAGCAAGAAAAAGCGGAACGACCGCTTTGGAAAGCTTGAGAATGCTAAGCTAATGTCCGGAATAAGACGCATTACTGACCGGCCGCTTTCAACCTTACAGCGGCTAATTTTCGCTAAGCCGGCGGATAATTCGGCGACGGCGGCGTCGCGAAGGTGATCAGATTGCCATCGGGATCACGCACTTGCGCCAGCGTTGAATAATCGCCCGTGATGTCATCACCCAGCATGATCCCAACGCCACGCAACCTCTCCCGTTCGGCGTCGACGTCGTCGACAATAAGGAAGATTGCTCCTCGCCCGGAGATTTCATCGTCCGTCGAAATCCCCACTCCGGCCTGATTGAACAGCTCCCACTGAACAAGTGTACCCATCGGTCTGTTATCCGGTCCGCGACCGAACAGTTTCGTATACCAGGCTTCGGCAACTCCAAGGTCAGCGGTGAGCAAGAACGTGTAAATCTTGTGCTGTGACATTCGCTTTCTCCGCAAATGGCAATGTCATTGGAGCCATCCAGCCTAACATAAAGCGTGCCGTGACCGAACGCCCCGCTTGTTTGACCCAGATTCAGCAGCAAGCAATGCGGCTAAGCAACCGAGGATGGACGCAGAAAATCACGTCACAAAGGGCATGATATCGATGCCGTCACCTGGAAACACCGTGATATGCGGGTGATCCTGAAACAGCTTGGCCGCAGCATCCGCGGTTTCAGCGTCCACCACCAGATAACCGCAGAACGGATTCTTGGCTTCAGCGATCCCCTGCCTCGTCACACGCGTTGTCTTCCCCACCATGCCCCCGCGATCGAGGATGACCGCAGCGTTGCGTTCTTCCCACGCCATCCATTGGGCTATTCCCTTCGCATCGACCGCGTCCTGCTCTGCTTTTGACAGGCGTCGAAAGGATGCCAGGTCTTCAGAATTGATTGTATATACAGCCAGAAATCTCGGCATCGGTATTCCTCCCTCAGCTTTTAAACACTGTCAGTTTAGCGTCACTGCGTCGGAAATCACGCAATATCGCTCGTCGAGATCATGCGCAGGCGCGAGCGGCCGATGAAGCGACGTCTGCCGTACTTGTAGCGGATGCGCCCTGCTTGCCGGAGGCTCCTGCTGATTCCATGCATCTGATTAGGGCATTCAAGAAACGAACCGGCCAAACGCCTGCTGCCTGGCGGCGCGAGAACAGCCTTCGATAGAATCGCCGGCGACATCAATGAGGGCAAGACCGTACATGGAAGCGCAAGAACGTGCATGGCATCGGACACGGACGCGCGTATAGTCAGCTCAATTCTGCAATCAGGTAGGCTCTCATTTGGATCAGATACTCGCCATACGGACCTTCGTGCGCGTTGCCGAGGCAGGATCTTTCGCCAAGGCGGCGGACAGCATGAATTTGCCCCGCTCATCGGTCAGCAAGCTCGTTCAGGATCTCGAGGCCCATCTCGGGACGAAGCTGGTTGAACGCACCACCCGGTCGGTGACGATGACCACGGAAGGCGTCAACTATCATGAGCGCGCTCTTCGTCTGCTTGCCGACCTCGACGATATGGACGGTACGGTCGCGGGCGCGCGCAGCACGCCTAAGGGAAAGCTTCGGATCGATATCGGATCGGTGCTAGCGAATGAAATCCTCATTCCGGCCCTGGCCGACTTCCAGCTTCAGTACCCCGACATCGATCTGATGTTGGGCGTCAGCGACCGCTCGGCCGACCTTATCGGCGAAGGCATCGATTGCGTCATTCGCGGGGGAACGCTTGCCGACTCCTCAATGATGGCGCGAAAGCTGTGCGAGCTCGACTATGTGCTCTGCGCCGCGCCCAGCTATCTGAACGGACGAGACCCGCCGGCGCGTCCGGAGGATGTCCAGTCACACCGCGTCGTCAGCTATTTTTCCGCATCCTCGGGAAAGCGATTTCCCCTGCGCTTCCAGCGCGGTGATGAGCGCATCGAATATGCGCCCAGTTCCGCAGGCATCTCCGTCAATGAAAGCACCGCGCATCTGAACGCGCTGCTGGCCGGATTGGGGATCGGTCAGAGCTTCGGCTTCCTGGCGAGACCGCACATCGAGCGCAGCTCGCTGGTCGAGTTCCTTCCGGAGTGGAAACCCGAAAATCACACCCTCCATCTCGTCTACCCGGCCGACAGATTTCCGAACCCTCGGCTGCGCGCCTTTGCCGACTGGGCGGCCAGGATTTTCGAGCGGGTCGACGCCAGACGCGCCGCCGCACCCGAGATCATCCATGCGGATGGATAATCTCTCCACGCCGAGCGACTTCTCGCCGCCACGCTAGCCGACTAGATTTCCCTCATCGGACGGCGACGACAGGCAGGAAGCCAACGCCACCTCCCGAACAGTTTCAACACATCAACAGGCCGCGCGCATTCGGGCTGAACCCTTCCGCGCGCCCAGCATCAGGAGAAAGTAAGATGACCAACAGGCTCGCAAACAAGATCGCGGTCGTAACCGGCGCCACCAGCGGGATCGGCCTTGCAACCGCCAAGCTCTTCGCGGCGGAAGGCGCCCGCGTTTACATCACCGGCCGCCGCAAGGATGCGCTGGACAAGGCGGTGGCCGAGATCGGCCACGGCGCTGTCGGCATCCAGGCGGATTCCGCGAAGAATGAGGATCTCGACAAGCTCTTCGCTCAGGTCAAGTCGGAGCAGGGACGCGTTGACGCCCTCGTCGTTAACGCCGGTGGTGGCAGCATGCTGCCGCTCGGCCAGATCACCGAGGAGCAGATCGACGATACCTTCGGCCGCAATGTGAAGGCCGTCATCTTCACCGTGCAGAAGGCGCTTCCGCTGATGGGCCAGGGCTCGTCGGTTGTCCTGACCGGATCGACCGCGGGCACCGAAGGCACCGCGGCTTTCTCGGTCTATTCCGCCTCCAAGGCAGCGGTCCGCAACCTCGCCCGCTCCTGGGCGCTCGATCTCAAGGGGACCGGCATCCGCGTCAACGTCGTCTCGCCCGGCGCGACCCGCACCCCGGGCCTCGTCGAACTCGCCGGCGACGACAAGCAACAGCAGCAGGGTCTTCTCGACTATCTCGCCTCGCGCATCCCGCTCGGCCGCGTCGGCGAATCCGAGGAGATCGCCAAGGCGACACTCTTCCTCGCTTCCGACGATGCAAGCTTCGTCAACGGCGCCGAACTGTTCGCCGACGGCGGCCAGGCTCAGGTCTAACCAAACGACGGGAGTGGCTGACGGCCACTCCCCTTTCTCAAGGAGTTAAGGCGATGCGCGCTGCAGTCTATTTCAAGCATGGAAAGCCCGAGGCCGTCCTTCAAGCCATAGAAGTCGAAGATCCGAAACGTCCGGGGCGCGGTGAAGTCCTGATCCGGGTGCTGTTGCGCCCCGTCCATCACGGCGACCTTCTTGGCGTGGCGGGACGCTACCAACCAGGATCGGTAGTTCCAAAAGAAGGCGTGCGCGTCGGCTTCGAAGGCTACGGCATCGTGGAGGAAGCTGGAGATGGCGTCGATCTCAAGCCTGGCGTCCGCGTCGCGTTCTTCCCTGGCCGGGGAGCCTGGAGCGAGAAGACGATCGTCTCGGCCGAATACGTCACCGAGATCCCGGCCAACGTATCGGATGAAGCTGCTGCGCAACTCCACGTCAATCCGCTGACGACGGCGCTTCTGCTGCGGGCGGTCGAGACTTCAGGCGCCAAACCCGGGCGGGACGTCGTCGTTTTGACGGCCGCCGGATCCGCCGTTGCCCGACTGACGATCGGACTCCTTCTCGATCGCGGCTTCGACGTGGTTGGTGTCGTCAGGCGTGAAGCCGGCGTAAACGAACTCAACGTCGTGTTCCCGGACCTGCCGGTCGTTTCCACCGACAAGGCCGGCTGGCAAGACAAGGTCATTTCGGCCGCCGACGGTCATCCGATCGGCGTCGTGCTCGACCCGGTCGGCGGCGAGACGGCCAGCGCGGCGGCCGGGCTGCTCACCCAAGGTGGCACCCTCGTATCCTATGGCGATCTGTCCGGGCAGCCGATCTCGGTGCCTGCCCTCTATTTCTCGACCCGCGACATCCGAATCTCGGGCGTGACCGTCGGGCGCTGGGCGAGCCTGCCGGTCGAGGTCCGTAAGGCCGACCTTAAGCTGGCGATAGAACTGGCCGCCGGCAAACCAGAACTTTTCCCGGTCGAGAAGACCTTCGATCTGGCCGATGTCGGCAAGGCCGCCGCACTTGTCGAACTGCCCGGCAAGACCGGTACGGTCCTGCTCTCCTCCTACTAGAAAGCTGCCGGGCACGGCACGCGCGCCGAAATCCGCAGCAAGAACGTCCAGACAGAGCAAATCCGAACATCGGCGCAGGCTCTGCGCCGATCTGATGTCTCAACCGATCATCAACCACAACATGAGGAAACACCATGGCAGACCATGACAAGACATTGCCCACCGGCGTCGTCGTAAGCGCCTACTACCGCGTCCATCCCGACGATCGCCAGACATTCATCGACGCGGTCATCCCTGATATGACCGCCGCCGAAAAGATCAGTGGTTGCCGGTTCTATGCGTTCGCGCAGGACCTCGTCGACCCGAACACCTTCCACCTGATCGAAGGTTACGAGAACGAGCAGGCTTATGAGGAGCACGAAAATTCCGAGACCTTCCTCAAGGCGCTCGCTCATGTCGTGAAAAATGTCCGCATCCTCGATCGGCAGGGCGTGCGCTACGACGTTGCCAAGCTGCATGTCGACGACCCTCGCGGTCGCGTCTCCGCCTGACGCGCCGCTCCCTGGAGGCGCGAGGTCATTTCAGACCGTTTTCGCGCCTCCATGCTCCCGGCGTCTGGCCGGATCGCTTCTTGAAGGTTCGTATCAGATGCATTGCGTCGCTAAACCCGGTGACTTCGGCCACGGCTTCGAGCGGGCTCTCCGAATTGACGAGCAGTCGCTGAACCATTTTCACCCGCTCGTCGAGTTGCCATTGATATGGCGACACACCGGTCGAAGCCTTGAAGGCGCGCGCAAAATGCCACTGTGAGAGCCCGACCAAGGCAGCAAGTTCCTGCAACTCCACGTGTTCGGGCAGACGTGACAGCATGTATTCGGTCACCCGGTTAAGCTGCCGGGGTGCGAGCGTTCCCGAACGCGCGTGCGTTTCCCTCGTTTCAAACGCAATTGCGAATATCGCAGCGGTCAGGCTGTCGCCGTATAGCCGGTAGGTGTCATCCTCGGCAGGGATTTCCGCCAGCATCGTCACCAGCTTCCATATCCTGGGTTCGGTAAATTTCAGTCTAGGTGCACCACCCCGTGCGCAAGAAACATGGTGCTCGAACTTTTCAGAAAGTGCATTGAGGTCGAAGATGACCGTGGCGTCATAGACGAACTTCACTTCGGAAGCGTATCCCCACAACGGCGTTCCTGCCGGAGCGAAGGCCATGTTTCTGGGCTTGTGTTCCACCGGACACGGTACATTCTTGCTGAGCCGAGGCTCTGTGATGCCACCTACCTCGTCGAGATTGATCGACAAGCGGGTCATGTGCTCGTAACCGAGAGGGTGAAGGATCTCGCCTTGCGAGTAATGCGCCTTCGTGATGTCTATACGGACGCTGTTCCAGAACTGGGTCCGCGTGGTGATGCTGCGAATATTGTATGGCAGGCCGAGCAGTTCGGCTTCGCGCGTGTTCATCGGCGGTTACGCCTCCAGGTTCCGGGAGCCTCTCCAGTGAGCTTCTTGAAAACACGACTAAGGTGCATTGAATCGCAAAATACGACGGCCTTCGCGATCGCGTCGAGAGGGGCGTCCGAGCGAAGCAGAAGTCCCTGAGCAGCATCCACCCGCTTGTCGAGCTGCCACCGGTAAGGCGACAGACCTGTTGAAGCCTTGAATGCCCGGCAGAAATGCCATTGCGACATCCCGGCCAGCCGTGACAGCTCGTCTAATTCGATGTGGCGAGGCAATTGGTCCTGGATATAGCTGACGATGAGTGAGAGCGCATGATCCGAAAGGCGCGCCGCTGCAGCAGGCGGCTCACCGCCTTCCGCAGATAACAGCGCGAACACGGCAGACGTGAGACTATCACACAGAAGCATCATCGCAGGATCTTCTTGCGGGATGTCGACAAGCATCCGGACGAGTGTGTGGATCCGGTGGTCGGTGAACCGCATCCGCGGCCGCTCGAACATCCGGGCGTGGAAATCTTCCTGGAACGTCTTCTCCAGCGTTTCCAGATCGAATAGCAACAGCGCGTACCGACTGTAGTGCAGCTCCTTGGTCGTGTGCCCCCAGAGCGGCATTCCTCGTGGCACGAGTGTCATGTGGTTGGGCCTGTGGTCCAGAAGGCAAGCCTGCTGTGGTTTCAACCTCGGCTCGGTCACACCGCCAACCTCGTCGAGCGCCATGGCGATGCCGGTCTCCTCCTCGTTCAGCAAAAAATGGAGGACTTCGCCTTTCGTGTATTCGTGCACATCGACAATCGTGACGCCGTTCCAGGACTGCGCACTGCTGTCAATCCTTACGACGTTTTCGTGAAGATCGTTCGCACTCTCGACACTCATTGCCTTCCTGTTCCCTCCAGCCGCCGGCAAACACCGGTCAGCCGAAAACCTATCCGCTCGCGCTAGCCCGTAAACAGTCGAATGCGGCCGGAGCGAAGTTTGGAGCAAGAACGTGCAGCTTCAGCAAGAACACGCATCGCTCGCGTGACCGGAGCCGAATAGTCTTCAGCCGTCCAACTAACACGAACAGAAACGCCGACCGTGACCTCGACCGACCAGCCCCTGCCCCTCACACGACGCGACGCGCTCCTGACTGGTGCCGCGTTGGCCGTGACGATGTCGCTGCCAGCAGCGCCCAGCCTCGCCGCAACCAAATCATCAAACCATCCAACTGACGGAAATCTTCCCATGACTGAAAGCTTCATCAAGACCAAGGACGGCGTCGACATCTTCTTCAAAGACTGGGGTCCGAAGGACGCGCAGCCGATCGTCTTTCATCATGGCTGGCCGCTGTCATCGGACGATTGGGACGCCCAGATGCTGTTCTTCCTGGCCAATGGTTACCGCGTTGTCGCCCATGACCGCCGTGGCCATGGCCGCTCAGCCCAAGTCTCCGAAGGCCATGACATGGATCACTACGCCGCCGACGCCTTTGCCGTCGTCGAGCACCTGAACCTCAGGAACGCCGTCCATATCGGACACTCCACCGGCGGCGGCGAAGTGGCACGTTATGTCGCGAAGTACGGCCAGCCGCACGGCCGCGTTGCCAAGGCCGTGCTCGTCTCCGCCGTCCCGCCGCTAATGGTCAAGACCGCCTCCAATCCTGGCGGCACGCCGATCGAGGTCTTCGACGGCTTCCGTTCGGCGCTGGCCGCCAACCGGGCGCAATTCTTCCTCGACGTCCCCACTGGACCGTTCTACGGCTTCAACCGCGATGGCGCGAAGCCTTCACAAGGCGTCATCCAGAACTGGTGGCGGCAGGGCATGATGGGCAGTGCCAAGGCGCACTACGAAGGCATCAAAGCTTTCTCGGAAACGGATCAGACGGAGGATCTAAAGGCCATTGCCGTGCCGACCCTCGTCATGCATGGCGACGACGACCAGGTCGTTCCGATCGCCGACGCCGGCGAGCTATCCGTCAAGCTCCTGAAGAACGGCACGCTCAAGGTCTACAAGGGCTATTCGCACGGCATGCTGACCGTGAATGCCGACGTCCTCAATCCCGATCTGCTTGCCTTCGTGAAGGCGTGAGAAGAAGGGCGGGCAGCGGGATATTATCCATCACGGTGGATGATGTCTCCATCCCGGCCAGCTTCTCGGCTGCTGCCCGCCCTTCTATCCTCTTCGCATCGGAAACACGGATGCGTCAGCTCTATCGGTCCGCCTACCCCAGGCGGGAGAGCTTTCGTGCATCCCTAAACCTTGAGGTTCGAGTATGACGGAGACAAGTGCGCCCTCAACCTCTTCGTGGCCTGCGGTTCTTTCAATCGCGGTCGGCACCTTCGTGCTGGTCACAAGCGAGTTCCTTCCGATCGGACTGTTGTCGCACATCGCCAACCAGTTCGACATCCAAGCCGGGCAGGCAGGTCTGCTGGTCACAGTGCCTGGCCTCATCGCGGCCATCGCGGCGCCGCTGTGCACCGTATCGGCACGAGATATTGATCGCAAGCTCCTTCTGATCGGCTTCACGGTTCTTGTCCTGATCTCGAACCTGATCGTCGCCAGCGCTTCCAGTTTTGAAGTAGCGATCCTCGGACGCGCCCTGCTCGGCATCAGCGTCGGGGGCTTCTGGACCTTTGCTGCGGCCGTCGGACGCAAGCTTGTCGCCCACCGCGACGGCAATCGCGCGACATCGATCATCATGGCCGGAATATCCATCGGGACCGTCGTCGGCGTGCCCCTCGGGTCAGCGCTCGGAAGCATCATGGGCTGGCGCCTATCATTTATCGCCGTCGCCGCATTGTGTCTGCTCGTCGCGGCAGCACAGGCGACACTTCTGCCCAAGATCCTGATCGAGGCCGGGCAGTCCTGGCGAGGTTTGCGGGAAACAGCTCGGAGCCATAGCCTGACGCTCGCGTTCACCGCGACCGCACTGACCGCCGGTGGCCACTTTGCCGCCTACACCTACCTCGAGCCGCATCTGGTCATCAACGCGCTGCTAGATCCGGCAAGGCTTGGCCTGTTCCTAGCAATCTATGGCGTCTTCGGTATCGTTGGCACTTTCGTCGGCGAGCGCCTGAGCCGTCAAAAGCCTGCGTCCGGGTTCATGCTCGTCGCTATAGCGATGGCGGCGTCGATCATCCTGACCGCTCTTTTGTCTTGGAACCCTTTCGCCGAGGCCGTCGCCGTTGCCCTATGGGGAGCAGCTTTCGGAGCAGTTCCCGTCTGCGTGCAGATCTGGACCTATGCCTCCGATCCCGCAAGGTTCGAAAGCAGTTCTGCGATCACTGTCAGCGTCTTTCAGATCGCAGTTGCTGCTGGCTCATTTTTCGGCGGACTGGTCGCCGACGCGCAAGGGATTATCGCCGCCTTCCTGGCCGGCGCATGTCTGAACCTCCTAGCTGCACTGCTGGTCGCCAGGAAGATCCTTCACCCCAATATCATCACAAAGGAGATCTGAATGATCGTTCGTCCGCTACTGTTCGCCATTGCCGCATTTACCGCCAGCGTTGGGATGGCTGATTTGGCTTCGGCTCAATCCGCTACGGCTACTACCGCCGCGCCGGCACCAAGCGATGCCGAGCTCGTTGCCTCCCTTCCAGGCTTTCGCAATGCCGATGTCACCGTTAACGGCGTCAAACTTCACTACGTGATCGGTGGACAGGGTTCACCGGTGGTACTGTTGCCGGGCTGGCCGCAGACGTGGTGGTCCTGGCACAAGATCATGCCTGAGCTTGCCAAGGGTCACACGGTCATATCGCTCGACATTCGCGGCATGGGGCAATCCGACAAGCCGGCCGATGGCTATGAAAAGAAGACCCTCGCCAACGACGTCCATGAACTGGTGAAAGCCCTCGGCTTTCAAAAAGCCGACATCATCGGCCACGATATTGGCTCGATGGTCGCCTTCGCCTACGCCGCCAATTACCCGGAAGCGACAAGCAAACTGATCATGCTGGACATCCCACATCCAGATGCTGAGCTTGCTAAATGGCCGCTGCTGCCGACGGTAGGGACCTTTAGCGACAAGATCGATGAGAATCATGGATATCCGTGGTGGTTTGCCTTTCATCAAGTCAAGGGCCTTCCCGAGGATCTTCTCGAGGGTCGCCAGGCGATCATGCAGAACTGGCTCTTCCGCTATTTGATGAAGGACGAAAGCAAGATCGACGCGCGTGACCGTGCTGTCTATGCAGCAGCCTACGGCGACCGCGATTCAATCCGAGCAAGCGACGGCTGGTACCAAGCCTTCCCGCAAGACATCATTGATGATGGCAGCTACGCCAAGCTCGAGATGCCTGTACTGGCGCTCGGCGGAACCGGCTACGGTTGGCTCAAGGCGACCCTGGAGCGCAAGACAACCAATCTGACCGCGATCAAGATTGCGAACAGCGGGCACTTCATCGCCGAGGAGCAGCCAGAAGAGACGCTGAAACTCATCAACCAATTCCTCAATTAAAGCATCAACTCGGGAAAGAACCCACCCATGACCGTTCAAACGACCGACGCTTCGCGTCGCCGCATATTGCAGCTTGCTCTCGCCCTGCCTGTCGCGACCGCCTTCGTTTCGCAAGCTGCTGCATCAAGCTCCGCAGGCATCCTTCCGCCAGCGACGAAAGACATCAAGCCGTTCAAGGTGTCGGTGCCACAGTCGGCCATCGACGACCTGAAGCGCCGGCTTAAGAACACCCGCTGGCCGGACAAGGAAACGGTTTCCGACTGGTCCCAAGGCGTCCCTCTTCAAAAGGCGAAGGCGCTGATCTCCTACTGGGGAGAGAAGTACGATTGGCGGAAGTTCGAGAAGCGCATCAACGCCTATCCGCAGTTCCGCACGGAAATCGACGGGCTCGGCATCCACTTCATCCACGTCAAGTCGAAGCACGAGAATGCTCTGCCGATCATTCTCACCCATGGCTGGCCGGGCTCGGTCGTAGAATTCCTGAAAGTGATCGAGCCGCTCACCAATCCGACCGAGCACGGCGGCAAGGCGGAAGACGCTTTCCACGTTGTCATCCCGTCGCAACCGGGCTTCGGCTTCTCGGACAAGTCGCAGGCGGAGGGCTGGACGGTTGTGCGCACGGCGAAAGCCTGGGCCGAGCTGATGACGCGCCTGGGCTATAGCAAATGGGTTGCCCAAGGCGGTGACTGGGGTTCGGGCGTCACCCATGCGCTCGGACATGTCCGGCCCGAAGGGCTGGTGGCAGCCCATGTGAACTGGCCGCTCGTTTTCCCGGAGAAATTTCCGGACAATCCGACGCCCGAGGAGAAGGCGGCGATGGATGCGGCCGCCCGGTTTGCCAGCGACCAGTTCGGCTATTTCAAGGAACAGGCAACGCGACCGCAGACGATCGGCTACGCGCTTGCCGATTCTCCGGTCGGACAGGCAACATGGATCTACGAGAAGTTCCAGGCCTGGACTGACAATCGCGGCGAACCCGAAGACGCTCTGACGACGGACGAGATGCTCGACGACATCTCCCTCTACTGGTTCACCGACACGGCTGCCTCCTCGGCGCGCATCTACTGGGAAAATGCCCGTAATGGCGGGGGTTTCGACGCCAGCCGGATAGAATTGCCGATGGCAGCCACGATCTTTCCGAAGGAGATCTACCGCGCGCCGAAGGCGTGGGCTGAAGCTCATTGGCCAAATCTCTTTTACTGGAACGAGGTCGACAAGGGAGGCCACTTTGCCGCCTTCGAGCAGCCCGCCCTCTTCGCGCAGGAAATGCGCAAGGCCTTCACATCTATCCGCTGATCCAGCTCTAGCAAAGCCAGGGAAACAACATGCCTACCAATGAAGAAGTCATTCGCGAACTCTACCGTACTGCAGAAGTGAAGGACGTCGCGGCATTCGTCGCCCTCTTCGCCGAGGGCGGCTATTTCTGGGACGTGTCGGCCGGCGCGAAATATTACGGCGACGATATCGGTAAGACCGTCGACATCTATGCCACCGCGTTTCATGACATGCATCGCGAGCTCGGAAACTTCTACGTGACCGAAGACGTGGTCATCGTGGAGTTGACCCTCAACGGCACCCACTCAGGTCCCCTCGCCCTGCCTGCTGGGACGATCCCTGCCACAGGCAAAGAAATGCACGCCCCATGCTGCGACGTCTTCCATCTGAAGGATGGCAAGGTAACGTCGTTCCATTGCTACACCGCGGCGACGATCATCTTGGGCCAACTCGGGGTGCTCGGCAACCTCGGTGCGTCGTTCCAGCAAACGTGAGACCGGCTACGGCCGATTTCGAACAGTCGCGGCGCATTCTGATCATCCATGCTGATGGATTGTATCTGCCTGCGCCGCTGCTTCTGCGCAGATTGCCCACCGTCTATATCAGGGCATGCCTTTGAACCCCAGGATGGAAGCGACGATGAACAAAATTAACCTTGACAGCCCCCACGATGTCGACGCTAGCCGTCGGCTGTTCCTTGGAGCCGCAACGGCGGTCTCGGCCTTCGTGACGATCGGCGGAGCGGCGGTGTCGATGCAATCGACCGGCGGCATGGAAATGCCCACTGCTACGAATGCTATCGATCCATTCAAGGTAAAAATTTCCGCCTCCGCAATCGAAGACCTTCGCGTTCGCCTTCATGCTGCAAGCCTGCCGGAACGAGAAACGGTCTCCGACTGGTCGCAAGGCGCTCCCCTGAATTCGTTCGAGGCGCTGTTGAAATACTGGCGCGACAGCTACGATATGCGTCGCCTGGAAAAGCGCCTGAACGCCTACCCGCAGTTCCGGACCGAGATTGATGGCTTGGGCATTCACTTCATCCATTTAAAGTCGACGCATGCGAACGCAAAGCCGCTCATCCTCACGCACGGATGGCCGGGCTCGGTCGTGGAGTTTCTCAACGTAATCTCCCCGTTGACCGATCCCACGGCGCACGGTGGGAAGGCGGAAGACGCGTTCGACGTGGTCATCCCTTCCCTTCCCGGCTACGGCTTTTCCGACAAGCCGAACGAGAGGGGTTGGGGCCTGCCGCGGATCGCGCGGGCGTGGGCCGAATTGATGAGCCGTCTCGGCTATACTGAATATTACGCTCAGGGAGGCGACTGGGGTGCCGGGGTCACGACCTGGATGGCCAAGCAGCATGTCGCCGGCCTGAAGGGCATCCACCTGAACCTGCCGCTTCTTTTCCCGCCACCGATCGAAGGAACTCCGAGCGCCGAGGAGCAGGCGTTGATCGCCCAGCTCGTCGAATTCGCCACTCACGGTTCAGGCTACGCCAAGATCCAGTCCACCCGCCCACAAACGATCGGCTACGCACTTGCGGATTCTCCGACAGGTCAAGCCGCCTGGATCTACGAGAAATTCGGGGAATGGACCGATGCGGACCATCATCCGGAGAAGGAGCTCGGTTACGACCAGATGTTGGATGACATCATGCTCTACTGGCTAACTGACACCGCAGCGTCTTCAGCGCGCCTCTGCGCCGAAAGCTTCGACACCGATTTCAGCCCGCAGAAGCTCGATATCCCCGTTGCGGTCAGTGTCTTCCCTGGAGAGCTTTATCGCCCGCTGAAGATCTGGGGGGAGCGCATGTACTCGAAACTGACCTACTGGAACGAAGCCGCTCACGGCGGTCACTTCGCGGCATTCGAGCAGCCTGCAATTTTCACCGAAGAACTCCGCAAGGCTTTTGCGACCATGTGATCTACTGCTGGGCTCTGCCGGGCATTCACCTCGATGTAACAAGAAGGAAGAAGCCGATGAACCTCTGGTCCTCCCGAAAGTTGATGGCTCTTGCGGCCACCATCCTGGCGATGGCGAGCGCCTGCGCCGCCTTCGCCCATGATCCATCGCAGCACGACCATTCGGCAATTCAAGCAGATAGCGCCGCTCCTGAGGCAGCCTATCTCGCGGAGAACGACGCGGCCATGAACAAGATGATGGCGGACATGGAGGTCGAGCCATCAGGTGATGTCGACCGCGACTTCGTGGCGATGATGACGCCCCATCACCAGGGCGCCATCGAGATGGCACTCGCAGTTCTCAAATACGGGAAGAACGAACAGCTCAAGCGCATCGCGCAGGAGATCATCGTGGATCAGCAACAGGAGATCGCGGCCATGAAGCTTGCGATCGGCGATCCGCTCCCCCCATCCGAAGCGGCCCCAACCCAGGTCACCCCGGAGACTACCCCAACCGGATCCAAGCCCAGCAAGACCATGCAGGGCATGGACCCCAACATGAAGATGTAAGCCAGAGGTCCTCCCAATGAATATTCGGACATCTTTCGCCGCCAGCTTGCTGGCGGGCAGCATGCTATTGCCTTTTGCAGCCTTCGCGGGACAGGCGCCCTTCGCCGCCGCTGATCCGGACATTCCCGTCAGCAGCAAGGACCGCGTCTATGCCGCCGAGCAATTCTCCAACACGCTGTCGGTGACCGATCCCGCGACTAACAAGCTTCTCGGCGTCATCAAGCTCGGCGATCCCCAGCCCGGCAACCTCTCGCCGCTCTACAAGGGCCAGGTGCTGGTCCACGGCATGGGCTTTTCGCCCGACAAGAAGACGATCGCGGTGGTCTCGATCGGTTCGAACTCGGTGACCTTCATCAACACTGCAACGAATGCGGTAAAGCACACCACCTATGTCGGCCGCTCGCCGCACGAGGCATTCTATACGCCCGATGGCAAGGAAGTATGGGTGACGGTCCGTGGCGAGGACTATATCTCCGTCATCGACGCCGCCACATTCGAGGAGAAGACGCAGATCAAGGTGCCTGCCGGGCCTGGCATGCAGATCTTCTCGCCTGACGGCAAGTACGGCTACATCTGCTCATCCTTCAATCCGGAGACCGTCGTCGTCACTGTCGCCGATCACCAGATCGTCGGCCATGTGAAGCAGGCGAGCCCCTTCTGCCCCAATATCGCGGCCTCGCCTGATGGAAAGCAGGTCTGGTTTACGCTGAAAGACATAGGCAAGACCCAGGTCTTCAATGCCCAGCCGCCCTTCGATCTGATCCAGACGATTGATACCGGCCCGATCACCAACCACGTCAACCTAGCCACCAACAAAAACGGCAGCTTCGCTTACATCACCGTCGGCGGCCTCAACGAGGTCAAGGTATTCCGCACCGACAATTTCGAGCAAGTCGCCACCATCCCCGTCGGCAAACTGCCACACGGTGTCTGGCCCTCCGGCGACGGCACGCGCGTCTATGTCGGCCTTGAAAACGCCGATGCGATGGCCGCAATCGATACGCTGACCAACAAGGTCATCGCGACGATCCCGATCGGCCAGGCGGCACAGGCCGTCAACTATGTGCCGAATGCCGTTCCTGAAGGCGACGGCATGCAGAACTTGCAGCCGCTCGGCACCGCAGGCGTCGCCGCCCATCTGACGCTGTCGGCAAAGGGCGACAAGGACAAGACGGCGCCGACAAGCGTTACGCTCTTCGACCAGGGCCTGACGCAGGTGTTGCAGGCATCGGTGACCGGGCTTGAACCGAAGACGATGTACGTGCTGGCACTCTCCGACAAGGCCGATGGCAGCGGCCCCCTTCAGGGCCTGTCCAACTTCATGACGAACCCGGCCGGTTCCGCGATCGTCAACGCAGTCGGCCCGATCCGACAGATCGTCGAATCCAAGCACAAGGATGAACGCAGGTATATCGTCGTTGCCTCATCGGTCGACGGCAAGCCCGGCAAGGTCCTCCAGGTGCAGGCCCATTAATGTGAACCGATGGCCCGCGGCTTGATTGCGGGCCATCTAGCCAAGCTCTCACCGAGACGACTTCCCAGCCAATCGTAATGCCAAAACGTCCGCACTCAGCGATTGGACACTTGAACCGGGGCCATCAAATACCTTAAGTCAACGATGGATGGTCAGCTTTGTTGAACCCAAGGCTGAAGCCGTGGGTTCGGCAGCTCGAAGCAGCCGCTCCGTGTACTGAGGAAGTAGGTCAATATGACGTCGATGGCGTGGCGTAGTAGTAGAGTGTTGCGGGCTTCGACATTGGTCTCGGATTCGCGATGACGGCTATCGACGACGAGGCCGACTTTCTCACTAAGATCGTCAAGCTTGATAGCTGGACAGGATCTTGGAATGGCGTGACCATTGATGAGCGACGTGAGCAGCTAAGGGGAAAGGTCCTTCACGAGCTTGTTCGGGAAGATGAAACCGGGCTCACCATTAATCTCGATGAGGTCGGCGGCTTTACCGAACCCCGGTTAAAGAGGGACCAACCCTGCCCAATTGACCACCGTCCAAACCATATGGCCCTGATCCCCAAGGGTATGCGCCTGTGGGGTTACGGAGAGCTTGAGTACTGCCACTACGCTGTATTGCGTTTCGACATTCCGACACTCGTCAGAACATTCGGCGACGAATTCACCGCTCGGGCATTCGAGCAACCACGCATTAGATTCATGGACAGTCGAATTCTGACACTCGTCCGTATGTTGCTCGAAATTCGGACAGAAAAGACCTCAAACCTGCTTGGCGAAAGCCTAACTGCCGCGATTTTCGCGATCTTATCTGCAGGAGATGCAGAAGTTCGCAAGGCGGGCAAGCTCGCTCAATGGCAGGTGAAACGAGTTACCGAGTATATGCGCGAACAATTACCCCGTCAGATAGAACTAAGCGAGCTAGCTGGAATTCTCAACCAGTCACAGTGGCACTTTTGTCGAGCCTTCAAGGCGTCGACCGGGCTTTCGCCCTATCAGTGGCAGCTCGAGCAAAGAATCAAATTTGCAAAGGAAATTCTTCTTGATACGGACATCCCACTGCAAGCGGTCGCGGAGGCTACGGGATTCGTCGATGCGATGCATCTCAACCGGGCATTCAAGCGCCGGGCGGGCGAAACACCAGGTGCATGGCGCCGTTCACAGAAGTAGCTGTCGGGCGTTCTTCGTACATCTAGTCGGCAACGTGATGATGAAACTCAGGCCTGGGATGAAGATGGGATAATTCAGCACGCCACCTATGCAGGGTTGGCACTGAGGCAGGACAATGCCGACGTCTTCAGGCTGGAACTTCTCAAGCAGGGCCAACCAATAGCCGACGTTAGATTATCCGCTATTCGATCTGGTCGGAGTGGATAGCCCGCGATGTGCAATCTTTATCTGATGGAAGGGTGGCGTCGCCTTAACTGTCTGGTTGGGATGGGCTTGATATTGGGGTTGCCATGACCGAAGCCCCGCACTCCCATTTCAAACGCCATCGCTTTCCCGCTGAGATCATTGCTCACGCCGTGTGGCTCTACTATCGATTTCCGCTCAGCTTGCGCGACGTCGAAGATCTGTTAGCCGAGCGCGGTATCGCCGTCTCGTTTCAGACCGTCGCGGAATGGGCAGCTAAATTCGGCTTGAAGTTCGCTCGTCAGCTCCGGCGCCGCTCACGAGGTCAGTTTGCCGACAAGTGGCAACTCGATGAGATGGTAGTGACGATCAAGGGGAAGAAATACTGGCTGTGGCGCGCCGTCGATGCAAACGGTTACGTCCTCGATACCCTGCTGCAAAACCGAAGGAATAAGGCCGCCGCGTTGCGCCTGATGCGTAAACTGCTCAAGGGCCAGGGTACCATCCCGCGGGTGCTTGTGACCGACAAGCTACGTTCCTATTCGGCCGCAAAGGCCGAGTTGATGCCGGGCGTCGACCATCGCTCGCACAAGGGATTGAACAATCGAGCGGAGAATTCACACCTTCCTGTACGACGACGAGAGCGACGTATGATGCGCTTCAAGTCCGCGCGGCAATGTCAGCGTTTCGTCTCAACTCACAGCCAGATCGCCAATCTGTTTCTTCTTCATCGGAAATACTTGTCCGCCGCCGATCATCGCCAGCTTCGCACCCACGCCATCTCGACCTGGCGGGAAATTACCTTGCCAATAGAAACGTGAAATTCAGGCCGAAGGGACTATCGCGCCTCAAAATCAGTTAAGGCGACGCCACCCTTAGACCTGATCTGGCGTCTGCCGGTCAAGCGATGAATGTGGGCGTCGGCTATTGTAAAAGGTTAGATATCGGCTGATGCCAGCCCGCGCTTCGGATACGGTCGTGCATAACATCTTATCCATCGCTGAGCTTTACAACAAAGTTAGCGTTACCGTGCCTCGATGCCTTGCTGGCCGTGCGTATCGCTAAACGGCTTTCCTCGTTGAAGTGCTACTTATTGTTGCGCTGGCTCTATCGCGCATATTCCAGTTGAAGCGCGACCAGGTCTGCGGTTGCGTCGCCATAGCGGGCTGCAATCTCCTCAAGGGTGCGGTCTAAAGCCTTCGCCGAGGCAATTGTCTGATCGAGTGATAGCTGGGCTTCGCATGTATCCGCATTTTGATCCGGCATCAGGGCAAGACCGTAACGCGATTCGACAAGTGCCTTTCCGGCCGTAGCGACCGCTTGCGAACGATAAGTCCTCGACCATGCGTCGGCGCTGAGCGCAAGCGCAATTTCGTCAAAGCCGTCTGTGACCGGGATCGATAGGGTCTCGCGGTTCCAGAACGAGAGAAAGTTGCGAGCAACGAACCACATGCGCCGCGCCGTAAGATGAAACGATGCGGAATCATGTACCGAAGTCCAATTTCCGGTACCGAGTTCGGCCGCCATCGCTTTCGCTTTTGCACGTCCCGCCAAGGCTTCAACTAGGGCAAGACTTGCGGGAATCGAAGCGGTGACGCCGGTCGTGGTCATGACATTGTCATCAAAAACAAAGCGCTGGCCCCGAACCCATCGTGCCTTGGGAAAATTTCTTGCGATCTCATCGAACGCGTACCAATGGGTGGTTGCCGCCCTTCCGTCGAGGATACCGGCGCGAGCGGCTATCCATGCACCCTCGCAGATGGACACGACGACTGCTCCCTTGCCGGACTGATCTCGTACCCACCCGATCACGGCTTCGTTCCTGCTGTCATGCATCGCCGGCACGATAATGATGTCAGCACCCTCCGGATGGGCCACGTCAAATGCATGTATGGTCGTATCCGGCTGGATTTTAAGCGTGGGCATCAACCTGACTGGACCGGCGTGAGTCGAGACAATGGCGACATCCGCGACATCCGCCCCCTTTAATACGCCATAAGGCACGATGAGATCGGTTGTCTCCGTGCCTTCATTATCAGCCACAATCGCAACGAGCGGCCGTTCTCGTCCGGCCTTCACAGGCGGCAGATGAATGGAGCTGGCATCGGCGCCCACAGCACTTCCCGGCCCCGAAATGCAGGAGGCGACCAGAAGGACCGCAAGGAGAATTTTCATAAGACTGCGCATAAGGTTATCCGTGTTTGATGGAAACAGCTCCAAATAGCCGCTGAAAGCTATGGCGAAAATGTCAATTCTATCGCATTTTACGCCAATGATTCAAAAGACCAGGCTGATTGTCGTAATCGGGTATGACGGGGTGCAGGCCATGGACGTGGTCGGCCCTATGGAAGTTTTCGCGATGGCGAACCTCTATCTCTCACAGCCCACACCGCAGTATGTTGTTACATTGGCTTCTCCGGCCGGTGGCTGCGTGAAATGCAGTTCAGCCGGCGGATTGCAATTGGGAAATGCCGTGGCGTTGCACATGCTGCCGGATGAGATCGATACGATCATCGTGGCCGGCGGCAGCGAAGAAGCTTTGCGCGGCGTTGTCTTCGGCACGACATTGGTCGAATGGCTGAAGTCACGCAGTGGCACAACGCGCCGACTTGTCAGTGTTTGCACCGGCGCTTTCGTGCTCGCTGCTGGTGGGCTCCTGGACGGGAAGCGTGCGACCACGCACTGGAATTCCGTCGGCCTCCTGAAGGAGCTTCGACCGCAGATCAATGTCGAACCTGATGCCATATTCGTCGCTGAGCCACCGACTTATACCTCGGCAGGGGTCACGACAGGTATCGATTTATGCCTGGCATTAGTTGAAGCCGATTGCGGGGCGCAAACGGCATTGTCCGTCGCTCGACAGTTGGTGCTGTTCATGCGCAGGTCGGGAGGGCAATCGCAGTTCAGTCCGGTTCTGGCGACCCAGGTCAACGCCACGCCGCGCCTGCGCAGGCTATTAGACGAAATCATCGAGAATCCGATCGGAGATCTTTCCGGCCCCGCTCTAGCGGCCCGCGCGGGAATGAGCGAGCGGACCTTCTCGCGCTCCTTTAACAGGGAAACCGGCACGACACCGGCACAATTCGTGGAAGGTGCACGGATTGAGCGTGCGAAGGCGCTTCTTGAGACATCGGACTGGTCTCTGCCACGCATCGCCGAGCGCTCAGGTTTCGGCAGCCTCCATTCCTTACACCGCGCATTCCAAAAACGCTTGGGAGTTACGCCCCGCTCCTATCGTGATCGCTTCGGGGTTGGGTAGGAGATATCTAATAGCGTATCTCTATTCCCTGCCCGTGGTCATCTCCAAGCATCGGGATGAAGAAGGCTGAACAGTGGCATGCGCGACCTTCCCACCGAGGTCGCTGAAAAGCTAAGGACGTTAGGGCACGAGAATTCTAGGAATATTTGGCGCGCTGCGCCGGGCGAAGACGAGAACTACGTCTACGCTATACCCCCTCCTTTAGCTCGATCTGGAATCCGGCTCCCATCCCCTCAATTCTCGTAGCAAGCCGTCACAACGGGGGATGATCATGGGGCCAACGCCACGTCGCGATGAGATAAGGCGACGAGCGCGCGGCCGAGTTGTTCGGCCTCTTGCAGGGAACCAGCCACCTTGAACGGAACACCGAAGGCCTTTTCGAGCATGGCGGATTTGGCCACCTCAAATGCGCGCTTGAGGCTGCTTTCTTCGATGCTAATCAGCCCTTTGCAAACTGCTGCCAAGGCTCGGCGGTTCTCTTTCAACCACCGCGCCCGAAGTCTTCTTCCTTCCTGAGCAGGTCTTTGCGGTTCATCAGTCCGCGAGGCGTCGCCCCCGCTGAAACCTGGCGGGAAAATGATAACGAAAGCTTCGCCGCGGGCGATCAGCATCTCCATTTCACACTGCCACTGGTCGGCTGTTCCCGGCATTTTTTCCAGCTCACTGGCATGGACGATCGGAAACTGCGCTATGTCGTGCAGTTCAAAATTTCTATTGCAATCTGACATCAACAACTTCCCGCGGCCAATCCGGCTGCTCCAATCCGTAACTTCCAAGATGATCAAGATCCGGGCCGCTAACTTATGTCAGGCGCGGTACCAGAAAGTTCGAAGAGCTTCGCCGCGCCCCGGTTGGAAACGGCCACAGCCTTCAATGCCCACTCGCGCATAATGCGCTCGTACCCGGCAACAATCTGGACGAGCTTGTGTTGCGACGTTGCTGCGCTGCTCAGGGCACCGGCAAGCGCAAGGGCATCTTTCAGAGCTGTATTGGCTCCAACACCACCTGCGGGGCTCATCGCGTGAACGGCATCGCCGAGCAATGTTACAGGACCCGATCTCCAATCGACCTCAGGCCTTCCGCTTCTCACTGGCAGCATCGCCACTGCCGAAAGATCGGTCCGGTCGATGATTTGTCGAAGCGAGGGGTGCCAATTTCTAGTCAATGACGAAAGGACGTAGCCGAGAGCAGACCCAGCGGCGGGAGCATCGGCCGGGTTTAGTCCGAGACGATCGTGGGGGCAGATGATGGCCCAATAGCGGTAGTCGTCGACATCCGTCAGCTTGCAGCCCGGAGCGATCGACCGGGCAATGGCTGACAGATCACCCTCAAAGCGCATCTCGTCGATGACGGCGCTGAAACCATCGGCAAATACGACGCTCGTTCCGGCATAGGCATCCGTCGTATCGTCCAGCCGGTTCAGTGGGGATTTTCCGTAAATGCAAACCGCGCCCGTATCGTTCGGTGCGGCATCGGGCGCCAGTCGGGTCCTTACTCGCGAATTCACGCCGTCGGCGCCGACCACCAGACTGGATACGACAGGATCGGCATCGTCGAAAACAAGTTCGACCCGGCCATCCTCCAATATGCGGTAATTGTCGAAGCCGTGCCCGAAATGAATGTTCTCCTCGATCCCGCACATCAGGATCTCGCGCAACGTGTGACGGTTGACGCTCAGGTCGGGGCTTTTGTACGAGTCGTCCTCCGATGATCCCGTGTGCCAGCTTTCAGGCACCCGTCCCGTCGCTTCTTCCAGCTGGGGCGTGATGAAGCGACCCTCCGTGGCAGCGGTCGAAGCGGTCTGCCGGAACAGCATATAAAGGTCGGAGGGCAGCACCGCTGCCAAGGCGCGCTGCCCATCGGCGTCGATCCTGATCCTATACCCCTGAATGCGGCTGTCGGGCGCAGGGTCGCGCTCGTAGACGTCGAAGGCTATCCCCGCGCGGTTGAGGCCCTGCGCCAAGGCCAGTCCCCCAAGCCCGGCGCCGATAATGGCAACGTGAAACTCTCTCATGTTCGCTCCTGCGGTTGTTCTTTCTCGGCCCTGCCAATCTCTGGAACGGAGTTGCACGAAAGCGGATCGTGATGATAACGGTATATGGACAGAAAATAGTGATTTCTGGACAAATGGATGTCTCAGTGAAAAGCGCTTCGGACGGGTATAGCGATTGGAGTGAGGGACCCTCGCTCATCGCGATCCGGGGGGACGACCTTCCTGGAAATGAATATCGCCTCGGGACGCGCGAGTACGATTGGCATCATCATCTGCGCGGTCAGGTCTTCTGTGTCGAAGCGGGCCTGATTCATGTGACGACGGCGAACGGCGCCTGGCTGCTTCCGCCGCATCGCGCTGGATGGATTCCACCGAATGTGCCGCACAAAGTTCGCGTCAGCGGAGCCGTGAGTGGCTGGACGCTGTTCCTCGCGCCCCAGGTCTGCCACGATTTTCAGGAACAGCCCTGCGTCATCGGCATCAGCGACGTGCTTCGTGTGCTCGTGTCGAGGGCTGTTGAATGGAGCAAGGACGTCTCGCTCGCCCCGGAACAAGAGCGCATCGCGGCAGTGATCCGCGACGAAATCTACCAGGCGCGACATGAGGCGCTGTACCTGCCGATGCCATCGGACGTGCGCCTGCAAAAGATTGCACACGCACTTCTCGAAACCCCCGGAAGCACCCGCACGCTTGAAGACTGGGCCTCTTTCGCAGCGATGTCGCCTCGGACCTTGAGCCGCCTGATCGTGGCAGAAACGGGCCTGACCTTTGCGCAATGGCGCCAGCAGGCCCAACTGACACATGGTCTGGATATGCTTGCACGAGGACTCTCTGTGGCAGTGGTGTCCGACGAATTGGGCTATGCGTCGCCCAGTAATTTCATTGCTATGTTCAAGAAAGCTTTTGGTGCCTCACCCGCGCGTTATTTCGGGCGCCCACGTCATCGGCCGTGGGCGACTCGGCTCGGTGGTGTGCGGTGACGACGTGCAATGTCGAGCGGTGGATGGCAGTCTGCAGAGCTGGTGTTATCATGTCAAGTTCTGTCGCAGCTTGGCATGGATATGCTCCTCGATTGAATGCTGAATGCGTGAGCGCCGCCTTGGATCACATTACAAGTTCGACCATAAACGATTCGAAATTTTGTGCCGCCAAACGCCGCCTTTCCTACACCTTTATCTCGGTAGCGATTATCCGATCATCGCGTCTGCGTCGTTTCCCCGGTGATAGCGCGCCAAAGAGAGAAGTTGGAGGAATTTGGCGCGCCGCGCCGGCTGAAGACGAGAACTATGTCTACTCCCTAGCCCTCTAAAACGAGGATCGGAAGACTGTGCAAACTCACTGAGATAACAGGGGAAATCGCTCTACATGTTCTGGCTGGACGGCGAGGCGATGACCTTCCTGCTAGAAATTGCGGGCGTTGATTGCCGTGTACGACCGCATCTTTCCACGGCTCGCCAATCGGGTGATCTGAAGGGTTGGCTCAAAAGTAAGCGCTGGGTGAACACCCGAGCGATCGGCGGAACATGGCGGAAAAGGCGCTCGGGCTGTTGTAGCCACATTCAAAAGCGACATCGAGGATGCTTCTTCCTTCCGCCAGCATCGTCAAGGCAGCGAGCATCCGGGCTTGTTGGCGCCAATGCCCGAAACCCATGCCGGTTTCACGCTTGAACTGCCGCATAAAGGTCGCTCTGCTCACGTGAAGTAGAGCTGCCGCAGCTTCAACGGGGAGGTTTTGCGTCAAATCGTTGCGGAACCGCTCGCATATTTGCGCCAACTCGAGATGCTTCGGAGTTGGCAACTTGAGTGGCTGCACTGATTGGAAGGAAAGTTCCATCAGGAGCAACGTGACGACGGCGTCTGTCCTGTCACGACTTGTCGGGTTCTCGGCAAGGTTGGCGAGCTTCAGGATCAATTCCCGGAGGAGCGATGTGATCTCTACGACGACGCACTCGCCGGGGAGATCCTGCATCTGGCTGGTGTCGATCAGAAGTGACCGGAACTGCACGCCTGCATGGCTAGACGTTTGGTGCTCCAGTCCGGGCGGAATCCAGACAGCCCGGCTTGGCGGGACTACCCAAGTGCCCTCATCAGTCGTGATCGATACGACCCCGCTGACTGCGTAGAGAAGCTGAGCGTGTACGTGAGTGTGCTTCAGTCCTGAAAAGCGATGTCCGTCATGCGTAATGACGGCGATCTCGTTTGTGATATTTACGCCGTTTTGCAAAAATGATCCTTTCGCGACGATTAATGATCATCCGGCGTTAGAATATCATTTGGGGAACGACTAGGGTAGGCCATCCAACAACAGAAAGTTCTTCGCCAGGTGTTCACCCGCAACCGTCTCGTTAACCGCATTGAAGCGTCGCACTCCACGGCATTTGGCGTGGTCGTTGCGCGCGCGACCCACCCGCTCCTCTTGTCGGTGATTTCCTTTGCGCTGCGACTTACCGGCGGTCGCCGGGCCTGACGGCTTCCCGGTGATCGTAGTCAGCCGTGTCGAATCCTTTACCAATCGCACCGCACTGGATCATGCCATGTTGACCAATCCTGAAACCAAATATCGTCCTTTCGCATCTCCTATCGACCTGCGGGATCGAACGTGGCCGTCCAATCGACTCACGAAACCGCCGCGATGGCTGTCTACCGATCTGCGCGACGGCAATCAGGCACTTGCCAATCCAATGGATGTCGAGCGCAAGCTGCGCTTTTACGACATGCTGCTGTCTGTTGGCTTCAAGGAAATCGAGATCGCTTTTCCATCGGCGTCCCAGACCGAGTTCGACTTCGTTCGGGCTCTGATCGAAGAGGCGCGAATCCCCGATGACGTGACGATCCAGGTCCTTACCCAGTCGCGGAAAGACCTCATCGCGCGAACTTTTGCATCGCTGAATGGGGCGAAACAGGCGATCGTCCACCTGTATAACGCAACCGCTCCGCTGTTCCGACGCGTTGTCTTCGGTATGGAGCGGCATGAGATCATAGAGCTGGCCGTTACCGGCGTCACTGCGATGCTGGAGGAAAGCCTTAAACGGCAACAGACGAAATGGACCTTCGAATACTCGCCGGAAACTTTTTGCTTTACGGAGCCGGATTTCGCTCTCGAAATTTGCGAACGTGTGCTTGATGTTTGGCAGCCAACGCCGGAGCAACCGGTGATCCTCAACCTGCCGGCAACTGTCGAGGTGGCAACGCCCAACGTTTATGCCGATCAGATCGAGTGGTTCTGCCGCAACATCTCGCGCCGCGACGCCGTGGTGATAAGTGTGCATCCTCACAATGACCGCGGTACGGCCGTGGCTGCGGCCGAGCAGGCACTGCTGGCTGGGGCCGATCGCGTCGAGGGCTGCCTGTTCGGCAACGGCGAGCGGACCGGCAATGTCGACCTGGTGACGCTGGCCCTGAATTTCTATACGCAGGGGATTGATCCGAAGCTCTATTTCCCCGCGGTCCGCGACGTTGTGAAAACCGTCGAGCATTGCAACGGGCTGCCGGTACATCCGCGCCACCCCTATGCCGGCGAGCTGGTGCATACGGCCTTTTCGGGCTCGCATCAGGATGCGATCCGCAAGGGTTTCGCCGCTCATGGCCAACGCAATGATGGAGTTTGGGAGATGCCTTATCTGCCGGTCGATCCGGCGGATATAGGAGAGACATATGAGGCTGTCATTCGAGTCAATAGTCAGTCCGGGAAAGGGGGTATTGCCTGGATGATCGAACAGGACAGGGGCCTGAAACTGCCCCGATCACTACAGATCGATCTCAGCCGGCGTATCCAGGAGTTCGCTGACAGCACCGGCAAGGAAATCACCGCTACGATGATCTGGTCGATCTTCGAAGAAGCTTACAATCTGACCGGTCCGCAGCCATTCGAGCTGGTGGGTTATCAGGACGGATATCCGCGCAGAGCCGGGAAGCCGCGCGTCTTTGCTGGAAGAATCCGACACAACGGCCGCGAGATTGCGATCACGGGTCGCGGGAATGGGCTGATCTCCAGCACGGTCTCGGCACTCGAGGAGGGTTGTGGCGTCACGCTGGAAGTCCTCGACTATCACGAACATGCCCTGAAACGCGGCACAGATTCCCAGGCAGTCGCCTATCTGGAATGCCGCGCTCGTGACGGCCGCAAGGTTTTTGGAATCGGCATCGACGACGATATCGCCACAGCTTCGGTCAAGGCCGTTCTAAACGCAGCGAGCAACGGCTGAACTGCCCTTACGGCTAGGCTTTCGGGCCCGGCCGTAATCTGCCGGTCGGTTTCTCCTGGATGCCAAGGAGAAACCCTATGGCTCCACCCAATCATTCGCTCGTGCTCGCATCTCGCGCTCTTCGTTCCTTGATTTAGTCGTACAGATAATAGGCGCTTTGTTTTCGTGGGCAGATCACGGCAGGATTCTCGAGAATTGCGGTAATCAGGTTTCGTAACCGAGGCATCGCCTTGACCTGCAATGCCAGACCTGGATTGAACGGGGCTTGCCCTCCGGTCTGCGCATGAAAAGCACCAGCTGACGAGCCACGGAAAGAGCGGTCTGCGCCCCACAATCAGCTTCAACTAAAGCTAAACACAGATCAATACCTGCAGCAATCCTGGCGGAAGTGTAAATTGGTGGATCGGCTACGAAGATCGCGTCTGGTTTAACATCGATTTGTGGTCGCAAATCTTTGAGCAACCGGGTGGAATTCCAATGTGTTGTTGCTCGTTTTCCGTCCAAAAAGCCGCCGGCGACGAGTACGAAGGCGCCCGTGCATACACTAGCCAAACGACGAGTGCTCGAAGCGCGCGATTTCAGCCACTCGGGCATACCGGTTTCATAAATTACATTCCGAAGCCCCTCTTCACTGCCTCCAGCCACAATGATCGTATCAATGTCGGCAGGAACTGCGCTGAGCGCGATCGCATCGCCCAGGCGAATTCCGCCAGCAGAACTGCATTTTATCGATCCGCCGTGAGGAAATGCGAACATAAGTTAATAAGGCGGGATGCTTTCCGGCTTAAAGAGATTAGCCGTCGAGAATACTTCCATCGGTCCGACCACATCCATGGCCTGGACACCTTCATAACCAATGAAGAGGACCCGTTCAGACTTTCCAGATTTTATGTTCATTGGCGTAATATGCTATACTTTCGTCATTTCCGCCAGAAGCAATATGCGCAAACTTATGGAGCAATCTCTGACATCGGGAACCATTATGCGCCTTCTGAAAGTCTTCTTTCTGTGCCTTCTGTTGCTGTCTGGCACTACAGCCGCCGCAGATACAAAACAGATATCGATACCTTTGAAATCGGATCGGTCTCGGCCGCTGATTGCCATTATTGCGGACCACTATGTCATGACGACTACCGGTGTTACCGCATCAATTCCGGCAAGTCTCGCTTTGGTTGAAGCAATATCCGGATCGGTAAATGCAAAAGTTATAGCCAGAAAGCTCGGCGTTGAAGACTGGAATTACGCGCATGTTTCCGCGCCGTTTCACCTGACTGCAGCACACATCGGGCTCGTGGCTCGAAATTACCTCTCGTTCTGGAAGCACGAGACGTTGTCCATTCCAGTCGCAGGTAGTTTTGACGAAATCGCGCTGGCTCTCAGTGCAGATGCCTGGTCGAGAACATATCGCTCGCAAGCCGTCGCGATCTCGAAAAGTGACCGTGTTAAATCGAGGGTACCTCACTAGAAAATGAGTACGGGTTACATTGAGCTATCACTTGACTCGGTAGCGGCTCCCGTCAAATCAATAGACAATACTCTTGACAAAATTGCAGAGCGTTACGGCAACAAAACCTCTGCTCTGGTTGCTCTGCAACGGGAGTATACGCCAGGTGATTAAGGAGCAACGAGCAAAGAAGCTTTTCAAACTCCTTGATTGAGCGCGCATGCCCTTTTATCCACGGCCGAGCTTCATATTAAAGTTATGATTGCGAACTCAACTACCACACGTCCGCCACTGGAAGCTCTCGGCCAGTGATCCACCAAATCTTGGGTACTTGCAACTTATGAGTTGCACGGCCTAGCCCGATGGGCAAAAAAGAAGCGAAGATTTGAATAGCACGGTTCAAGCGTACTATGAGACATCAAAACATTATTATCCGACCTGGCGGACCTGATGATCTACCTGCCCTCCGGGATATCTTTTTAAGGTCTCGGCAGGCAGCATTCCGTTGGGAGCCTTCCTATTCGTTTGATCTCGGCGATTTTGACAGCCAAACTGAAGGCGAATTTCAATTGGTTGCCTGCAATCAGGAGGTGCTCGTTGGATTTATATCTGTCTGGGAGCCCGACCAATTTATCCACCACTTGCACGTTGATCCCCGCTTCTTGCGTCGGGGGATTGGTCGCGCTCTTCTTTTTGCGTTGCCGGGCTGGAAGATCAATCGCTACCGGCTCAAGTGCGTGTCCGCCAACGAGAGGGCACTCGCTTTTTATCATTCAAACCACTTTATACAAGTCGGCGAAGGCCGCGTTAATGGTAATGGACAGGATTACCTGCTGCTCGAGTCCAAAGGGGGCGGGTAAAAGTTCGTACTATTTTGGGCACTGTAACGTTAACTTTGTTGTAAAGCTCAGCGGTGGATAAGATGGCATGCTCGACAATCGCTCCTCGCTTTATCATCGCCATGGCTTTCCACCTGAGATTATCGCCGAAGCGGTATAGCTGTATTTCCGGTTTCCGCTGAGCTTTCGCATGGATGCTGTTCTTTCTAGCTTAAAGATTTCGGTAGCCCGTGCAATGGTCGATGACCAGCAGAAAAAATGAGAATATCACGAATATCACCATGAGACGATTAAACGCGCAATGCTTGACAGATACGGCACCAAACTACGCAGGCATCTATAGCATGCTTACCGTCACCGACAGCCCAAGCAGTAAGCATAGTGGCGTGTATGCAGCTGTGTCGCAGTAAGCGAAAGTCGACATATGATCCGCCTTGAACAGCCCTACATATCGGAAGTCACCCACAGCTCGTGCAATTAAAAGCACCGCAGTTAACCAGCAGCCGATGCGGGTGGCTCCGGGCATCATCAGAAACTTTGTGCCTGCGGATTGTTCAGCTACAAGAACGCTGGCAAGGATGATTCCAACCGCAACCGCCGCCGTTCCGATCCTGCTCGGACAAAAAATCGGCTTGCCATTTTTTTCTGGAATGACCGCGACGAGATTTGCGGGCCCTCGGATCGCCCAATACAGATGGAGGATTCCTATAAGCATAAGTGCGATGGCCGTAGCCAATCCGATAAATGGCTTCGTCCCCTCAAATGAAACTGCACCGTCATGCTGTATCGCTGTCCACCAGCAGAGAACTCCAACGATCGTGAATAACGGCCAGGCGATATGCTGCCCTTTTGAGTAAGAGCCTGTGATCGCGGCGGACGCGACGAACAGGGCGCCCAGGATTTCGAGGCTCAAAATTGATGCCAAATCTATAGGCGCAACAGCAACCGCAAGGAGCAGTGCAGCGCAGGCAAACATGAATAGGGAGGTGAGGTGCCAGGCAAAACGCAACGTGAGGCGGATGAAATCTCCTCTCTTCGTAGGAGAGAAACCAAAGGAAGCGTTGAAGCCGGGAGCGATTATACGTCGCTCACCGAGTACCGAATGTGTCACAGCGATGCCGATTGTAATGACAGATCCGACCAAAAGGCGCCAGTCCATAACTGTCTCCATACGTTTGCGTATGGAGCTTCTTAAAGCAGCAACTTGCGAAACACAATACGGTCCCGTATGGTATTTCGTATGGAACGTCTTGATAGAATTGATTGGGTGTATGCTGGTCTTTCCGCGCTCTCTGAGGGAGGTATAGCTGCTGTGCGGGTCGAACTTCTCGCCAAGCGTCTCGGAATTACCAAGGGCAGTTTTTATTGGCACTTCGCGAGACGCGAGGATCTGCTTGGCGCGATGATCGAAGAATGGGAGCGCTCCCAGACTGCCAGTGTCATTACCGAGGTCGAATCTCTCGGTGGCGATCCCTACCAACGGCTCCAGCATCTTTCCGACGCGCTGAGTGAGCTCGACCTGCGGTTGGAAGCTGCTATACGTGGCTGGGGAGGATCGGATCCAGATGTTCGTAAAACAATCGAACGCATAGACACTGCACGTCTAATTTACCTCCAGTCAGTCATTGAGAGTGCCGGTGTTCCGACCTTGCCAGCGCAAGCACGTGCACGCCTCGTTTATTTTGCCCTGATTGGCGAGTTGATCAGTGGGAGAGCTCACTGGCTTGAAGATCACCAGGAAGCGATGCGCTTGAACAGAACGATGTTGCTCACGTGGCCATAAGGTTGGTTTTGCAGCAAATTATAGGATCAAGACGGAAATCGGGGGGGGGGAGGGACACGCCGCGAGCCGTCGGTGCGGTCGAACCAATCGGTGTCGAGAATCTGCTATTCTGACGGCTGGAATGAAGGCGCCAAGCGGTTATCAACTTCGCTGATCGCTGGGCTGGAATCTGGTTTCACAGCATCAGCCCGGATCTGATACCCCCAGTTTATTAGTTTTCCCGACTCTTATCTCGATTCACAAAGATCGGAAACAAATTCCGCCGGATTGACATCGACAGATGATCTGCAAATGGGTCCGCGTCCGAACTGTTTTGTATACCAGGCTTCAAAAGCTCCTGAGGTCCGCGGTAAGCAAGAACGTGTACATTTTATGCTGTGACATTCTTCTTCTCCGCACTTGGAAATTTCATTCAGCTAGAGAACCTAAATAAAGCGCTGCCTTGACCGAACACCCCGCTTGATCGGCCCGGTTCGGCAGCGACGAATAATTAAGAAATTACGTCACAAAGGGCATGATATCGATGCCGTCACCTGGAAATACCGTGATGTGTGGATGGTCTTGAAACAGCTTGGCCGCAGCATTCGCGGTTTCAGCTTCCACCACAAGATAACCGCAAAACGGATTTTTGGCTTCCGCTATCCCCTGCTTCGTCACACGCGTTGTCTTCCCCACCATGCCGCCGCGATCAAGGATGGCAGCAGCGTTGCGTTCTTCCCATGCCATCCATTGTGCTATTCCCTTCGCATCGACCGCATCCTGCTCTGCTTTTGGCAGGCGTCGGAAGGATGCGAGGTCTTCAGAATTAATCGTATAAACAGCCAGAAATCTCGGCATCGGTATTCCTCCCTCAGCTGAAACACTGTCTGTTTAGCGTCGCTACGTCGAAAATCACACCTTATCGCTCATCGAGATTACGCAGATGCGGGAGGGCCATGAAACACCGGGCCTCTCCGCCCCTCGTTCCCTTCTATGGCGCTGCAATAATCTGTTCACAAGCTGACATCGCCATTTCGCGCAATGACCGCCGTGATATTCTTTTGACAAGCGATGTGACGCCTTCAATTCAGCCTTCGAGGCCTTCCAAACACTATCCTGGGTTCGGCAGAGCGTTTTTGCGGATATGTCCCGAATTTCAGTAACCGGGGCAGATTTGGTGGCAGTTCTTTTGTTTTTGAGTCGAAGTCAAGAATCCGGAACGCGCAAACTTGGCGTCCGTCTGCCAGATTGTCAGTAAGGCCGTTAGCGATCGCCCCCTCACCTCGGCGAAAATACACCTTTACGCCTTGAAAGGAGTTGAACCTCAGGCATACCCGCTAATTTTCTGTAAGCTTCAGAATTGATTAATCAATTCGCATTAGCAGCCCACGCCCGGCAAGAAGCCGGTCAATTTAGCAATTTGGGCTGCAATGAAAACACAGACTTCTTCACCTCTTCAATTTCGTAATATGATCTCTGAATTCTGCAACAAACGCGTCAGGCCGCATGTATCCGAAGAAATACTCGATAAGACCAAGTCATATCTCGATGATCTGATCGTCCAACACAGAAAGCCTCCGATGCGCCGAAGCCAGATCGACTGGTTATCGGTTGCATCGGAAAGCCGGGTGGATTGTGAGTTAACGGGGAAGCTGAAGAATATTATCCGGCCTGCACTCGAAGCCCTAATTCGATGGGTCGACAATAGCGTTCCCCAAGCCGATCATATTGCCTCAAAATATAAAATACAGGATCGTCGCCCCGCCCTGCGTTTGCCAAAGCCGGACCGGGCCCCAGCCTCGGTGAGTCCTGTTCGTCCAAAGTCGCCCAGTTTAGCGCCGGCGGATCCTGTTGAGGAGTGTCCGGAACCGCTGTTTGCGTGGACCGAAGATCCGCAGACTTTCCAGCAGGCCTTGAATTATCATATGCGCAGGTTCGGTGAGACCTACTGGCGCCTCCACCGCGCGATTATAAAACAGCATGAGATTTTCGACATCCGCACAATATCGAATTGGGCGAATGGAACGAAGACGCCACGCTCTGCCGATAGCTTCGATGTACTTACGAGAATAGAAAAGCGATATCGTCTTCCTGAGAGTTATTTTAAATCCAGACTGCCTCATCAGGCACGATCAATATACGGTCACGAACTCGGCAGCGATGTTAGTGCCGCCGAACGGCGGCGCATTGTCTGGCATTTGCCAGACGACTTTAATCAGCTTTCCTTTAGCAAACGGGAAGAGATCCTCGAATGGGTCCGGCGTGTGATCATATCGGGCTCGACTGATTATCGCCAGTTTCAGAGGAAGGCGTCCAAACAGAGATATGCGATCCGGTTCCCTGGAATTTCTTATGGCGCAGTATTGTCACCACGCACCAGATCGGAAACTTTGGATTTCGAAGGCAGTGTGGATGAAGATGATTTTATCGAAGATCCCGATCTGCTCGCGGGCGTCGTAGACGCTCCTCCCCGCCTGGCAATGGAGATGGCCAATCTTGTGCGGTTTAAGACAGCAACCCTGACATCAGTCGGTTTTCAGAGAAATGGTGTTTGGGGAGAAGAAACTGCGTCTCAAAAGGTTGAGCATCTTGGACTTTTATTCGGCGCCCTTGCTGCTTCTCCAGATAGTGAAGTCAAGGGACGCGGCATTCCTCTGCGGAAAATAACGTTCGGTTTGCTCGTCTTTCCCGGAATCTGGGACTGGTACCTTCAGTGGCGAGAAAAGCGCCGCGGCTTTTACACATCGTGGGAGCAGGACATGCTGAGCGCAATACTCGGCATGACACGCCCGGAAACCGGTTGGATGTGGCAACATGCTGAATTAGCAAAGGGACTGCAGCCTGTTCCAGGATTGGTGACAGCGGAAGAAATCGATTTTGCACAGCAGGATTGGCACGGATCCTGTGCGGAGTGCTTTAAACATGCAACACATCGCTCCAGAGAAATCCAGCGTGTGATGCGGGTTCACCGGGATCCGTTCGAACCGATAATGTGCGTTTTGGAAGCCGATAGTCCACTTGCTGAATATCGAAAAATCACGGACGAGATAATTAAACGATTACCTGATGAAAACCGCTATCCGGTCCCAGCGGCAGAAGCGGTTCGCTCGTTCCTGATGCTCCGGCTTGGATTGCATCTCGGCTTGCGTCAAAAGAACTTGCGACAGCTCCTTATTTGCCCCCGTGGAAATTTCCCGACACCGGAGCGACGTCTTGAAGATATGAAGCGCGGAGAAATCCGTTGGAGCGACCGTGAACAGGGCTGGGAAGTGCTCATTCCTTCCAATGCGTTCAAGAATGCAAATTCGTCTTTCTTTGGTGCGAAGCCGTTTCGTCTGGTTTTACCCGACCTGCTCGACCTCTATAAATTCCTGAATGATTATATTGAACGGCACCGGGCGGTCTTGTTGAGAAATGCCCGCGATCCGGGCACGCTGTTTGTCAAAACTGTAAAAACAAACAGCAAGGATGCAGCCTATGACCAAACGACATTTTACGAAGCGTGGCGGCTCACAATCCAGCGATACGGTATCTATAATCCTTATACCGACCGAGGCGCGATAAGGGGATTGCTTCCCCATGGTCCGCACAACGTCCGGGACGTCCTGGCCACTCATATCTTGAAGCAGACTGGCTCCTACGAACAGGCCAGCTATGCAATCCAGGATACGCCGGACATGGTGGCAAGCCACTACGGGCGATTTCTGCCGCAGGATAAGGCCGCGCTGGCCGCAAAGATACTCAATCAGGTCTGGATGGAAGTGTGAAGAGAACCGCGCCTGACATTTGTCGTCTTATGGGAGCGGTGCTGCACGCAGCCGCTCTCTCACTTCATCGAAGCTCAAGCCGAACTTCGCCAGATACTTGATCAGGCGATCTGCATCGTTGGCGCTTTTCTTCTCCTGCCGCGATTGCGCAAAGAGAACACGGCCGGCCGCACTCGCCGATTGGCTCTCCCCGCAGGCTTTCAAAACCGCGGAGAGTTGCACCTTGTCGAAAAGGTCAAGCCTGTTGGCGCCAGCTTTCCCCATCACCATTTCAATAGTCTCGTGATCGGCATTTTCGCTCGCTTTTGACCGCCATAGTCGTGAGAGCCTGGCAATTTCCTCTTTGACCTCATCTGCCGTAATACGTCCCTGTGGCGCGAGAGTGGCCATGCGTGTAATCGAGGCAGAAAGATCACGGAAATTGGCATGCCACTGACCTTGGGGACCTGTCGCGTAGTCAAGATAATATTGGCGGGCTTCCTTATTGAAGGTTACGTTCTGCCCTTCCCTTTCCAGATAGCGTTTTAGCTCAAAGTCGACATTCGGTTCGATGTCCTCGGGACGTTCGCGCAAGGCTGGCAATTCAAACGTCCAGAGATTGAGACGGGCATAGAGATCCTCGCGGAAACGCCCGGCCTGAACATCGTCGCCCAGATCACGATTGGTGCCGGCGATCAGCTGAAACTCTGCGGAGGTCTCCTTGTCCGAGCCGACGGGCAGAAACCGTTTGTCTTCAATGGCTCTCAGACACATCGCCTGTTCATCAAGACCAAGATCGCCAATCTCATCGAGAAACAAGACGCCCTTGTCTGCCGATTTGAGAAGGCCGGCGCGTTCTCCTATGGCTCCGGTGAACGCACCTTTTGCATGGCCAAACAATGTGGACATGGCCTGATCACCCCGCAAGGTTGCGCAATTGACCTCTACAAAAGGGCCGGTGACTTTGTGCTGGGCCTTTCTCAGATCATAGATGCGACGCGCCAGTTGCGATTTACCCGCACCTGTTGGGCCTGTCAGCAATACAGGCGCAGTAGAGCGGATAACCACACGCTCGATCTGATCGATCATCCGATTGAAGGCCTGATTGCGTGTAACGATCCCCGATTTCAGGAAAGTTGCCGCATCCTCCCGTTCAGATGCAAAGCGTTTTGCGATCTCATCATAGCGAGAGAGATCGAGATCGATGATGCTATGCGTGCCAGCAACATCAATTTCTGCATCAGGATCGGCGTCTTTATAGCGCGGCGGGGAAAGCTGCAAAAGGCGTGCCGGAATGATGCGCGCTTCGGTCAGCAGGAACCAGCATATCTGCGCGACGTGTGTGCCAGTGGTGATGTTCACCAGATAATCTTCAGCATCCGGATCGAAAGGATAATCGCGGGCGAAATCGCGAAGCTTGGTATAGACCTCCGAGAAATCCCAGGCGTTGGTATAATTGACGATGTTGCAGTTGATTTCTGTTGCCGGTGATACCGTGCCGATATCGCCTATAATGCGCTTTGCCAGCGTTTCGGAATGATTATCGTGCAACAGTTCAACACGATCAATGAAAAGGCCCTGCTGCTGGCAAAGCGCAACATTCGGCCTCCAGCGCGACCATCGTTTGTCCCACTTGCCCACATCAAGGGTTGTGCCGAGAATGCTGAAGGCGACTCGTTTTTTCATCTTATCTTTTTATATAAATGTTTCTATTAATGGATAGAGTATCCCGCACCGGTTCTTTCCTCAATAATTCCTCGCCGTATTATTTCGATTTTTATTTCTCTGTTTTCTCAGCAGGTTATGAATTTTCTCAGGGATTTTTTATGCAGAACGCTAAACTGGCACGCTTCTTGAAATGTAAAGGGCAACGAACATTCAAAAAGGTGATGCCATGGTGAACAAGGCAATCTTCAAAACTTATCTGGGCAAGCTGCTTCCATCGACAAACACGGTGAATGAAGCTGGCGCCCCGGCATATAAGCTGACACCGAAAGAAGCCCTGGCTCAACTCGCAGTTACCGGGACTTTCAACGGAACGTTTTATGCTGATGGCGAAACGCAAGCCAATGCCCTGCACGAACTCAGTTCCCAGGTCGAGCCAGAATTTCTGGCCAGACTTGCAGTTTATGCCGCGCAAAAGGGTTTTATGAAAGACATGCCGGTCACGCTGCTGGCACTCCTTTCGACCCTCCAAAGCAATGCATTTGCTGCTGCATTCCCGCAGGCAGTGAAGAGCGGCAAGATGCTGCGCGGCTTCGTGCAGGTCATGCGCTCAGGCGCAATGGGACGCAAATCGCTTGGAACAAGGCCAAAGAAAATGGTGCAGGCATGGCTCGAAGCGGCCAGCACGCGCCAGCTTCTCAACGCCATGGTCGCTAGCGACCCGTCTCTCGCGGATGTCGTCAAAATGGTTCATCCGAAACCGGCAACCGAAGAACGCAAAGCGTTTTACGCCTGGATTGTCGGCAAACCATACGACTACGCAGCGCTGCCCGTCGAAGTGAAATCTCTGGAAGAGTTTCGGCGCGATTTGTCGAAACCAGTGCCGGACGTTCCGTTTCAGCTCCTGACCTCGCTGCCGCTGACACGCGAGCATTGGGTCGAGATCGCACGAAACGGAAGCTGGCAGATGGTTCGCCAGAATCTGAATACCTTTGCACGCAAGGGTGTATTCGAAGTCAAGGGGATGACAACGGAAGTTGCTAGCCGTCTTTCGGATCCTGAAGCCGTACGAAAAGCCAGAGTTTTTCCGTATCAGTTGATGACAACGTGGAAAGCGGCGTCGGAGGCGGTACCGGAAGAGGTTCGCGATGCGCTTCAACAGGCAATGGAGGCAGCTCTGGCCAATGTGCCGGCGCTGGCCGGGCGGGTGGTTCTTTGCCCGGACGTTTCCGGTTCGATGGGCTCGAGCGTCACCGGTTATCGCAAGGGGGCGACTTCGGTCGTTCGATGCATCGACGTGGCCGGCCTGATGACTGCCGCGTTCCTGCAGCGAAACCCGAATGCTCGAGTGATGCCGTTCGAATATGACGTTGTCGATGTTCGGCTGAACCGTCGTGACTCGGTCATGACCAATGCCGAGAAACTGGCAAGCATCGGCGGTGGCGGCACCAACTGCGCTGCACCTCTGGCGAAACTTGCCAATGAGCGGACAAAGGTCGACCTGGTGGTGTTCATCTCGGATAACCAGTCCTGGGTAGAGCAGTCGTATTATGGCAGCCCGTCAACAAAGATGCGGGAATGGGCGCGGATAAAAAGGCTCAATCCGGCTGCAAAGCTGGTATGTCTCGATATCCAGCCATACCAAACGACGCAGGCGCAAAGTCGAAACGATGTGCTCAACATAGGCGGTTTTTCTGATGCCGTCTTCGAGGTGATTGCAGCTTTTGCCAATGGCGAAAGTGGCCCTGAGGCTTGGCTGCAAAAGATCGAGGCTATCGAGCTTCAATAAAGAGAATACTCGCGCCGGTTTTCCGGCGCGAGCTACTGCAACGAATGCCGGTCGAAACTACAGATCGTTACTCTCCAGGTCGCAGGTTCGAATCCTGCCGGGTTCTCCTTTTCTATGGACCCGTAGCTCAGCGGTAGAGCAGGCGTTTCACCAATTCTTGTCGTTGCAGACAATCTAGATATCTGGCGAATGCCTGAGGAACTACATTGGTAAAGCCGCAAGGCAAGCAGATTCAAATTCTGCACTCTCGCAAGAGAGACGGTTTCTCAAAAATTTGTCGCCAGATCAAAGACGGGCAGTTGCGAATGCCGGGTGGAACTACAGCACATCTTTGGGTGGTCTGGCAGGTTCGACTCCTCCTTTGCAACACGCTCTCTGGCACGAGCGGGGCCATCCTAGTTTCGCCCATCGTTGTCGCCGCTGTCCGTCTTCACAAATGCATTTTCGCAAAATGCAAGACATGCCCCTCACCTCGGTGAAGGATCAATTTTAGAAACGATGACAATTGAGAAGGACTGCAAAAGCAGGAAAGACAATGGTTGAGAAACTCAGCGGCCAGGATCTGATCGATGCAGGATTACTGCAGGGTAGATGGTTTCGTGACGCACTCGATGCCGGAAATGACGTTCTGCGTGACGGCGGATCGCGCGAGGCGGCACTTGCGGCTGCGATGGCGTATCAACCCGCGCCGAAACTACCGCTGAAGGGAGCCGGCGATATCGATATTCACATGAATATCCGGGCTGAAAGTGCTGCGGAACAGGCAAACGTCGAAAATGTGCGCGCAACCATGCGTGAACTCTCGCGCACGCCCGGTATTCGCGCGGCCGCGATCATGCCCGACGCCTGCCCATCCGGGCCGATCGGTACGATCCCGGTTGGGGGTGTCGTCGCTTCTGAAGCAATTCATCCAGGTATGCACTCGGCTGATATTTGCTGTTCGATGGCGATCTCCATTCTTCCAGGGGTAGCGCCGCACGAACTGCTTGATGCAGTTCATGCTGTGACGCATTTCGGGCCAGGCGGACGTCCTCGTGGCGCTCAACTCAAGCCATCCGATGCAACGCTTACAGCTATCGAGGCGAACCCATATCTGAACCAAATTGCAAGTGTCGCTGTTGAACATTATGCGACGCAGGGTGACGGCAATCATTTCGCTTATGTCGGGCAGATGAAGTCAACGGGAGAAACGGCGCTCGTTACCCATCATGGTTCGCGTGCGCCCGGCGCCCGGCTCTACGACCGGGGCATGAAAGTCGCCAATCGCTTCCGCGAGGTGCTTTCGCCGGAAACCTTAAAGCAGAATGCCTGGATTCCAGCCGAAAGCGAAGAAGGAGAACATTACTGGAAGGCGCTCCAGATTGTCCGTCAGTGGACAAAAGAGAACCATTTCGCCATTCACGACATGGCTGTGTCCAGACTCGGAGCGAAAGTTGCCGACCGTTTCTGGAACGAGCACAATTTCGTCTTCCGGAAGTCTGACGGTCTCTTTTATCACGGCAAAGGCGCAACACCGGCCTTCGACGGATGGGCGGACGATGCAACAGACCTTACGATCATTCCGCTCAACATGGCGGAACCGATCCTGATCGTACGGGGTTCGAATGCAGCGCACGGTCTTGGCTTCTCGCCGCACGGTGCGGGACGTAATTTCTCCAGAACCGCACACCTTCGACAGCTGGCTGCGGAATATGGATCAGATTCACGCGGACTGAGCCCGAACAACATTGCCGATATTCTGGCAAAGGAAACGAGCGGGCTTGATGTTCGTTTCTTCAGCGGTAACGCCGACGTTTCGGAACTGCCCGGCGCTTACAAGAACGCCGCTCAGGTCAAGGCGCAGATCAGTGAATACGGACTGGCCGAGATTGTCGATGAGGTCATTCCCTATGGCTCGATCATGGCCGGCGACTGGCAGAAGAACGCACCCTGGCGTAACAAGAAAAAGGGCTCACAGAAGTCTGAATAACGAGAATGGCCCGGATATCCGGGCCATTCTTTTACATCGATCACAAGCGATAGCTCTTCACCTCATTTCCGCGTTCCATGTTACGGTTTTCAAGATGACGTGCGGCCTTGGCCTCTTCAATTTTGTCCTCCTGGAGATGCTTCAGGACCATTCCAAGACGTTCTAGCGCCGTTGCCTTGTTTCGATGCTGAGATCGCTCATTGCGGGCGATTAACTGGATACCCGTTGGAATATGGACAACACGTACGGCACTGTCGGTTGTGTTCTGGTGCTGACCGCCTGGCCCGCCAGCTCGCAAAGTTTCAAATCGAACGTCATTTGGCAGAATGACGATCTCATCAATTCCTGGCTGCGCGATCCGGCTCACTGATATGAACCAGTTCTGTCGCTTATGCTGCGGTCGAACAGGGCTTTTGAACACCAACCTTATTGTTCCGCAAAATTCTTGCGCAATCTGGTCAGCCGCTTCTCCCTCGAGAGTCACCAAAGCGGATTTAGGGCCATGCTTATCGGACGCAATTTCTGCTGTAACGTCGAGCAGGCAATCGCGATCTTGCGCCTCTTTAGAAAGGATGTCGATGAAGCGTCCGACTGCAATACGGCATTCAGCAGGCCCGCTTCCCGAAGATATAAGTAGATCAACGCTTTTCATTGCGCATCTCCCTCTTGTTCCGCTTGTCAGATTTTTCGCGAGAATATTCCGGTTGGCCGACGGCTTTCTTGTAAGTAACAAGCGGGCGCAAAGCTGCAACACGTTCTACCAACTGATGTGCCTCCAGATCCGTCACAACCTGGCCGCAGTCTTTATAGGCGGAGGCAGCTTCTTCAATGAGGAGTGAGCGGTCATCGCAGATTGCGCGCCCACCCCAATCGTTGCGTGCCAATTGCTCTCGATGTGAACGTGAAGTGCCGACACGGCCGTGCATGCTTGCCCGATCATATTTACGCCCCGCTCCGTGAGAAACTGCGCCGAGAGACTGATGCACTTCTTCTCGAGCCCTCACGATGTAACTGAGGCTTGCTCTCGATCCGGCAATTGGAACGAGATCGCCGCTCTCAACCGCTGCCGCACCTTTGTGGTGCACAATCCCCTCCGACCGAACGCGCACCAGATTATGCGGCACGTCTGCTACGAGGCTAAAATCCGCCCGTAGTGCTCGTGCAGCGCGTTCCGCAATCAAGTGGCGGTTCAGTGTTGCCCAGGCGACACATCGATCATGCATTGCCATCCATCGCGTAGCAAACGGATCGTCTATCTCAATTCCAACGTTCGGTTTTTCGATAGTGGCGAGGAATTCTGCAAATACCGCAGCTCCCACGCCGCGAGAACCCGAATGAACGAGAAGATACAAGCATTGATCGTCGATCAAATTTGCCGAGGATGATCCGGAAACCTGATCGACAGCTTGCAATTCGCAAAAGTGATTACCGCCGCCAATCGTTCCCAAGGCTTCCGCGAAGAAATCGTGCGGAAGGCCGTGAGCAGATAGCGCGTCCCCTGGATCGCGGATTTGCTGGTATTCCAGTTCCCGTAGTCGCTGTTCAGCCTTATCGATGCGTAGCTTACGCAATGGCAAATCGAGTGCGAATAACGCCATCCCGCAACCGATATCGTTGCCGATCAACAGCGGATGCAGGCGATGTGAAAGAAGTGCAACGCCCGTTGCTCCGTATTTTCCCGGATGCAAATCGGGAAAAGCAGCAAGTGCCTTTGCTCCATCAAGACTTGACATTTCTTCAAGCTGTCGAAGGGATTCACCCTCAACCCAACTTTGCTCGGAATAAAAACGACGAATAGTTGCCGGAGAATGTCCTCCGGCGTTGATGGAGCCGAAGCTCCCAGTTTGAATGCCCATGATATAAACTCTGGATATGGGATATCGTCTGCTGGCGTAACCAACAGCTCAATCAGCATCCGTCAGTAAAGACTGAACTAGGCTGAAACCCCAACGGGGCGAAGGATGATGTTTTGCATCGTCGTGCTCCCTTTCCAGAAAAAGCCTCGTTGGCTTTCGAACAGCCGGTCCATACAAAGCATATGGCAAGAAATCAACTTGATGTTCTGCTGAGCACGGCCCAACCTGCACAAAAGTAATGAATTTTTTGCCCCTTGTTGCAATGCCGCATCACTGCTGAATCGTAAGCCATTCTTCAAAAAATTTACTTGAGAAACCGGGGGGAATAATCCCAGAGACAGTATGGCCAACTTGTTTTTTGAAGTTTTGTGGTGCAAATTGACGCTATAATTCGCGCGGGAGCATTCATGGCAAGACCAAGAGGACAAAAGCATCCGGTTAGACTCAGCGTCAGCATGGACGAAAAGGATCACGCAGCGATTTCTCGTCTTGCAGCCGACATGAATTTATCGGCGGCATGGATTGTCCGTCGCGCAGTCTCAGAATTTGTCGCACGACATGAAGATGGCGCACAAACCGAGCTTCCACTTTCACCGCGCATTTCGAAAGAACACTGACAATGGCATTTGTTCCACTAAGGCTGGAAGAGGACTCGATCGAGGAAACTTGGTCAGCCATAGTTGACGAAGTGAAGAGAGAGTACCTCTCTGAACAACAAAACTATCCTTGGATTATTGGCTTCTCTGGTGGCAAGGACAGCACTGTTGTAACACATGCAGTTTTTGACGCATTGTTAGATATATCTCCGTCTAAGCGCACTCGCCCCATTCACGTTGTTTCAAATGACACAATGGTGGAGTCTCCTCTCGTAATCAGCCACCTCGATCAGGTCAGCAAGCGGATTGCCGAAGCCGCAGAGAGTCTGGATCTTCCCGTTACCGTAGCCCGAACTCACCCCGATCCAGACAAAACCTTTTGGGTTCTTCTCATCGGTAAGGGTTACCCCAGTCCGAATATGACGATGCGTTGGTGTACCGATCGTCTAAAAATTCAACCCACGAGCGGTTACATAAAAGACAAGGTTTCAGAATCAGGAGCTGCGATTGTTATTCTAGGCGTGCGCCGAGATGAGAGCCAATCGCGCCAACGTTCAATCGATAAGTGGCGTAATAATCGCGGAGGGAATCTTGCTCCGCACGAAAAACTGCCAGGTGCGCTGATCTATAGGCCAATCGTTGACCTAGGAATTGACGACGTTTGGGAAATCCTCGGTACGTATCCGGCGCCTTGGGGGGGCGATCACTCGTCTTTGATCAAGCTTTATCGTGATTCAGAGGGTGGCGAATGTCCGGTCGTTCTCAGCGCGGATGAAGCACCTGGCTGTGGGACATCGAACAGTCGGTTTGGGTGTTGGACCTGCACAGTTGTCGAAAAAGACAAGAGCTTGCAGGGTTTCGTAGATGCAGGAAAACATCAATTCCAGCCACTCATTGACTTCCGCGATTGGCTGCGGTCAATCCGGAACAATCCTGGAATGCGTCAAATAGTTAGGCGAAACGGAAAATTGTCCTTCGATATGAACGGCAAGCATATTCCCGGCCCTTTCACTATTCAGGCGAGGCGTGAAATACTGGCGAACCTCTTGGAGGTCCAGGAGAAGTTCGGTGATCAACTGATTAATGAAGAAGAGCTGAAGCTAATATATGGTCATTGGGCCGAAGAATTACAGGCTCAAGGGGGGATTGCCGATGTCTGATGATTTCAATGACGAAACGCAATTAAACGATTTGCCATTGTGGGCGGACGATGAAGCTAGTCGAGTTTTGAGTGAGATTGCTGAAGCGAACAACGTTCCTGTCGATGTTTTGGCTGAATTGGTTGGCCTTCAACGCGCCAGACAACACCAAGAACGCGCTGCGGGAATATATCAACGGATCGAAGAGATCTTGGGGCGAATGGATTAAGGGCGGGCTCGCAAGCAGATGTGGATTTCTAAGATTGAGCTGGTATGTTTCAAGTCATATCAACGTCAGGAATTTGAATTTCCGGAACCAACCGACGGGCGCAATGTAGTTTTGATCGGTGGTATGAACGGGTATGGTAAGACTTCAATCCTTGAGGCGCTCTACCTCTGCCTGTACGGGAAAGATGCGATGTCGCATCTTGCTCGTGCGGGTCTGAAAACTGATGAGACGCGGGGATATCCTACTTTTTTAGAAAAGGCGTTCAACGGCGAAGCTCTGAGGGCCGGTCGTGACACGATGATGGTCAAAGTCGTCATTCATCGGACAAAAAGTAAGGCGGTTGAAATCGCTAGAAAATGGTATTTCCGATCAAACGGTAATTGGAGCGATGAAGAAACAACTTATCGCGAAATTCTTCGTGGTGTGCCCCAACTCCCGCGATCTGATGGAAAGAATTCATTTCATCTCTCCGAAGCTTTAGACGAGTTTTTTGTCCCTGCGCATGTCGCACCATTCTTTTTCTTTGATGGTGAAGAGGTGAAGAAACTGGCCGACCAAGGACGAGTCGAACAGGTTAAGCAAGGACTTGAGGGGCTTCTTGGTGTCGTGTTGCTGCGCAATCTGGCGGACCGACTGAAACAATTTGAACGGTCAAAACGTGAAACTGTGGTGAATGTTGATGAAGATCGGCTTTCGCTTCTCTTCAACCAACTTTCTGAAAACGAGCGCATTGCAGCCGAACTCAGAAAAAAACTGGAGGAAGCCAGCCAGCGGCGGGCGCGACTTGACGGTGAATTTCAATCTTTGCTTGAGCGGGTTACCACAGCTGGTGGTGGAGGTGGTGACACGGCAACGTATAAAGACCTCGTCGAACAACGCGAACAGGTGCGTGGACAATTACGTGATACACATCGGAAATTAGAAGACTTTCTGGCGGTGCGTTTGCCATTCCATCTCGTTTCGAAGGAGTTGGTGACACTTTATGAAAAACAACTCACAGAGGAAAAACGTTGGTTCCAGTGGGAGGCAGAAAAGCTCGCGCTTGAACCTCGTCAGCTTGAATTCAAATCTGCTTACGAAAGTCAGTCTGATCCTGCAATTGATCCACCATTGACAGAAGAACAACTAGCAGCGATCCGTAGTCGAATGAATGCTGCGTGGGCAAGTCTATTCTATCCAGCACCAGACGGCTGCGCTGAAGTGATCGAGCATGGCTATTTGTCTTCGAGTGAACGAGACCGTGTGCTCTCCACTCTTGGAAGCATGTCACTGGGTTATCAGGAGATTCAAGACGTACTCCGAGCAGAAACAGAATTGTCCGATCGCGTTGATGATCTCGGACGTAAAATCACCCGTTTGGAGGGCATAGATCGTGACGGTACGCTGTCATCTTTGACTGCAGAACTTAAGTCAGTTCAAGATCAAATGAACTCACTGGACGATGAGTACCGTGCCGATGATCGCCGTCTCGTCGCCTTGGATGCGCAGGTCTCGTCTCAGCGAGCAGATTATGAGCGCGAGCGCAGGAAGCTCGATGAATCGTCGCCGGCGCGCGCGATCATTGAGAGATCGGATCGCGTAAGAAGGGTCATTGAAGCGGTCATACCGGCCCTCTTTCCATTGAAGGTCAAGGAACTCGCCGCAAACATGACGGCTGTGTACAAGCAATTGGCACACAAGGATCAGGTATCGAAAATCGAAATTAAGGATGACGGTACAACGACTATTCTCGGTAAATCGGGAAAACCACTTTCCTTCGATCGCTCCGCAGGCGAAAACCAAATTTTCGCTACCGCTTTGATCGCCGGATTGGCCCGTGTGTCGGGTGTGAAGGCTCCGCTCGTTGTGGATACGCCCCTTGGCCGTCTCGACAGCAGGCATCGCCAGAACATTCTTAAATACTGGACTGGCGAGAAAAATCGCCAAGTGATTCTCCTAAGTCAAGATGAAGAAATAGACAGTGGTTTCTTTGAGCGTATACGTGCCAATGTGTCCAAGACTTACCTTCTTGAGCACTCTGACGTTGGTGATGGCATTGGCAGGACCACCGCTCACGAAGATCGGTATTTCCTGGAGAACGTAGCATGAGCGGTGTGAGCCTTCAGCAAATCATGGCCGCACGCTTCCGTACGTCGGCACACGCAGACAATCAGACCAAAAGTCTGATGGAGGTGCTCGGCCTGTCTACCAAAGCCGCTGTAGCAAGGTTGGCGATTGGACGGTCGTTATCTCTTGGCGGCTTTATCGATGAGCAAATCGATGCAAAGGGGCTGGAAATACCTGCCTCTTCGTTGTTTACTCAGGAGGACGTAGCCATTTGGGTGGGCCTCGTTCTTACACATGCAAAAACCTATGGAAGTGTAACCGCGGACGGTATGGACACCTTCCGTACCCAACTACGGCAGCATTGGCACCGCGGTGCTAGCTTGCTCTATGAGGACTGGAAAAACAGCAACGAAGATTTTGATAACTTCGTCGGAACTCTTGTAAAACGCCGGGCAGATTTGCCAGATCGTTCGGTCGGAATATCAACTGTCATAAGTATTCCGCCGGACGCTTCACCCGCTGATGACCTGTCAGCGCAGTTGGTCCGAAGTCTATCGGAAATTGGTGTCAACGGAGAAGTCAAAGGCATTATTCATGGCCCTCGTCTAACACGATACAAGGTCACCTTGCGCGACGTAAATCAACTCGACAAGCTGAAGCGCGGATTGGAACGCCTTGCACTCTCCATGAATCTTCAACAACAGATGCCAGCTTGGAGTGCGGGCGACGAAGCACGAACTGTCCTAATCGATATCCCACGACCTCAAGCGACATGGCGTATTGAAGGGAAACAAGCTTTGCTTGAAGCCCTTAGCGTCGTGCCATCCGATGGGCTAAGTCTTATTGTGAGCCCCGGAGTGGATGTCATTGGTAAGCCAGTTGAATTCGATCTGGCCAATGCGCCCCATGTGTTGGTTGGCGGCGCTACGGGTAAAGGGAAGAGCGTGTGTGTACATTCCCTTTTGGTTTCGCTTATCACAAAGCACTCGCCTTCGACACTACGACTGGCCCTGATGGACCCCAAGCAGGTTGAATTCGGTGTTTATGCAAACTCTCGATTCCTTTGGCGTGATAGGATGGCGATTGGCATTGAGGAGTGTAGAACCATGCTGGATGACCTCGCCGTTGAAATGGACGATCGCTATCGACGTATGAGGGAACTCGGTGTCAACACTTTTACCGAGGCCAGAAAGAAAGGTTTGAATATACCGTTTATCGTAGCGTGCGTTGACGAGCTTGCTGATCTCGTTTCCCAGAATCGAGACGCTGAAGCTCAACTCGTACGTCTGGCAACGCTGGCTCGCGCAGCCGGCATACACCTAATCCTTGCTACCCAGCGCCCAGACGCACAAACATTCCGCGGGCAGCTCAGAAGCAACGTAACTGCAAGAATTGCGCTCACAGTTCAAAAAAGCTCAGAGTCCCAAATCATTCTCGACGAGACGGGCGCTCAAGACTTAATGGGACGGGGTGACATGATTGTTAAGTTGTCAGGTACCGATGCAACACGAGCGCATGGATACTTCCTATCGCTGGCTGACGTTGAAACCTTGGTGCGCTAATGATTCCGAAAAACGAAACTGTCTATCTGCTCGACATGAAAGGGCTCAGATGCCCAATCCCGGTTACTCGAACTCGTAAGGCGGCCCGCAAATTGCCGTCAGGCTCGTACATTAGAGTTGAGTGCACCGACCCACTTGCGGACATCGATATACCGCACATGGCCAGCTCGGACGGCCATGAGTTGTTGGAGAAGGGTGTCACCGATAGCGTTCGGTGGTACTTAATACGCCTAGGCTGAGCGATTCCTTCAACGTTCTATTGTGACAAAATCACCGTTCGCCATTTAACTTCCTCTCTACCGAGAAGATCTTCGCGCTCCCCGAATTCTTGGACCTTCAGACCAAGCGGCTTGCTAAGATCACGAAGCTCTTCGACGGTGACTGGATAGATTTCGCGGACGGCATCGGGAGGCCCCAAACGTAGCGTTAAGTAAATTTTGCCGGCCGACGTCAGAAGGCTCTTCAAGCGCGCCAGCGCATCGTGTCGGTCTTTGGGATGAATATGCATCCAGACCGCGCTCAGAACTATCCAGTCGAAACGCTCCATTTTGAGCTTTTCGAGCTTCGGCAGGCGGTCATCGATCCACCGGCCTGAAGAGGTGGGATGAAGCCGGGTTGCCAACGCACGAAAGGCGGCGGCTGGCTCCACAGCTATAACACTGTGCCCGTTTGCTACCATCCAATGCGCGTCTCTCCCAGTCCCTGCACCAACGTCGAGGATTGCGCGGCCCTCCTTACCGACGAGCTCGTTGACCAAAACCGGGTGCGCCTGTTCGAAAGGTATGAGTTCATAGTCTTCGGCCAGGTCTTTAGCTTGGCGCTCGTAGAAAGCTACAGCGCGATCAGTGCTAGTGTCGCCCAGCCATCCTGCTTGGTAAATAGATGCCACCATGAGGGTCAAACTCGAAGTTGCGGCCAACGCAAGCAATACCTGAAATGTGCGTCGAACCGTATAGGGCCGAGTGAAAAAACCAACGCCAGGAACATCGACATGGCTTTCTGCATCGAACCTTTTCAACCAGCCGAGATACTCCTGCATCACGTACCGTAGCCTCTGAAGTACGATTAGCAAGCCCAAATTTCCCGCCGCCGCCAAACCCAGCAAGCAGACCTGGAAAAGTGGCGAGGAGTCCGCCTTAGAAACCCCGAACCACAACCCGCCAGTAAGTGTCATCGCAATGAGGGGGATCTGCCACATCAGCTGATTAAGCGATCGAAAACTTTCTGCGTTTTGAGCATATGCTTCCAGTCTCAACGCGTTTTCTTCTGCCATTTTCACCAACCAGCTTCACCAGATAAAACGCCTAATATACTCGGACGGTCAACTCAGTTAACTGACTACACGGAATTTTTTAATATTTTATTTGGCAGGCCGAGCTAACAATGGTTTTTCAACCAGGGCATGAATTTATGAGAGGGTAACGTGGCTATAAAAGCCAAGACGCTGTCAGCGGCAGAAATTGAGTCAGATCATCGCCGCTTCATTCAAGACACTGATGAAATCAAGCTGCATACTGAGACGGTCACAAACTACCCCGCGCTTTGGGAGAGGTGCCCCGACGACTACGGTTTGACATGGAGCCGACTTCCGTTCGACCCTGTTAGTCAAGATAGAGTACCCAAGACACAAGGGCTCTACGCGTTCGTAGTGCAGCCTACGATGCGAAGCCTTCCGCCGAGCGCTTGGCTTTTTTACATAGGAGAAGTCGGAGCGACGAACTCTCCAAATCGTACCTTTTGGAAACGATATTCCGAGTACATAGAGGAATACCGCACTGTGACACGCCCCAAGCTGGCTGTCTTATTTGAACGATATAAGGGCCATATTCATTTTTATTTTTCCGAGATCGACCCAACCGTGCACGATATAAAGAAGATCGAGTCTGAGCTGATCACGGCTGCATGGCCTGTCGCTAATATCAAGGATTTCAACGTAAGAATGCGTAAAGCAAGAAGGGCGTTTGCATGACTAGCAAAAAAAAACCGCCGCTCGATGTACCAGCTCTCTTCGCTCAACTTGGCGATTGGAAATACTACAACACTGTCATGCGCCTCGCCGACGTTGACCAATATATTAGCTATGCTGAGAGCATCAACGAGATCCGTCCCGGAAAACAACTGTCCGATATGATCCAGCGCGCCTTAGACGGACGAAGAGCAAAGGATATCAGTCAGTATCTGTTAACTAACAACGACCGCTTCTTCAATGCTCTGGTTGTCGCAGTTTACGGAGGTGATCCAAAATGGCGTGATTTTGACATTCAACCATCCGGCGCGAAGGCAAATTCCGCTATTCCGGAATGGATCGGAAATGCCTTTGGGCTCCTCCAGCTGAGTGGCAAGGAGGAACTCTTCCCACTCGATGGACAACACCGCCTAGCCGGTATCAAACGCGCAATCGCAGCAAACCCAGAGCTCGGCGAAGAAAAGATCAGCGTAATTTTTGTCTCACATCATGTTACCGATGAAGGGCGCCGTAGGACCAGAAAGCTTTTCACAACCTTGAACAGGACTTCAGTGAATGTTAGCAAGTCTGATCTCATAGCTTTAGATGAGAGTGACACAGCAGCGCTAATCACCCGCCGCCTTGTTGAGGAGCATCCGTATTTTAGCAAGGATAAAGTTGTATTAGCAAAGTACGGATCGGCGAATCTTTCATCGAGTGACCTTGAACACTTCATAACTATTATTAAGTTATACGATTTTGTTGGGTATATGCTGCGCTATGTTCTTTATAATTTCGATAGAACCACAATGGTGACGCTCAAATACGTTCGCCCCACAGACGAAAAATTGGAAGAATACTACCTCAGAACTTGCGGATTTTTTGAGAGTTTCATCCGTAGCATTCCGAGCTTGAAAAGCTACTTTGAAGCGTCACCTGCCCAACAGACCAAAGTTCTCAAGTCCGAGCGACAATCTAAGCTAAATATGCTTTATCGGTCAGTGGGCTTGGAAATATTTTTTAGAACCATCAACCAAATAGTCGCGAGCGGCAAAACCATTGACGAGGCTATCGCACAAGTCAGCCGCCTGCCGGTCAGCTTCAAATCGAAGCTTTACGCCGATCTTTTATACGACGTAGGTGGAGAACGAATAATCCCCGGTCGAGTGAGGATAACTAGTAAGATTGCTGCGCACGTCCTAGGCTTCGGTCCGAATGATACGACGAAACTACGCGAGCAGTACGCATCTGCTCTAGGTGAGGACATTAGTCAGGTTAAGCTCCCGACAAATCTTCGATAGTCCTGCGCTGCGTGACAACGGCAACAATGAACGGAACCGCTGTTCGATCAATTGCTACACCAAACCCCACGCCCGAAACCGCCCCCTGCCCGTCATTTCACGCAGGCTGAGCTCCTCGACGAGACGAAGGGCGGCACGGGGCGTGATGTCGAGTTCGGCTGCGATCATCCCGGCCGAAACCAGGGGCCTCGCCAGAACCAGCTTGATGAGCCCCGGCAGGTTCGACGAGGCGCGCCGGCCCATAAGCCGCCGTTCCAGCATCTGCCGCGCCAGCAGCAGTCGGTCATGCTCCCTGAAGCCGAGCTCGATCCCGGCCATCAGGCCCTCGAGACTGGCGGTGAGCCGGGTTTCAAAATTGCGATGACGGCGCCGTTCGACGCGGACGCTTTTCAGGCCGATATTAAAGGCCAGCAGATGCGCCTGACTTGTCAGACCTTCGCGGCGAAGCAACGAGGCGGCCAGCAGGCGGCCCAGCCACGGTGCCCGCTGCAAAACCGCGAGCTCGTTCCAGGCATCGAGCGCCAGGATGGCCTGCAAAACCGGCGGAAAATCGCTGATCGAACGTAACACCGCCCGCCATTCGTCTAGCCGTTCCTCTTCATCCCAGTCGGGATCGCGGATCAGCGGGTCGGCCTCCCTCCTCGGCAACCGTTGCGGCTGTTTCGCTTTGGCCAGAACGTCTTCGGATCGCGCCAACACCGCGTCAATGACGTCGAGATCGATGCCGGGCAGATCGAGCCCGACATCCAGACGATTTTTTCTCCCCTCCCCGCCCTGCCGACCGACCGCCGCATCTTGCACCGCGGCGTTTTCGCTCTGCGCGAGGATGCCGTCACCCCCAGAAGAGGATGCACGCCCCGCCTGCCCGCCAACCCGAAGGCTGCGCAAGCCGTTCGGGCTCAGCGCCCAGTCTGGCGCCTGCTCTGCAATGCGCCGCCTTGTCTGCAACACGTCGCGGGCAATGGTGAGCTGGTGGCTGGGTGAGCGGATATCGCGTGCTGCCCCATGCAGGACGAGATCTTCCATCTCGACCAGTTCGCCGTCGAGCCACAGCGATGCGCAGGCATCGGCAAAATGGAGACGTTCGATCAGACCTGGACCGACCGAAGAATGAGCAAGACGCTCATCGAGACGCGTCAGAGCGGCACCGGCGCGCGCCAGCGGCGACAACAGGGTCCGGAGAGGCAAATCATCAAGTTCGTAACGCATTGAAAATATGGTAGACAAATTCTCAAACGGACACCAGCGATTATTTAATGTCCGGCACTGACGATGCTTTCGGGTTGGGCCGATAACATCCGATAAGTATCGCTTATCGAATCTTATGGATTTGAAGCCGCAAATCAGCGAAAGTCATGGCCAATACGCCGCTGAAAGCCCGCTTTCAGGCCAATCAGGGAGTTTTGACCCGTGACCACATCGCCCGTTTCCGCCATCGAACGGCGCGCCGAAACACTCGATACGATTGCCGCCGTTTTGCCGATGGACCGCCGCGACATGCTGGCCGGCATTTTGACCGATGAGGATGTCGAAACGCTGCGCCATCTGGTCAATGAAGCCATGGGCGAAAACACGTTGCGTGCGCTCACCTCGGATCTGGCCTATCTCGAAGCCTGGGCGATGGCCGCTATCGGTAGCCCCCCCTTCCCTTCCCGGCGCCTGAAGCCCTGCTCCCGAAATTCGTCGCGCATCACTTGTGGCGGCCGCAGCAGCGCGAGATCGAACCTGATCACGGTATGCCAGCTGGTGTAGAAGCAGAATTGCGCAGCCATGGCTTTCTGCGCGCGTCGGGACTGCATGCACCAGCAACGGTGCGCCGTCGTATCGTAATTGGTTGACAGACATTGTGAAAGTCAGGCCAAGTCCAGCCGTAAAGGGCGATTGCGTGGCGCCTTGCGGCACGTCCAGTCACATCGTCTCTTAGGATGCGTCAACGACAAACATGCGTGCCTGCTGCGCAACATGTCGTTCCGCTTTTATCGGTGCATATTGCTCGGAATCGTAGAAGGAGAGCGCTTGAGCAAGAGTGGGAAATTCGAAGACGCCGGCCAGCGGCAGAGGCTGGTCTTCCCCCTCCAGTACCTCTGCAACACGGCCAAAATACAATATGCGGCCTCCGGCGTCTTGCAGAGCCGCTTGAAAACGCGGCGCAAGCGCTGCTTGCTTCTCCGTATCAAGTATACGCAAATTGATGTGCACATAGGCTGGCATAGGCTTCGCTCCGTTGTTGCGATAAAGAATCATGTATATACAGTATTTAGATAGTCGCGACTTGTCGAGAGACCAATATGAAAAAACTGGATCCGGATCTTCTGAAGGAAATTGCTGCGCGGTGCCCTGCCTTTCAGGCCCGTGCAACAGCGCGCGCACTGACACGCTTTTACAGCGCCTGTTTCAAATCTGTCGACTTGACGGCCGAGCAATTCAGTCTGCTTGCCGGCATCGGCGCCACAGAAGGCGTTACGGTCATTGGTCTCGCTCTTGATGCTGATATTGATGCAACGACGATCAGTCGTAATCTTCAAAACCTGGAGGCACGCGGGCTGGTCCAAGCTGAGGGCGGACGCGGGCGGTCAGGAAAACGTCTTCGCCTGACAAAAACCGGTCGTGTACTGATGATTGAGGCAACCGGTATCTGGCGCTCGACCATGGAGCAGCTAGTTTCACAAATTGGAGAAACAGCGATAGAATCGGCCAATGATACTTTTCACGAACTAGCGACGGCTGCAAAAGCGGCCCTGCAAAAGAGGGGAAGTCATGAATAGCGTGGTCGAACGGCGCGCAGAGACGTTGGACACGATTGCCGCCGTTTTGCCGATGAACCGGCGCGACATGCTAGCCGAGGTTCTGACTGATGAGGACGTCGAGACGCTGCGCCATCTGGTCAATGAAGGCATGGGCGAAAACACGCTGCGCGCCTTGACCTCGGATCTGGCCTATCTTGAAGCCTGGTCGAAGGCCGCAACCGGTAGCCCCCTCCCCTTCCCGGCGCCGGAAGCCCTGCTCCTGAAATTCGTCGCCCATCACTTATGGCGGCCGCAGCAACGTGAGATCGAACCTGATCACGGCATGCCAGCCGACGTGGAAGGGGAATTGCGCCCACAAGGCTTTCTGCGCGTGTCGGGACCGCATGCGCCAGCAACGGTGCGCCAGCGTCTCGCCAACTGGTCAACGCTGACCCGCTGGCGGGGGCTGGAAGGGTCGTTTTCATCGCCTTCCGTCAAATCGGCCATCCGGCTTGCGGTGCGCGCTCTGAACAGGCCGCGCAGCCCCAAGAGTACCAATACGATTACCGGCGATATTCTGGGCAAGCTGCTGGCAACCTGTTCCGGCGACGATCTAACCGCTTTGCGGGATCGTGCTATCCTGATGGTAGCCTTTGCCTCAGGCGGGCGTCGTCGCAGCGAAGTCGCTGGCTTGCGCGTGGAACAGCTTGTCAAACAGGTGCCTGTCACCGATGAGGACGGCCTTCCCCTCCCCTCGCTCGGTATCCACCTCGGTCGCACCAAAACCAGTGGTGCCGATCACGATGAAATCGTCTATCTGACCGGACGGCCCGTCGAAGCCCTCACCCGCTGGCTGGAAGCAGCCAAGATCGACAAGGGCAGCGGGTTTCGAAAAGTCGATCGCTGGGGCAATGTGTCCACGCGAGCGCTCGAACCCAGCGCCGTCAACCAGATCGTCAAACAACGAGCGCAAAAGGCAGGGCTGGATGCCACAGAGTTCTCCGCCCACGGCCTGCGTTCCGGCTATCTCACCGAGGCAGCCAATCGTGGCATTCCGCTCCCTGAAGCCATGGAACAATCGCGCCATCGCTCCGTGCAGCAAGCGTCCGACTATTACAACAATGCCAAGCGGCGTAGAGGGCGAGCATCCAGGCTGCTTTAAAGCTCGCCACCGTCATCGGTTCATTTTGAACCGATGACACAAATGCACCATCGGTCTCCATGGTTGGATGTAACTTGCTGGCTTTCAGTGCGCGCAGTATTTCTGATGGACGCGGCGGCAACGGTTCTCGCAATGACTGGAACGTTTTGGCCCTTACATTTTCGAAACCGATCGCACTCGTTTGTGCGACAGTTCACGCAGGCTGTAGTCATGGTCTTGGCCAGCTAGCTGGACTGACGCTGATCGGTCTTCACCCCGGCGATGATCGAGCTGAAGCGAATGATGTTCTCAACATCGGCGATTACATTCCTGCAGGCTTGATACCCGTTGCAACAGGCTTCGTCATCGACAAGGCGGGGCCTACGGCTGCGACCTTGTTTGCCATAATTCTCTCGGCTATCGCCATAGCGGGAGCATGAACGGTCGCACGATGGCTTACAGACGAATAGCCGTTGGGCACCTGTCCAATCGAAAGCCGACCAATTTCTCGATTGAGCATGATAAATGACGACTTGCCTCTTGACTTAGAGTACACTCTAACAATTAGCTTCTTCTGCGTCGTGACGAAAGAAGGGCTCCGATGAAGATTGGCGAGTTGGCGAAGCGCTCAGGACTGTCGGCCTATACCATCCGTTATTATGAACGGATCGGCCTGCTACCTTTTGCTGACAGAGATCAATCAGGCCAGCGTGATTACGACGCATCGATCCTGACCTGGATAGAATTTCTGGACCGTCTTAAAATGACAGGAATGCCTATTCGGGAAATGCTGCACTATGCAGCCTTGCGGGAGCGTGGCGTCGGCACAGAAGCTGAACGCGGTGCGTTGCTTGAACAGCATCGCCACCGTGTCCATGCACATGTGGCGAAACTGCAAGCCTGCCTTGTCGTCCTCGATACCAAGATTGCCGGATATGCTGGCAACGAACAGAGGATGAATGACTATGACGCATCAACTCCCGAATCCCGACGAAAGCCGTCTGGAACGCGGCAAGCGCGCGCTCGCTGAAATCGATGGCCAGGCTGGCCACAATGTCATTGCCGCTTTGGCTGACATTGCGCCGGACTTTGCAGATTACGTTTTCGAGTTCTCGTTTGGTGATATTTACAGCCGCCCCGGGCTTGATTTGCGCTCCCGCGAGATCGCCACCATTGCAGCGCTGACTGCGGTGGGAACGGCCACCCCACAACTGAAAGTTCATATCGAAGCGGGGTTAAATGTCGGACTGACCAAGAATGAAATCACCGAGATCATGATGCAGATGGCCGTCTATGCAGGTTTTCCTGCGGCGCTCAATGGGCTGTTTGCGGCCAAGGAAGTGTTTTCTGCCCGGTTCTCCGTCGAAAAGGGGGAAGCAGCACGATGACCCATCTACGTTCATTAGCAGTGGTCAGCGTTCTCGCCTTCGCTCCCATTGCCGACTTTCCAACCTTGATTACAACCGCCGCATACGCAAATCCCACTACACCTGAAAAGCTCTGGGATGGGTTCAACGCCCCGACCGGAATAGCTGTCCATTCCGACGGGACAGTCTACGTATCCAACTGGGGCGATAGCACGGTTGAGCGGATTGCCGCGGATGGGACGCGCTCGGCCGTTTTGAGAGGCGTCCCCTCTCCTGCCGGGATTGCTATCGATGCGGAAGGAACCGTATTCGTCTCTTCCTACTCTGGAGATTATATCGTTCGCATCAACCCAGACGGAAGTCATACACGCATTGCCGAGAACCTGGCCACTCCAACTGGAATTGCTTTTTCTGCCGAAGGCCGGTTGCTCGTTGCAAACCGTGCCGCAGGCGAAATTCTCTCAATCGATCCGTCGAACGGATTGGCCCGCGTCGTCGCCCGCTCTTTGTCACTACCCGTTGGCGTGACCGAGATGGCAGACGGCAGCCTGGTAACTTCACAATATGGCGGGCGAGTAACACGCATCCTTCCAGATGGCTCCATGCAGGAATTGGGAGAGAGTTTTTCTCGGCCGGGCGTAGGCATACTATCCGATGGGCCCGATGCTGTTTTTGTTATCGACAACGGGGCAGCTCTGGTCCGGAGGGTTTCTTTCAACGGCCGCTCCGAAGTGGTCGTAGAGGGGTTTGAAGGAAGCGCCGTGGCGCTTGGCCGTGCCACGAATGGTGATCTTCTGGTTGGCACCTGGGGAACAGGAGCTGTCTATCGAACGCCAATTTCCCGATAACGAAAGTCTGCGTCGGCTGGGCAACAAGCCGCGCAAATCCAAATTGCGGAGCAGGCTCATGCGATACAGGAAGTCCGCTCCGCTTCTCGCAGGCTGCATTCCACACCTTCGTCGGTAGAAAGCAGGATAAGGGGAACACCGATTTGGAAAACGAGAGAATGCTCCGGTAATGACTGAAATTGGGCGCATTATCCACCGACGGCTAAGAGGCCCGAAGCGGTCAGTTCGGTTTCAGTTACAGCCCAAGAGATTGCCGACCCGGAGCATGAATGGCATCTATGGCCGTTTCCAACCCCATGCCAGCCGTCAAGTTCATGGTGAGACTTTGCTGAAAGCTGCCCTTTGGAGCATGTTGCGCTCATTAACGATTCGGGCGATATTTGGTGCTACCGACAACATGGGGTAGGTTCACTGATGCCCGACGGACCGGTCAAGGGCCCGGCCTCCTACTTCCCTTCAATTGAAAGAAGTACGGCCGTCCCGTCATCCATTGGCAGGAGTTGGTACGTAAGGGTCTCCCGTCAAAGCACAAGAATCTCGTCGCAATGCTGAAGAACGAACATGGAATGGGACACGGGCACGCCAACGCAGTTGTAGAACACACATTGGCGCAGGACACAAAAGTAACGTGACGACGGCGGTCAAATGGCTCGCCGTCGCTTGGTCTACGAGCCGTATTATTTGGAGGTTGCATGACAAACACTTTTCCACACGGTACTGTTCACGAGGCACGAGAGGATCTTCGGGCTGCCCTGCTATCGGATCCGAATGTTTTCGTGCTGTGGGAAAGGCTAACACCGCTCGGACGGAATGAATTCATCTGCTGGGTGGATGATGCGAAACAGCCAAAGACGCGCCAGCGTCGTATTGAGCGAACCTGTGATGAACTGTTAGAGGGCAAGAAACGCCCATGCTGTTGGGGGGGCTGCGTTCATCGCACTGACAAAGCGCCAAGCCGATGGCAGCAGGCAGTCTTGATTGATCAGCAGGGGAAGAACAGGCCGTAGACCTGAGAGCGAATGTCGCGTTGTCATTACTTCCTGCTGTTTGGTTGCGGAACGTCATTGGGATAAGTTATGAGGGGCCATTGTAGAAAATGCCTGGCGTTTTGAACCCATGATGACCGAGGGCCTTTGAGATGATGCAAATCCACCCTCAGGCACGAACGACCCCAGCAGTACGAGCAGAGATCGCCCGATCAACGGAGCCGGCAAGTGTCATCGCCAGACGCTATGGCATCAGTGATCAGACAGTGCGCAAATGGCGCAAGCGGGGAGAGCATGCTGTCCAGGATCGCTCGAGCCGTCCAAAACGTTTGCCATGGCGCGTAACGGAGGAAGAGTATGCCATCATCGTTGCGCGACGTGAAGGCTCGTATGCGCGGACTGTTTACGCAGGAGCGCGTTGCAGCCTCTGCGAACCTTTTCCTGGACGGTTTGCTGGGTGACGAGCGGCGGACGACTGGTTGGATGCGTGCTGAGGCGGCCGGTGATTCCGGTCCGTGGCGGCAACAAGCCATTCTGGGGCGCGGGCGCTGGGATGCAGATGAGCTGCGCATCATCGTACGAGAGTATGTCGTAGAAAACCTCGCCACGGATGATGCGGTCCTGGTCATCGACGAAACAGGCTTCCTCAAGCAGGGCAAGACATCATGTGGTGTTGCCCGTCAGTATACAGGTTCGGCTGGCAAGATAACGAACTGCCAGATCGGTGTATTCGCCGCCTATGTGTCCGTTCGCGGTCGTCTGGGCGCTGGCGCTTAAGGGAAGGCCTGCAAACATGCACCAGACTTCGAACCACGATGAACTATATGACGAGAACGGACTGCCGAAATGAGTAGCTCGTCGTCAGGTTCGATTGAAAAACGCACCGAGACTTTAGATACAATCGCCGCCGTTTTGCCGATGAACCGGCGCGACATGCTAGCCGAGGTTCTGACTGATGAGGACGTCGAGACACTGCGCCATTTGGTCAATGAAGGCATGGGTGAAAACACGCTGCGCGCGCTGACCTCGGATCTGGCCTATCTTGAAGCCTGGTCGATGGCTGCAACCGGCAATCCCCTCCCCTTCCCGGCTCCCGAAGCCCTGCTCCTGAAATTCATTGCGCATCATTTGTGGCGGCCACAACAACGCGAGATCGAACCTGATCACGGCATGCCGGTCGGCGTGGAAGAGGAATTGCGCCAACAAGGCTTTCTGCGCGTGTCGGGACCGCATGCGCCAGCAACGGTGCGCCGTCGTCTCGCCAACTGGTCAACGCTGACCCGCTGGCGCGGTCTGGAGGGTGCGTTTTCATCGCCTTCCGTCAAATCGGCCATCCGGCTTGCGGTGCGCGCCTTGAGCCGGCCACGCAGCCGCAAGAGTGCCAATGCCATTACCGGCGATATTCTGGGCAAGCTGCTGGCAACCTGTTCCGGAGAGGATCTAACGGCTTTACGGGATCGGGCTATCCTGATGGTGGCCTTTGCCTCGGGCGGGCGCAGGCGCAGCGAAGTCGCTAGCTTGCGTGTAGAACAGCTTGTTAAACAGCCCGCTGTCACCGATGAGGACGGTTGCCCCCTCCCCTCACTTGGTATCCATCTCGGGCGCACCAAAACCAGTGGTGCCGATCACGATGAAATCGTCTATCTGACCGGCCGACCCGTCGAAGCCCTGGCCCGCTGGCTGGAAGCAGCCAGGATCGACAAGGGCAGCGTGTTTCGAAAAGTCGATCGCTGGGGCAATGTGTCCGCTCGCGCGCTTGAACCGAGCGCCGTCAACCGGATCGTCAAACAGCGGGCGCAAATGGCAGGGCTTGATGCCGCGGAATTCTCCGCCCACGGCCTCCGCTCCGGCTATCTCACCGAAGCGGCCAATCGTGGTATTCCGCTTCCTGAAGCCATGGAACAATCGCGGCATCGCTCCGTGCAGCAGGCGTCCGATTATTACAACAATGCCAAACGGCGTAGTGGACGCGCGTCGCGACTACTATAATGAGAAACAGAACATCGTTTATCGCCTCAATAGCCTGTCATCTACTTATTAGATGAAGCCCGTCTATGAATATATTGCATATGGCGCTTCGTCTGTTGGCAATAAAGCTGTTCCTGATATATAAAATTGCAGCACATTGGTTGAATGCGCATCGGGGGGGCAGTAATGAGGCAGCACTTCACTAAAGATATTTCCGCGCGCGGGGAGTCTTCACAGTGCTCACGAAAGTTGTTTTGGTTCGCCTCAACCGCTTATGCGCCAAGTGCCATACTGACCGCTCTTCTCCCGTTGCAAGTCGCACTGATGAGTTTAGTTGGAATCGTACCGTCCTGGGCCGAGGAATGCAGCGTAACCGATATTACGGGCTGTGGGGCGTCCGGCGGTCTTGGTGTGCCGGGGCGCAGCGGGGACGGAGGGATCGGCAATGGCCAAGGCGGCGGTTCCAGTCACATCGGCGGTGATGGTGTAACCACTCAGGATCCCGGTGGTTGGGGTGGGAACGGAACCGGAG
>NZ_RCHH01000015.1:0-97073 GCF_003664555.1 Ochrobactrum soli | reverse complement strand
ATTGACCGTATAGCTCTTCGTGGTGGTTCCATCCTGCGCGGTAACAGTCGTGGTAACCGTGTTGCTCCCCACCACCAATGGGATTGAAGCGCTAGACGTTCCATTGGGCGTTGGAGAGCCGTTGACGACAGCCGTTGCGTTGGTATCTGCAAGCGATGGTATGAACGAAATGCTCTCCACATCGTTTGCGACATTCAACGTGTATGAGGTCGTATTTGTGGCAAAGGCAGGCGCCAAAGTACCGGCGCTAGGTAGAAGATTCTGCAAGTCCGGGTTTGGTAAGGGATTAAGTATAAGGTTCAGTGCATTGGAACTGAAGTTAGCATTGCCTGCCTGGTTGACGACGGATCCAGCTGGCACCCTCAATACCGCGACTCCAACTCCCGTCATTGTCACTCCAAAGGTGTAGGTAATATTATCGCTAGTCATCAAGGAATAAGCCACAGCGCTGACGGTCCCGGTTGTATCAAGATCAATGTCGGCCAAGGTGAATCCCGTTACCGGCTCAGAGAATGTAACTGTTACATTTTTGATGGCGTCAAACTGTGTTGAGGAAGTTGAAAGTACAACCGTAGGACTCGCAGTGTTGACCAATACTCCAGACGTCGATCCAACATTATTGAGAGTTAATACCGCTGAATCATTTGAGCTATTACTGATGGCCCCTCCGTTGGTCGAAAGTGCGCCAATTGCAATCCCGTTCAGGTCCATGTCGCCAGGGTGAACATTATAAGAAAACGTGAGGGTGTTGGTACCACTGCCGCCCGCATATGCTGCTGGCTTTGTGTCAGAGCCGATAACAACTGACAATGAAGGCGTGCCAGCGACAAATACAGCTTGATCAAAATTTACCGAAAAATTCAGTATTGAACCGACGCTGTAATAGCCGCTAGCCGGAACCGCAACTGACGTTACTCGCGGCTCGGCTGCTGAAATCGTGAAATACGCTGAGTTCTCCGAGTACTCGTTGCTGACATCCGTAGCGCGGAAAAGAAAAGAATCGTCACCTACAAATCCAGCATTGGGCGTGTAAGTAAAATTGCCGTCGGCATTAAGCACAACAGTGCCAGAGGCCGGGGCTGTCTCTAAACTGAATGTAACCTTATTACCAATAGCCGCGAGATTCCCAGATATCCATTTATTCTTTGAACCACTGAAGTATTGCGGTGAAGTCACCGGGCCGGCGGAGGCGCACACTGAAGATAGAAGTAGACCTAATATTGCTACAAAGGAAATTAAATACTGGCGCCATCTAGATACGCCAACCGTGCCCATTACCCCCATTGCTCGCACCCGCCCCCTGCTATAGCGAATAAATATAGCCTTAGTGTCACTAAAAAAGATGAGCGACAAGAGGCTTACTGGATAAATAGAAACAAAAAAGAAATACGGCAAATGCCGTATTTCTTAAACAGCCCTCACAAAAGTTGTCATGCGTCGTTGCACTGGATCTCGTTCTTCCACTTTTGACAAGAATCCTTCTTTGAACAGCGCCTTGGTTATCATGCCGGCTTTCTTCCGCTGTGCATCGTCGTCAGCGTCCAGTCCTACGGCATAGGCAATTGCCAGCCCAACCCAGTCCTTGGCGTTTGCCGCCTGCTTGTACATGCCGCCGTTTACAGCACCGCGGATGGCTTCTCGCTGTTCATCCGTCAGCCCTTCCGCCACTTCCTCGCTGGATGGCCAATGCCATTCCGTCACGACCGGCGCATGGTCCTGCGGTTGGGTTAGCCCTCGCCCGTTGCCCAGCGCCACACTTTCGATATGTCGCCAGTCCAGCCGGTGTGAAAGCGGCGTAAGGTTCGACTTGCCATATGTGATCGAGAAATATCCGAACCGATCCATGCCGGGAATACCGGCATCATTCGCCTGCCCTTCGGACATACGGTTAAGCACACGCACCGAACGTGCGGCACCGATCAGGGCCACGGCACCGCGCGCGTCTTCAACGGTTGCCTCGCGATCGCTGACCTTGCGCAGGTGGTGCACGATGTCGATCGAGCAATTCGTATAGTCCGCGATCTGCGCCCAGAGCTTTGCGACTTTGTCGATAGCGCCGTTGTCGTTTTCGTTGACCTGATGCGTCGACACAAATGGATCGACGATCATCACATCGATGCCATTGGCAAGGATGGTTTCAGCAACCGCCTCGACGATCGGCTCCTGGATTTTGACGCCCTTCTTGTCGTCAATCGCCACGACAAGCTCCTGCTCACGGCCACTGTCGAGGAACAGGTGCCCGTCGATGTCTTCCGGCTTGAGATTGAAGTGGATGCACGCCGCCATGATACGGCGCTCAAGCTCGTCACGCGGATCTTCGACGTTGAACAGCCAGACCTTCATGCGCTTGGGAGGCTTCACGCCGTTCAAGGCTTTACCCGATGCCATAGCGAGCGCTTCCACAATGCTGTTGGCAGTCTTACCAAGGCCGCCCGGTGCAACGGTCACAGAGACGTACTTGCGGATGAAATGCCGACCGAAAGCAAATTCGCGGCGGGGCAACGTCGACGGGTCTTTCCATTGGAACGGCGTAGCTGCGAGGATGGGCTGGTCGGTGGGCTCTTCTTCTACTACTGACGGCGCATCAGGTTCGTCATTGTGCGCTTCGGGTTCACGCTGCTCATCAACTTTCGCTCGTGCGTTGTCAAGCATGCGCGTGATATCCACGAGCTTGGTATTGTCATTGACGGCTTCCGGTGCCTGACGCGGATGCATCTTGCCAGCCTTCAGGCCGTTGTCGATCGTCTTGCAGCAACGCTGGAAGTCCCTGCCCCAGCCGCGCGCCACGTCCTGTAGCAAGGCCCGTGCTTCGGATTCCGACAAGGCGCCAGCACCGACGAATGTTCCCAGTCGGAACGCCGCGTCGTTCAGACGATTGTTGCGGTTGCCCATCGGTTCCATGGAGAGATCGTCCAGCTCAGACTGTACCGCGCGCTCGACATACCGATCGTTGATCGTGCCCGAAACCGACGGCGCCTGATACATAGTCGTGCTGTCGTATGACCGTGGCAGGACAAGCTCCAGCAGCCAGTCCGGCGCGTCAACCGGTTCCATATCGACCAACCAACGGTAAGGCTGGCCAACAGCAGGCACACTGCCAGCCGCAATGACATAGCCACCGTCGCCGCGAACGTCGATGCCAGCGCCCAATGCGCCACGATTGCGAACGCCAGCCTTGTGTTTGAAGAAGTAGTGTCGGCCGCCGCTCGTGGTTTCAGCCGTCAGCGTCGCCGGTAATGCACCGTGCTCCACTTCCAAAGCCGCGAGCGTATCCGGGCCACCGTGCTTCGGGTCGATATCCAGCACCCACGCAGCAATAGGCGCACCGGTCGGCACGCCGATCATTGCACCGGGATTGCGACGCCAAAGCTCACGCACAATGCGCTCATTCATCGTCGCCCCACGGAACCCGTTTGAAGTCAGCGGAGTTTTGGTCGCGAGAATTTCGATTATGCCATCCTCGTCGACGAATTCCTCGTCAGCGGCACGGCAAGGGAAGACAGGCCAGCTGCGTGCCGTGTAGGACAGGGCGACGTCGAGCATGGGGTCTTCACCCGAAAACACCTGAATGTTATTTTCCATCAATCTTCCTTATTGGAGCCTGTATATGTCCAAAGGACGGTATGAAATGAAGATAATGAGCAACGGCAAATGGTCGGTCGTCGATACTGAAACCGACCACGTGGCCAAGCTGCAAGATTCCTATTTAAGAGACCTCGATATCGATGAGGCCGAGGCAGCGACGGCACTAATGAACCGAATTCATGCCGCAGGCCTAAACGTCACGCCGCAGTGATTGTCGTTGGCGGGCGTTATCTCGGTCGCTAAGTACGCTTCGATGAAGGCTTGCGCTGCGGGTGCAACGATTGCATTGCCGTAACCGCGCAATCGTCCCACTCGGGCGGCAGCCCCATGAGCCAGCGGGAATGTGCCGGGTTCAACTGGCCGCCACTTTCCATCCCGGCAGAAGAGCCAGTCAGCATCTCGCCAGTGGCCGTTAGTCGGGCTGGGCCGGTCATTGCCGCCATTTGCGGCAAGCTGCTGCCCGTCATGTTGGGCGTTACGCCTGTTCCCGCCCTCTCTCCGTCTGTGGCAGACGGCGTCGTCCAGCCCGCCAGCATAGCAAAGTCGTTCAGATCGTTCGATCTCTCCGGGTTTATGGCCCTCGCCGCCTGCCCACCGCCCGATCCGTCCGACGCCTGCGCTGTCGGCCAGCCCGTCAACCAGGCCACTCGACCCAACAGCGCGTTCAGCGGTACGTTCTGGCACTCCGCACCGTCCTTGTGATCCCGACTTGTCGGAGTGGGCCACCCAGTAGAGCCGCTGTCGGATATGCGGCACACCGAAGCCCGCAGCGCAGGTATCGACCGCCCCGCTGGCGTAGCCCGATCCTTCCATGTCAGCTTGTACAAGGTCGAGCCAGCCAAGTCCGTCCTTACTCGCAACCTGCTCGCCAAAGACAACTGGAGGGCGGCAGTTTTCAATAAGCCAGTGGAAGTGCGGCCATAGGTGCCGCTCGTCAGTAAACCCTGCTCCTTTGCCTGCCGCGCTGAAAGGCTGACATGGGCAGGAACCGGTCCAGACGGGGCGGTCATCTGGCCATCCTGCTCGGCGGAGCGCGTAGGACCAGACGCCGATCCCGGCGAAGAAGTGGCACTGTGTGTATCCGATAAGGTCGGAAGGTCGAATATCGACAATTGAACGTTCATCAACATCTCCCGGTGCGATATGGCCAGCCTTGATTAGCTCGCGCAACCAAGCGGCCGCTTTCGGGTCGAACTCGTTGTAATAGGCTGTCATGGCGGCCTCAGAATGGAGCTTCGCTTAAAGCCGCGCGCATCCCACGCCCGCACCCTTCCCATGCGGCTTTCACCAGCATCCGCGCCTCTAGTTCATCCATGTCCTTGAGGTCGGTTTTTTGGATGGACTGCAAGTACTCCCCAACCGCCTCGACACCGGTATCAAGCGCACGCAGCTCGTATGGGTCTAACCGCCGCCGATGTCGGATATGCTCGGCAATGTCGGCGCATTCCTTGCACAGCCAGCGGATAGGCTCGCGGTCTGCCTGCACGCCGATACCTACGGCGTGGCGGGCGCAGACGTGGCAGACGTCGGTCATGCTTCCCTCCGCGAATACCAATGAGTTTTGTTCGGCGACACAATGGAAAAGGAATGCTGGCACAGACGTTCCATGAGGCGAATACCGAGATCACTGGCGCGCTCGACAATACAAGTTTCGTCGGATGGAAAACGTGGATAGTTTATAAACCCGACGCGAACGCCAGCTTCTTCCCCGCCAGTATAAATGAAATTGACAGGCTCGACGGTGACGCAGGCTCCGGCTTCCATACACCATTCGCGACAAACTTGCTTTGCTTGTTCCAGATCGCCGCCAATGTAGATAGATACAATCACTGTGGGTGATTTCTTGATCGTGATCATGCCGTGCACTCCCCTTCGTCGCGCTGGCATAGCGCGTCTTCGTCGTCCAATATCCAGTCGCCTTGGCGCTCCATGAACCAGCGCAGCGCGGCTTTGGAAAATCTCTTTGAGAAGGTTGAATTGTCCGCAGGGCGACCTTTTTGTGTTTCCAATGCACCTATCCGTGCTTCAGCAGCTTCCCACCATGCGTGGCGATCTGGAAAATCTCGTGCCAGGACGGCTTGCGACCGTTCGGATTTCAGGAAACAACCATCGCAGTTGCCGAGCCAGCAGTTACCGCGCACGTTCGGCAATTGAAGATCGAAGGGTTGCCCCTTCCAAAAATCACTGACAATTTGCCGCGTCACACCCGCAGCAGCCAGTGGGTGCCAGTTTACCCAACGGTCTTTGACTGCTTTGGGCTTGCCGTCCTTGTCGGTCAGCCGATGTGGCTCGTCAGCGCGGATGCCGACTGCTGCTGTCCAGCGATCCCAGCCGATGGAGCGAAGATATCGCTTGGCAGTTCTGATTTTTAGTTCTTGGGTACAGAACCGGGATTGTTGGTTGGGTAAATACTGTTTCTTGTCTATGAGCGCGTCGAATGGCTCACCGTTCCGGCTCGCCGCCTGATAACCTACTTCCTCGAAGAATGGCTTCTGCGCGCGATATTCCGTCCATATGATGAGAACACCCCACCGCTGGCCGCACTCGCGGACGAAATCCAGTGTTTCCTCCATTTCGCGCCCGGTGTTTTGAAACATCACTTTAACGCGATCCTCTGGAATTCCCCCGTTGGCTTCGAGGATTGCATGCAGCATATAGGCAGATGTACGACCGCCACTAAACGATATCTGTACATTACCTTCGGGTAGCTGGTAGAGGCCGCGTCGAGGCGCGGCCATTTGCAAAAATTCAGGACGTGCAAGGACGCAGCCGAAAGGCCCGCTCGGTAGCGGTTCATTCATCCTCATCTCCTCGTGTTTCGTGGTGGTAACGCGCCAGTTGGTGGCTGGCGGGGTGTTGATCGTGGCCCGAATATCTGCCAATCAACGCTTCAAAGGGTGGTGGCAGATGAAGAAAATTGCGTGGGCGGCTGGAGTTCTGTTTGCGGTTTGGTTGACCGCATTCATATGGATTAAGTGGTCAGATCTTGGCTGCTCACAAGATTGGACGGTTTGTGCTCATGAGACTGGCATATGGTTTCGTAAGTTGGTTTTGTTAGAATGGGCATCGAAGTGGCAGGCATTAATTGCTGGAATAGGTGCGCTATTGGGCGGCGCCTTTGTGATTATTGCAGCCAATAGAACTGCTGACCTTGCACGTTTTACGGAGCAGGAAACGCGAAAACGCCAAGCAACGATTGCTTGCAGCCTGATATCTGATGAGTTCAGAGATGCCGCTTATCAAATAGCGCACTATGCCCCCGACCGGGCCAGAAGTTATTTTCCCTCAACGTCGACCTATCTGCCAGCTCTTTCGCAAATAAACCCTATGTTGTCCTCGATCGTCAGCTCGACTAAACGAGATGCGTTACTGCACATCGAGGACAGCTTAGCGAAATCGGTGTCCGGCGGTGTTTCTCCCTCTGTTCGCCATATGGAGGCGGCAAAATGTTACGTGATATGGCGAATTTTATCCCACATCTCTGAGAATTTGACCGACACAGGCACATACGATTTATTTAAGGAGGGAAGTATCCCAGCCAATGAACTTCTCTTTATGTTAAAGGGACTCGCCGTTCGACCTCAATCGATTACGGGCCTCAGTGGGTTTTTCGACTGGTCTAAATAGCCCTCACCGCGCCACTCTCTCGTCCCAAACCTTGAACCCCGGCACCTGACGCATACCGGCGCGCACTGTTTCTTCGGCCATCGACTGCACCAGTTCCTTGAAGCGCTCCGGAGCTCGGCCATAAGCCCAATCGAGGGCCTTACCTTCATCCTCCAACTTGCAGTGCCAGATTGTGCGCAGCCCCGTGCCCGTGGTTGCTGACCGATCTTCGCGCTTCGCCCATCGATCGGCTTTCTTGGCCTCGGCAAGCAGTTCTTCGGCCTTTTCGCGCTCTTCAAGGTTGCCTGCGCTGGCACGCATAGCTTCCTGTGCTTCACGAGCAATGCGGTCCGCCTCTTCACGTGCGGCCTTGGCCGCAGCTTCTTTTTCGGCAACAAGCTTATTGCGCCACGGCGTCAACAAGGTCTGCAACGTCTCCTTGCCAAGAACGACCTTACCCTTGACCGACTTCGTATTGCCGATCAGCTTGTTGTAGCGGTCCTGTATCTCAGCCTTCGCATCGTCATGCGGCTTGGCTTCGCCCTTGCGGGCCTCGTCGGCGCGCTTTCCGGCGTCATGAAGCTTGTCGTGTAGTTCAGTGATCGCATCGGCCAACTGTTGATTGTGGATTGCTTCACCGTCTGCGAAATTCTTAGCTTCATCAAACAGGTCTTCGATTTCCTGTTTTACAGTCTCGTACGCGGAAAGCGGCGGCCCATTGTGACCAATAGGCGCCGGGTTATACGGGTCGTAATTGTCCGTCATTGTTGCTCCTCGTGTTTTGCTGGTTGGTTTTGCTGCGATAAGCAGCGGTAGGTAAGTTAACATGCCTCGCGGCGCATCCCGTTAACGGGTTGTCAAAATGGTATGTCGTCTGCCAGTATTTCTGCTAGTCCAGCGGACATGGGCTCATTGTCATTACCAGCCCCCGTCACGTTGTCATTCGCAGCACCTGGCATGGCGTCGACCACTTCCCAATATTTGCCGTTGGGCTTCACGACTATCTCCACGGTAGGCAGCAGCTCGTTTTGGCGCTCCATGAATTCCAGCACAGTTTTCGGGAACGGTGCCTGACCTCCGTGCTTTCGCCACCACCTGTCTGACTTCGACTTGAAGAAGCCGGCATGAGCCGGCCCCAACCATTCGTTGATGGACGACATTCCAACCCAGTAAGACACCTTCACGCTGTCCTGCTTGCCGCCCTTGCCTTCGTGGTATGCAAATGTGCGGCGCTCCACCTGGCGAGTGCTGGCGTTATCCTTCGACAACATCGGCACGTCTTCGGCCTGCGCTGATATCTTCGGCGTTTCATTGACCGGGAATTCGTATCCGCAATCCGGACAGGTGTGCAGCGATGCGTGAATTAGCGAGCCGCAACCTACTAGACCACGATCGTCGGGCTCTTGCGGACACTGCTTGACTGGCGCTTCCCCGTCGCCCTTCTTCATTCCGGGCGGGGTTACGGCATCGATGGGCCCGTGCTTGCGAACAACGCCCGCGAAATCCAGAAAGAGGCAGTTCTCCTTGCCGGGATAAAGACGCAGACCACGACCCGCCATCTGGACATAAAGGCCGGCTGATAAGGTTGGGCGGCAGAATGCGACCAGATCAATGATCGGCAGGTTCGTGCCGGTCGTAAGAACTGAATTGTTCGTCAGCGCGCGGATCTTGCCAGCCTTGAAGTCAGCTAGAATGCGGTCGCGTTCACCTGTCGGTGTGTCTCCAGTCACCGTCTCGCAGCTAAAGCCGCGACTGCGGATTTCGTCTCGCATATGTCGCGCATGTTCAACGCCGCTGCAGAAACAGAGCCAAGCCTTACGCTCAGCGCCCGATGCGGTGCCGTATGTGACGATCTCGTCGACCACGGAAGCGGTGATGTCGTCCTTGTCGATGGCTGCCTGCAGTGCGTTCTGCTTGTAGTCGCCGCCTTGCTTTCCCACACCAGACAAGTCGAATGCTGTCGCCATGCCCTTTGAAATAGGACGGCAGAGATACCCCTCCTCGATCATCTCGCCGATTGGCTTTTCAAAGCAGATGTCGTCGAAAAGCGCGCCGTCACCTTCCGTCAAAAGCCCCTCGCCCAAGCGATAAGGCGTGGCCGTGAGGCCGACCAGCTTCAGGTCTGGATTGATGGCGCGCAGGCCCTCGATCAGCTTGCCATACTGCGTTTCGGAATTGCGCGGCATGAGGTGGGCTTCATCGACCAGAACGACGTCAATATGGCTGATCTGCTCCGCCTTGTTTGCGATGGTCTGCACGCCGCCGAAAACGATCTGCGCCTTCGCATCTCGCCGGCCTACGCCAGCCGAAAAGATGCCAGCCGGAGCGAAAGGCCAGATGTTCAGCAACTCCTGATAGTTCGAGAGAATGAGCTCGCGAACATGTGTCACGACGAGCACGCGCATGTCGGGCCAGCCTTCGATCAGTTCCTTGCAGATCGTACCCAGCACGAGGCTCTTGCCACCGCCGGTCGGCAATACGATAAGAGGAGAGCCGGGTTGTTCGCGCCAGTAGTCATACAGGCCGTCAACAGCGGCGCGTTGATAATCGCGTAATTTTAGCATTTGGGGGAGTTACCTTGTCTGATAAAAAAAGTTGCGATATTTCTTCGGCAGTTCTCTATATTGCGACAGCCCTATACTGCCTCTTGCTTTCTGTATCGATGTGCGTTCTGATTAGTACGAGACCAGAAACGGCAACGTTACTTGAATCTTTTGCGAATTTTGTTAAAGATTACTCTTCCGCCATCGCTGGAATTCCAGTCTTGCTGGGAATTCTAGTCGCACGAGAACAACTGATTGCTAGCCGTCGGCAACATCATAATTTGATGTCATTCAATCTAATGCCTCATTATCAGACTTTTTCAGAAGTTATGGCTAGAGCCAAAGTTATTATTGCCGATATTCAAGACGAGTTCCCTAACGACATCAAATTAGATCCAACTAAAAAGAAGGTGCTTCGCGGATGGTCAATTCATCTTTCGCCGTTCATCGATGATATGATCCAAGCTATGGAAAAAAACTATTTTGAAGCGGAGAAACTCAACGCGACTCAATCAGACCCAATTGAGGCTGAACGTTGCTATGACTTAGCTCGAGATGCCGCTGAGAAAATAATTCAGTCGGTAGCCGCAAGGCAAGCCGCAGTAACCCAGATCACATCGTAGATCTAACCACCCTCTCCCCTCAACCCATCCACCCAAATCTCACCCGTGGCCAGCTGATACGTGACAGTTTCCGCAATCTCGTCCGCATCGATCTGCTCGCCATTTATCAGCCCCGGCAGGTAGAGGTGTGCCGGGCAGCCGTCTCGCTGCTCATCGATCGACAAGGGCTTGTTCCAGCGCGCGCATGACATATGGCAATCTCCGCCATGCTCTGGCTGAACATGAAGGCAAGTGCGGCAGTTTACGCGCGGCTGCACGCCTTCGTGGCAGACGCCACGGTGCTTGCAGAACATGCAGCCGAAGAACTCCGGATCTTCGCTAATCCGGCTGGGTGGCTCATCCGAAAACACGATGCGTTCGCAGCGTGCCAGCAACCGAAGGCAGAATTCGACATCGTATTCGATACGTTCGGCATAGAGTGTGTCGGTGTTCTTACACGAAGCCAGATACAGACAGCGCGTCAGTCCGAAATCGTGCATTCCAAGCTGGCACTGGGCGTAGTGAAGTGGTTTAGCCTTCTGGCAGCCCTGCTTCTGCAGTTCCTTGATGCCCTTCTCATTGCTCGACTTGAATTCCAGCAGGTGCTCGGTCTTCGGCGCTTCGGGTACGCCCATTGCCTTGCCGTCGCACTTGCCGCGCACAAAACCCGAGACCAGCCTGATTTTGTCTTGTTGCCCATAGACGTCGACGCCAATGCGTTCGAGGTCGGCGACTAAGCGATCTTCCTCGATATTGCCGGTGGCAAACAATCGAAGCTGACGGCCAGAATGAACCTCGTGAGCTGAGACCCAGCGGAAGCCGAACCACAAGGCTCTGTCACATTCGGTTCCCGCCTCGCCCACACTGATGCCCCACGAGTCCCAGGACTTAGCCTGGGCCTCGTAAGCGGCGTAGATGGCGCGGACAGTGCTGGATTCAGCTTTTGGAAGGGGCGCCAATTCTAAACCCTCACAGGCATCAAGACCGCGGTCCACTCGCCCTCGCCCTTGATGACGGCAGGCGAGCCTGCATCACCGAGTGCAAAGCGCACATTCGGTTCATCCAATGCTCCAAGCATGTCGTTGACGTACCGGGCGTTAAAGCCGATCTCCAAAGGCTCGCCTTCAAACTCAATCGAAACTTCATCGCTGGCCTTGTCAGCCAGCATTAGCCGCAGCACATCGCCGACGGCGAACTTCACAGCGCGCGATTTGTCGTCTGCAACAGCGGCGACACGCTCGACCGCCTTCATGAGAGCTTGACGGTCAACGGTAAGCACGTTGCTATTGCCGGTTGGAATGACGCGCACATAGTCGGGAAACGTGCCGTCGATCAGCTTGCTCGTGATAACCGTCGAGCCAGACGTGACGCGCACCTTGTTCGGCGACAGTTCAACGGTAACCGCCCCCTTCGGCAGCAACCCGACCAGCTTGCGCGGCAGGATCACGCCGTATTCCAAGCCGCCGGCAGGGCCGGTGTTTCGCATCAGCCGGTGCCCGTCGGTTGCGACAGCAACCAAGCGGCCGTCAACGGTATGGAGATAAACGCCAGCCAGGTAATAACGGGTCTCGTCCGTGGAAATGCAGTGCACACACGGCGCGACAAGCGTAGCCAGATCCAACTCAAGGGTTGTGTCGAATTTCCCGGCGCTGAAGGACGGAAAGTCTTCTGCAGGCAAAACGTCGAGCTTGTAACGGCTGCGACCGGACGCGACGGTAAGGCGGCCTCCATCTAAGGCAAGGGTAACGTCACCCGTCGCGCGCTTTGCGATGTCCGCAAGCATCTTGCCGGGAACAGTCACGCTCCCCGGCTGGCAGTCGAGCACCGGCAGGCTGGTCGTTATCTCGACGTCCAGATCGGTGCCGGTAAGCCGCAGTTGGCCGTCCTCAACCGCCAAGAGCACGTTGGCGAGAATAGGAATAGAATTGCGGCTTTCGATGGCACGGTTGACGGTTGCTAAGGCGTGCGCGAGCTGTGAGCGGTCAATAGTGACTCTCATCAAAGTCTCCTCGTGTTCGGTTCGGTACGGTGGTTGCTACCGGCGCTGTCGCGCCAGTAGCGGGTTGGCGTGGCTTAACCCCAAGGTCGCTTCTTGCCTGCTGCCGCAGCAGCCGGCGCCGGCTTGTTGCTGTTTGCCGCAGCCGGTCGGTTGTCATTGGCAGGGCGGGCCTGCGGTGCAGGCTGATTGGCGTCGATCGAAGGCTGGGGAACGTTGCCTTCATCGGGGAAGTAGTACTTCTTGATCTCTGCTCGTGCCGGGTACTGGCCGTCTTTTGAGGGCTTGCCGAGACCAATCTTTGCCGTAAACGCCTTGAAGTGCAGTTCTTCGGAATCCTCGACTTCCGAGACGCCGATCGCTCGGCAAAGGCTTGCGAACTGCCTCTGCCCGATCTCCTGGGCTTGCGCGTTCTTGTGTTCCAGATTGTAGAAATTGAAGACCTTGCGGCCCTGATATTCGTCAGGGCGTAGAACCGTCATCGTTGTCTTAAGGCCGGTACCGTTAGCGCCTTCCTTGACCTCCGATGCCTCGATTTCCAGCTCATAATCGCCGTTCGGCAGTTCCTCGTAGTCGCGCTGCTCCGTATCGTGAGCAGTCGCATCAAATCTGCTGGCTAGTTTTGCCATCTATAAATTCCTCGTGCTTGTGGTTGGGTTGAATGGTAATTCTTACGGATGTTTAACTATTAACCATTTTCTTCTCATGGTAATTCGCAGCTGCGTAAGTAATCAGGGGAGGAGGATTACTTTGCGCCGTCGCTCCGCGCGCTCCGTCCGCAGCGGAGCGACGTTATTTACTTAAAGAAGCTGCGCTGGGGTTTGGGCGTTTACGCCTTCGCCCGATGAATGGCCGGGCGGAAGAACCCGCCGATGAAACCGAGCGAAGCGCCTATCTGCCACATCGTCAGGCCCGCCGCGTTGATGCCAACGGCGGCAAGGAAAGCGTGGATTGTTTCTGCGAAAAACAGGCCCACGACCCAGCCGACGAATGCCCCTCCCAGAACACCGATGAGCGGTGCGAAGAATAGAATGGCCGCGATTGCTACGAGGCCAGCTAGTACTTTTTCCATTTAGTCCTCCATGCCGATTGTGTGGCGCCAGCCTTCAGTTCCAAACACATCGTCCTCGTCGTGATCGTCGAGAAACATTTCGAGTGCATCGAGATGATCGAAGACCTTCATGATTTCCTCTGGCGAGGCATGGCCGACCATTGCCTTGCCGCGTACCGTGTTGAGGAATTTTTCGGATTGGACGGCCATCAAGCCGCCTCTCTCTGGTCATTTTCATTGGCAACCGGCCAGAACTTAGCGACCTCAGAAAAGCCTTGCCCTTTTCGATAAGGTATAGTGTCAGGCATGCTGAACCTGTTCTTCGCAACGAAACCAGCTGCCTCATTCAGGTGAATCTGTCGCTCCTTGCCGCCTTCTGCATGGCTAACCTTCTTATTGAAACCAACATCCTTCTCTTTGAGAGTGATGCGGTGATTCATAAAGGCGACGACATCGGACTTTTCGCGAACCAATGCGCTTGCCCGTTTATGGGCCTTGATGGTGTATCGCGAATATGGATCGGTGATGGGGCTGTTGAAGGTCACTATTTCCGGGTGGGCGAGCATCACGACATAGAGCCCAGCCCGGGATAGCGCGCCAACTGCAGAAAGGAACTCATTCCACTCCGTATCCGCCTCTACATATCCCCGACCAAATCCAGCATCTTCGATGCTGTTAATACCAAGACGAGCGGCCGTCGCTCGCCAGACAAGCGGTTCCAACCCATCAATGCTATCGACGATTACGCTTTTGCGATCATGATCTTCCGTTAGGAGTTCGCTGAAAACATTCAGAAGATCGTCAAAGGATTCGATTGTGCCAGGCGTCGGCAGTTCAATGTCCGACGGCGTGCGCTCGCCTTCTGTCGGCAGATAAAGCGGATCTGGAAACTCAGCGGCAAGGCTGGTCTTCCCGACGCCATCTGGCCCGTAAATCAGGCACACTGGCGGGTCCACTCTTTTGCTGGATTTCAGGCTTGAAAGAGATAGAGCCATAAGTCTCCTCGTGTTCAGTAGGTGTGGTGGGTAACGGCGATTGCGGCGATGACAGCCGCAAGTATGAGCCAGCCGACAAGCCATGCAGGAGGGCTTGTTAGGGCGGCGGCGCAGTAGTCGCGGGGCGGTCTGATGGGCATTAGTGCCCACCCCACAGATAAAGCAGCCCGTAGAACGGCAGCAGCAGGTTCCAGAACAGGAAGGCTGCGATTGTCGTGGCGATTGCCAGCGTGAACGCTGCAAGCGCCAAGGATTGCCCGATGCGGCCGACACCGGGCTTTCGCCCGGGATCGATGAATGGCATGTCAGCCGTGGCCTTTGTGGCGACGTTCATGCCAGCACCCATGTGTAGAAGCCGACCGTCAAGGCGAGCACGGCGACTACTGCTAAGCCCCACAGAAAGCGGTCACCAAGGCCGAGCATGGTTTCCGGCTCATAGAAGGCGTCACCCTCCGCGTAGTCTTTGGGCGCATAGTTGCGCGTGTGGCTGTACGTGGTGGAGGTCATGCGGCCCTCCGAATAACCACATCGGCAATGCGCGAGTCAGCGAGAGCGAACACACCGAACTTCTGGCCCGGATATTTGACGGCAAGTCGTTCAGCCTCGTCGGTGGCGGACTCTTCGCTTATATGAACCTTCGGCTTTTCCGACGGCTTAGGCTGGCCGTTTTCGATCAGGGCAACGATGGCGGGTTTGGTCGCAGGCGCATTGTCATTGCTGGCTGGATCGTCGACCCATTCGGCGATGAGGTCTCTTTCTGATGGATTGCCGCCGATATCGAACGCGCCGTCAACTGCCCATGCAGCGTCGGTTTCATCAACAAAGCAGAACTTGCCCAATCGCGGTCGCACCCACCGCATCGGCCCAACCTTCCGCCCATCGCGGGTACGGTAGAACTTGCCGGTTTCGATGGTGAGGGGTGCTAGAGCGAAATACTCGGCAAACCAGCCATCGGCCTCGCCATTCTCTTTACGGATGCTAATATGATCCCCATCCACCCGGATCACGGTGGAAATACTTCCCTTCTTGATACTGTAGGCGCTGTCTTTCAGTGCAACAACCCGATCACCCACTTTGAAGTCAGGCTTGCCGGTTGTTTCCGCAGCGGGCACAAATTCGTCTTCATCGCGCGATCTCTCGTCGCCATCGTTGTCGATGAATTCAACGTACGCGCCATCGATCCCGGTTACCGTGAAAATATCGCCGACGCGATATCCGCCAAGCGGGTCGTGCTGCAGGATCTTTACCCGATCCCCCACTTTAAACTTAGCCATCACGCAGCTCCCCTCGTCTTGGTGTTTTTCGTAAGCTTCGCCTTCTTGGTGAAATCGACCGGGATGACGTTGTCATCTTCAGGCTTGTCAGCCTCGACGCCGCCGTCATCCTCTTCAAAATCTGGCTCAACTTCGAAGCGCGAGACCTCAAGCTGCACAAGGCCCGTGCCGGGAATCATGAAACGCACAGTCAGCCAGCGGTAATTGTCCCGCTCCTCGACAATGATGCCCTTCCACTTCCAAAGCCGGTGGACGACGATTTCGCCGGGCAAATCCCAGCATTCAGCGCATTCGCAGGTCATGCGGCACCTCTTTTCGGTGCGCGGTGGTAAGTGACCGGTGCGTTGGAGACGTACGTCCCATTCCGAAGCACGGCGTTCGTGCGCGCCTCTGCTTTTTGCGCAGCTGTCCGATAAGGCTTGCGGTTTGTCATGTCGCGCTCGCCCGTTCGTGTGTATTTCGTTTTCAAGTAATTGCCTCCTCAGTGGGAGGTTAGTCGTCGGCCCCGTCATCCTCGCGGTCGGCCTGCCTCAAAAGGCTAGTGGACTGTGCCTGTAAACGGCCCGTCCAGAATCGTTATGCGGGGCAGTGAGACATAAACGTCCATGCATCCTCCCGAATAACCGCCGTTGTAGGTTGTGCGGCGCACAACGGTCTTCTCAGTCGGGTTTGGCGGGGGTAGCGTGGGCGTTCTTTCCGAAAGCAGCGACCATGCGTGGCCTCTGGTAATGCCCATCAATTCCGCGATCTTCCCAAACGATGCGCCTCTTTTACGGTGCGCGGCGGCAGTTGCCTGCAGTTCGTGTCTTGTTGAATACGGCATGTCTCCTCGTGTCGGTTGGTGACGGTTGACAAGTGCCGCGTCTAACGGCATCTGTCTGGTCGGCCCGGGTGGTACTGGGCAAGGAAATCGTGGTGTAGAAGCGGCTTCGGCCCTCCTCGTGTTTATCGCGACGTACGGGCAGGCTGGGGTAACGGGTGGTGCCGACCCATAACAGCCTGCTTTAGATGTACGCCGAAAGCGCCAGCCGCGTTTCAGCGGCCAGCGTCCCTGATGATTTCTATGGCGGCACTTCAACGAGAGCCGGTTCGCTTCTGTCGGCAACTTTCGTCATTCGCTCTCTCCTCTATTTCGATTGCGCCTGAGCGCGGCTTCTATCTGTTGAGTGCCGATATCCTCGGGAGGATGTTTTCTGGCATCATGAGGTAGGCCCTCCTTCGAACTGTCCGGCGTCTTCTGCGTCGGTTGATGACGTATAGATATGACAGATTCGCATATATGTCAACAAGTGATGACACATTCGCACGTTACATTTTCACAACAATATGCGAAAAGCCCATCATGGATAAGGATTTCGCCTTTCGCCTTAAGAATGCGCGCGTAGCGCGGGACATGAGCCAAGCCCAGCTTGCCGACCTTGTTGGTCGCGACAAGTCTGCAATAAGCTTGCTCGAAAGCGGCAAGCGCGGAGCTAGTGTTGACTTCGTAGCTCGCCTGGCAAAAGCCTTGAATGTGCGCGAGGATTGGCTTGCCTTTGAAAAAGGCGACATGATTAGCCAAGAGGAGCGAATAGCGCTTGAGCGACCTGCCGATGTGTTCACTCCAAAAATTATTCCTGGCAACGAGCTGGTTGGCGATCAACGCGATCTTCCCGTCTATGCAGCGGCCAAGGGCGGCGATGGGCATGTAATTATTACGTTCGATCCAATCAGCTATATGAAGATGCCCGCTGTCCTGCAGGGCGTTAAGGGCGGCTACGGCCTGCTACTGTCGGGGGAATCGATGGTCCCGGCCTATCGCCCCGGCGAAACGGCGCTCGTGAACCCCAACCTTCCGCCCATGCGCGACGAAGATGTGATCCTCTATCACACCAGCGAAATGGACGAGAACGAAGCAATCATCAAGCGACTCGTCGGGTTCAACGACCGTGAATGGATGCTTGAGCAATACAATCCGCACAAGGAATTCAAAGAATTTCGCGGCGACTGGCCCGTATGCCACCGTGTCGTCGGGAAATATAATACTCGCTGACCCAGCTTCACATTATGGCGTCTAAGAAGCTTTCCGGCACTTCGCCTATGGCTGTAATGACCTCTGCACTCCCGGCCCATTTGTAGACGGCGAGAACCGCAGGCTTTGTCTTTGCCAGCCTCTCCGCCAACCGCTCGGCCTGAATAACGTCTCCGACTTGAATTGGTGCGTCTGGGACAACACCCCATCGACCGGCCGTAAACGATTGCACTACGCATACTGGGAACATCCAACCTCTCCTAACTACCCTTATTGATTCCATCAGGCGGCGAACATTTCAAGAACATTTATTAGTTATAAACCATGATTGCCTCGAATGGTGCGTTTTTGTCATCATATAGCGTTGACATTTGGTGACTATTTCGCATATACCTTCTCCTCAACAGCACGAAGACAGCCTCACCAGCTTGATCTGCTGACCCACCGACCAAAACACGAGGAGAAACCCACATGACCGCACCAGCACCGAGAAGAAGCAGCTCCAAAGCTCGCCCGAATGAAATCATCGGCGGCGGATTCTTCGTATTCCGCCGCGGCAAGAAGACTGGCCGCGTTGGCGTCTTCACCACCATGCCATACGAACACGGCTCGTTTGAGCAGGCCTTGGCCGAGGCGACGCGCCTCGCTGCCCTGTGCCCCGGCGAGACGTTCGAAGTATTCCAGACGAGCGGCGCCGTAGCCTGTTGCTCGCCGGTTGAGCTGGCGGAGGCTGCGTAAAATGGAGCGGAACCCAGCCACGGAACTTGAAGCCGCGCCCCTCCCGCGCGGACAGAAGAATATCGTCGATGCGCTGACAGCTATTTATCCGCGTCGCATCTACATCGACGATCTCGTCGACAACGTCTACGCCTTTGACCCAAACGGCGGCCCTGATGGCGCCCACAACGTTGTACGAGTGCAAATCAGTCGCCTCCGCAAGCTTCTACCCTCGTTTGGCTGGACCATCCCGATGAACCATCGGGGCGCGGGCAATCACGGGTTTTATCGACTGGAGCCCGTTGCCGCAAACGACAACGTACCAGCGGCGGAACGGGCGGCAAAAGACCGGAGGGCTGCAGCATGAACCGCGCGCTCCTGGAAATGCTCGCCGACGACGAGTTCGAAACGGAAACCGACGCACCCAAGGCCGGCAATGTCGAGCCTATGCGCCGCCCTGACTACAAGGCTAGGAAACATGGCCGCCCACAGCCGTGGGTGCGCTATGCGGCACGAGAAGCGGTGGAGATGACCGTCATCTTAGCCTTCTGCGTTGCCGCATGGGGCGTTGGGTTGGGGTTATCCGCATGAGGCGCGAAAGATAGCGACGGGGCGCTTAAGCCCCCGAACCTCAAAGAATGACAGTCTTGCGCGTTTTTGCGCCACGGCTTTTTGCACCCACCAAAACACGAGGAGAATAAACATGCACAGACATGTATCGACGACGCACGCCGTTATGGCGCCCATCCTGACCGCCGCCGAATTCCAGCAGCAAGGCACGAACGCCGCGCAAGTCCTATCTATTTCAAAAGCCGTCCGAGCGCTTGGCTATCACTCCGAGGCCGAGACGCTGCGAGACACGGCTTTCGAACTGGCTCGCATTACCGGCGTTCGGTTCCGCTATGGCGCTCCGCGCCAGCGTCGCAGCCCGGCCAACGACAACCGCCGCCGGGCGCGGAGGCAGTAAGAGCTCGAAGCACCTAAGCTGCGATATCTCTATCAAGGTTCATTAGGTATTCAACGAGCTCTTCCGCATCTCTCTTCCGGAGAGAACAGCACAATTGGCCATGAAGGGAGACGGGTTGGTTCGTTACTGTTTCTTGTACTGACCAAAGACCATCTGGTTGTTGAGAAATGTAATAAAAATGAGTTGTCATTTCCAACCCTCGCCACCGTGCATTTGACATCTTATCTCTCCAGCTATTCGATTATTAGGACAAGTAACCCATCAACCAGAGCACCAGAATTACAGGGAGGGGTAATCCAATGAGCCAAAGCAATCCGCCCTTCAGCATGTGCAAAATTCTCCATCATTTCATTCCGCGCTCTAACGCCGGAGGACCCTCGATGGTTCCGCTAAAGCTCATGAATTGGGAAGATTCATTAGCCATTTCGTGGGAGTAGCTATGACTCTCCTCGACCGCTTATCGCATACCGAAGCAGGCCGCGCCGCGCTGGGAGGGAAGTCGTCATGATGAGATTGATACTAGGCGCAACCATAACCACTGTGTTTCTGGGCCTCACAATTATGTTCGCACTGGCCCCGAATGCCGACCTGAAATGGCTCGTCGGCGCTGGCTTTCTTCTGCTTTTCGCTCAACGCGAGCTTCACAGGGATATGGACAAATGACTGACCTCATTACCCGCCTCTCCAAGCTAGACGCGCCGTGCAATCGGACTGACATTTTGATCGAGTTGGCGCTTTTCAAGCCCGACAAACGATATGCTTCCGCCCGCGCAAACAAGGCAGGGACGAAGATTATTTTCACCACAACGAAAGGGGAACGCGAAACGTACTGGGCTTACGATTACACGCTCACGCCAGAGCGACGGGCCAAGTACATCGCCCTCTTGCGCGCAAAGGAGGCATCGAATGCCGAGTAAGGAACTCATCGAGAAGGTGGCTACCGTTCTGAATGAGCAGGAAGGATGCTATTTCCAGCCACAGGATTATCACCGTGGTGCCGCGAAAGAAGTCATCGCCACCATCCGCGCCGCTCTGCAGGAGCCGACAGAGAGGATGCTTGACGCCTCCTGTGATGCATGGAGCGTCATCGCTGACCCAGACACCCGCGAAAATATGGATATGGAATGGCGCGCCATGCTCGCCGCCTCCGCACTTGGGGAGCAGAGCGAATGAAGCTGACAGCCGACGATATTCTGAACGCTCTCATCGCTTATTCCGAAGATAAGATTTGGGCTTCCGAGCTTGCCTTCAACGGCGGGGAGCGGCGCATTGATTTCTGGACGCTTGAGCCTCATCGGTCGAAGGGCTTCCGGTCGAGCGCATATGAAATCAAAATCAGCCGCGCTGACTTCAATCGCGATAGCGAGGAAAAGCAAGCCTATGCCTTAACCTTCACAGATCGCTTTTGGTACGTGACGCCGCAAGGAATGATCGACAAATCCGAAGTCCCGGAATGGGCTGGCCTGCAAGAATGGGATGGCCGTTTCTTCCACATTCGGAAAAAGCCGCCCATGCGCACCAAAGCGGACCCCACATGGGAATTTATCGTGTCGCTCATGCGTAACTCTGGCGAGACGCGCCGCGATATCGGCTTGATGAAGTCAGAGATTAACTTCCTCAAAATCCGCAATGACCGCTTGGAACAGCAGGCTAAAATTCGACAGGACCGAACCTTCCGCCGTTTCACCATGAAAGCGGATACGTCAGGCCGCGCCGCACTGCGGGAAAGGAAGTGAGGATGTCAGCACGAGTCTACAAGCGAATTCTCATCATCATGGTGGCCATTGTCGCCATCATAGTTGCCTATCAGAACATTCCGCAAATTTACATCGGAGAGCGCGCCCAAGGCGGCTACGAGGGCGGGAGCGCGTCCAACGAGGATGTTTCGAAAGCCGTACGGGAAGCGCAAGAAGCGGCAGAAAAAGCAGGGCATGTCGCATCGCAGGAAGGTGAGTAAGGATGACGGCTTACACCTACGCTGACACTGAACGATGGCTGGATGCCATAGCCGGTGTAATTGCCTGCTTCCCAGAATCGGAACACAATCTATTGCCACTTTACGAGCGTGTGGAAGGCATGCAGCGCAATCTCACTGCGAACGATAATATTCGCGACCGCATCAAATCACGGCTGCGTCGAACGGCAGCGTGAATTTTTCCATCTGTTCTTTCCGCCATTCCAAGGAACCGCCCGTGCCATATCGTGGGCGGTCAACTGTATGGCCCATCAACATCCGGCGCAGCTCATCGTCTAAGCCAGCCTCTTTCATGCGATCCTCGAATGAGTGGCGAAGCGAATAGACGGAATAGCCGGCACCCTTCGGAAACAGCTCGTTGTCCTTGAAATATTTATTCAGCGTCGCTGATAGTGTGTCTTCCTTGTTTTTGTAACGAGGGAAGCCATTCCTATGCTTCTTAAAAACCTCATGCGCTATACCGACTAAAGGCAGCTTGCGAACAGACGAAGCAGTTTTAATCTCGCGCGGATCTGCAGCGTCTTTTCGGGGCGCAATCAGGATATGCGGAACCTTATCGGCCAAGAATATGTGCTCGGCCGTAATGTTGCAAAGTTCGCTTGGTCGACAGCCCGTCTCGATCATGGCCAGGACTATACCACGAGCCTCTTCGTTTAAGCTGACGAGGGCCCCATAGGTCAGGAACTTCCCTTTGATGATATCCGTCGGGATCGGTGGGCGTGACTTTTCGACCTTCTCTGCAAAGCTCAAATCGCGGAAAGGGTTTGGCCGATCCCTATCGCCCATGTGCTTGAAATACTCAGCAAAGAGAACGCGCATCCCGCCCATCATGCGGTTGCCCATGCTGGCCGATATCGGCTGCTTCCCTTTGGCTGGCTTCGTTATCATTTGCAGCCAAACCTTATAGAATTTCTGGGCGTCCTCGCGCGTTATGTCCGCGATAGCCTTATCTGAAACAATCTTCACAAAATGATCGATCGCCCGCAGCTTATGCGCACGCCAACGCTTTTTCTGAATTTCGCTCTTACCCGTCAATTCGTCGGGAGTTATCTCATCAAAATAGATTTTCAGGGCTTGCGTCACGGACACCGACGGGGTGCTTGCCGCGCCCACCATCGCCGCATCTTCTACCGGATTGCCAGTTACGTGGTTTAGCCGGGCCGCTAGCGCGTCATCCGTAAAAGAAAGCAGCCTATCGGCTGGCACATATGATATTCCGATGGCTTCTGCGCGCTTAATGGCGGCATCATAAAGCGCCCTTGCCTTATCGCCATCAGCCCCAGCCTTCAGCATCGCCCATAACGCGTCGTCAGCAGATTCGTATTCGTTGCGCTTCGTCATAGCCCGAGCGAGATCGTTTGTTTTCAGGCTTATGCGGATGATGGGAGCGCGACTATCCTTGTCTGCAACAGACGTGGGAACGCGGCGAACATACTGATAAACGCCGTCGCGGTTTTTCAGATATCGGTGTGGATCAGTTTTGATACGATAGCCAGCCATATAGGCATGATAACATAGTGTGACACACATTGTAGCGCATTTTGTAGCACAGTTTGTATCACAAAACGGTACGTTTAAGATCGAACCAACAATAAAAAATCCGCCTAAGCGGTTGTTATCGTTACACAATTTCTAATGAATGGCTGAAAGTAATGGTACGGTCGGTTGGAGTTGAACCAACGACCTCAGGAGCCACAATCCTGCGCTCTAACCAACTGAGCTACGACCGCGTACCTTTGCCGGGATAAGCGCCTCAGCGCCGCCGACAGGGGGTCACATACGGAGAATCGATCCATATTGCAAGCGATTATAGCGCTTTTTTTCAGAAATTCCCAATTGTCGGATTCAATGTCCAATGCCACCGATAATCTAGACAGACTGGTAACCATCGCGGCTGGCTGGCTGTGAACAACCGGATTATTGACCGCAACCTGTAAAATTGCCTTTCCGGCATTAACTAATGAAACAGAAAATCGGGCTCATACCGTATGGAAATATGGACCCGCGGCCTCAGTGAGCTTATTAACAGGCGGTTAATGGCTACGACGGGGCGGTCGAAAGAACAGATAAGGACCGGTATGTCTGGATCATACCCATTCATCGATATTGCCGCGCTGGATACTATCCGCGAGGGCTTTGCCAAGGGCGATGCGCAGATCGTGCTGACGCGCGACCTGTCGGCTGTGCTTTGGGTGAACGGTGCCGGAGCCCGGCTGTTCGGCTTTGACCGTATCGAGGATATGATCGGCAGCGCCATTGATCTGCCCGTCTCAACACGCCGGCAGATTGCAGCCGCCAGCGACGATAACAGCGCTGAACCCCGCTCCGTGTCCGTGCGTCTTGGCGGTGGCCTGCGTTCGGAACTGACGCGTCTCTGGATATCCCATATTGTCCTGCCCGATGGCGTGGCCGGTCTTGCGATGACCACCAGCGGCACATCGAGCGACGCGGAAGACATCATTGCCGGTCTGAGCGATGACGACACCCATGTCGCGCTGATCGATGCCGACTGCAAGGTCATTGCCGCAAGCCCGCGCTTCGCCGCGCTCGATATTTCCGCCGGAACGCTTGAAGATCTGGTCGTGGAAGTCGCCGATGCGGCTGACCGCATCGTCAAGCGCCGCATCCGCGCTGGCCGCCAGTCGGTTCCGGGCGCCATTGCCCGGCTGATCGACGCACCCGCTCTGCATCTTCTGTGCATCGTTGCTGAAGCCCCGGCGCAGGCCGTGGCGAAGCCAGCTGCCCAGCAGCCTGAAGGCGCGGAAGAAATTCTTGAAGAGATGCTCCCTGAACAGGAAACAACCCTTCGGGAAGAGCCGGTCGCCGAACCCGCAGTCGAAACGCCAAAGCCACAGGGCTTCCAGTTCGACCGGGATGCGCCGCCTGCCCGCTTCATCTGGAAAACCAGCGCCGACGCTGTGTTCAGCGAAATTTCGCCGGAGTTCGGCATAACCGTCGGCCCCAACGCGGCTGATGTCACCGGACGCCGTTTCAGCGATGTCGCCAATGTGTTCGGCTTCGATCATGATGGCAGCATTGCTTCGCTGCTCAACAAACGCGACACCTGGTCGGGCAAGCGGCTGATGTGGCCGGTCGAAGGCACCAATCTGCGCGTGCCGGTGGAACTGGCCGCTTTACCGGTCTATTCCCGTGATCGCGTGTTCATCGGTTTTCGCGGTTTTGGTCTCGTGCGGCCTGACGAAGCGGTGGAAGACCCGGAAGAAATCGGCCTCGCTCTGGCCGGAGGCATTCCGCAAAAGCGCAAACCGGAAATTCAGGATGCCATCAACGCCGATGCTCCCGATGACGACGTGCTGGCGCTGACCGAAGAAATCGCCAATGACGATCATCCCGGTGATATTCTGCCGAAGCCGCCGCTCAATATTGCGCCGACAGCCGGTCGTCGCGATTCCGACAAGGTGATCAACCTTCTGAATGCGGCTGCACAGGAAAAGGTGGCCGCCGATCAGGCGAAGCTCCTGAAAGTCAGGGAACGCGAACAGCGTCCCGAAGGCGGGCTGACCAAGACCGAGCGCAATGCGTTCCGCGAAATCGCCGATCGCCTGCGCAAACAGGGACTTTCCAGCACACAGAGCGAGGCGCCTGCCGTTGAGACGCAAGACGTGGCGGCGGAAACGACGCCGGTTCCACCGGTTGCAGATATCCCCCTTGCACAGGTCGAAGAGCCGCAGGCGGATCATGCCGCGCATGAAACGGTGGCCATCGACGAGACAGCCCTTTTGGCCAATCTGCCGGTTCCGGTCATCATTCATTCCGGCGATGAAGTGCATTATGTCAATCAGGCGCTGCTCGACCTGACCGGCTATGACGCCATTGAGGACATTCGCCATGCGGGCGGCGTGGAAGCGCTGTTCAACAGCGAGAGCGACGACAATGCGCCCCGCCAGGGCATGGTGTTGCGCCGTGCCGATGGCAGCGAACAGCCCGTCGATGCGCATCTCAATGCGATTGCTTGGCAAGACGGTCGCGCCCTGTTGCTGAGCCTCATGCCGGTTGCAGAAACCCCAGCCGCGCCAGCACCTGTCGAGGCAACCGTGCCGCAATCCGTCACGGACGACGAAGAAAAGCAGGCGCTGGAAGCCCATGTGGATGAGTTGAAAACCATCCTCGACACGGCAACCGACGGCGTGGTGCTGATCGACCCGGAAGGGCGCATCCGTTCGATGAACCATTCGGCATCCGCACTTTTCGGCTATGACCGCGACGAGACGGAAGGCAAGTTCTTCTCTATGCTGTTCGCCATTGAAAGCCAGCGCGCCGCGATGGATTATCTGAGCGGACTTTCGGGCAATGGCGTGCTGAGCGTGCTCAATGACGGACGCGAAGTGATCGGTCGTGAAGCCAAGGGCGGTTTCATCCCGCTCTTCATGACCATCGGCAAGCTGCCTCAAAAGCGTGGTTTCTGCGCCGTGCTGCGCGATATCACGCAGTGGAAGCGCACCGAGGAAGAACTAACCAATGCGCGCAAGGAGGCCGAACGCGCCTCCAACCAGAAGACCGATTTTCTGGCGCGCATCAGCCATGAAATCCGCACGCCGCTCAACGCCATTATCGGTTTTTCCGAACTGATGGCCGACGAGAAATTCGGCCCCATCGGCAATGACCGCTATCGCGATTACCTGCGGGATATCAACCGCTCGGGCAATCATGTGCTGGCGCTCGTCAACGACCTGCTGGATATTTCCAAGATCGAAGCCGGTGCGCTGGAAATGCAGTTTGAAGCGGTGTCGCTCAACGATGCGATTGCCGAGGCGATTGCGCTGATGCAGCCGCAGGCGAACCGCGAGCGCATCATCATCCGCTCCAGTTTCCAGTCCAATCTACCCGACATCGTCGCCGATGCGCGTTCGATCAAGCAGGTGGCGCTCAATCTCCTGTCCAATGCGGTGCGGTTTACCGCGCCCGGTGGTCAGGTGATCGTTTCGACCAGCTATGAGATGAATGGCGACGTGGCCATGCGGGTGCGCGACACCGGTATCGGCATGACCAAGTCTGAAGTCGAACAGGCATTGAAGCCGTTCCGTCAGGTGAACGCTTCGCAGCGCCGCCAAAGCGAGCAGTCGCGCGACTGGCGCAATGAGGGCACCGGCCTTGGCCTGCCGCTCACCAAGGCGATGGTCGAAGCCAACCGCGCCCAGTTCGCTATCGACTCGACGCCTGGACGCGGCACTGTTGTGGAAATCCTTTTCCCGCCAACAAGGGTTCTGGCTGACTAATCAGTCTCAGCATAACCAGACCAAAAAAAAGCGCCGGATAAAACCGGCGCTACGAGAAACTCAGAGACAAAGACACAATAGCAACTTGCAAGAGGATGCCGGAAACGGCGGCTCGATCATTACCCGTTGTGTTAACGCTTTCTCGCATAATCCCAGTTAATGCGAAATTAATCTCACCGTTCCAAATTTACGCATTGGTAGCCACTGTAAAATCAGGGTTAAATTTCAGCACACAATTGATTAACCATAGCGCGTTGCCAGCAAAATTGTGACACGGTTTTGCGTCAGGAACTGCGCGAAAACAATTTGAGCGATTCCCTTGAAGGAAGAACCGTTCTAAACCGAATCTGCGAAGGCGGCTTTGCTTTGTGATTTCGCTCGTTTAAACGATAGTAAGGGGAATTAGGGATCGGATGGTTGATGCGCTGGCCTAAATTCGCACGCCTTGTCATCGCGCTCGTCATTCTTTGTGCCGCGGCTGCAGCGACCTTGCTGGCCGTGGTGCCTTTCATCGTCTCGACCGACGCAATCCGCGTGCGTGTGGCGCAGGAAATCAGCGCCTGGACCGGCTATAGCGTGGAATTGCGCGAAGCCCCGCGCCTCAAAGTCTTCCCCATGCTGCGCGCCTCGCTGAACGGCGTCACCTTGAGCAAGATGACGGATCAGGGCCAGAAACCCTTCATGAGCGCCGCCCGCATCGATGTGGAACTGTCGCCGCTCGATGCGATCATGGGACATATTTCCTTTTCGGAAACGCAGATCGTGCGCCCGCATGTCAATCTTGATGGGCCGGTTTCCAATTTCCCTGCCTTGCTCGATGCCATTGCCAATTCCAACGGTCGGCTTGGCACGGCCATCCGCGCCCAGCGCGCCTTGCAACAGCGCGGCACGAACAACGACACGCAGGCCACCGAACAGGCATCGCAGCCTTTTGGCCGTGTGGTGGTGCGCGACGGCACGGTTTCGTTTCCGCGTGCCGAAAACGGCGCAGACACCGCGAAAGACGACCAACTGACCAATGTGAACATGACGCTGGAATGGCCCCAGACGTCGAGCGCAGCGACCTTGCGCGGCAGCGGCAAATGGCGCAACGAAGAATCGCAATTCAGTATCACGGCAGCGCAGGCTTTGCCGCTTCTGGCAGGCGGCACGTCCGACGTAACGGCGAGCCTCACGGCCAATCCGCTGAGCCTGACCTTTCAGGGCAAGGCCAATATTTCGGAAGACCGCTTCTTCGAAGGGGACCTCAGCGCCAAGACGCCGTCCTTGAGCGGCGCGGTGCGGTGGCTGAGCCTGCCGCCGATTGCCGGCAGCTCGGAAGTCGGGGCTTTCTCGCTGGAATCCACCATCACCGCCACGCCAAAGCGCTGGAAATTTGCCGATGTGAACATGACCGCCGGTGACAGCCTCGCCAAAGGCGTGATCGAGATCGGCCTTGAACAGGAACAGCCCGCCGTCACGGGCACGCTCGCCTTCGACAAGCTGGACCTGCGCAGCCTTTTTGCCGCTTTCGTGCCCTTGCCGGATACAACCGCGCGCGCGCCGAATGATCGCGGCAATGTCGACACCATCAATACCAGCTTCTTCGACCGCTCCGAATTCGACCTGCGCCTTTCCGCCCAGAATGCTACGGCAGGCCCTGTGGCGCTGACGGGTGTTGCGGCGGCGATCCAGATTCGCGGTGGCCGCGCAATTTTCGACATTGGCGACGCCAAAGCGTTCAATGGCACCTTGCAGACGAATGTGCAGATCGTGCGCGATCTCAAGAGCGCCACGGGCGAATTGCGGTTCAACGCCAGCGATATTGAAAGCACGCAGTTTCTCACGGCGCTTGGTTTCGAAAAGCCGTTCATCAGCGGCAAGGGCAATGTTTCGCTGTTCATGAAGGGGCCGGTCAATCGCTGGTCCAGCCTGCTTTCCGGCGCGCAGGGCAATGTATCCGTGCAGTTGAACAACGGTCAGATGCAGGGATTTGCCGTTCAGGATTTTCTGACCAAGGCAGAGAGCGAGCGCTTCTTCGCGCTGGAACGGAAAGATAATGTTGCGCTGGCCTTCAACCGGCTCGACCTCAAGGCCAATCTTTCCGAAGGCGTGGCATCGCTGGAAAGCGCGCGCCTCGACACATCCGATGGCACGCTCAATCTGGCGGGCATCGTGCCTTTCGTGGATCGCAGTCTTGCGCTGAGCGGCGAAGTCATCTTCCCCAACAGCCAGCCGGAAACGCCGCAACAGCAACCGCAGGCAGGAACGGAAGGCCAGCCAGCGCCCGCGCCAGCTGAAAACGCCACGCCCGCCAAGCCGCCGCTGCATTTCTTTGTCGGCGGTTCCTGGGACCGGCCTTTCATTTCCCCGTCCTCAATGGGATCGGCGGGATCGGGCGCATCGGGGCAATAAAGCCCCTTCCCCTTTTTTAAGACATACGGAATGCCGCCTGCTCATCGCGGCGGCGCTGCACTTCGCGGCGCTTGTTGACGATGGATGCGACGATGACACCTGTGGTCACCAGCCCAATCAGGATGGTGCAGATCGCGTTGATTTCCGGGGTCACGCCAAGGCGCACCTGGCTGTAAATCTTCATTGGCAGGGTGGTTGCGCCCGGCCCTGACGTGAAGCTTGCGATCACCAGATCGTCGAGCGACAGCGTGAAAGCCAGCATCCAGCCGGACACCACCGCAGGCAGGATCACCGGCAGGGTGACCTTCATGAAGGTTGTAACTGGCGGCGCACCAAGATCCATCGCCGCTTCCTCCAGCGAACGGTCAAAGCTCACCAGACGCGACTGCACCACGACGGCGACGAAACACATGGCAAATGTGATATGCGCCAGCGTGACCGTCCAGAAACCGCGGTCGAAATTCATCGCCACGAAAAGCAGCAGAAGCGACAGACCAGTGATGACATCTGGCATGACCAGCGGCGCATAGACCATGCCGGAAAACAGGATGCGACCGCGAAAGCGGGTATAGCGCGTCAGCGCCAGTGCCGCGAGCGTGCCCAGCACGGTTGCAATCGTTGCCGACAGGAAGGCGACGCGGATCGTCACCCATGCCGCATCCATCAGCGCCTGATTGCGGAACAGTTCCCCATACCACTTGGTCGAGAAGCCTGCCCAGACGGTCACCAGCCGGGATTCGTTGAAGGAATAGATGACCAGCAGCACGATGGGCAGATAGAGGAAGGCGAAGCCGACAACCACCGATGCGATATTGAAACGGGACCAGTTGTTGTTCATCGCTTATTTCCCCTTTTCCTGCTGGCGCGCCTGCACCTGCTGGAAGATCACAATCGGCACGATCAGCAGGATCAACAATACCACCGCCACAGCGGACGACACTGGCCAGTCGCGATTGGAGAAGAACTCGCTCCAGATCGTCTTGCCGATCATCAAGGTCTGCGATCCGCCCAGAAGATCGGGGATCACGAACTCGCCGACAGCCGGGATGAAGACAAGGAAGCAGCCCGCCAGAACACCGGCCAGCGACAGCGGAAAAGTGATTTTCCAGAAGGCGGCAAACGGCGTGCAGCCCAGGTGCTGCGCCGCTTCGATCAGCGAATAATCCATCTTTTCGAGTGACGAATAGATCGGCAGCACCATGAAGGGCAGATAGGAATAGACGATGCCGATAAAGACCGCCGTATCTGTGTTCAAAATGTTGAGCGGCGTATCGATCACGTTGAGCCACATCAGGAACTGGTTCAGCAAACCTTCCGGCTTCAGAATCCCGATCCACGCATAGACGCGGATCAGGAACGAGGTCCAGAACGGCAGGATCACCAGCATCAGCAACGTCGGGCGGATCGTCGTCGGCGCGCGCGCAATGCCATAGGCCATCGGATAGGCCAAAAGCAGCGTGAGGAAGGTCGAAATGGCTGCGATGCGGACGCTCGACAGATAGGCCTTGTAGTAAAGCGGATCGTCGAGCAGCCAGAAATAGTTATCGAAGGAGAGTTGCTTGATCTTCTCCCAGTTCGCCGCAAAGCCCTGCGTCAGATCGAAAGTCGGCATATAGGCCGGGATCGCCATCGCGACTTCCGACAGGGAAATCTTAAAGACGATGAAGAACGGGACGAGAAAGAAAACCAGCAGCCAGAAATAGGGCACCGTGATGACGAGGCGGCTGGCAATGGAAGCGATCAGCTTCTGCATGGTCTTGCCCTCCTCAGGCGGTCAGCACCAGACCGGCATCGGTATCGAAAGAGACCCAGACGCGCTCGTCATAGGTCAGCGGATTTTCCGTCTTGCGGACCGCGTTGAGGCTCGCGGCCTTGATGGTGCGGCCATTGTCGAGGCGGACGTGGAAAACCGTCATGTCGCCGAAATAGGCGATATCCCAAAGCTCGCCCTCGACGGCGTTGACCGCAGCCTCTTCCGGCTTGCTGCGCGAGATGCGGGTCTTTTCCGGGCGCACCGCATACCAGACCTTCTGGCCGGGATTGAGCTCCTCGCGGGTTTCGGTCTGGATATGGAAGCCGAATTTTTCGGTGGCGATTTCCGCCTCGCCATTGGCGGCCTTCACGACTTCACCTTCGATGATATTCACATTGCCGATGAAGTCGGCCACGAATTTGGAACGCGGCGCTTCATAGACTTCCGCTGGCGTCGCCACCTGCTTGATGCGGCCCTTGTCCATGACCGCGATACGGTCGGACATGGTCATGGCTTCTTCCTGATCGTGGGTCACGACCATGAAGGTCATGCCGAGCTTGACCTGCAAATCCATCAGTTCGAACTGGGTTTCCTCGCGCAGCTTCTTGTCGAGCGCGCCAAGCGGCTCGTCGAGCAGCAGCACCTTGGGGCGCTTGGCGACGGAGCGGGCGAGCGCGACGCGCTGGCGCTGGCCGCCCGACAGTTGATGCGGCTTGCGCTTGCCATATTGCTCCAGCTTCACCAGCTTGAGCATTTCGGCAACGCGCGCATCGATTTCAGATTTCGCCATGCCGTCCTGCTTGAGGCCGAAGGCGATATTGTTCTCCACCGTCATATGCGGAAACAGCGCATAGGACTGGAACATCATGTTGACCGGGCGTTTATAAGGCGGAATGCCGCGCATGTCCTGACCGTCCAGCGTGATGCGACCCGATGTCGGCTCCTCAAAGCCTGCCAGCATGCGCATCAGCGTGGTCTTGCCGCAGCCGGAAGCACCCAACAGCGCAAAGAATTCGCGATTGAAAACATTCAGCGACAGATCATCGACGGCAGTGAAATCGCCGAAGATTTTTGTCACATTCTCGAAAGAAATATAGGGCTTGGCCGCCGGATCGTTCCAGGGTGCAAATTTGCGGCGAAAGCTGCCAAAAGATTCCATTCCGTTCCCCTATCGATCTAGCCGTGCCCGATGTTTCGTCAGGTTTTACAAGACGTAGAGCGGCTCTCTGTCCAACAGTGAGCCGCTCTTCACAATGTCATGCCCAAGGGCATTCCGGGATCACACCCCGACTTAGAGCGGCTCCGGTTAAAACGGAATCGGGCAACCGCTCTATCTATTTATTTTTACGCATTATCCTACGCAAAACCGCTACGCACTTTTGCTGGAAATGCTCTAGCGTTCGATTATTACTGGCCTGTGACGATCTTGGTCCAGGCACGGGTAACGACGCGCTGGGTCTTGGTGTCGTAAGGCGTCGGCACGAACAGCTTCTTCATGACGTCGTCCGTCGGATAAATCGCCGGATCTTCAAGGATTTCCTTGTCGATGAATTCCTGCGACGCCTTGTTGCCGTTGGCGTAAAACACATAGTTCGAAGCCTTGGCCGCCACTTCCGGACGCATGATGTAATTCATGAATTCCAGCGCTTCCGGCACGTGCTTGGCGTCAGCCGGGATCGCCATCTGGTCGAACCACATCAAAGCGCCTTCCTTCGGGATCGAGTAACCGATCTCGACGCCCTGATTGGCCTTCTCGGCGCGGTCACGCGCCTGGAAAATATCGCCCGAATAGCCAATCGCCATGCAGATATCGCCATTGGCCAGCGCATTGATATATTCCGACGAATGGAACTTGCGGATATTCGGACGGATCTTCAGATAAAGGTCCTGCGCCTTCTGCAGATCGTCCGGCGACGGCGAATTCGGATCGAGACCGAGATAATTCAGGGCCGGACGCAGCATTTCGCTGGCGGAATCCAGCAGATAAATGCCGCAATCCTTCAGCTTGGCCGACTTTTCGGGGTCAAACAGCACATCCCAAGAATCGATGGTATCCGTGCCGAGCGCTTCCTTGATCTTGGCCTTGTTGTAGCCGATGCCGGTCGTGCCCCACATATAATTGACCGAGTATTCGTTGCCCGGATCGTAGGTGGCAGCGCGGGTGGAGATTTCATCCCACATGTTCTTGAGGTTCGGCAGCTTGTCCTTGTCGAGCTTCAGGAACACGCCAGCTGGAATCTGACGACCCAGGAATTCGCCCGACGGGACAACGAGATCGTAACCGCTGCCACCAGCCAGAAGCTTGGTTTCGAGGATTTCGTTGGAATCATAGACGTCGTAGACGACCTTGATTCCGGTTTCCTTGGTGAAATCCTTCAGGATGGAATCGTCGATATAATCCGACCAGTTATAGATATTGACCACCCGCTCCTGCGCGCTGGCGGAGAATGTGGCGGCGGCGACAACGCTCGTCACGACGGTTGTGGCCAGAAGGAAGGATTTGATCCCCATTTTTTGCTCCATTCTACACGCTCATTTCCGGTGCAGGTACAGGTTTGGATATACTATTCCTTGATTGCACTTTTTTAGATTGCACCGGTTTCGTCAACCGCCTGCGGCCATCACGAACATAAAAAATGCACTCGTGTTTTTATGGTCACTGAAAGTCGAATGCCGAAAGCCCCGCCACCATCTCGTCCAGCCCCAGCGGACGCGTCAGCGGCGGCTCGGCGCGGGTCACGCAGCCTTGCCGCTCGCACAAACGGCAGGCGGGGCCGATCCCTGTATTGCCAGCCTTGGCGATAGCTCCGCCGTAAACGGTTTCCTCCCCCGCATCGAGCGCGCAGCCAAGCAGGATCGCGGTGCGGCGCGGGCGCTCATTAAATGCGCCTTGCGGCCCTTCGAGCGTACGGGCAATGGTCAGGAATGCCGTCCCGTCTGGCAGTTCCGCCGGTTCGACCAGCACCTGCCCCGCCTGCGCAAAAGCCGCATAGACCGGCAGTTTGGGGCACTGGCCGCCAAACCGCGCCGGAAACCCCTCGGCGCCTGCAACGCGCAGCCGATTGCCGGCATGGTCGATTTCCATCACGAAGAAGGGCAGCGCGCTCGCCCCCTGCCGCTGCAAGGTCGTCAGCCGGCTCGCCGCCTGCTGGAACGAAACGCCAAATCGCGAGCGCAGCGCATCGACATCATAGCGCATCCGCACGCTAGCATCGCGAAACTGGCGATAGGGCATCATCAGCGCCTGCGCGGCATAGCGCGCCAGCTCGAACCGGGCGATGCGCTTTGCTTCACCGGAAGACAGTTTCAGCCCTTCGGTCTCTGCGCCGATCACCACCTGCATACGGATCAGCGCCGCCTCCATGGCGATTTCCTGCAACTGATCGAAAGGCGACAGACGCTCCGAAATGAACAGGCGTTGCGAATGGCGGTCATAGCGCCTGCGCCAATTGGGCATGGTAGCGACAGGCAATGTGCGCACCGTGATGCCATGCTCACGCCGCAGCCAATCCTTCAAAGCTGCCGACAGATCGCCATCCGGCTTCAACAACGCGAAAAAACTTTCCGCCTCTTCCTCGATACGCGGATAATGATTGGGCCGTCGCGCCATCACATCGCGCACTTCATCCAGCGGCAGGCGCGTGGCGGAAAGCTGCGCAGCGCTCCCCTCATGCGACAGCAATTGCGAGAGATCGGACAGGCGCTGCTGCTGTTCGCGATAGGCGCGATAAAGCTTCATTATACCCACAGCTGCGTTGGGGGCCGCCTCGCCAATCTCCACCAGTTCCTGATCGCCCGGCAATTCGCCGGTCAAAAGCGGATCGGAAAACACTTCCTTCAGTCCGGTGATCGTCGCGCCGCTTTCTGCCTGCAAACTATCGAGATCGAGCTTGTAAACACTGGCGAGCTTCAACAACAGCTGCACCGTCAAGGGCCGCTGGTTGCGCTCGATCAGGTTGAGATAGGACGGTGAAATGCCGAGCGCTTCGGCCATAGCCGTCTGCGTCAGGGACCGCTCGTTGCGAATACGCCTGATGCGCGGTCCGGCAAAAATCTTGCGTTCGCTCAACTCCGTCCTCCCAAACCCGCAACGGCGACTTTTACAATTCATGACAAAATAGCCGTAAATTCTACTTTTGACAATCTTTACAAATTTACAGAGCCAGTCCGTCAAAGTTCCGACAGCTTAACTTCAATTATCAGGCGTATTTGCTGCTTTTTCTAGCGTCCCACCGACTGCGAATGTAAATTCAGTCACAGAAAGAGCAGCGACCAACCGCTCTTGAAAAACCAGTGATAAGTGTGAGGAGACACCGAAATGACAGATTTTTACAGCCTTATTCCTTCGGCGCCCAAGGGTCGTTTCGACGGTATCGAACGTGCGCATACGGCCGAAGATGTAAAAAGGCTGCGCGGTTCGGTGGAGATCAAGTATTCGCTGGCTGAAATGGGCGCGAACCGCCTCTGGAAGCTGATCCATGAGGAAGATTTCGTCAACGCGCTGGGCGCGCTTTCCGGCAATCAGGCAATGCAGATGGTTCGCGCCGGACTGAAGGCGATCTACCTCTCCGGCTGGCAGGTTGCGGCGGATGCCAACACGGCCTCGGCCATGTATCCGGACCAGTCTCTCTACCCGGCCAATGCGGCCCCGGAACTGGCCAAGCGCATCAACAAGACCTTGCAGCGCGCCGACCAGATCGAAACCGCCGAAGGCAAGGGACTTTCGGTCGACACCTGGTTTGCCCCGATCGTCGCCGATGCCGAAGCAGGCTTTGGCGGACCACTGAACGCTTTTGAAATCATGAAAGCTTTCATCGAGGCCGGCGCAGCAGGCGTGCATTATGAAGACCAGCTCGCTTCGGAAAAGAAGTGCGGCCATCTTGGCGGCAAGGTTTTGATCCCGACGGCAGCGCATATCCGTAACCTCAACGCGGCGCGCCTTGCGGCAGATGTGATGGGCACGGCCACGCTGGTCATCGCCCGCACGGATGCGGAAGCTGCCAAGCTTCTGACCTCGGACATCGACGAGCGCGACAAGCCTTTTGTCGATTACGATGCGGGCCGCACGGCGGAAGGCTTCTATCAGGTGAAGAACGGCATCGAGCCATGTATCGCCCGTGCGATTGCCTATGCGCCTTATTGCGATCTGATCTGGATGGAAACATCCAAGCCGGATCTCGAACAGGCTCGCCGCTTCGCGGAAGCCGTGCACAAGGTGCATCCGGGCAAGAAGCTCGCCTATAACTGCTCGCCGTCGTTCAACTGGAAGAAGAACCTCGACGACGCCACGATTGCCAAGTTCCAGCGCGAGCTGGGCGCGATGGGCTACAAGTTCCAGTTCATCACGCTGGCCGGTTTCCACCAGCTCAACTTCGGCATGTTCGAACTGGCACGCGGCTACAAGGACCGGCAGATGGCAGCCTATTCCGAACTGCAACAGGCGGAATTCGCAGCCGAAGCCAACGGCTACACCGCGACCAAGCATCAGCGCGAAGTCGGCACCGGCTATTTCGATGCCGTGTCGCTTGCAATCACCGGCGGCCAGTCTTCGACCACCGCCATGAAGGAATCAACTGAAACAGCACAGTTCAGACCGGCTGCTGAGTAACACCGGCCATAAAACAGGAGGAACAGTTCCATGAATTCGCCAGCACGCGTCAAGGAAAGAGCAGAAGAACAATCGTCAAGCATGACCACGGATCAGCAGACCGTTATCCGCATGCTCGCCAACGATCTGCATCGCCTCAACTACACCGTCATGAAGGCGGTCGAGGCAGGCGTCTCGGTGGAACTGGTCCGCTCCGCCCGGCATCATGGTGGCGACGGTAACTGGGGTGATCTCTTGATCCCCGTCATCGTCACCCACGAAAAATGATGACGATCCTGACAATCGCCGTCGCCACCATGTTCTTTTATTTTGTGTGCCTTCGGCAACACGGGAATGGCGGCGGTAACTGGGGCGATCTCTTGATCCCCGTCATCGTCACTCACGAAAAATGATGACGATCCTGACAATCGCCGTCGCCACCATAACTATTCTTCATGCCGGTGGCGGCGGCAGCAATCCCACCCCGGCCAACGCCTTCAAAAGGCTTTGACCGGCTCTCTGCCCCATGCCTTCCTTGCCTGAACTCCACCCCGGCTGCCCCCTCCAGCCGGGGATTTTTTGCACCGGAAAAGAAAAACAGGCAACCGACAGACGCTATTTCAATAAATACAGCATTTATCGAAATTTGAATAATTGTGAATATAAATTTAATTCTATATTGGATATCGAAGTAAAATAAATTATGTGTTTTCAATAAAAGCGCAATATAGCGAAAAGGAGAAAAATATGCGTAAGTATATCTTCATTCTTTCAATTGTTTCAAGCGCTTTAATTGCCGAAACAAACTATTCCGCCGCCGCTGCAATGACTGCAGATATGCGCCCGGATCAAGCGGTGCGCGGCCTTATCAACGATTTGTTTTGCTTCTACGAGAAGGGATTTCTCCATCTCGAATGCTGGTATTCATAAACGCAAGTGGCACCCAATAAGCATAAGGATATTCCTATGAATTCACTTCTCATATTTCTGGCGACGGCGCTTATAGCACTGGCATTCGGGCAAAAATATTCGTTTGTTAAAGATGCGAATGCTAACGCGTTAAAAGCGCAGCAAGTATCGAACCCAAATTCCGCAGATCTCAAGCTTCCCATATGCGTTGATAGCCGAGAGTTATGCTCGCCCCGCAAATCGGGACTATAAAGAGGTCGATTGTCTGCGGGTAGCGCATGAACGTCCTCCGCCAACGCCTCCCGCAGATTTTTCTTTATTCTATCCCATATCAGTCAGACGACATGCTGACGCTCGCGAAGGGAAGAACACCGGGCGTTCCAGACAGCGCCACAGATTTACGCAGAAATTTCAGGCCGCACTCAATCGTTATTGACGCCGTGCTTTTTTGACAAAGCATGCCAATAAGATCAATTTCAAACGAATATGAAATATCTTGCAAAAAAATAATTCATTATTGGAATGTATAAATCGAAAAACATTGTGCTTAACTCTAGATGCATTAATTAACATTTAATTTTAAAATTAACATTAGGATCTATATTATGAAGAAATATTTTGTATACACGACACTTGCACTTGCAACCATGGCTGCTACTGCTGGGCAATCTTATGCAAGCCCTCTTCAGGATTCTCAGAGCCAGCTTTCCGCGGACGGCCAGGCCAAGAGCATTATTTGCATCGTAACACCTTTCGGCAAGTGGTGCCCATTTAAGTAAGAACTCACAGATGGAGCTTGGGCATCAGCCCAAGCTTCTCGCGTCAGCAGGTAATTGCCAGGATGCGGAAGGTCCGGCGGATTACCTGTTCCCAAGGCTCCACGCAGCTTGGTCTCAATGGTAACGGCAATCGCATCAGCCCCTCATCACCCGGGCGTCAAGGACAGAACAGTTGCGGTCCGGTGCTCCTGCATGCTCCTGTCTTTTCTGACCGTAGAAAGCCGCAACGATCCTGATCATTCTGGGCATTCAACACCGCCCGGATCACGCAGGATAAAATGTCCGTCCAGTCCATCATCGATAGCGTCGCATTGAAGACCGGCATCGACTCTGCGGTCGCCGAACGCGTTGCGGGGATCATGTTCTCCGTCGTGCAACATGAGAGGCCAGACCTTGCGGCGCGCCTGTTCGACAAAATCCCGGGCGCGGCGGAATTGGCAAACGCCAATGATGTCATGGCACGAAGCACCGAAGGCGGATTGCTCAGCTGGGTCGCCAACGCAGCCGGCAGTGTTGCGGGCGAGAGAATCGGCGCATTGCTGAAGGGGCTCGCCGCGCTGAAAGCAATCGGTCTGACCATGGAGCAGATCAGGCAGGTCGGCTTGCATGCCCTCAGTCACATTCGGGAACTGGACGACCTCCTCGCGGACGAGATCAAAGAGCATTTTCGGAAATTGAAGGCGCGGTTCGGCCTTTAAGACCACCACAACCCTGCCAGCCAGACCCGTTTTCCGGCTCCCAAAAAAGCCTGCTGGCCCCATTTGTCAACCACAGCCGACGCAGCTATCATGCACCCATCGAAATCATTTTCTGGTGATGGATGTCTGCTGATACGACGGAAAAGAAGGTTACGCGTGCGCCGCGTCGCCGTACGCCTGCCTATGTCAAATCCCTGCGTGGGGTGAAGAACTGGAAGCAGGCAACCGAATGGCTGGCCTGGCGGGATATCGAAGACATCGAATGCATCACCCCCGATCAGGCGGGGGTTGCGCGCGGCAAGATGATGCCGTCCAAGAAGTTCACGTCCAACACATCGCTGGCCCTGCCGTCCGCCGTTTTCATGACGACGATTTCCGGCGATTACCCGGAAGACGGCTACGGCTTCCACTATCCCGAAGACGATGGCGATCTCAGACTGTTGCCCGACCTCTCCACCCTGTCGGCGGTTCCGTGGGAATCTGACCCGACGGCGCAGGTAATCTGCGATCTGGTCTATCAGGACGGACGCTTGGTCGAATTCACCCCGCGCAACGTGCTGCGCAATGTCGTCGCCGCATACAACAAGCGCGGGTTGAAGCCGGTTGTTGCGCCGGAAATCGAATTCTATCTGGTGCGCAAAAACCCCGACCCGGATTATCCGCTGACCCCGCCGGTCGGTCGCTCGGGCCGCGCCATTGGCGGCGGACAGGGCTATTCGATTGCGGGCGTCAACGAGTTCGACGAACTGATCGACGATATCTACCATTTCTCCGAGGGTCAGGGTCTGGAGATCGACACGCTGATCCACGAAGAAGGCGCCGGTCAGCTGGAAATCAACCTGCGCCATGGCGATCCTGTCGAACTGGCCGATCAGGTTTTCATGTTCAAGCGCACGATCCGCGAGGCGGCGCTCAAGCACGACATGTATGCCACCTTCATGGCCAAGCCCATTCAGGGCCAGCCGGGCTCGGCGATGCATATCCACCAGTCGATCGTCGACAAGAAAACAGGCCGCAACATTTTCACCAACGAAGACGGTAGCGAAAGCGAAGCCTTCCGCCACTTCATCGGCGGCATGCAGCGCCATGTGCCGAATGCTCTGGTGATGTTCGCGCCCTATGTAAATTCCTATCGCCGCCTGACGCCGGACGCTTCCGCGCCGGTCAACGTTAAATGGGGCTATGACAACCGCACCACGGCCTTCCGCGTGCCGCGCTCAGACCCCAATGCGCGCCGCGTGGAAAACCGCATCCCCTCCTCCGACGCCAATCCCTATCTTGCGCTGGCAGCTTCGCTTGCCTGCGGCCTGATCGGTCTCGTCAACAAGATCGAGGCGGAACAGCCCGCCACCACGAGCGTCAACACCAAGGAAGTGGAGCTGCCGCGCGGCTTGATCGACGCCGTGGAACTGTTCGAAAAGGACGACGAACTGCGCAATCTGATCGGCAGCTCCTTCGTCACGACCTATGCCGCCATCAAGCGCGCCGAGTTCGAAACCTTCATGGAAGTCATCAGCCCGTGGGAACGCGAGTTCCTGTTGCTTAATGTGTAGGTTAGGGGAGTAGGGGAGTAGGGGAGTAGGGGAGTAGGGGAGTAGGGGAGTAGGGGAGTAGGGGAGTAGGGGAGTAGGGGAGTAGGGGAGTAGAAAATATGCGGGGGCATAGATATGGCAATCAATTCTTATCGCGATATTCTTGCGTGGCAGCAGGCAATGGAGCTGGTAACGGCAATCTATAAATCGACGGAGATGTGGCCAAAAGAAGAGGTCTATGGGCTGACAAGTCAGGTGCGTCGCGCAGCAGTATCAATTCCGGCGAATATAGCGGAAGGTTACGGGCGGGATACACGTGGCGCCTACCAGAACTTTTTGCGTATCGCGCAAGGTTCGTTGAAAGAAGTGGAAACCCATATACTGATTGCTGAGAGATTGGGATTCATCAAACAAGACACTATCGATCCGATCATGGCGAAGAGTGAGAGTATTGGAAAATTACTTAGGCTTCTCATTCGCAAGCTATCGGACGGCTAACACACTCCCTTATTCCCTTATTCCCTTACTCCCCTATTCCCCTACTTCCTTAAAGCGCGGAATCGCCGATGCCCCACCAGTCCCCAATCTCCCCCGGCCTTTCGTGGTACGAAGCGAGCGTGCCCGAGCGGCCAGAATATCCGGAACTTGACGGTTCGCGGCAGGCCGATGTTGTTATCATCGGCGGCGGCTATACGGGGCTTTCGGCTGCTTATCATCTGGCGAAACAGGGCGCAGATGTGGTTCTGATCGAGGCCGAACGCTTCGGCGATGGCGCGTCGGGGCGCAATGGCGGCCAGTTCGGCACCGGTCAGCGCACATGGGCAGAAGACCTTGAAGCCGAATATGGCTTCGAGCGCGCCAAGGCCCTGTTCGATGTGGCCGAAGAAGCGAAAGCCTATCTGCTCGCCTTTGCGAGCGAACATCAGATCGACATGGACTATGTCCCCGGACAGATCTCCGTCGTGCACAAGCCGCGCTATCTCAAGCAATATGAGCGCCATGCGGAACTGATGCAGAGCCGCTTCCACTATCCGCATTTGCGTTTTGTCACCCGCGATGAAACCGCCTCTCTGTTAGGGTCGAGCCGCTATCACGGGGGCGTTTATGATGCGGGCACCGGCCACATCCATCCGCTGAAGTTGCTCATCGGCACGGCCAAGGCGGCGAAAGCGGCGGGTGCGCAGCTTTATGAAAACACCAGGGCAACGGGGATAAGCACGTCCAGCGGGCGTGTGGAAGTCGCGACCACAAAGGGCACAATTGTTGCGAAACATGCCTTCATCGCGGTCAATGCTTATGGTGGAACGCTGGAACCGACCAGCGCATCGCATGTCATGCCGATCCGCTCCTTCATCGGCGCGACGGTGCCGCTGGGCGACGACAGCCCGGTGATACCGGGCGGCGAGTCCGTCGACGATTCCCGCTTTGTGGTCCGCTATTTCCGCCGCTCGAAAGATGGGCGACTGTTGTTCGGCGGTCGCGAAGCCTATACGGCGGATAATCCGCGTGAGATCAGCACGCATATCCGCCGCCAGATCGCTGAAATCTATCCCGCACTCGGCAATGTCGAGATCACCCATGCCTGGGGCGGCTCGGTCGGCATAACCATGCCGCGCCAGCCTTTTGTCCGCGAAGTGATGCCCGGCGTCATTTCGGCAGGCGGTTATTCCGGCCATGGGGTGATGCTGGCGAATTTCATGGGCAAGCTTTATGCCGACACCATTTCCGGCAAGCGCGACAAACTGAGACTGTTCGAAGAACTGCGCATTCCCGCCTTCCCCGGCGGGCGCACATTCCGCGCGCCGCTGCTCTTCCTTGCGCTGTCATGGTATGCGCTGATGGATCGGATATGAAATGAAGGCGAGGCGCCATTTGGCGCCTCGCCTTTCTTCGACCTGCATTTTTGCAGACCGCTCCCCTTACACTATTTGCTCCCCGGCCCTCAAAGCCAGACGCTGATAGGTTTCCTCCACCACGTCACGCATCGGCAGAACACCGCTCAGGCACAACAAAGCGCGCATATGCTCGCGTCCGCCCTCATAGCCCATGATCGGCGCGAAGGGCTGCATCACGATGTTCGGCTCGTCGGTATAAAGCTCCTGATATTCGGCGAAGTTCATGAAGCTTTTATAGCTGTCGCCCAGCAGCAGATAGGTCTCCACCGCAGCCCCTTCGGCGAATATCGCTTCATGGCTGTCGAGCAGAATATTGTAGTAGTCGATTGCTTGCTCCATCGGGACACGCGTGATGGAACGCCCGTTGACGAGATCCTTGGCGCGGATCAAAACGCCGTCGATGAAAAGCGCATGGTTGGGCGACAGATAAAGATCGCGTCGCGGCGTCATGCGGTCGAGCGCGTGACGTGCAATACGGATCGGCATCACGTCCTCGCCCCATTCCACACCGCCCTTCCTATAGCGCTGCCAGCCGACCCATTTCACCGGCACCACCTTGCAATTGGCGGTCACGACAAGATCGCCAACGGCCAGGTTTTCCACGGCAACGGGTCCGCTCATTGTTTCAACCAGCGTGCCTTTCAAAAGGCAATTGGTGCCACTGCCACCGTCACCGCCGCCATCCTCCCACCATTTCGTCCCCAAGGCGCGGGCTGGCGTTGTGAAAGACGACGCCAAAGCGCCAAGCGCGGCGGCCTTTGCGGCAGCAGCGCCCGCCACTCCTAAAAAATGGCGTCGCGCACGATTGCGTGGTGAATGCCTGTTTTGTTGTTCTGTCGACATAAGTCCCTCCGCTCCGTCTGTCTGTTTCGACGCATCGCCAGCATCAAGCGCCGCGCGCTTTTGCCGGAAATGCAGTTGAACATCGGCCCGAAAACCAGTGCGGAGTTTTGCAAAGCACGATGCGCAGATTGAAAACCCGAAACGCCGCTCGCCATTACGTGGAAATTCGTCGTTTCGAACGCTTTGCCCCAAGACTACGTTTCTGATCTTAGCCGATCATGCCCCGCTGAATATTCCGGCAAAACGGACGAAACCCACCATAAACAGGCGTAAAACCTACCTCCAAAGGTGCAGGTTTTTGGCATTTTCCCACACGCGTTAAAGCAGTGCGAACTGATCGAGATTAATTCCCATCATCTGAAACATCCGATTCCACTTCTTGTCGAAACGTCAAAAATAGTATACCCCCCTATTTTATAGGAGGCCGCGATATGGGCACGCATCATCCGTATGAACGTCAGCTGGAAGCGCGGCACGACCATGTGTTTCTGGGTGACAACCACCGGCGCAACGAGCGGCGCACGTGGATCGTCATCGCCATTACCGCCGCAATGATGGTGATCGAGATCGTTGCCGGGAACCTTTATGGTTCCATGGCGCTGGTTGCCGATGGCTGGCACATGTCCACCCATGCAGCAGCGATGCTCATCGCAGCACTCGCCTATCTCTATGCCCGCAAGCAGGCCCACAATCCGCGCTTTACCTTCGGCACCGGCAAGCTCGGCGATCTGGCGGGCTTTGCCAGCGCCATAGTTCTAGCACTGATTGCGTTGCTGATCGGCTGGGAAAGTTTCCAGCGTTTCAGCGCCCCGGTCGCCATCAACTTCCATGAAGCCATTCTGATTGCCTGCCTCGGCCTCGCGGTCAATCTCGTCTGCGCCTGGCTGTTGAAAGACGATCACGCGCATCACCACCACGGACATGATCACGCCCATCACCACGAAAGCGGTCACGACCAGAACCTGCGCGCTGCCTATATCCATGTGCTCGCCGATGCATTGACTTCGGTGCTGGCGATTGCCGCCCTTCTTCTCGGCAGTCTTTACGGCTGGCTCTGGCTCGATCCGGCCATTGGCATTGCCGGTGCCTTGGTGATTGCGCGCTGGTCCTGGGGCCTCATTCGCGATGCGGGCGCGACGCTTCTCGATTACATCCCTGAAGGCGAGGACCTCCCCGAAGAGATCACTGAAATCATTGAGAAGGAAGGCGGCGAAATCGCCGATCTGCATGTCTGGCAGCTTGGGCCGGGCCATCACGGTGCCATCGTGTCGATTGTCACGGCCACGCCAAAGGCGCCGTCCTATTACCGCAAGAAGCTTGCAGCGATCCACGATTTGTCGCATGTGACGGTGGAGGTGGAAGTCCGCCCCGCCTGACATATCGCAAAATCAGGAGTCCCCATGACCCATACCCTCCGCGAAAAGCAGAAGCTTATCAACCGCGTGCGCCGCATTCGCGGGCAGCTTGAAGGTGTGGAGCGGATGCTTGAGGAGGAAAAGGGCTGCTCTGAAGTCATGCAGGTGATTGCCGGTGTGCGCGGCGCGGTGAACGGGCTGATGGTCGAGGTGATCGAGGATCATATTCTCATGCATGTCGCCGATGGTGATCTGCCGCAGAAGGAGCGCGACGAAGGCGCTGGCGAACTTGTGGACGTGGTTCGCGCCTATCTCAAATAATGTGAGCACAGCGCTCATATTTCATCAACCCGTGCTATCAGACACATAATCCTTCGACAGATTCGGATTTTCTGCATGGCGACAGGTTCAGCCTCCACCGACAAGACGCACGCAATCCCCTCAACCGTGTGGGTTCTGGGCGTTGTCAGCCTGTTGATGGATATCTCATCCGAAATGGTGCAGACGCTGCTGCCGCTTTATCTGGTGGCGGGATTGGGCGCATCCGCGATGACGATCGGCTTTATCGAAGGCCTGTCGGTTGCCATCGCCACGGTGACCAAGCTCTTTTCCGGCGTGATATCCGACTGGACTGGCCGCAGAAAGCCGCTCGCGGTGGCAGGCTATGGTCTCGCCGCCCTCTCCAAGCTGATCTTTCCGCTTGCCACCACGGCTGGCGGCATCGTCACCGCCAAAGCCATCGACCGCGTTGGCAAGGGCATACGTGGCACACCACGCGACGCCCTGATTGCCGATGTGACGCCGCCGGAAATTCGCGGCGCGGCCTTTGGCCTGCGCAAGTCACTCGATACGGTTGGCGGCTTTGTCGGTCCGCTTGTCGCTATCGGCCTGATGGTGGCGACAGGCGGCAATATTGTCGCGATCTTCTGGATTGCCGTTATCCCGGCCTTCCTTGCGGTTGCGCTTTTGATCGTCGGTATTCGCGAGCCGGAAACACCCCCTGCCCGCTCTAAAGGCTTGCCCCGTTTTGCCGATACGGGAAAACTGAACACCGCCGTCTGGATCGTCATCGCCGTCGCGTCGGTCCTGACGCTTGCCCGGTTCAGCGAAGCATTTCTGCTGCTCAAGGCGCAGGAAGCCGGTTTTACCGCCGCTTGGGTGCCAATCACCATGGTCGTCATGCATGCCGTCTATGGGCTGACCGCCTATCCCGTCGGCAGCCTGTCGGACCGGATGGGCCGCAAGGGCCTGCTCGCCGCAAGCCTCGGCTTTCTCGTTGCCGCCGATCTGGTGATCGCTCATTCAACGACGATCTATCCGTTTCTGGCGGGTATTGTCCTGTGGGGCCTGCATATGGGCTTTTCACAAGGCATTCTGGCGACGCTTATCGCCGATACCGCACCCCCGCATCTCAAAGGCACCGCCTTCGGCATCTTCAATGTGATCACCGGCTTTGTCATGCTGGCGGGCAATGTCGGCGCTGGCTGGCTATGGGAAGCCTATGGCTCGTCCTCGACCTTCCTCGCCGGAGCGATCCTTTCGGCCATAGCGCTTGTGAGCCTGCTCGCGCTTCCCGGAACGCCTAAAGCGGCATCGCCGAAGTCTGCTTGACCGTCTGGCTCGGAACGTCGGTCTTCAGGTTCTGCACGCCTTTGATGCGGCTTAGATATTCCGACTGGAAACGCCGATATTCCTCGATATCCGCCGCGACCACGCGGATCATCGCGTCGTAATCGCCCAGCATGAAATAACATTCCAGCACTTGCGGCAGCTTCAATATTTCGCGTGCAAACTCCTGAAGCGTTTCCTCATCCTGCCTGTCCAGCCGGATGCGGGTGAAGAAGGTCAGCCCCTTGCCGATCTTGGCCGGATTAAGCACCGCAACATAGCGGTCGATCACGCCCGCCTCTTCCAGAAGCTTGACCCGCCGCAGACACGGCGACGGCGACAGCCCGACCTCGCGCGCCAGATCATTATTGGCGATGCGCCCGTCGCGTTGCAGCACACGCAATATCCGCTTGTCGATCTCGTCCAGCTTCATTGGCCACCGATTTCATTTACACCCAAACTATTGGCATTTTCTGCCAAATATTAATGCCATACACTAGCTCCCACAAGGCAATTGCTCAAGATACTGATTACATTAGCGAATACTTCCAGACCAGCGCACCGCATGCGCGAATTTCCGGCAAAGGTTATGAAGCGGCCAGTTTGCCGCGCAAAGCCAGAAAGAGATCAAGTGGTTCCAGCAGCTGTGTCTGGACTGGGAACCACGCGGATAAGGGGCAGCCGCGAGGCCAGCCAACGGGATTTTTATGGATATTCCACCGTTCTATGCATCTCAAGAAAGCACATTTAGCAGCCATCAAATTAGAAGGTCAGAATTCCGCCGCGGAGCCATTGCCGTGCTTCCGGTTCTGCTGGGTGCTTTTCCCTATGCCATGGTTATGGGCGCGCAGGCTGTACACAAAGGCCTCAGCCTGTTGTCCGTCATGTTGATGGCCGGCATGAACTTCGCGGGCGGTTCGGAGTTTTCGGCAATCCGGCTCTGGACGTCGCCACCGCATGTCCTGCTCATCGCGGCGATTACCTTTCTGGTCAACAGCCGCCATCTGCTGATGGGTGCCGCCCTTGCGCCCTTCATCAGCCATTTGCCGAAGCGCACGGCCTTCATCAGCCTGTTCCTGATGTGCGATGAAAGCTGGGCGCTTGGTCTAGCCGATGCGAAGCACCGCCAGTCTAAGGACGTCAACCCGGCGCTGAGCCTGAAATTTTATATGGGCGTTGCCATCCCATTCTACGTGGCATGGCTGTCCGCCGCCACGTTGGGCGCTGTCCTCGGACCGATGGTGGGGGATCTCCGCCCCTATGGCTTCGACATGGCGTTTCCGGCGGTCTTTCTGGTGCTGCTCGCAGGCATGTGGAAAGGCCTTAACGCAGCGCGTCCGTGGTTCGTCAGCCTCGCCGTCGCCGCAGTCACCTACCTCACCATTCCAGGCGCATGGTATGTCGCCGCTGGCGCAGTTTCCGGCCTCGTTGCAGCCTATCTTCTGGCAGATGCAGAATGATTGACCCCTTAGTCCTGCTCACCATCATCGCGATGGCCAGCGTCACCTATCTGACCCGCATCGGCGGCTATGTACTGCTGCGCAATCGCACACTCAGCAAACGGTCGATGGCGGTGATGGAGGCCGCGCCCGGCTGCGTACTGATTTCAGTCATCGCACCGGATTTCGTCTCCGACAGGCCCGCCGATCTTCTGGCGCTGGCGATTACCGTTCTCGCCGCCACGCGCTTTTCCATGCTGCCGACCGTGCTGATCGGCATCGGCACTGCCGGTCTTTGCCGCCACTTTATCGGATAGCTTCTATATCGCCCCGCGCTTCATTGGCCACGAATTCCATTTATGCCGATATTGTTGGCATTCACTGCCAAATATTGCTGCAATCGGCCAATCTTTGCAACCCGATTGCTCAAGACATTGGCTATATTGCCGTTCGCTCTCAAGCAAAGATGCTGGGGCAATAGACAAGGGGCAGCCGCGAGGCCAGCCAACGGCGGTTTTATGGATATTTCACAGGCCTATGTGCCACAGCAAAGTAAACCGGCGTCGGAATTCCGTCGGGGTGCCACCGCCGGACTACCGGTTTTGCTAGGCATTATTCCCTATGCTCTGGTGCTGGGCGCGCAGGCTGCACAAAAGGGCCTAAGCGTCCTCGAAGTGCCGTTGATGACGGGCCTGAATTTCGCGGGCGGCTCTGAATTTGCCGCGATCCAGCTCTGGACCTCGCCGCCGCATGTTTTGCTCATTGCCGCGATCACGCTTCTGGTCAACAGCCGCCATCTTTTGATGGGTGCCGCCCTTGCGCCTTTCATCCGCCATCTGCCAAAGCGCAAGGCTTTCGCCAGCCTGTTTCTGATGTGCGATGAAAGCTGGGCGCTCGGCCTCGCCGATGCGAAGCGCCGTCAGGCGAAGGGCGTCAATCCGGCGCTGAGCCTCAAATTCTATGCCGGTGTCGCCATCCCGTTCTACATTGCATGGGTGCTTTTCACCACGCTGGGCGCGGCCTTTGGCCCGATGATGGGCGACTTGCGGCCCTATGGTTTCGACATGGCGTTTCCGGCGGTGTTTCTGGTGCTGCTGGCAGGCATGTGGAAGGGCTTTGCCGCAGCGCGCCCGTGGCTGGTCAGCCTTGTTGTCGCCGCCGTTACCTATCTCACCATTCCCGGCGCTTGGTATGTCGCCGCCGGTGCACTCTCCGGCCTCGTTGCCGCCTATCTTCTGGCAGGTGAAGAATGATCGATCCGTTAGCCGTTCTCACCATCGTTTTGATGGCCAGCGTCACTTATCTTACCCGCATCGGCGGATATGTACTGCTGCGCAATCGCACACTCAGCAAACGCGCGACCGCCGTTATGGAAGCCGCGCCCGGTTGTGTGCTGATATCGGTGATCGCACCGGATTTCGTCTCCGACAAGCCCGCCGATCTTCTGGCTCTGGCGATCACCATTTTCGCCGCCACGCGCTTTTCCATGCTGCCGACCGTGATCATCGGCATCGGTGCTGCCGGTCTCTGCCGCTACCTGATCGGATAGCGGCAGCACAGGTCAGTGCAGGTGCTGCAACTTGTCGGGATTGCGGACGACATAGATCGCCGCAATCTTTCCGTCTTCGATATCGAGCGCCGTGGTCTGGATCTGACCATCCGATTCCAGCGAGATGAAGCCCGGCAGACCATTGATGAAGGTGGTGCGCACCAGCGTTGAACCATTGGCCCTGAAATAGCCGGCAAGCTTCTCGTGAATTTCCATAACATCGGTAAAGCCGAAAATCGGCTTCGGGAAGGCCGGGCGTTTTCCGCCGCCATCCGCATGCATATGCACGTCGGCGGCCAACATGGTGCCCAGCGCATTCATGTCGCCGCTACGCGATGCCGTGAAGAAAGCCTGCGCCAGCTCAATCCCGCGCTCTCTATCGACCTGAAAACGCGGTCGTTCTTCGCGAACATGCTTGCGCGCGCGGGTCGCGAGTTGTCGGCAGGCCGCCGCATCGCGCTGAATTGTTTTCGCTATTTCGTCGAAGTCGAGACCGAAGACATCGTGCAGCAGAAAGGCCGCGCGTTCCAGCGGTGAAAGACGCTCCAGCGCCAGCATCAACGGCAGGGTCACATCGTCGTCTTCCTCTTCCTCCTCGACCACCGGATCTGGAATCCACGGGCCGAAATAAGTTTCGCGCTGCCGCTGGCCGGATTTAAGCCGGTCGAGACAAAGCCGCGTCACCGTGCGCCGCAGGAAGGCTTCCGGCTCGCGCACCGCGCTGCGGTCGGCGTTCATCCAGCGGATGAACGCCTCCTGCACCATATCTTCCGCATCGGCGACGGAGCCGAGCATGCGATAGGCGACACGGATCAGTTTCGAACGCAGCGGATCGAAAATCTCCGCTGCATCGTCATGCGCCGCCCCCCCTGCCATCAGGCGACCGCCTCAGCAGTCTTTTGGGCCGGAGCCTTTGCCGCCGCTGGTTCAAACCAGAGGCCGAAGCCAACGGCCATGCGGTTCCAGCCGTTGATAATATTGATCATCAGCGTGAGATTCACCTGTTCCTCCTCCGTAAACTGCGCCTGCAGGGCCTTGCGCGCTTCGACAAGATCATGCCCCTGCGAGAGACGCGTCAGCGCATCCACCCAGCCAAGAGCCGCCCGTTCCCGCTCAGAATAGCATGGCGCTTCCTGCCAGGCCGAGAGCAAATAAATGCGCTGTTCGGTTTCGCCCAGCGCGCGGGCTTCAATCGTGTGCATGTTGATGCAGTTTGCACAGGCATTGATCTGCGACGAGCGGATTTTGACCAATTCGATCAGGCTCCCTTCCAGACTGGCAGCAACGGCTTGCGAGGTGGTCATCCAGGATTTCATCAGGGCAGGAGCAGCATTGAATGGGTTCAGCGTGGCAGTCATGGTCTCGTTCCTTTCGGGTTTGATTTGATGGTTCGAAAGACATGACGAGCGAGCATCGCTGAATGTGACATGTGGGCAAAAAAATTTTTGCCGATAGGCGTTATTTTCCAAGTTCTCCCATAATCCATGCCCGAAAAGCCCGGATTTTCGGCACGTTACGGCGGGATTCGGGATAGACCAACCAATAGGAACGGCCATCATCGCAGAGGAGGTCGAAAGGCTGGATCAACAGACCCGCCGCAACTTCCGCCGTGTGAAAGGCAGGGGTGAGGATACCCATACCGAGGCCTGCCGTGGCCGCCCGCCCTTCCAGATGCTGCGCGCCCAGTCGGTTCTGCGTGTTGCCCCGCAGTTGCGGATCAGGAACACCAGCGGCTTCGAACCACAGCCGCCACCAAGGATCGCTGGCATCGATGGCGGGCAGGCGCAACAGATCAGCCGGCTCGCGCACCCCGCCAATGCTTGCCGCAAGTTTCGGGCTCAGCATGGGCGTGAACTGCGCCTTGATCAGCTCATGACTGACCAGCCCCGGCCAGTGGCCGGTGCCGGTGCGGATGGCGAGATCGACCTCGCTCTGGGTGAAATCGATCAGCTGGTCATTGGTATCGAGCCGCACCGCCAGAAGCGGGTGCTCCATCTGGAACGAACCAAGGCGCTGAACCAGCCAGTTGGCGGCGAAAGTGGCGACCGAGCTGATCGTGAGCACGCCTTCCGCATCCTCCCGCAACGTGGCGAAAGCCGTGCGCATCGTTTCAAAAGCCTCTGTAATGGACGGCGCCAGTCGCTCACCAAGCTCGGTCAGTTTCACTTGTCGCGGCATGCGCAGAAACAAGGGCGCGCCGACCCGCTCCTCCAGCATCTTGATCTGATAGCTGACGGCGGCCTGCGTCATGCCAAGCTCTTCCGCAGCCTTGGTAAAGCTTGCATGACGGGACGCGGATTCAAAGACGCGAATGGCGGATAAAGGGGGTAGCGACGACACCATGATACATAAGCCCTCCTTATGTATGGTAATCGACGTTCAATTGGAAAACAACAGCTTTTCCGGCCATATCTATAGGCAGAATTTAACTGAGCTGTCTCCCACAGTTCACAAAAGCAAAGCCGGAACCATGCAAAATATCGAGATCAATGCACCAGCCCATGCAGGCGCTTGCGCTGCGTCTGGCCCTGCCGGCAAAGCCACCACAGGCTGGTATCGTCTTTTCACCCGCTTGTTTCAGCGCAAGCCAGCGCCCTATGTCGTCAGCGAACACTCGCCCGACTATCTGCTGCGCGACCTTGGCCTCATGGAAGGGCGCACCTCCCGCCTTCCGCGCGGCGGACACAGACTGCCGGATTGGCGCTAACTCAAGCGCTGATAACGGCAAATCCCCGCGCCTTCAGGCCGCGACGATCCTCGTGCAAACTGCTGACGAGACGGTCGCGGCTGCCGCCCAGATGCGCGCTCAACAGCTTCGCCGCCTCGTCGGCGTCGCCTTCGCGCACCGCATCAAGGATCGCGTGATGCTCACGCCATGCGCGGGCAAGGGCCGCTTCGTCGCGCACTTCCAGCCAGCGCGCTCGTGACAGGCGCTGCATCGCATCACGCACGCCACGGCTCAAAAACTCATTACCCGACAGTCGCGCCAGTTCGATGTGGAAATCCATGCCGACCCGATGCCATTCCTCCCGCGAGGTTTCGGCGTCGCAACTGTCCAGCATCGCGCCAATCGGCTCGACGCCGCTGCGCTCATCAAGCGTCGCAGTCAGCCGGATCGCCGCCACTTCCAGCGCCTCACGATAAACGCCGATCTGATCGATTTCAGCAAGATTGATCGGCGAAACCGTCCAGCCGCGCCCTTCCCGACAGACCAGCCCTTCGGCTTCCAACCGCAACAGCGCGGCGCGGATCGGCGTGCGCGAGGCGGCGAACTGCGTCTCCACCCAGCGCTCGGTCAGGCGTTCGCCCGGCCCAAGCTCAAGCCCCAGGATCATGTCGCGGAGTTGCGTTTCCACTTGCCTCATCTGTGACATTGCCGACCGGTCTCCTGGAGCGGTTCCGGTTAAAACGGAATCGTGGAACCGCTCTATCTAGTTGTTTCACGCATTATCCCACGCAAAACCGCTACGCACTGTTGCTGGAAATGCTCTCGTTCACCACACCGTGAATGCTTGTTCCTGACGGGAGTTGACAAGACGAAGCAACAGGCGCATGCATGTATTCCGCTTTGGTATCCCAAAATGGAATACAATACAATCCCATTCCCGCATCCGCATTCATTCGCAGGACATGACATGAGTACGACCCAAGCTGCCGCCAGGGACGCCGCCGCGTTAGACGGCACCACTGGCCCTTTGGCTGGCCCGAAACAGGCTGAGGAAAACCACGAGCGCTACTGGAAACAGAACCTCCTCATTTGCCTCATCGGTTCGTTCACCACGCTTGTGGCCATGTCGCTTCTGCTTCCTTTCCTGCCGCTTTATGTGGAGCAGCTTGGCGTGTCCGACCATGCGGCCATCGTGCAATGGTCCGGCATCGCCTATGGCGCAACCTTTCTCGCCGCCGCCTTCGTCGCGCCGCTCTGGGGCAAGCTTGGCGACCGCTATGGTCGCAAGCTGATGCTGATCCGCGCCAGTCTCGGCATGGCCATCGCCATGTCGCTGATCGGCATGGTAACGAGCGTCTGGCAGCTGGTCGCGCTACGCCTGTTCGTCGGCATTGCGGGCGGTTATTCCTCCGGCTCAATGATCCTCGTCGCGACGCAGACCCCGAAAGACAAAACCGGCTGGGCGCTGGGTGCGCTTTCGGCGGGCATCATGGCGGGCAATCTGGCCGGGCCGCTGCTCGGCGGCGCTTTGCCGCCGTTGATCGGCATCCGCGCCACTTTCTGGCTGGCGGGCGGTGTGATCTTCCTGACTTTCCTCGCCACAACTTTCCTGATCCGCGAAGAGCGCAAGCCGCCGAAACCGACCAAGGAACAGAGGGCGGAATCCATCTGGGCTGCGATCCCCGACAGAAAGCCTGTTCTGGCCATGCTGGTGACGGGCATGCTGCTGCTGTTCGCCAATATGTCGATCGAACCGATCATCACTGTCTATGTCATACAACTGATGGACGACCAGACCAAGGTTACGCTGATTTCCGGCGTCGTGATGGCGGCGGCAGCCTTGGGCAGCATCCTGTCCTCATCGCGCCTCGGACGACTGGCCGACCGCATCGGGCACAGATATGTCATCATCGGTGCGCTGGCGATTTCCGCATTGTTGCTGATCCCGCAGGCATTCGTCACACAAGCCTGGCAACTGATCGGCTTGCGCTTTCTGATGGGACTGGCGCTGGGCGGCCTCCTGCCCTGCATCACCAGCGTCATCCGGCACAATGTGCCGGACCGGGTTGCTGGCGGCATACTCGGCTATTCGGTCTCGGCGCAATATGTCGGACAGGTCGCAGGCCCGGTGGCAGGTGGCTTTGTCGGCGGCCATTTCGGGATGCGCGCCGTCTTTCTCGGCACCTGCCTGATGATGGCGTTTGGCGCGTTTTATAACTGGATCGTGCTGCGCCGCGCTTCACAGAACTGACGCAACCAAGGGATACTGGCTGTCATTCCATCGATTCCATGATTCTGGGACATTGAATGACAGACCATATCTTCGCGCCCTTCGAAGCGCTTGCAGCTGAACTTCTGCCGCATGCGCTGGAACATGGTGAGGACGGATCGCACGACCTGTCCCACCTCGCCCGCGTCTGGAAAAATGCCTCAGCCATTCAAAGCGTGGAAGGCGGCGACGCCGAAATTCTTTGCACAGCGGCAATTCTGCACGATTGCGTGAGTGTGGAGAAAAATTCCCCCGACCGGCACAAGGCTTCGCGCCTTGCAGCCGACAAGGCCTCCGCACTGCTGCGCAGCCTCGGCTGGGACGATGAGCGCATTGACCGCGTCGCCCATGCGGTTGAAGCGCACAGTTTTTCAGCCAATATCGAGCCTGTGACCATCGAGGCACAGACCTTGCAAGATGCCGACAGGCTCGACGCCATTGGCGTGATCGGCGCAGCACGCTGTTTTTATATAGCAGGCCGTATGGGAAGCGCCCTTTATGATTGGCGCGACCCGCGCGCGGAAGACCGCGCGTTCGACGATAAAACTTTTGCGCTCGACCATTTCCGCACCAAGCTGTTCAAGCTTGCCTCCGGTTTCAGAACGGAAACCGGACGGCGCATGGCCGCCGAACGCCATAAGCGGCTGGAAGCCATCTATGATGATTTTCTCGCGGAAGCAGGTGCATGAGATGGATTGTGGTTATGGTCAGCCGAAAATGGTGGAGTTTGAGAACCGGAGCGGAGTGTACTTAAAGGTACATGAGCACCGGAAGCGCAAAACAACGCCATTTGCAGGCGGCCAGAGCCGCAATCTCAGATAGAATAGCCGCCGTCGACACTCAGCGCCGTCCCCGTGACCATCGCGGCGGAGTCGGATGCGAGCCAAAGGGCAGCTTCGGCAACATCTTCCGGCGTCGAAAAGCGATCGAGCGGGATGGTTGCTTTCAAGGCTTCACGCGCTTGCGGCGTATCGTCTTCCAAAAACAGCTTCAGCGCTTCACTGTCGCTTTCCGCCGGGCAGATGCAATTGACGCGAATATTCTTGTTGGCCAGTTCCAGCGCCATCGCCTTGGTGGCGCTGATGATCCAGCCCTTGGACGCGCTATACCAGACCAGCCCCTTGCGCGGGCGCAGCGCGGTCGCCGAAGCAGTGTTGATGATGACGCCGCCACCCTGATGCTCCATGATCGGCACGACGATCTGCGTCGAATAATAGAGCGCCTTCATGTTGACGGCATGGATGAGATCGAAATTGTGCTCATCCACCTCGGTCAATGGCATGTTGCGATGCGTGAAACCGGCATTGTTGACCATGATGTCGATGCGCCCGAAGGCCTCGAAGGCCGCACGCGCCACGCGCTCCACATCGTCCTTGCGCGACACATCCGCCTGCACGGACAAGGCATTCTTGCCGATATGCGCCAGCTCGTCTTCTACGCGCTTCACATTGACGTCAGCCAGCACGACTTTCGCGCCTTCGGCTGCAAATCGGTGCGCCATGCCTGAACCGAAACCCGATCCGGCACCGGTGATGATTGCGACCTTATCCTGCAGCCTCTTCATGTCATTCTCCTTTGACAAAGCCGTTTCAGACTTTGTGTGCAAATCACTTGAAACACGATTGTTTGTTCCAATATGGCTTTAAGATGAACATGTCATGTGTGCATAAGCGGTTAACCCGACAAAACCGACAGGCTGCCTCCATGCGCGGTCATATCCCGATATCTGGCCCACATTTGACGCCCAGTTCAAATTCACGAGAATGCGGCAATCGGACGGTTGAATTTAAATCGATTAAATTATAAAGATGGGCCGCGCATATGGCACCGTTGTCATAGTAGGCTATGACTGACAGACTGATTTGCGCGAACGAAAGAAGAGAGCGACAGATGACCAGCCAGACTATTCCGGTAGAGCCTTTCGACTGCATCGTTTTTGGCGGCTCGGGCGACCTAGCCGAACGCAAACTGATCCCGGCATTGTATCAGCGGCAGCGTGCAGGCCAGCTCTCCGACCCGACGCGCATTATCGGCGCTTCGCGCAGCCCCATGACCGATGAGGAATATCGGAAGTTTGCGCGCGATGCCATTCATGAGCACGTCAAGCCTGCCGAAATCGATGAAAAGCAGATCGAAGAATTTCTGACCCGTCTCAGCTATGTCGCTGTCGACGCCAAGTCCGAAGAGGGCTGGGATGCCCTCAAGACCCTGATCGGCAAGAAGCCGGAAAAGATTCGCGCCTTTTACCTCGCAGTCAGCCCGACCCTGTTCGGCGATATCGCCACGCGCCTGAAGAGCCATGGCCTCATCACCCGCGACACCCGCATCATCGTTGAAAAGCCGATTGGCCGTGATCTGGATTCGGCAATGGCGCTCAACGACACGCTGGGCAGCGTGTTCCGCGAAGACCAGATTTTCCGTATCGACCACTATCTGGGCAAGGAAACGGTGCAGAACCTGATGGCGCTGCGCTTTGCCAATGCGCTTTATGAGCCGCTTTGGAACTCAGCCCATATCGACCATGTGCAGATCACCGTTGCCGAAGCCGTCGGCCTTGAAGGTCGCGCCGGTTATTACAACACGGCCGGCGCGCTGCGCGACATGGTGCAGAACCATATTCTCCAGCTGCTCTGCCTTGTGGCCATGGAACCGCCTTCGTCGATTGAAGCGGACGCGGTGCATGACGAAAAGGTCAAGGTGCTGCGCTCGCTCAAGCCCATCACCAATGCCAATGTCGAGGATGTGACCGTGCGTGGCCAGTATCGCGCGGGCGCTTCGGCGGGCGGAGCGGTACGCGGATATCTCGAAGACCTCGAAAGCGACACCAGCAACACGGAAACCTTCGTGGCGTTGAAGGCCGAAATCGCCAACTGGCGTTGGGCGGGCGTGCCGTTCTATCTGCGCACAGGCAAGCGTCTGGCGACCCGCGTTTCGGAAATCGTCGTGACCTTCAAGCCAATTCCGCATTCGATCTTCGGTGAAAGTGCTGGCAAGGTCATTGCCAATCAGCTCGTCATCCGCCTGCAGCCCGATGAAGGCGTCAAGCAGTGGCTGATGATCAAAGATCCGGGCCCGGGCGGCATGCGCCTGCGTCACGTTCCGCTCGATATGAGCTTTGCCGAATCCTTCAACGAGCGCAATCCGGACGCCTATGAACGGCTGATCATGGATGTGGTTCGCGGCAATCAGACCCTGTTCATGCGTCGCGACGAAGTCGAGGCCGCATGGCGCTGGGTCGATCCGATCCTTCAGGGATGGGAGTTGAACAGTCAGCCGGTCCAGGGTTACACCGCAGGAACGTGGGGGCCATCGTCGTCCATCGCATTGATTGAACGCGACGGTCGCACCTGGCACGAAACGTTATAAAGGACCCTGAAAGGAACAGCATGACCATCGAACGGCACGATTTCACCAGCGGAACGGAACTGGCGCAAGCGCTCTCGGAGGCAATTGCAATCAAGCTGGCTGCCGCAATCGCTGAGCGGGGACAGGCGACGCTCGCCGTCTCCGGCGGCACCACGCCGCTGAGGCTGTTCGAAGTGCTGTCGCGCAAGATGATCGACTGGAACCTCGTCACGATCACCCTCGTTGACGAGCGTTTCGTGGCCACAGACAGCGATCGTTCCAACGAAAAGCTGGTCCGCGACCATCTTTTGCGCGATCATGCGGGCGTGGCCAAATTCGTCGGCCTCTATAATCCGGCGGCGACGGCCGAAACGGCGGCGCTGGCCGCGGCCAGCCGCATCGACGCATTGCGCCGTCCCTTCGACGTGGTGGTGCTTGGCATGGGTAATGACGGTCATACCGCTTCATTCTTCCCCAATGCCGACCGGCTCGATCAGGCGATCGACCCGGCAACACGGGCGCTCGTTCTGCCAATCCATGCCGAAGGTGCTGGTGAAAAGCGCCTGACGCTGACCCTGCCACTGGTTGCAGAGGCCGACATGCTGGTGCTGCACATCGAAGGCGCGGCCAAGCAGGCGACGCTGGAAAAGGCGCTGTCCGGCGACGACGAACATGAAATGCCGGTACGGGCGGTTTTCCACCATGCCCGCACCCCCATCCAGCTTTACTGGACCAGTTAATTCTATTCAGGCCAGATTGGCACAGGTGATACCCATGCCCATGCAATCCGCTCACAAACGCATTCAGGAAATCACCGCGCGCATTCGCGAACGCTCCAAACCGACCCGCGAGGCCTATATTGGCCGCGTGCGCGAGGCGGCGTTGAAAAAACCGAACCGAACGGTTCTGGCCTGCGCCAATCTGGCTCATGGTTTTGCGGCCTGCGGGCCGCATGACAAGGCGGCGTTGACTGGCGACGAAGTGCTCAATCTGGGTATCATCACCGCCTATAACGACATGCTCTCGGCGCATCAGCCGTTCGAAACCTTCCCGCAGCTGATCAAGCAGGCGGCCCGCGATGCGGGCGGCGTGGCGCAGGTGGCGGGCGGCGTACCTGCCATGTGCGATGGTGTCACCCAAGGTTTCGCGGGGATGGAACTGTCGCTTTTCTCGCGTGAAGTCATTGCCATGGCAGCAGCTGTCGGCCTGTCGCACGACATGTTCGATGCCGCCGTTTATCTTGGCGTCTGCGACAAGATCGTGCCGGGCCTCATCATTGGCGCGCTGACTTTCGGGCACCTGCCTGCGGTCTTCGTTCCTGCCGGTCCGATGACCAGCGGCCTGCCGAATGACGAGAAGGCCAAGACCCGCCAGCTTTATGCCGAAGGCAAGGTCGGGCGCGCGGAACTGCTGGAATCGGAATCGAAGTCCTATCACGGTCCTGGCACCTGCACCTTCTACGGCACGGCTAATTCCAACCAGATGCTGATGGAAATCATGGGCCTGCATCTGCCGGGCGCGTCCTTCATCAACCCGGGCACGCCGCTGCGCGATGCGCTGACGCGCGAAGCCGCCAAGCGCGCGCTCGCCATCACGGCCTGCGGCAATGAATATACGCCTGTCGGCGAAATGCTGGACGAACGTTCTTTCGTCAATGGCATCATCGGCCTCAATGCCACCGGCGGTTCGACCAACCATACGATCCATCTGATCGCCATGGCTGCGGCAGCGGGCATCAAGCTGACCTGGCACGACATTTCCGAGATTTCGGACGTGGTGCCGCTGCTCGCCCGCGTCTATCCGAACGGTCTTGCCGATGTGAACCATTTCCATGCCGCAGGCGGCATGGGCTTCCTCATCCGCGAGCTTCTGGACGGCGGCATCCTTCATGAAGATGTGCGCACCGTTTGGGGCGAGGGTTTGCGTCCTTACGCCATTGAGCCGAAGCTCGGTGCCGATGGCACGGTTCTGCGCGAACCCGTCCCCGAAAAGAGCGGCGACGACAAGGTACTGGCGAAAATCCATGCGCCGTTCCAGCCAACCGGCGGCATCAAGGTTCTGACCGGCAATATCGGCAATGCCATCATCAAGGTTTCCGCTGTGAAGCCCGAGCGCCATGTGATCGAAGCGCCCGCAAAGGTGTTCAACGATCAGGCCGAGTTGCAGGCTGCCTTCAAGGCGGGCGACCTGACCGGCGATTTCATCGCGGTGGTTCGCTATCAGGGACCGAAGGCCAATGGCATGCCGGAACTGCACAAGCTGATGACCGTTCTCGGCATCTTGCAGGATCGCGGCCAGCGCGTGGCGCTTGTCACCGATGGTCGCTTGTCAGGTGCATCGGGCAAGGTGCCGTCCGCAATCCACGTCACGCCGGAAGCACTCGATGGCGGCGCAATCGGCAAAATCCGCAACGGCGATGTTGTCCGCCTGGATGCCGTCAATGGTACGCTGGAAGTTTTGATCAATCACGCGACATTCGACGCCCGACTGGAGGAACGCCCCGACCTTTCCGCCAACGAACATGGCATGGGGCGTGAATTGTTCCGCGCCTTCCGGCAGATTGCCGGGCGGGCCGATGAAGGCGCTTCGGTGTTCTGAAGCAATTAAGGCAAAGCGGGTTTTGCACCGCTTTGCCTTTCAAATCGCATCAAATTGCGGGAACGAGGCGCGAAAACGCCTCTCAATTATGTCAAAAAACGGGCTTTTTTACGCCAGCACTGCGGCAGGCCGCCGTCAGCGTATTGGCCATCAGCATGGCGATGGTCATTGGGCCGACACCGCCCGGAACCGGCGTGATTGCGCCTGCAACTTTTTCTGCATCCGTAAAATCGACATCGCCGACAAGACGGGTTTTGCCCTCGCCTCTTTCCGGTGCCGGGATGCGGTTGATACCGACATCGATCACCGTCGCGCCGGACTTGACCCAATCGCCCTTGACCATCTGCGGACGGCCAACGGCTGCAACCAGAATATCCGCCGTGCGTGCAATCGCCGGCAGGTCCTTGGTGCGGCTATGAGCAACCGTGACCGTTGCATTGGCGGCGAGCAGCAGATTGAACATAGGCTTGCCGACAATATTGGAGCGACCGATCACCACGGCATTGAGGCCGGAAAGATCGCGTCCGTGAACGCGCTCGATCATGATCATCGCACCGGCTGGCGTGCAGGGCACGAACGCCGTATCGACCTCGCCAGTGCCGAGCTTGCCGACATTGATGAAGTGGAAGCCATCCACGTCCTTGTCAGGCGAAATGGTCTGGATGACGCGGCCTGAATCAATGTGTTTCGGCAGCGGCAGCTGCACCAGAATGCCGTGAATCGCCGGATCGTTATTGAGGCTTTCGATCAGGTCGAGAAGCTCCTGCTCAGAGGCGGTGTCCGGCAGATCGTGCTGGATGGAATGGAAGCCGCATTCCTTGGCCTTGCGGCCCTTGGAGGCGACATAGACTTGGCTCGCCGGGTCTTCACCCACGATCACCACGGCAATACCGGGAACCACGCCGGTCGCTGCAACGAGCTTTTCGGTTTCGGTCTTCACCGTGGAAACCACATCCTCGGCGAGCTTCTTGCCATCGATCAACTGGGCCATAGCGAGCGCTTCTTTCTTTTCGAAATATCGGCTTTGCGAAATAACGGAGCGGAATGTCTGGGAGATACATCACATCCGTCGGGCATACATGCCAATAAGCGTCATGACGCCCGATGACAATTACCGAATACGCGACAAAGGCGAAAATCAGGGCAGGATTTCAGAAGTTTCAGAACCGGACGCCGCGGTTTGCGCGCACGTCGTCGATGGTGCGCTGCAATTCATCCGCTTCTGCGGCTGTATGGGCGCGATTGTTTTCGACTTCCCAGCGCTCGTTCGCTTCCCGAATGACGGCGGCAAGCCGCGTTTCGCCATAGGTCTCAAGCACGTCGTCGACTTCCGGCTCCTCCCGCTCCCGCTTTTCTGCAACGGGCGCGTGCTTGTTTCCGAACAGGCACGAAAACAGACCAAGCCAGAGGCCGCCGAGCAGTCCGGCCAGAACCGAAGTCTGCAAGGACACGCCGCGCCAGCCGTATGAATCCTTGGCTGGCGGAACAAGGCGCACCGTGGCACCCGTCGCCGACAGGGTGCTCATGTCGCCTTGCGCCGCGCGCATTTGCGCATCTTCATAAAGCGCCTGCCGCGCCGCCAGATCGCGCTGCATCGCTTGCAGACGATTGCGGTCTTCATCGCTAGCTGGAGGCGCATTCAGCCCGGTCATGGCCGATGCCGCCTTCTGCTCGTTTTCAACGGCTTTGCGCAAATCTGCCTGAATCAGACTGCGCTGATTGGCGATTTCCGTATCGATTTCAGTGGCAAGGCTTTTGGCCGCTTCGCTTTGCCCGGCTGCGCGATATTGTTCGACCAGCCGGCCCAACGCGCCGGAACGCATATCTTCCGGCAGGCCATCCCGCAACAGGCTTTCCGCCGTCATGCTGCTCAAGCGGCCAGCCTCGGCGACAATCCGCGCCGTTTCGGCCTTGGCCTCGGCAAAGGCCTTTTCAAGCGCCGCCTGGTCGCCGTCGCCGAAATTCCGGCTGGCGCGGAACGCTTCAACCGCCGCCTTAACCGCAGTCGCATCAGCTTCCAGAGCCTGCAATCGCTCGGGCAGACCGGCATCCGGCGCGCCCGTGCTGCCCGTCAGCTGGTCACGGAAGGCCTGTGTCACCGCATTGGCAACCGCCACTGCTGTTTCCGGCTTCGCGGCCTTCACCTCGACCGTGACGATGCCGCTATCGAGCGCCTGCGAAAATTCCAGATGCGGGCGCAGAATGGCCGCACCCGTTTGCGCGGCCTGTGCTGCGGGCGCAGCCTCGCCTTCGGCTGTGGTGAACCGGGCAAGGGCTTGCCGCAGTTGATCGAGAAGCGGCGGCGGCCCGAAATCTCGTGGCGACTGGATATGCGCCAGTTGCGCGGCGCGGTTCAGCACCGCTTCGGATGCAATCTCGCTGCGACGTTCGGAAGGAAACACCTGCATGGATGTCGATACGCGATAATGTTGTGGCTCCAGCATGGCATAACCAAGCCCAAGCAAACCGCCCAGCACGGTAAAACCCACGATGCGACCCCAGCGCAAGCGCCAACGCCTGCGCGGTTTGGCGGACGGTGTATCACCGGTCGGAGCGACAGCGGCGGGCGCTGTTGGCTCCGGCGCTGGCATCGGCAGCTTTGGCGCTTCCTCCGGTTCAAGCCGGGACTGCAATTCGGCCCTGATCGCGCTCATGCGCTGGCGCATATCGGCGGCAGGATCATGGACCGCCGAAGGGGCAGCCGGTTCGCCGTCCAGCATTTCCTGCTTGCGGCGCAAAAGTTCCTCACGCCGCCTTCGATGCTCGCGCTCGGTCAGCAATTCCTCGGCCAGTTCGGCAGTGGTCTTGGTCGGCCCTACATCCGGTGTCCTGACCAGAAACTCGGGAGCATAAGCCAATAAGGGGCGCGCGGCAGCAGCTTGTCCCTTGTTCTTTTGCTCAACCATCGCTTTTTCCCGATGCCTATCCAAGCCCATTGACTGGCCCCTTTGCCCGGACCATCCACCCATGATCTGCCCATATTACAGACCATGAGAATTATGGCATCCATCATGGCAAACAAACCGTTAAAATTGTAGTTTTCCATAATGATTCATATCGATGCGCAACTTGAGGAACCCTCGATGCAAACCAAAATGGAACATCCGGTCGATATGAAACGCCTTGAGGGCATCATTGAGTTCATTCAGGCAGCCGAACGCCTGAAAAGCACATTGCGTTCCGGCCATACTGCCGAGGGCCGCCCGGAAAGCACTGCCGAACACAGCTGGCGGCTCAGTCTGCTGGTCACGCTTTTCGACAAGGAACTTGGCGATTGCGACCGGCTGCGCCTTCTGAAAATGTGCCTCGTACATGATCTGGGCGAAGCGATTTCCGGCGATGTTCCGGCCATTCACCAAAGCGCCGATGATGGCCGCGCCGAACGGGAAAAGGCTGATCTCATCGAGCTATGCGCGCCTTTGCCCGATGATCTGCGGGCGGAAATTCTCGACCTTTGGACCGACTATAATCGCGGTGTCTCCCCGGAGGCGATCTTCGCCAAGGGGTTCGACAAGATCGAGACCATGCTGCAACACAATATCGGGCTGAACCCGCCCGATTTCGATTATGCGTTCAATCTTGGCTACGGCCTCAAGCAGACCGAACGCCACCCGCTCCTGCGCCAGTTTCGCGCCGTGGTGGATGCGCAAACCGCGCGCAATGCGGAGCGGCAGAAGTGATCAGTTCAGCGTCGCGAAATGCCGCAGCGTGAAGATGATCTGATAGAGCAAGGCGAATGTGACGAATATCCCATGATAGCGGCGGCTATCCGTATACATGGCGATGATGCTGAACAGGATGAAGCAGACCGTCTGGATCGGATATTCGATCCCGTAGAGTTGATAGTGATCCACGCCTTTCAGCAATGTGTCGAGCACATCCACCACATGGATCAGCGCCAGAATGCCGAAAAACCATTTGCGCCGCGACATGAAATAATCGCGATAGCCAGTATATTCCTCCATGCTGTCGGGAAACAGCAGCGTGCATTGCAGGAAATAAAGCCCGGCATAAAAGATCACGAAAAGATATTTTTCGAACGTCCATAGCGGAATGGTTCTGAGGCCGAACTCGAACCACCAGAAATGCGCCACCGACAACAGCACGAAGGCGACCCAGGCCAGATGTACCGGATAGATTATCTGTTTGCCGGGATGCTGGATGAAGCGCGCAAAGCCGGTGAGCAGGCGCGATACGCACAGGCCCAGAATGATACCGATGATGATGCGAACGTGACCGAATGCCTCCGCTGGCGGAATACCTGTAGTCAAAGACGGATCCATTGGCCCCTCATTCCAACAGCAGCGCGGATAAGCAAATTATCCGCTCTTTCATGCAATTTCGTCGGGACATACTGGTCGATAATTTATGAGGCATCAATAATTTACGGGCAATAAAGCTATAATTTCCGCAGTTTTATGTTTTGTCCGCGCGCAACGATCAAATTTGGCCGCGCCGCCTTGCAGATTGCAAAGGCGCAAGGCTATACCGGCTTTGATCAATCCTGGCGCAACGGCGCCGACACATTCAGACAGGCGGAACAATCAATATGCAGGACACGGTAATTCTCGTCGGTTGCGGCAATATGGGCTTTGCCATGCTCAAAGGCTGGCTCGACAATGGCATTCTGAAAGCAGGCGATGTTCACGTCGTCGAGCCGACGGATGCGCTGCGCGAACGTGCAGCTGGCGCCGGCGTTCACGCCTATGCCAGCGCGGATGCGCTGCCTGCTGACCTTAAGCCGCGCATGATCCTGGTTGCCGTCAAGCCGCAGGTGATGAACGCCGTCCTGCCTGCCTATAAGCGCTTTGCGCCTGCCGCCACCTTTGTCAGCGTTGCAGCTGGCATTCCGGTTGCGCTGTTTGAAAATCATCTGGGCAACGACGCCGCCATCCTCCGCTGCATGCCCAACACGCCTGCCGCCATCGGCAAGGGCATGATGGTGACCTTCAAGAACGCCAATGTGACCGCCGACAACGAGGCGTTCGTCGCACGCCTGCTCGCAACGTCGGGCAAGGTCGCCAGCGTCGATGACGAAACGCTGATGGATGCCGTCACGGCGGTTTCGGGTTCAGGCCCGGCCTATGTGTTCCACTTCATCGAAGCCTTGACCGATGCTGGTGTTACGGCCGGTCTGCCACGCGAAACGGCGGCACTTCTTGCCATGCAGACCGTGATGGGGGCGGGCGCGCTTGCCGACGCCAGCACCGACACCCCGTCGCAACTGCGCGAGCAGGTGACGAGCCCGAACGGCACCACGGCGGCGGCGCTTGACGTGCTGATGGGTGGCGACCGTCTCAAAACGCTGGTTGCCGAGGCCGTTGAAGCAGCGCGCAAGCGTTCGGTGGAACTCGGCAAGGCCTAATCAGCAAGTCTCGGCACCGCATCAATCAGCGCTCTGGTGACAGGCGCTTGCGGTTTCAGGATCAGCTCCCGCGTCGGGCGGTTTTCAACAATCCGCCCGCGCTCCATCACCGCAATGCGATCCGCCACTTGTGCAGCAACCGCGAGATCATGGGTGATGAAGAGATAAGCCGTCTGCTCGGCCTTTTGTATCTCCTGCAACAAGTCGAGAATTGCGCCGCGCACGGTCACGTCGAGCGCGGAAACCGCTTCATCCAGCACGATCAGCGACGGGGATGTCGCAAGCGCACGGGCAATTGCCACCCGCTGCCGCTGGCCGCCGGAAATTTCATGCACACCGCGCCGAGCAAGCGCTGGATCAAGCCCGACCGTTTGCAACAGGTCTGCGATATCGCGGTCGATGCCATGAATGCGCAGCGGTTCGTGCAGAAGATCGCCCACGCTGGCGCGAGGGTTGAAAGCCGATAGCGGGTCCTGAAACACCATCTGCATCCTTGCGCGACGCCTGCGCAGCGCCGCACCTTGCCATGCCAGCCAATCCTCACCCTCAAAGCGGATTGTCCCGCTCTTCAGCGGCTGCAAGCGCAGCAAGGCACGCGCGAGCGTAGACTTGCCGCTGCCCGACGGGCCGACCAGCGCCAGTGTCTCGCCCCTGTTGACCGCAAGGCCGACATGATCGAGCGCCAATGCAGCGCCATAGTGCACCACCAGCCCGTCCGCCTGCAACAAAGCCTCAGTCATGGGACGCCAACTCCAGTGCAGGCACGGCGGCAATCAGTGCGCGCGTATACTCCGTCTGCGGTGTGCCGATGATTGCGCGCACATCGCCGCTTTCCACCAGCGCGCCCCGGCGGAAGACCGCGATGCGATCCGCCAGCCCGGAAGCGAGTGCGATATCATGCGTGATGAAGATCAGCGTCATGCCGTCTTCACGCACCAGCTTGCGCAGCAGCGCCACGATTTCCCGTTGGACAATCGTATCGAGCGCGCTTGTCGGCTCGTCGGCGATCAGCACACGCGGATTGGCGGCGATGGCGAGCGCTATCGCGATACGCTGTTTTTGCCCGCCAGAGAACTGATGCGGGTAGCGGTGAAAACTATCCTCCGCATCGGGGATATGCACGCGCTCAAGCAGTGCGAGCGCCCGCATCCTCGCGGTGTGGCAATCCAGCTTTTCATGCGCGCGAATGGTTTCGACCAATTGCGCGCCGATGCTCATCAGCGGATCGAAGCTTGATGCCGGGTCCTGAAAGACAAAGCCGATATCGCGTCCCGGCTTCATCGGCCCATCGGCCCAGTCGATCCGCCCTGATACTCGCGCATTGGCAGGCAGAAGGCCTGCAAGCGCCAGCGCCAGGGTGCTTTTTCCGGAGCCGCTTTCGCCGATAATGGCAAGCGTTTTGCCCGCCTCTATATCGAGCTGAACGTTGCCCAGCGCCGTTTCGCGCCCATAGGTGACCGAGAGGTTATCCAGTTTCACGAGCAGGCTCACGATTGCACCTCGCGCCGTGCCGCGGCGGCAGTCACGCCCTCGCCCGCCAGATAGACGCCAACGACGGTCAACGCCAATGCCAGTCCCGGCACAATGGAAAGCCACGGTGCAGAGCGCAGAACCGTGCGGCCTTCCGCAATCATGCCGCCCCATGTGACACGGTTCGGATCGCCAAGGCCGAGAAAGGACAGTGCGGCCTCGATCAATATAGCCGAAGCGACGATCACCGGCACCAGCGCCAGAACCGGCGGCAGGGCGTTGGGCAATATCTGGCGAAAGGCGATCTCCAGCGGATGCATGCCTATGACCCGCGCCGAGGCCACATAGTCGCGCTCGCGGATGGACAGCACCTGCCCGCGCGTCAGCCGTGCAGCCTGCGTCCAGCTTGAGAGTACGATTGCGGCGACCAGAACCGGCAATGACGGCCCGGCAAGACTAACCAGCGCCAGCGCCAGCAAAAAGCCCGGCACAGTCTGGAACGCCTCTGTAACCCGCATCAGGACTTCATCGACGATCCCGCCTGCAAAACCCGCCAGCACGCCGACCGTGCTGCCGACGAGGATGGAGGCCACAGCCGCCGCAAGCCCGACAACCAGCGAGGTGCGCCCGCCGTGGAAAAGTTCGGCCAGCACATCGCGCCCAAGCCGGTCCGTGCCAAGCGGAAAGGCGCTGTTTTCGAACGGTGCCAGCAAGGGAGACGCGACAATCCGCAGCGGATCACCAGGAAAGAGCAGCGGCGCGAAAAGTGCTGCTGCGACGAGGATCGTCAGGATAAGCGAACCTGCCAGACCCTCGCCCGTCTTGAGACTGCGCAGAAAAACCGTCATGCGCTGGCCTTTCCTGTCGGCCTTTGGGCAATACGCGGATCGAGCCAGACATAGAGAAGATCGACAAGCAAATTGACCATGATCACCATGATCGCGCTTGTGAGAATGACGCCCAGAAGCAAGGGCGTATCGCGGCTTGCAACGGCCTCCTGCGCCAGTCGTCCGAGACCGGGAACCGCAAAGACGCTTTCGATCACCACGCTGCCGCCCAACATGCTGGCCGCTTGCAATCCGAGCAGGGTAACGAGCGGCAACAACGCGTTGCGCGCCACATGGCGCAACACAATGCGTGGTCGCGAAATGCCGCGCGCCCGCAAGGCTCGCACAAAATCCATCCGCCATATGTCGGCCATCGCGGCGCGCATGACCCGCAGATAAAGCGCCAGATAAATCAGCGCCAGCGACATGACCGGCAGCACCAGATGGCGCGCTATGTCGCCTGCCCGCGCCAGTCCTTGCTTGCCGGATGCAATGGTTTCGATGCCACTCGACGGTAACCAGCGCAGCCGGATCGAAAACAGGATGACCAGCACCAGCGCCAGCCAGAAACCCGGAATGGCGTAGAGCACCAGAGAGGTAACCGACAGAAACCGGTCGCGCAAACTGCCCGGCCTTGATCCGGCGACAAGCCCAAGCAGTGTACCGATGGCAAAGGACAGTGCCGTCGCCGCACCCATAAGCAGCAGCGTATTGGGCAGCCGTTCCAGAATGACGCCGAGGATAGGGCGGTTGAAACTGACCGACCAGCCAAGATTGCCCTGCAAGAGAGAGGCAAGATAGGCGGCAAGCCGATACCAGACCGACTGGTCCAGCCCCCAGCGGGCACGCATTTCCGCAATCTGCGCCGCATCACCGCCGAAGCTGACGGCATAGGCGTCCACCGCATCGCCCGGCGCCAGTTCCAGCATCAGAAAGCAGCCGACAACGACAATCAGCAGCACAAGGATGCTGCCGATCAGACGTTTCCGGAGAAGGGTTAGAATCTGCGCCACGTCGCGACGATACAATCAACACGAAGCTTCGTCACCGTCTATCGCGGTTCCGGTTAAAACGGAATCGTGGAACCGCTCTAGCTATTTGTTTTAAGCATTATCCCGCGCATCGAAGCAGGATCAGAAATCAGTCCAGTGGACTGATTTCCCTGCGTAGACGCTACGCACTTTTGCTGGAAATGCTCTATCGCGGTTCAACCCAGGTATCGGCCCAGTTGGAAACCGCCCAGCGCGGATTGTTGGAAATATTCTTCACCCGCTCATTGGCAACCGTGATGAAACCCCATTCGGCAACATTGATCAGCGGCAGATCCGCTTCCACTTTTTGCTGGAACTCGTGATAAAGCGCCGTGCGTTTCGTCTCATCGATCTCGCGTGCTGCGGCGGCGATCAGGGCGTCCAGTTCGGCATTGGTATAGCCGCCCTGATTGGAGAACGGCACACCCGCCGGAATGCCACTTTCCACCAGAATGGTGGTGGAGATGGCCGGATCGCCGCGATAGACGGTCGGCGCAATGGCAAGGTCAAAATCGTGATCGGTATAGACCGCCTTTTGATGCGCCGCCGCGTCATTGTTGACGATGCGCGCATCGATACCAATCGCAGCCAGAGCCTGACGCAGATAATCGCCAAACTGTCTGGTCTCGTTGAAATAGGGCGCGGGCAGAAGCTTCAGCGCAAAGCGCGTTCCGCCCCCGCCGCGCTTGTAACCCGCTTCGTCCAGAAGCTCATTCGCCTTGGCCACATCGAACGGATAGGACGGCACATCACGCGTATAAAACTGGTTGTCATAGCGCGGCACGGGGCCGGTCGAGGTTTTGGCGTAGCCAAGGAAGATGGTCTTGACCACGAAATCGCGGTCGATCGCATGGGCAATCGCCTGACGAACCTTCAGGTCCGCCAGTTCCTTGCGACGATGATTGATTTCCACGACAAGCTGATAGGTCAGCGCCTCATAGCCCTTGGAAATAACCGCTAGCCCCGGCACTTTCGAAATGCGGTCGAGGTCGGCCAGCGGCACGGCGGAGAAAGCCGCCAGATCAATCTCTTCCGCTTCAAGCGCTCCGGCTGCGGCAGCCCGGTCCGGCAGAACACGATAGATGATCTCATCGAGATGAGGTTCGCCCTCGCCCCAATAGGCGTCGTTCCGGACCAGTCGATAATATTCGCCGGTCTTGTGCTCGGCATATTTGAACGGTCCGGTGCCAATGAGCTTTTCATTGGCCGGATTGGCCGCAATATCGGTGCCCGCGAAAACATGTTTCGGCAGAACCGCGGTCAGCGCTGGCAGAGCGTTGCGCACGAGCTGAAACGGCGTCGGCTCCGAGAAATGAAAGACGGCGGTATGATCGTCCGGTGTTTCCACCTTATCCAGCGCCTTGAACACGACGCGGCCAAGATTTTGCAGCGGCTTCCAGACTTCCAGTGCGGAGAAGGCCACGTCCGCCGCCGTAAACGGCGTACCGTCATGCCACGTGACGCCTTCACGCAGGCGGAACGTCACAGTCAGCCCGTCAGCCGAGCCTTCCCAGGCCGTGGCCAGTCGCGGGCTCAAGCCGTTTTCGCCGTCGAAAGAGGCTTCGGCCAAGGGCTCGACGATCTTGCTTGCAACGAAAAACACGCCATTGGAGGCGACGATAGCCGGGTTGAGATTACGCGGTTCGGAATCCGCCGCCACTACAAGTCGTCCGCCCTTTTCTGCACTGTCCTGCGCCTGCGCCCATTTCGGCCACGCCACCGATGCGGCCAGAAAGGTCGAGCCGACCAGAAAACCTCTTCGCGACGCAATGAACCGAGACATAACCCCACCTGCCCTGCATTTTTATTCCCATCGGCTTATTTCTATCGCAGCCACGGCCGAATGACAGGGTCAAAACCTGTCACCACGACAATAAATATTGAAAATCATTTCCTTTTTGGGAAATTTTGACCAACAGATAAACGTAGTATAATCCAATAATATGCTCACTGATTGTTCAGTATTTTGCAGAATACTGCTGAATTAATTTTTTACAAAATTGCCATCTTAAGAAATTCTCCCCTTGCCAAAGGGGCGCCTTTGCATAGATCATGGTTAATTATGTGTTGTCGTATTTCGTGAAGAGAGAACCGAATATGGCCAGCACATGACCACAGGAGTTTACCCCCGCTCCTGTTTCGCCCACTTGCAGGCCCGATAGATAAATCCGGCTGCAAGTTTTGAAGCTGAACCACATTGGAAGAGAGGAAACAGAAATGTCTAGTTTGCTGCCCCCGCTTCATGACGGTCACGCACCGATCTATCTACATCACGCATTTCAAGATGCGGTCGATGCTTATGAAGATTGGACACTGGAAACGGCAGAGCCGGTTGTTCAGGTCAATGGCAAGATTACACGTATCAGCGTTGTCTTCCGTCGCCTGTGGAACTGCACCGACATGGTGCCGCGCCACACGCTGGAAGCATTGAAGGATATCGTTCCGTCGACACTGGTTCATGCGGAACGCTGGAAAGAAAACGCAACTTTCTCAGAAGCCGCCCATGTGATGCGCGCGGCTTTGGAACGACGCAAGGCGCGACGGCTTCCGGTCGTGTGCTGATAGCGTGAAACCGGACAGGCGGGCGGGTTTTCCCCGCCCGCTTTTTTGTGCATGACAGGTCGGCCGCCGCTTTTCACTTTTGCTGGAAATGCTTTATGAACCGGACCTGATGAAATCATCCTCCCCAGGTCGCATACCAATTATCTCAGGAGTTCCGATGCGTAAGCTGCTAACCGCCGCCCTTATTCTCGCCGTCTGCACAGCCGGATCGGCGATGGCAAAAACCATACGCGTCGGCGTCACGCCCGGCCCGCATGCCCAGATCATGGAAAAGGTGAAGGAAGTCGCTGCCACCAAGGGTCTGGAAATCGATATTCAGGAATTTTCCGATTACGTCATTCCAAATATGGCGCTGGCCGATGGCGCGCTGGAAGCCAATTCATTCCAGCACCAGCCCTATCTCGATAATCAGGTTGCCGACCGCAAATTCGATATTGTCAGCGTGGCACAGTCCGTCAACTTCCCGATGGGCATGTATTCGAAGAAGCTGAAGAACATCTCCGAACTTGCCGATGGCGCGACGGTGGCGATCCCCAACGACCCGACCAATGGCGCGCGTGCGCTTCTGGTGCTGGCCGATAACGGTCTCATCAAGATCGATCCGGCCAAGGGCTTACGCGCCAGCGTCATCGACGTGACCGAAAACCCCAAGAACCTGAAATTCGTCGAGCTTGATGCCGCACAGCTGCCGCGCTCGCTGGAAGATGTCGAGGCGGCTGTCATCAACACGAACTATGCCATGGAGGCCGGTCTTAACCCGGCCAAGGACCCGCTGATCCGCGAAGGCGAAAAGGCGCCCTACTTCAACGTCATTGCCGTGCGCACCGCCGACAAGGACGCCGACTGGGTCAAGGAACTGATCACCTCCTATCACAGCCCGGAAGTGAAGACCTTCATCGAAGAAACCTTCAAGGGTTCGGTTCAGCCTGCCTGGTAAGCCTATCCCGCAAAAAGAAAGCGCCGGTCCAATTGTTTCGGACCGGCGTTTTTATTGCGTGACGCAAACTATTCAGAGCTTGCGGAAACGCACCCGTGCGCTGCGCTCGATGGCGGCAACCGTCAGCTCGTCCAGCGTCCAGCGGTCGCGCAGCATCTGGAGGAATTCCAGCTCTTCCTGCTCGACATGGAGATCGGCAGCCGCCACTTCCACCGCCAGCGCATAGGCCGTGTCATAAAGCTTTTCAGGCAGCGCTTCATGCGCAAGGTCGAGGATCTTTTCCAGACCGTCTTCATAGGCCAGCAGCGCGTAGCATTCATTGGCAAGACGCGGCAGTTCCGCCGTATCGAAGCCACGGAACACCGGAAGGCGCGTCACCACATTGCCGATGGACTCCAGTTCCGCGTCGGTCATCGTCGTGTCGGCAGCCGACGTCGTGATCATGATGTAGACGAGTGCATCCTGCGGCGAGATTTTCTTCATCGGGTACTCCTCAGCGACACCATGATCGGAATCAGCTTTTCCGGTTACAATTTGCCGGAAAGTTAGGAAGCCTCCCGCGGTTAGGCAAGGAAATTCCGCACCAGCCGTTGACGGCACGGGGTTGTCGCGCCATAGAGCATAGGCACGGATGCGTGCACCGTTTTTCAAGAATAACGCCCTTCACAGGATATCAGGACAAAACCATGACTTCGCATCGTCTGCCCGAAATTACGCTGACCCCGGAACTGACCGCGGCGGCTGCGGACGCGAAAGCCTGGCCCTTTGAAGAAGCGAAGAAAATCCTCAAGCGCTATGCCAAGACCGGCCTGCCGGACACAGTGATTTTCGAAACCGGCTATGGCCCGTCGGGTCTGCCGCATATCGGCACATTCGGCGAAGTGGCGCGCACCTCGATGGTGCGCCATGCCTTCCGTATTCTGACCGAAGACAAGGTGAAGACGCGCCTGATCTGCTTCTCCGACGATCTCGACGGCATGCGCAAGATTCCAGACAATGTGCCGGACAAGGCAGCACTTGAGCCTTATCTGCAAATGCCGCTTTCGTCGGTGCCGAACCCGTTCGGCGGCGAATATAAGAGCTTTGCCGAGCATAACAATGCTATGCTCTGCCGCTTCCTCGACACTTTCGGCTTCGACTACGAATTCGCCAGCGCGACAGATTACTACAAGTCCGGCAAGTTTGATGCGGTGCTGCTCAACGCCGTCGAACGCTATGACGACATTATGAAAGTCATGCTGCCGACGCTCGGCGAAGAGCGTCAGGCGACCTATAGCCCGTTCCTGCCGATCTCGCCCAAGTCGGGCCGCGTGCTTTACGTGCCGATGAAGAGCGTGGACGCCAAGGCTGGCACGATCACATTCGACGATGAAGACGGCGTCGAAACCACGCTTTCCGTCACCGGCGGCAAGGTAAAGCTGCAGTGGAAGCCGGATTTTGGTATGCGCTGGGCGGCACTCGGCGTCGATTTCGAAATGTTCGGCAAGGATCACCAGACCAATGCGGGCGTATACGACCGCATTTGCGAAATTCTCGGCGGACGCGCGCCGGAACATTTCGTTTACGAGTTGTTCCTCGACCAACTTGGCCAGAAGATTTCCAAGTCCAAGGGCAACGGCATCTCGATTGACGAATGGCTGGCCTATGCGCCGACCGAAAGCCTTGCGCTTTACAATTTCCAGAAGCCGAAGACCGCAAAGCGCCTTTACTTCGATGTCATCCCGAAGGCGGTGGACGAATATTTCACCTATCTGTCGGCCTATAACCGTCAAGAGTGGAAGGACCGGCTGAACAATCCGGTCTGGCATATTCATTATGGCAACCCGCCAAAGGTTGACCTGCCGGTGACCTTCGCGCTGATGCTCAATCTGGTCAGCGCATCAAATGCGGAAAGCCCGTCGGTTCTGTGGGGCTTCATCTCGCGCCACGCGCCGGGCGTCACGCCGGAAAACAATCCGGAACTGGATGCGCTGGTTGGTTACGCGATCCGTTACTTCAACGATTTCGTCAAGCCGACCAAGCAGTTCCGTGCGCCGGACGACGTGGAACGCGGCGCACTGGAAGCGCTGGACGCCAAGCTTGCGACCCTGCCTGCCGGGACCGATGGCAACGATATCCAGAACGCCATTCTGGACGTCGCCCGCGCCATCGAACGCTATCAGGATCACACCAAGAAGAGCCCGGAAGGCGGCCCCGGCGTGTCGGTTTCCTTCTTCCAGATGCTCTATGAAGTGCTGATCGGACAGGAGCGTGGCCCACGCTTCGGCTCCTTCGTCGCGCTTTACGGCATCGAGGAAACCCGCGCCCTGATCAAAAAGGCGCTGGCTGGCGAACTGGTCTGAGCCGCTCAATAGCCGAACAAAACGACAAGCCCCGCAGCCACCCGGCGCGGGGCTTTTTTGCGCCCGAAACGCTGGCACATTTGCTCCGATTGACTCTGCATCTCGTAGTAGGTAGAACGGTATACCTATCACAAGGATTACTGCGATGAAGTCCGTTCAAACACCATTTCCGGCTTCCACGGAAAGCGCGCGCGAAAAGCTTTTGAATGCTGCTGCCGTGCTGTTTTACGATCACGGCATCGGCGGCACCGGCATTGACGCCATCGTTGAAAAAGCGGGCGTCGCCAAGAAGAGCCTCTATAATAATTTTGCGTCCAAAGCCGATCTGGTGAACCAGTATCTGGAAGTGCGCCATGCCGAATGGCTGGGCCTCTATGATGCGCGGCTGCAAAAAGCTGTCACACCGCTGGAAAAGGTTCTCGCGGTTTTCGACGCCTATCAGGACCATGCTGAATTTGCCTATGAGCACGGCTTTCGCGGCTGCGGGCTGCTGAATGCTGCTGCCGAATTGATGGTCGGCGATATTGGGCGCCAGGCAGTGAAACACCACAAGCGCGAGGTCGAAGCGCTGCTGGCGGGCCATCTGGCGGAACTGCTGCCCGACGCGCCTGAGAGAGCGGCTGCATTGGCGCGGCAACTGTCTTTTCTGCTGGAAGGGGCAATGTCGCGCGCCGGACTTGAGGGGAACAGCGCCTGCATTCAGGAGGCGCGGGCTATGGCATCGGACATGTTGGGGGCATTGTGAACACATCATCGCGCAATTATGCGATTGGCGTCGCCGCCATTTTGTTTTCCTCTGCCGTCTGGGGGACGACTGGCACAGCCGCAACATTTGCCCCGGAGGTGGGTTCTGCGGCAATCGGCGCTGCGGCCATGGGCGTCGGCGGGCTGATGCAGGCGCTTCTCGCCGGACCCGGCATCATCCGTGCACGGCCGCAACTGGCCAGAAACTGGCGCAACCTCGTTCTCGGCGGACTGGCCGTCGCCATCTATCCCCTCGCCTTCTACGCCTCGATGCGTATGGCTGGGGTCACCATCGGGACCGTCGTCACACTCGGGTCCGCGCCGCTGCTTTCCGCCCTGATCGAATATGTATTCGATGGTTCCCGATTGTCCCGACAATGGCTGTGGGGTGCCCTGATCGGACTGCTCGGCATGATCCTCATATCCATAGCCGAGGGATCGGCGCATAGTGGTGTGCAGACGGGCAACTCTGTGCTGATCGGCATTGGACTTGGCCTGATTGGAGGCTTCACCTATGCGCTCTATTCATGGACTGCGCGCGGCCTGATCCTGCGCGGCATCCATTCATCGGTCGCGATGGGCGCGACATTCGGCATTGGCGGCCTGTTGCTGATGCCGGTGCTGCTGATGACCGGCGCGCCCTTCCTCGCCTCTTGGAACAATGCCGCCGTCGGCATCTATATGGCGGCGGTGCCGATGTTCCTCGGTTATGTCTGCTTTGGCATCGGCCTTGCGCGGGTTCCTGTCAGCATGGCGACGACGATCACACTCGTCGAGCCTGTCGTCGCCGCGCTGCTGGCCGTAGTTATTGTGGGAGAACGTCTCCCAGCCATGGGCTGGCTCGGCGTCGTACTGGTGATCGCTTGCCTCGTGGTGATCACCGTTCCGCTGAAATCAGTATCAGGCAGAAGCCCGAAGGCAGCAGCCGAAGCCTAGTTTGCAGGTGTTGGTGCTGGCGCAACAGGCGCTGGCGGAAATTCACCCTGCTGCGGAGACGGCGCAGAGGGTTGCGGCTCTGGCTCAGGTGCCAGCGGCGATGGATTGCTGAGACTGTTGCCCGGATCAGGCTCCAGACTTTGCAAGGACGCATCCGGCTTGTCTCCGAAAATGCCAAGGCGCGCTTCTTCCGCCTTGCGTCCCGCATCAGCATAGGAACCGTCTGGCGTCGCCCTGGCCCAGCCATTCGTCACCAGCCACTCAGCGGCATCGTCATTGCCAAGCTTGCACCCGGTCGCAATGGCGGCACCGCTATCGTTCTGCGGCAGGCGGCACATGATGGCGCGCGAGCGCAGCCACTGGCGGAAGGCCGTCCGCGCCTGCATACCGCATGGCCAGTTCTGGCCGGATGTGGTCTGGCAGGTCTGCTCGACCGGCAAAACCTCGATGCCCTGCAAATCGATCATGCGTCCCTGACTTTCGAGCCGCCCGGCGGCAACCGCGACTGGCCGCTGCAACAGCTGCATGTCCTCGCCCTCCCCGACAGGCACGGCAGGGGTTGGCGCAACCGGCTCAGCCGGAGCGACCGGCTCCGGCGGCTTTGGTGTCGCCGCAAGACCGAGATCGCTGAGCGGCGGTCGCGGCGCTTCGCGCTGAAGCCCGTTTGCCTCATCGCTGGAATTGCCCGGCTGCGGCGTGGTCTCAGGAGCGGATTGCGCGTTCTGCTGACCATCCGTTTTGGTACCCGGCTCGTCATAATCGAATTGTTCGACGACGATGCCGTTGCCCGAACTGCCGGTCGGCGCGGTCGTGCCGCTATCCGCAGCGATCACCGGCACGGGCCCATCCAGAGCGCCATAAAACGGAGCGATGAAAGCAGCGGCCAACAGCGCGCCGGTCAAACCGGCGAGACTGCCATAGACCATGCGCGAATGGCTTCTCGTATGCGACTGCGCCATTACTGGCTGGCCCATAGAATTCTGGCGATCCATTCCACATCCTTGGTCTCAAAGCTGCGGTTTGAATGCTCTGGATTAAGCGAATGCAATTCGATTGTCCGTGGTGTCTGGCGATAGAGTATCTTGGCCATGACTTCTCCGTCCTTGGTTCGCACCACCACGCGGTCGCCGCGACGCACCGGCGCATTGGGCGCGACAATCAACGTATCGCCGTCACGGTAAAGGGGCAACATGCTGTCGCCCGAAACTTCCAGCGCATACACACCTTCGCTGGCACCCACTGGAAATTCTACAATGTCCCAGCCCTGCCCCGCCGGGAAACCCGCATCGTCGAAATAGCCGCCCGTGCCAGCCTCCGCCATGCCGAGAAGCGGGATCGGTTGCGCGTCCTGCGTATATTCGCCGAAACCCTGGTTCGTATTAACGCCGCCGCCGATCAGGCGGGTGAGTTCTTCAAAGCTTGCCCCGGTGGCTTCCATCACCTTGGCCAGCGATTCCGTCGAGGGCCAGCGCGCGCGCCCGTCGGCGGCGTAACGCTTCGACTTGTTGAAGGTCGTGGGATCAAGACCAGCGCGGCGGGCAAGGCCCGACGCACTCAGGGAATGGCGTTCTGCCAGTGCGTCTATCGCCGCCCAGACGCTGTCGTGAGAAAACATGTGTTATCCGCCAATTTCAGGCAGGCATCGTCCCATGGCGAACTCGGGCCGTGAGAATGCGCCGCGTAGGATTTTAAACCTAATACCCTTACCAACTTTTGTCAGAACCTACCGAAAATTGGTGTTTTACGCAAGACGCATGAAATAACAGGGAAAATTTCCTAACGAGATCGAAAGGGACGCCGGAAAATTAAAAGGCGCGATGTTTTCACACCGCGCCTTCCAGACTTTAAGAGATTACGGATCAAGCCGCTTTTTTGGTTTCGCTCTTGTAGGGATTGAAACGCTGATAGAAACTTTCGCCATTCTCGGCCAGGTCGAGCAGAAGCTTCGGCGCCTTGAACTGCTGGCCGTATTTCTTCTGCAAGTCCTTGGCAAGCTTGACGAATTTCTTCGCACCCATGCCATCGATATAGGACAGCGTACCGCCCGTATAAGGCGCGAAACCGAAGGCGAGGATCGAGCCGACATCGGCTTCGCGCGGATCGGTGACAATGCCTTCTTCCATCACGCGGGCAGCTTCGAGAGCGATGGTGACGAGGAAGCGTTGCTTCAGCTCGTTCACGTCGATCTTGTCGGGGTTCTGCTGCGGATAGAGATCCTTGAGACCAGCCCAAAGATGCTTCTTGGCGGGCTTGGCCGGGTATTCGTAGAATCCCTTGCCATTCTTGCGGCCCTTGCGGTCGAACTCGTTGACGAGCCTGTCCACCAGCTCGACATGGCGCGGATCAACGGCCTTGTCGCCCAGATCGGCAAGCGTGGCTTTCAGGATCTTCTGCGACAGGTCGATGGCGGTTTCGTCGTTGAGCGCCAGCGGGCCGACCGGCATACCGGCCATGCGGGCGGCATTTTCGATCATGGCCGCCGGAACGCCTTCAACCAGCATGTTGTAGGCTTCCGACATATAGCGCAGCACGCAGCGATTGACGTAGAAGCCGCGCGTGTCGTTGACGACAATCGGCGTCTTCTTGATCGCGCGGACATAATCGAGCGCGACGGCCAGAGCCTTGTCCGAGGTCTTCTTGCCGAGGATCACTTCCACCAGCATCATCTTGTCGACCGGCGAGAAGAAGTGGATGCCGATGAAATTCTTCGGACGCTTCGATACCTTGGCAAGACCGCTGATCGGCAGGGTCGAAGTGTTGGACGCGAAGATCGCCGAAGACTTCAGCACTTCCTCGGCCTTCTCGGTCGCGACACGCTTGACTTCACGGTCCTCGAACACGGCTTCGATCACCAAATCGGCACCGTCGAGTTCGGCATAGTCCGGCGTCGCGGTGATGAGCGACAGAAGCTTTTCCTTGTCGGCCTCAGTAGCGCGGCCCTTCTGCATTTCCTTGGTGACGAGATCGGCGGTATGCGCCTTACCCTTGTCGGCGGCTTCCTGATCGCGGTCGATCAGCACCACCGGAATGCCCGCCTTGGCGGTCACATAAGCAATGCCCGCCCCCATGAAACCAGCGCCAATGACGCCGATTTTCTTGAGCTTGGTCGGCTTTTCATCCGCAGGGCGGCGTGCGCCCTTGTTCAGTTCCTGCAACGACACGAACAGCGAACGGATCATCATGCCCGCTTCGGTTGTTTGGAGGATTTCGGTGAAATAGCGCTGCTCTATCTTGAGGCCGGTATCGAACGGCACCAGAAGGCCCTCATAAACCGACTTCAGAATAGCCAGCGCCGCCGGATAATTGCCCGATGTTTCGCGGCGCAGAATGGCGGTTGCGGCGGGCCAGAGATTGGCACCGGCAGCCGAATAGATCGCGCCGCCCGGCAGCTTGAAGCCCTTTTCATCCCAAGGCTGAACCGGCTTGAGGCCGCCCTTGATGAGCTTCTTGGCGGTTTCGACCAGCTTCTTCGCCGGGGCGACTTCCGTGACGAGGCCCATCGCCTTGGCGCGCTGCGCCGTCAGGCTGGAGCCGGTCGTCATCATCTGAAGCGCGTCCTGCTGGTTGGCTAGGCGCGGAACGCGCTGCGTTCCACCAGCGCCCGGGAACAGGCCGACCTTCACTTCAGGCAGCGCAAGCTTCACGCCCGGAGCATCCGACACAACCCGCGCATGGCAGGCGAGCGACATTTCAAACGCGCCGCCCATGCAGGTGCCGTTGATGGCCGAAACCCAAGGCTTGCCGCAGGTTTCAAGCTTGCGGAACAGGCCGCTCATCTTGCCGACATTGTCGAACAGGGACTGAACCGCGCCCTGCGGGTCCTTGGCCTTCTGCTTCTGGAACGCCTTGAACATGCCTTCCAGCATGGTCAGGTCGGCGCCACCGGAGAAGCTTTCCTTGCCGGACGTGATGACCACGCCCTTGATCTTGTCATCGGCAACCACCGCATCGATGATGGCGTTCAGTTCCTGCATCGCCTCGACGGTGAAAACATTCATCGACTTTTCAGGCATGTCCCAGGTGACGAGGGCAATGCCGTCGGCGTCGGTCTCAACTTTGAAATTCGTGTAAGCCATTCGTAAAAACCTCCCTCGCCCTTATACGCGCTCGATGATCGTCGCCGTGCCCATGCCAGCACCGATGCACAAGGTCACCAGCGCGGTGTTGAGATCGCGGCGTTCCAGCTCATCCAGCACCGTACCGAGGATCATCGCGCCGGTTGCGCCGAGCGGATGGCCCATGGCAATCGCGCCGCCATTGACGTTGATCTTGTCGTGCGGAATGTCGAAGGCCTGCATATAGCGCAGCACCACAGCGGCGAAGGCTTCGTTGAGTTCGAACAGGTCGATATCCGAAATCTTCAGCTTTGCCTGCTTGAGCAGTTTTTCCGTCACGTCGACCGGGCCGGTCAGCATCAGCGCCGGGTCGGAGCCGATATTGGCGAAAGCGCGGATACGGGCGCGCGGCTTGATGTCGAACGCCTTGCCAGCCTTCTTGGAGCCAACCAGAACGCCCGCTGCGCCATCGACGATACCCGACGAATTACCGGCATGATGAACGTGATTGACCGTTTCGATTTCCGGATGCGCCTGAATGCCGACAGCATTGAAGCCGCCCATTTCGCCCGGCATCACGAAGGACGGGTTCAACTGGCCCAGCGCCTGCATGTCGGTCGTCGGGCGCATATGCTCGTCATGGTCGAGAATGGTCAGGCCGTTCTGATCCTTGACCGAAATGACCGAATTCTTGAAATAACCCTTTTCCCACGACTTGCCGGCGCGCTTCTGGCTTTCGACAGCATAGGCATCGACGTCGTCGCGGCTGAAACCGTATTTCGTGGCGATCAGATCGGCGGAAACGCCCTGCGGCATGAAATAGCCCGGGAAGCCAACCGATGGATCCATGTACCAGGCGCCGCCCGACATGCCCATACCCACGCGCGACATGCTTTCAACGCCGCCCGCTATCACCAGATCATCGGCGCCGAAGGCAACCTTGGCAGCCGCCAGATTAATGGCATCGAGACCCGAAGCGCAGAAGCGCGAAATCTGGATGCCCGGGGCCTTGAAGTCGTATCCGGCTTCAAAAGCGGCAGAGCGCGGAATGACGGCACCGGCTTCGCCAACCGGATCGACACAGCCAAAAATAATGTCATCGACCTTGGCGGTATCGATGTTGTTGCGGTCGCGCAGGGATTCCAGAACCTTTGCGCCCAGACGCACAGCAGGCACTTCATGCAAGGACCCGTCCTTCTTGCCGCGCCCGCGCGGCGTCCGCACGTGATCGTAAATATAAGCCTCAGCCATTTTTTCTCCTTCCCGCCGGGTCCGAAGAACCCGGCCTAACCTTTAAAATATCGGCAGAAAATCAGAACGCATCCGCAGGCAGCGCCATCATGCTATCCGCACCCGACTGGATGCGCGCCAGATGGGCGGCACTTTCCGGCATGATACGCTCGAAATAGTACCGGGCAGTGACAAGCTTGGCTTCAAGGTAAGCCTTGTTGCCTTCACCTGCCGCCAGCTTTTCCTCGGCGACCTTGGCCATGCGGCCCCACATCAGGCCCAGAGCAACCAGACCGAAAAGGTGCATATAGTCATTGGAGGCTGCACCGGCATTGTCGGGCTTCGCCATGGCGTTCTGCATCAGCCACATGGTGGCGGCCTGAAGGTCGTTGAGCCCCTTCTTCAGATGCTTGGTGAAGAAGGACAGCTTCTCGTTGTCGCGATTGGCTTCGCAGAACTCGCCCGCTTCCTTGAAGAAGGTCGTGACCGCACGACCGCCATTCAGCGCCAGCTTGCGACCGACCAGATCGAGCGCCTGAATGCCGTTCGCACCCTCATAGATCATCGCAATGCGCGCATCGCGCACATACTGGCTCATGCCGTGTTCTTCGATATAGCCGTGACCGCCGAACACCTGCTGCGCCATGACGGCATGTTCAAAACCCTTGTCGGTCAGAACGCCTTTCAGCACCGGCGTCAACAGGCCGACCAGATCATCGGCGGCCTGACGCTCACCCTCATCACCGGAACGGTGCGCGATGTCGGAATTCAGCGCCGTCCACAGGATGAGCGCGCGGCCTGCTTCGTTGAAAGCGCGGATCGTCATCAGGTTGCGACGGATATCCGGATGCACGATAATCGGGTCAGCCTTCTTTTCCGGCTCTTTCGCGCCAGAAAGGGCGCGGCCCTGATTACGCTCGCGGGCATAGATCGCGGCATTCTGATAGGCGGTTTCGGCAATCGAAAGCCCCTGCAGCGCCACGCCGAGACGCGCTTCGTTCATCATGGTGAACATGGCGCGCAGGCCCTTATGCGCCTCGCCGATCAGATAGCCGGTCGCATCGTCATAGTTCATGACGCAGGTGGCGTTGCCGTGAATGCCCATCTTCTCTTCGATAGACCCACAGGAAACGCCGTTGCGCGCACCCGGGTTGCCGTTTTCATCGAGAATGAACTTCGGCACGATGAACAGCGAAATGCCCTTCACACCTTCCGGCGCGCCGTCGATACGGGCCAGCACCAGATGGATGATGTTTTCCGACATGTCATGTTCGCCAGCCGAGATGAAAATCTTCTGGCCGGAAATCTTGTAGGAGCCGTCGCCCTGCGGCGCCGCGCTGGTGCGCAGGAGACCCAAATCCGTGCCGCAATGCGGTTCGGTCAGGTTCATCGTGCCGGTCCAGGTGCCTTCCACCATCTTCGGCAGATAGGTGTCCTTCTGCTCATCGGTGCCATGGGCAAGGATCGCGGCAATCGCGCCCTGCGTCAGACCGGGATACATGGTGAGCGCCATATTGGCCGAGGACATATATTCGCCGACGGCGGTGTGCAGCAGATAAGGCAGACCCTGGCCGCCATATTGCTCCGGCACGGCGAGACCGAGCCAGCCGCCTTCGCGGTAAAGATCGAAGGCCTCCTTGAAACCCTTCGGCGCGGTGACGCTGCCATCGGCAGCGCGCTTGCAGCCTTCGCGGTCGCCGCTGTGATTGACAGGGAACAGGGTGCCTTCAGCGAGCTTTGCACCTTCCGACAGGATTGCCTCGACCACGTCGGGCGACGCGTCGGCAAAGCCCGGCAGATTGTTGTAACGCTGATAGTTCAGAACGTCGTTGAGCACGAAATTCGTATCTTCAACGGGCGCGCGATAGCTCGGCATCAAAATCCTCCAAATTCATCACCTGAGCCAGCCCGTAACGGACGGATACCAGCTCCAAACCGCGTTTCATGCATGCTGTCTGCTTAACTGGCAAAACGCCGTGACAACCTGCATGCTGCAACAAAAAGGACCGTTCTCACTCGAAAACCTGCCATTTTTGCAGCATTCTGGCCAGCCTTAACCCGTTCTCGGGTCGCAGCCGACCAGTTCGGACTCAAAACTAGCGCAGTTTGACGTTTCCGTAAACGTCAAAATTTCGCGAGCAGGCGTGTGGTGTAAAATGGGATTGGGAAGAAGGCCATGGTAGGCTTTGTCGGCGGGACTGGCGCAGTATGGCAGAATCCTTTCGCCGAACCAAAAACTCGCCCGCAAGAATCAACACTATAAAAAGCAATCTCTGATATAAAATTGCCAGCGCTCCTTTGCTATTTCGCGAAATAATAAATGACTTCAATAATAAGCTACCTTCATAAAAAGGCACATTTTAAAAATTGGGAGAAGTTCAATGCATAATCCAAACAACACCGTAAGCAAGCAATCAATTGCATTTGAAGATGTATTGAAGGGACTCTCTTCAACACTCAGCTGTATTGATTTTCTTTATGTTTATGACTGCAACAATAAGAAGAAATAATATTATCTCTGCTAAGAACGCCCGTTACTAACTTCTGGATGGAGATTAGGGGGTAGTTCACTCCCTAATTTTCCCGCTGGAAAGATAACTCTCATGACGAAACACTTTGAAACTCCGGTTATCTTTTCGCTGCCTCACCAGGCCGCAAGCGACTTTTGTGAGCACTATCTCACCAAGAGCGGCATCATGATTTCGCTCGCGGATTTGCGTGACAAGGAACTCGCGGCGGATCTGGCCGACCAGGCCGCACATGTCTTCGCAAACTTGCTCAAAGATTTGCAGTATCAGTTGGATTGCCCGGAAATCGGGATCGTCGCGGTCGATATACCGTCCATCCTTGACGATGCGACATTGGATGCCATTGCGGGTGCGCTGCTGGCCGTTTCGCTGACCCAGGCGCTTATGCCGACGTTAACCGACGGGAGAAACCAGACGCCGTTTTCCGTCTTCACCACTTCCGCAGACAGTCTCGAAAGACTTGAACGCGCCGGATTACAGGATCTAACGCCAACGAACCGATTGGAGTTTCATTCCGACAGTGCACTTACCGGCACAGAGGTGGCCGTTCCCGACTACATATCAGTCTATAACATTGCCATTAATTTCGAGGAACGCGGCTATTTTCATTGGGTTCCGACCTGCAAACTCGATGGTCTGGCAGCGCTTGTGGACAGAATAGGCTTATCGGATGCGTATTATTTCAAGCTCAATCCGACTGTCTATGAAGACGGGCAAAATGACGTGATGGTCATAGAACATCGCGTCAAGGCAACCATTTTCAGCCATGACCAGAACGGCTCGATTACAACTTATATGAGCGGCCAGTTCGACGGGAAGGTGGGCGAGGAGCATACCCAATCCCATGACGTCGTCACTGACATGGTGAATGCCATATCAGAAAACAAATTTCGCTATTCCATCCCGCAGGAAAGCCGCAGGTTGCTTATAATGAATAACGCAAACGGCTTTCACGCCCGCGACGCTCTTGAAAAGCCCCTGCCCGGCGTTGCCGTGAACCGGGTCTATCTTCGCTGCACGTCTGTAGCGGGCAAAGTTGTCGGCGAAATTGTGGGAGAATAGGCCCGATCCGACGCAGACGGGTGGTTCATTGGCTCAACAAAGCCTGCATCCGGTCCTGATTGCGCAGCCCGACTTCCCGAACGATCTCGGCGATCTGCGAGAGTTGCGACGACAGCGGGTTGCTTTTGCGCCAAACCAGACCGATGGTCCGCGACGGGCGCGGTTCGGCAAGGCGGAACATGCAGACATTCGCGGCGAGTGTTTCCGTATAGACCGCCATCTCCGGCACAAGCGTAATGCCGATGCCAGCACCCACCATCTGCACAAGCGTGGACAGTGAACTGCCTTCCATCAATTCACGCGGCGGCGCATTCGCAATATTGCAGAAGGATAGCGCCTGATCGCGGAAACAATGCCCTTCTTCCAGAAGAAGAAGCCGCATTTCATGCAGTTTTTCGGCGCTGGGAACCGGCTTGCCCGCATCTTCCAGCGGGCGCATCAGCACGAATTCCTCTTCAAAGAGGGGCACTTCCTGCAAGGCAGGCTCGGAAATCGGCAAGGCGACAATCGCCGCGTCCAGTCTGGCTTCCAAAAGGTCTTCGATCAGTTTCTGGGTGATGGCCTCACGCGGGCGTGGTTCCAGCCCCGGATAACGCTGGGTGAGCGTCTTGATCACTTCCGGCAGAAGATAGGGCGCAACCGTCGGGATCACGCCGAGACGCAGGCGCCCCGTGAACGGGCCATGCGCTGCCCGCGCCAGCTCTTCCAGTTCGTCGACCGAACGCAGAATGCCGCGCACCCTCTCCGCGAATTCCTCACCGAGCCCGGTCAGGCGGATTTGTCTGCCACCACGCTCCACCAGAGGCGCGCCGATCAGGTCTTCCAGTTCCTTGATCTGCAAGGATAAGGCGGGTTGAGAGATGGAGCAGGCCGCTGCCGCGCGCCCGAAATGGCTCAATCGCGCCAGCGAGTCGAAATAGCGAAGGTGTTTCATGGAGAGGCCAATCATAAGCTGAGCATATCGCAGCCTTTAGAATATACAATTGGAATTTATCGGAAGCATTGATTACCGTACCAAAACTGACTGTGGCCCGGAGTGTCCGCCTTCATAAAGCGGACGCTTTGGCATGCCAGTGTCAGCCGCTCGTTCAATTTAGCGAAAGCCATCTTTGGGAAAGCCATCGGAGAGCAATCATGGACGTTAAGACGAAATCGGCCGGAAAATGTCCGGTCATGCATGGCGGCAATACCGCGCTTGGCAGTTCTGTCATGGAATGGTGGCCCAATGCGCTGAACCTCGACATTCTGCACCAGCACGACAGCAAGACCAATCCGCTGGGCAAGGACTTCAACTATAAAGAAGAGCTGAAAAAGCTCGACGTGGAAGCCCTCAAGGCCGATCTGCGCGCGCTCATGACCGATAGTCAGGAGTGGTGGCCTGCCGACTGGGGCAGCTATGTCGGCATGATGGCTCGCGTGACTTGGCACGCCGCCGGTTCCTACCGCACCTCCGATGGTCGCGGTGGCGCCAGCACCGGTAACCAGCGTTTTGCGCCGCTCAATTCCTGGCCGGATAACGTCAACACCGATAAGGGTCGCCGTTTGCTGTGGCCGATCAAGAAGAAGTACGGCAACCGGCTCTCCTGGGCCGACCTGATCGCGCTTGCCGGTACGATTGCCTATGATGTCGCCGGTCTTAAGACCTTTGGTTTCGCCTTTGGCCGTGAAGATATCTGGGCGCCCGAAAAAGACACCTATTGGGGCAATGAAAAGGAATGGCTGGCGCCAAGCGATGGCCGTTACGGTGACGTGACCAAGCCGAGCACGCTGGACAACCCGCTGGCGGCGGTCCAGATGGGCCTGATTTATGTCAACCCGGAAGGCGTGAACGGTAAGTCCGATCCGTTGGCAACGGCAGCGCAGATGCGCGAAACCTTTGCCCGCATGGGTATGGACGACGAGGAAACCGTGGCGCTGACAGCTGGCGGCCATACGATCGGCAAGACCCATGGCAATGGCGATCCGGCTAACCTCAGTCCCGATCCGGAAGATGCAGGGCCTGAATATCAGGGGCTGGGCTGGATGAATACCAAGGGTCGCGGCATCGGTCGTGATACCGTGGTTTCGGGCCTCGAAGGCGCATGGACCACGGAACCGACCAAGTGGGACAACGGTTTCTTCGAAATGCTGTTCAAGCATGAATGGCATCTGGTCAAGAGCCCGGCTGGCGCATCGCAATGGGAGCCCATTTCGATTGCCGAGCAGGACAAGCCGGTTGACGTGGAAGACCCGTCAATCCGCCTGAACCCGATGATGACCGATGCGGATATGGCGCTCAAAGTAGACCCGATCTATCGCGCGATTTCCGAGCGTTTCATGAACGACTTCGACGCGTTCTCGGATGCCTTTGCCCGCGCATGGTTCAAGCTGACCCATCGCGACATGGGCCCGAAGACCCGTTACATCGGGCCTGACGCGCCGACGGAAGACCTGATCTGGCAGGACCCGGTTCCTGCTGGCCGCACGGATTACGACGTGAAGGACCTCAAGGCCAAGATCGCCGTTTCCGGCCTTTCCGTGTCCGATCTGGTTTCCACCGCCTGGGACAGCGCCCGCACCTATCGCGGTTCGGATTTCCGTGGCGGCGCAAACGGCGCGCGTATCCGTCTGGCTCCGCAGAAGGATTGGGCAGGCAACGAGCCGGAACGTCTGGCCCGTGTTCTCTCGGTTCTGGAACCGATTGCAGCGGCGTCTGGCGCAAGTCTGGCCGATGTCATCGTGCTGGCTGGCAATTACGGTGTGGAACAGGCAGCCAAGGCCGCCGGTTTCGACATTGAAGTGCCTTTCGCACCGGGACGTGGCGATGCGACAGCCGAGCAGACCGATGCCGAAAGCTTTGCTCCGCTCGAGCCGCTGGCAGACGGTTTCCGCAACTGGCAGAAGCAGGACTATGTGGTCAGCGCCGAGGAACTGCTCCTCGACCGTGCCCAGCTCATGGGCCTCACCGCCCCTGAAATGACGGTCCTTGTCGGCGGCATGCGCGCCATCGGCACCAACCATGGCGGCACGGCGCATGGCGTCTTCACCGACAAGGTCGGCGCGTTGACGACGGATTTCTTCGCCACGCTCACCGACATGCGCTACACGTGGGTTCCGACCGGCGAAGGCCTGTATGAAATCCGCGACCGCAAGACCGGCACGCCGAAGTTCACCGCAACGCGCGTCGATCTCGTTTTCGGTTCGAATTCGATCCTTCGCGCCTATGCCGAAGTCTATGCTCAGGACGACAGCAAGGAGAAGTTCGTGAAGGACTTCGTTGCCGCCTGGACCAAGGTGATGAACGCCGACCGTTTCGATCTGGCATAAAAGCCGATCTAGAGCATTTCCAGCAAAAGTGCGAAGCGGTTTTGCGTAGGACAATGCGTGAAAACAAATGGATAGAGCGGCTCCAGCGATTCCAATTTAACTGGAACCGCTCTAACGAAAAAGCCTCCCCCGAAGGTTTCGGTGGAGGCTTTTTTATTTATTTCGCCATGTCGATGGCGGAGCTGAGCTCTTCAACCGCCTGATCAGCCGTCAGCTGGCCATTGAACTGGCGGGTGATGACATCGAACATCGCATTCTTGATCGCGGTTGGCTGTGCATGCGACTGCGAGAAGGAACCAAGCAGCGATCCGCTCTTGTCGGCGGCGGCCAGATCCTTGATCGCCTTTTGTCCGCATTCGTCAAATGCCGTGGTCGGCACATCCGTGCGCGCCGGTGCCGAGCCCTTCACCACATTGAAGGCCGACTGGAAATTGACGTCTTCCACAGCGGCTGCGAGTGCAAGTTGCGCCTTGCGCTTGTCCTCACCCACTTCGAAGACAGCGAACTGATCGGCATTGAAAGCCACGGAACCTTCCGTTCCCGGAAAACGACCGCAAACGAAATCCGCGCCCGGCTTTTTTTCGGCCTTGGTGAACTCGCCCTTGGCCCAGTCGCCCATGAACTGCACGCCCGCCTTGTCGTCGATGACCATTGATGAGGCAAGATTCCAGTCACGTCCGGAGAAGTTGTCGTCCACATAGGTGCGCAGCTTCGCCATCCGCTCGAAGACCTGCTTCATGGTATCGCTCTTCAGCGCTTCCGGATCGAGATCGATCAGCGCCTTCTTGTAGAAATCCGGCCCGAACGACATCACGACACTTGTGAAGATAAGCGCTTCCTGCCAGGGCTGGCCGCCATGGGCAATCGGCGTGATCCCCTGTTCCTTGAACTTGTCGAGCAGCGCGACAAGCTCGTCCCAGTTCTGCGGCACTTTTCCGCCTGCCTTGTCGAGCGCGGCCTTGTTGTACCACGCCCAGTTGGTGGAATGCACATTGACCGGCGCGGCGATCCAGTGGCCGTCATATTTCGAGAAGCGCTGGATTGCAGGCGGGATGACCTTGTCCCAGCCTTCCTTGTCGGCGACTTCATCCAGATTGCCGAGCACGCCCTGCTCCGCCCAATCCAGAATGTCGAAACCCTGCATCTGCACGGCGGCAGGCGCATTGCCCGCCGTCACACGGGCGCGCAAGGTCGTCATGGCAGCCTCGCCCGCACCGCCGGCGACCGGCATATCGACCCAGCCAATACCCTGTTTCTGAAGATTTTCCTTCAAGAGATTAAGCGCTGCCGCCTCACCGCCCGAGGTCCAGTAATGGAGAACTTCCACGCTTTCCTCGGCTTGCGCCAGGTTCGCCCCACCCAAAATACTGACACCCGCCAGCAGCATTCCCATCATCAAGCGCATTCTCATATCTCCTCGTTAAGAGCGCATCCCGAAAAGTGTGAAACGGTTATCGGAGAAGATGCGCGTTATAACAGAAAAATTAGAGCGCGGTTCGATCTGATTCAATCAGATCGAACCGCGCTCTAAGAATGGCGCACACAACCATGTGTCCAGCGAAACGAAATTCACTATCGCGTTGGCGTAAACATGCCGTGGGCGACACGCCTACACTTCATTTTTCAGCGTTTCTTTCTGCGTAATCAGACGCGCTGAGTGCTGCCCCGAAATGAAGACCCAGAGCCAGCTGAGCGCCACCGCCAGACGGCTGCGCGTGCCAATGAGAAAATAGATATGGGCGAGGCCCCATATCCACCATGCAATCCAGCCTTTGAGCCGCAGCGACCCGAAATCGATGACGGCTGCACTTGGACCGATGGTGGCAAGGTTGCCAAGATGCTTGTAACGGAAGGAACCGGGCGCGGCATGATTGGCAAACCGCGCCTTGATCACCTTCGCCACATATTTGCCCTGCTGCTTGGCGGCAGGCGCAATGCCCGGCACTGGCTTTCCATCAGCGGTTTTGACCAGAGCCGTATCCCCGACGATAAAGATTTCGGGATGGCCCTTCACTGTCAGGTCCGGCTCGACCACGGCGCGCCCGGCGCGATCCTGTTCGGCGCCCACCCATTCAGCCGCTTTCGAAGCCTGCACACCCGCCGCCCAGATGACGGTGCGGCTCGCGACCTGTTCGTCACCGATGGAAATGCCCCTGGCATCGCAGGCAGTGACGGGCGTTCCGGTTCTGACCTCCACGCCCATTTTCGTCAGCGACTTCTCCGCATATTCCGAAAGCGACGGCGGGAAAACCGGCAGAATGCGCGGCCCGGCTTCAATGAGTATGATGCGGGCTGTGGATGTATCGATATTGCGGAATTCCTTGACCAAGGTGCGGTGGGCCAGTTCCGCAATGATCCCCGCCAGTTCCACGCCGGTCGGCCCCGCGCCGATGATGCTGAATGTCAACAGCGCTTTGCGAACTTCGGGATCGGCCTCCAGCTCGGCCTGTTCGAAAGCCAGCAGGAGACGGCGGCGAATAGTCGTCGCATCTTCCAGCGCCTTCAGGCCCGGTGCATAAGGCTCCCATTCGTCGCGTCCGAAATAAGCGTGCCGCGCACCGGTCGCAAGCACAAGCGTGTCATAATCAACGGCGTGCCCATCGCGGAGATGCACCTTGCGCGCCTGCGTGTCCACGCCCGTCACTTCAGCCAGCAGGGTGGAAACCTCTTCGCGATTGCGAAAGACGGAGCGGATCGGCCAGGCGATTTCCGATGTTGCAAGAACAGTCGTCGCGACCTGATAGAGCAAGGGCTGGAAAAGATGATGGTTTCTGCGATCGATGATCGTGATCGATGTATCCGGACTTTGCAGATCTTTCGCCAGCTGCAAACCCGCAAAACCGCCGCCGACAATCACTACGCGATGCTGAGCCAATTCGCTTTTCCTTTCGCCGCCTGCATCCTGTCGAGGACTCACCATACACGCGAGCGCTTGCTCTGCCTTTCAAAAACCATCGCAAGCGTGGGGGATGTCCGCTCCATGTAATAAGTAGCGCCGCGCGGAAAAAAGTCAGCCCGCAACCGATGCTCGGATGCGGGCTTTTAAAAGGGCGCGCGGGCTGGCTTCAGCGCAGCAGATAGGCAGGTATTTTGGGATCGAAGCCGACAATGCGCTGCCCTTCGGCAAAGGCTGCGCGCAGCGTCTCGCGAAGCGACAGGCGCGCCTGCATGGCCGCCGCTGGATCTGTCGCAAGCAGCTGGTCGATATCGCCGGGAAATTCGACGCGACGAATATCGGCGGGAAATTCAGGCGCCTGCCCTTTGGAACGGGCTTCGACACGCGGATCGTCCAAGTGCCAGTCGGCTACGATGCGATCCGACGGAAGGCCCGCATTGATGCCGACCATCGGACCATAATAGTCGATGTGATAGGTGGACGACGTGGCGCCAAGGCTTGCAATATTCAACCCGGCATTGACCGCGCGAATGGGATCATAGGTCCAGCGCACATGGGTCACGCCGCGCGCAAGGCACCAGTCACGCTGGAACCACTTCATGCGCGCACCAAGCTTCAGGCCCCGCGCTTCCGGCAAAACCGCCAGACGATGCGAATGCTGGATGCCCGGTGTCGCAGTCGGGAAACCGAAGATGAAACCCAGCATCTTCTCACCATCGAAGGCACCGGCGACAAGCCCGCCTTCATGCTGGATAGCAAGCAACAGATCGGAGGCATCGACAGGATCGTCGTCGCCCCAGACAAGCCGCTGCACAGTTTCCGAATCCTTCATCTCGGCCAGCGATGCGAGTTCGCGGATGACTATTTCGCTCATGCTGCGAATTCCTCGCGATGGTTCGTCACCGTATCGAGGAAGGCGCGGTCGAGCGTCACACCAATACCCGGGCCGTTTTTCGGCACAGCCATGCGGCCGTTTTCGGCTTCCAGCGGCTCATTGACAATGTCGCGCGGGAAATAGCGACTGGCGGACGAGGTATCCCCCGGCTTGGTGAAATTCACCAGCGTCGAAAGATGGATATTGTGCGCACGTCCAATGCCTGCCTCCAGCATGCCGCCGCACCATACAGGTACATCGAAAGCCGCGCAGACATCATGAATGGCCCGCGATGCGCTGTGGCCACCGACGCGCCCGACCTTGATGTTGATGACCCGGCAGGCACGCGCGACGAGCGCCTTGCGCGCATCGACCGAAGAGCGAATGCTTTCATCGAGACAAATGGCCGTCAGCAGTTTTTCCTGCACATGCACATGGTCGGTAATGTCGTCAAACGCCAACGGCTGCTCGATGTAATCGAGCGCGAATGCGTCCATGGCTTTCAAAAGCGGCAGGTCCGACAGGCGATAATCCGTATTGGCGTCAACGGTCAGCTTGGCGTCCGGGAAGCGGTCGCGCACGGCTTGCAGCATCGCCAGATCATGGCCGCGCTTGATCTTGAGCTTCACGCGCTTGTAACCGGCGTCGAGCGAAGCCGCGACGCGGTCAATCGTCGTTGGAATATCGGCGATGCCAAGGCTGACACCAACATCGATGGCATCGCGAACGCCACCAAGCGCAACGCTCAATGGCAGGTTCAGCGCTTTCGCCCACAAGTCCCACACGGCCATTTCGACCATGGCCTTGCTCATCCTGTGCCCGCGCCACGGATCGAGAATGGCGGCAAGATCAGCCGGACCGTTGAAACGCTTTCCAACAATCTGCGGCAGCAGCACATCGCGCAGGAATGAGAGCGAGCCGGAGATGGTTTCTTCGAGATAATCCGGCAAGGGGTCCATCACGCCTTCGGCATAGCCTTCAAGACCTTCCGCCTTCAGGGTGAGGATCGGTATCACCTTTTCAGTCATCGTGCCGGTGGAGATCACGAAAGGCACGAGCAGCGGCAACCGGATAACCCGTATTTCAGCCGCCTCGATTTTTAATCCGGCGAAAATTGGCGCTGTCTGCATCGGATACTCCATCCGTGGGTATGATTGATTACGTCAGATCGAAACGGTTCTAGAGCGGTTCCGATTAAAACGGAATCGTGGATCCGCTCAATCTATTTGTTTTACGCACTATCCTACGCATCGAAGCGGGATTAGAAATCAGTCCAGTGGACTGATTTCCCAGCGTAGGCGCTACGCACTTTTGCTGGAAATGCTCTAAATTCCCTGTTCGCTGGCAAAAGTCCAACAGATTCAGTTGGGACTTTCACTGATGTACTCACGAGAGTGTATCCAGTGGGAAAACCGGACGCCGCAGGCGCGAATAAGTGCGTCTCGAAAGATCCGGCGAACTCAACCCACCAGCATCGGTCACGATGATCTGCGCCGCAATCGGGCCGAAAGCCCCCTTGAAATGCTGCATCGACTTGACCGCAACAATTGCCTTTTCCTTCGGCTCGATACCGACAATCCGGAAGATGTTCTGATCGAGCATCTGCATCCGTTCGGAAACGATCATGATGTCGATCCCCTCCACGCGCAGGCACACGGATTTTCCGGTCGTTCCGGGCAGACCCGTAAACATCGGCCCTTCGAAAACGAAGCTGCCTTCGCTGATCGCCATGACACGGCCCGTCACCGTCAGCGGGCCACCGCCGACCGTTGGATCAGACTTGCCGCCAATCGTCACCGTGAGGGTCTCGCCCACTGCCTTGGCTGCAATCTCGGCCACCGCTTCGGGGTCCAGCAGCGCGCCAGCGGCGGCATCGGTCACACCGGCGTCCAGCATCGCCGCAATCAGCGCGGTGCAATCGCTATAAGCGCCCGAGCCGGGATTATCCGAGAAGTCCGCAACAACAATCGTGCCCTTGGCGCCGCGCGCCTCTTTCAATCGCGCGATGCACGCATCAAGAGGCATCGGCTGCGTCCACTGATCCTTATAGGACCAGATTTCATCACACATCTTGCCTGCAACATCGAAAGCGGCCTGCCGTTCAACACTTTTCGCATCGAAGGTGACAATAACACTTGGTCCCGCCGCCCAAACATCGGCATCGGTGAAACCGGCATTGATCGCCACATTGAGGATGCCCGGCTGCTGCATTTCGCGGTCCGCGCTTTCGAGCAGACGGCACATCGGGCCATTATCCGTCGTGCGACCGTCATCGCAACCGAGCAGCATTGGCGGGCGGGCGATGGCGAGAGCAGGTTCGATCTCGCCCTTCATCGCCCGATCCAGCAGCGAACAAGCCTCAACCCCAACCTCATTCATATCGACATGCGGATAGGTTCGGAATGAAACCGCGATCTGCGCCAGATCGGCCAGTTCGTCGAAAATATTCGCATGAAGATCGAGCGTGATGGCAATCGGTACATCATACCCAACCACCGAGCGGATTTCGCGCAGGAACTGGCTGTCGCCATCCTGATCCGTTTCCGTCACCATGGCACCATGCAGAGCGACGAAGATACCGTTGAACGGTCCGCATTCCTTCAACCGCCGCAGGCATTCGCCTGTGATTTCCAGACGTGCGCTTTCCAGCACCGCGCCATTCGGCTCCGCATGGGCGGCAGTAATATAAACAGGTGTCCATCCCTTTTCATCCGCGACCTTTATCGCGCCGCCGACCTCCGAGCCGGTGCCGCGGAAATTGGCCGGAATCTCATCACCCTTGAAATAGTGGGACGCACGGAAATCGCCAATACTCGTGCGATTTTTCGTGAAGGTATTACTTTCATTGATGAGTTCGATGATCGCAACGCGATAGGACACGGGATCGACCTTTCTTAGAGCGGTTCCGGTGAAAACGGAATCGTGGAACCGCTCTATCTATTTGTTTTTACGCATTATCCTACGCAAAACCGCTACGCACTTTTGCTGGAAATGCTCTATGTCGGCGAAGACCAGTCTGGATTGGTCGAGAATGTAACGGCTGAAGCATGATCGCGCCGCCGCAACCTTGCGCATGGCACAAGGCGGGCACCCGATCTGATGTGGTGCTTCAGATCAGGGCCCTTTCGGAACGAACTATTTTGCGAAGATTTCGCTGGCGAATTTCGGCTTTTCCCGAATGTCGAAGTCAAAATACTTGGCGCGGATCTTGTCGTAGGTGCCGTCCTGGATGATCTCTTCCAGCGCCTTGTTGACGCGCGCGCGCAGCTCCTCATCATCCTTGCGGAAGGCCATGCCAGCGCCCAATGTGCCATCGAGCAGGAACTCGTTACCGACAAACTCGCAGCAGCTCGCTCCCTTAGAAATCCAGTTGCTGAGCGCGAACTTGGATTCAAGCACGAGGTCCACGCGACCGTTTTCAATGTCGAGGAAAGCTTCTTCCAGCGTCGGATAGAGCTTCACCTCATTATCAGGGAAAAAGCGCTGCAAAACATCGACCGCGATAGAGCCGGTCTGGGTGCCTATGACCTTCCCCTTGGCGCTTTCCGGCGTCACGTCCTTCAGGCCAAGTTCCTTCAACGCAACAAACCGCATGGTATTGTAGTAGTAGGGATTGGAAAAATTGACCTGCTGCATGCGCGATTCCGTGATAGCCATCGACGACGCCATCACATCAAATTTCTTCGCCTGAAGAGCAGGAATAATCCCGCTCCATTCATTGGCGCTCCACACGCAATCCGCTTTCAGTTTCTCGCAGATCGCATCGCCGACGTCGATATCGAAGCCCTGCAGCTTCCCATTGGGATCGAGGTAATTGAACGGCGCATAAGCGCCCTCGGCTCCCATGCGGATTTCCTCGGCATAGGATGGGAAAGCACCGAACACGGCGACAACCGCTGCAATAATTCCCATTTTGGCGTGCTTATGCATGTTCCGATCTCCTGTTATTCGCCCTTGCCCGGCAATGTCTGATCCCAGAAAATCAGCGTCACCTGAGATCATCAGCCGGTGGGAATGCTCCCTTGGGCAGCTTTTATTGATTGACGATTATGCTTGTGCCCGCAGCCGATCAATGCAAAAGAACTATTCAATGTTATTAGAAAATTTAATGGGACTATGAATTCACGAGCCGGGCGGAGAAGACTTCCAAGCTTGAAAGCGTTGCGGGCTTTTGAAGCCGTGGCGCACTGCCAGAGCTTTACCGCTGCGGCGGAAGAGCTTGCGGTCAGCCAAGGCGCGGTCAGTCATCAGATCAAACTTCTCGAACAGGCCTTGGGCTGCCAGTTGCTTATTCGCGGGCCTCGTGGCGTGACCGTTACCGCAGAGGGCGCATTGCTGGCCGAAGTTTGTGGGCGTGCCCTTGACGAAATCGGTGCTGTGACGGCCCTTATCGGTCAGGACAACAGGGCGCAAATTCTCCGCGTCCGCGCCGGGCCTTTCTTCTCTATGGAAGTCATTGCCAGCCGCATTGCTGGATTCCTCAAACAGAACCCGGGTATACAGCTGCATCTGAACAATCTCGAGATCGATTCCATTGCGCATGACAGAGAAGACGCGCAGATCAAATATTGCCTGAACGCCCCTGCCGGTGCCTACAGCATCGACCTGTTGACCGAAAAGCTCGTTCCCGTCTGTAGCCCTTCTCTTCTCGAAGGCGTGGCAAACCCGGAAGACCTTCTCACAAACCCCGACATTCCGCGCCTACACTACCGCGACATGAGCGATTGGAAGCGATGGATATCGCACCACGGCATTGGTGATATAGCCGCAAACTCAAATCTGTTTTTCGACGACCAGCACACGCTTCTGGCGGCGGCGCGGTCGGGACAAGGCATTGGCTTTTCTCATCGACCGCTTCTCGAAAGCGACGTGCAGCGCGGCAGTCTCGGCATCGTATCGGAGAAATTCTTCCAGCCCAAGGAATCTTACAAGTTCATTTGCAGCCATGAGACCATTGCCTCAAACCATGCATTACAGCTCTTCCGCGACTGGCTGATGGCTGAGGTTTCGACGATCTGCTAGGCGGCACGACTTTTAAAGCATGTCGCTGTTAACCGGATTCGGGATTCCCGTTTGGCTTGATCTGTGATTCACTTGTCTCATGGAAGGAGATGCACCATGGGCAAGC